>DITC01000049.1 GCA_002422685.1 Thauera sp. UBA6194 | reverse complement strand
AGGCCCAGGCGCGCATCCGCGCCGCGCGCGCCCGCCTCGGCGACCGCGCGGTGCTGCTCTGCCACCACTACCAGCGTGCCGACGTGTATCAGCACGCCGACCTCACCGGCGACTCCTTGAAGCTCGCCCGCCTGGCCTCGCAGACCGACGCCGAGTTCATCGTGTTCTGCGGCGTGCACTTCATGGCCGAGGTCGCCGACATCCTGTCCAAGCCCAGCCAGATGGCGATCCTGCCCGACCTCGCGGCCGGCTGTTCGATGGCCGACATGGCGAGCCTGGCCAAGGTCGAGCGCTGCTGGCGCGAGCTCGCCGAGGTGCTCGATGCGCCCGACGAGGTCATCACCCCGGTCACCTACATCAACTCCGCGGCCGACCTCAAGGCCTTCTGCGGCGAGCACGGCGGCATCGTGTGCACCTCGACCAACGCGCCGACCATCCTCGACTGGGCGTTCGCCAAGCGCGAGAAGGTGCTGTTCTTCCCCGACCAGCACCTCGGGCGCTGGACCGGCTTCAAGAAGGGCATCGCGCTCGACGAGATGGTGGTGTGGGACCCCGACCTCGAATACGGCGGTCTCACCCCGGAGCAGATCCGCAAGGCGAAGATCCTGCTCTGGAAGGGCCACTGCTCGGTGCACCAGATGTTCCAGCCGGTTCACATCGACCGCTGGCGTCAGAAGCACCCGAACGGCTTCGTCATCTCGCACCCCGAGAGCATGCTCGAGGTGTGCCAGAAGTCCGATTATGTCGGCTCCACCGAGTTCATCCTCAACACCATCACCAACGCTGCGCCCAACACCGAGTGGCTGGTGGGTACCGAGCTCAACCTGGTGAGCCGCCTGGCCGAAGAGATGAAGCCGCAGGGCAAGCTCGTCGAGTTCATGGCGCCCAATGTGTGCATGTGCTCGACGATGCAGCGCATCGACCCGCAGCACCTCGCGTGGACGCTGGAGAACCTCGCCGAGGGCAAGGTGGTGAATCAGATCAAGGTGCCCGAACACGAGGCCGAGCTCGCGCGCATCGCGCTCGACCGCATGCTCGCGGTGTCCTGAGCCGTCGAGACGACGGCGTCCGGACACCGAATCCGCAGCGCGCGGCCATGACGCTCAGGATCTGCAGCTACAACATCCACAAGGGCTTCTCGCAGTTCAACCGCCGCATGGTGGTGCATGAACTGCGGGATCGGCTGCGCAGCCTGGATGCCGACCTCGTCTTCCTGCAGGAGGTGCAGGGCCTGCATCTGGGCCACCCGGTGCGCCACCCCGACTGGCCGCTGCAGCCGCAGCACGAGTTTCTCGCCGAGGATGCCTGGCACCAGACCGCCTACGGCGGCAATGCGATCTACGATCACGGCCATCATGGCAACGCCATCCTGAGCCGGCACCTGATCCTCAACACCGCCAACCAGGACGTGTCCGATCACCGCTTCGAGCGCCGTGGCCTGCTGCACTGCGAGGTCCAGCTTCCCGCGTTCGACGCTCCGGTGCATTGCGTGTGCGTGCATCTCGGTCTCATGGCCGGCAGCCGACGGCGGCAGATGATGGCGCTCGCCGAGCGCATGGAGCAACTCGCCCCGGGCGACACCCCGCTGATCATCGCCGGCGACTTCAACGACTGGCGCAACCACGCCGATGACCTCCTCGGGCGCCGGCTGGGGCTGGTCGAGGCCTTCGGCAGCGGCAAGGGCAGGCCGGCGCGCAGCTACCCGAGCGCGCTGCCCTTTTTCCGCCTCGACCGCATCTACGTGCGCGGCTTCCGGGTGCGTCAGGCGCAGGTCCATTACGGCGCGCCATGGGCGCAGATATCCGACCACGCCGCGCTCACCGCCGATCTGGAGCCCGTGGCCTGATGCAGTTCCTGGCCGGTAACGCGGTCGCGCTGCTGGAGAACGGCGAGCAGTATTTCCCCGCCCTTGAAGCAGCGCTCGACTGTGCCGAGCGCGAGATCTTCCTGCAAAGCTACATCTTCGAGGATGACGCAATCGGCGCGCGCATCGTCGACGCACTGATCGGCGCCGCAGCGCGCGGCGTCGCGGTCAAGGTGATGGTCGACGGCTTCGGCGGTCGCAGCTTCGTCGCCACGCTGATGCCGCGCCTGCGCGACGCCGGCGTGCAGGTGCTGATCTACCGGCGCGAGCTGCGCCCCCTGTCGCTACGCCGCCATCGCCTGCGCCGGCTGCATCGCAAGGTGGTCGTCATCGACGGGCGCGAGGCCTTCGTCGGCGGCATCAACGTGGTGGACGACTTCGACGCCGGCCTGCTCGCGCACCCGCGCTACGACTACGCGGTGCATGTCCGGGGGCCGCTGCTGGCGCCGATCGTCGCCTCGGCGCAGCGCCTGTGGCGGCTGGTGGCGTGGGCCAGCTTCCGGCGCCGCGACTCGCTGCCGCTGCTCGCGCCGCCCCAGGCCGAGCCGGTCGGCAGCATCTGCGCGGCTTTCGTGGTACGCGACAACCTGCGCTACCGGCGCGCGATCGAAAACGCCTACCTCGAAGCGATCGCCGCCGCGCGCGACGAGATCGTCATCGCCAACGCCTACTTTTTTCCGGGGCGGCGTTTTCGGCAGGCCCTGGTCGATGCTTCCGGGCGCGGCGTGAAGGTGACGCTGCTGCTGCAGGGGCTGTCGGATCATCCGCTCCAGGTCTATGCCACGCGCGCGCTCTATCCGATGTTTCTGGCGCGCGGCATCCGGCTGTTCGAGTACCACCGCAGCCACATGCACGCCAAGGTCGCGGTCATCGACGGCCAGTGGTCGACGGTGGGCTCGAGCAACATCGATGTGTTCAGCCTCTTGATGGCGCGCGAAGCGAACGTCGTGATCGACGACGCGGCCTTCGCGCGCACGCTGCGCGCCAGTCTCGAGCGCGCGATCTGCTCGGGCGCAAAGGAACTGCGCGCGAGCGACTGGCGGGCGCTGCCGCTGCTGCAGCGCGGCCTCAGCTGGCTCGCCTATCAGCTCGCGCGGCTGGCGATCGGCGTGGCCGGCTACAGCGATCATCACTGAGTCGGCGCGCGCGTGCCCGGCGCTGCGGGCGGTGAAGATCAGCGTCCGATCAGGCGCGCGTACTCGATCTTGGTGCACAGGTCGCTGACCACCTTGAGGCCCGCTTCCGCCGCCTTTTGTGCGGCCTCGGGTGCGATCACCCCGAGCTGCATCCACACGCAGCCGGCGCCCACGGCGATGGCGTCCTCGACCACCGGCATCACGTCGGCAGGCTTGCGGAATACATCGACGATGTCGATCTTCACCGGCACCGCGTGCAGGTTCGGATAGCACTTCTCGCCGAGCACCTCGTCGTAAGCCGGATTGACCGGGATGATCGTGTAGCCCGCCCTCTGCAGGTAGTGCGCGACCTCGTGGCTGGGACGGTCGTGTTTTGCCGAGATGCCGACGATCGCGATCGTGCGCGCATCCTGCAGCAGCGTGCGGATGGCTTCCGCCTGGGCGCTGATGTCGTTCGGGTGCATGGTGTTTCCTCAGAAAAAGCCGGCGGCGACGGCCTCGCGGCGGCGCGGCACGGCGGAGATGGACCAGTTCGCGCGCGCCCACTGCCAGATCTCGGCGAGCGGGGCGCGTGCAAGTGCAATAGGGGGATTCTGGCCGAGAAAATCGAGCGCGGCCAGCAGCGAGGCGTCTGGCGGATAGTCGTCCACCGCGCGCGCCAGCGTCTGCTTGGAGAGCTTCTCGCCCGCCGCGTTGGTCGCCAGCGGCAGATGCGCGTAGGCCGGGACGGGCCGCTCGAGCAGGCCGAGCAGATGAATCTGGCGCGCGGTCGAGTCGAGCAGGTCGGCGCCGCGCACGACGTGGGTCACGCCTGCTTCGGCGTCGTCGATCACGACCGCGAGCTGGTAGGCGAACAGGCCATCGGCGCGCTTGACCACGTAGTCGCCGGCATCCGCGCCGAGGTCGACCTCCTGCGCGCCCTGCACCGCGTCGTCGAAGCGAACGACGCCCTCGGCGCGTACCCGCCAGGCGCGGCCTTCGCGCCCCGTTGGCAGGCCGTTGCGGCAGGTGCCGGGGTAGCGGCGCGAGCCGTCGCGGGCGAGCGGCTCGCCCGCGAGCTCGCGCCGGGTACAGGCGCAGGGGTAGGCGTGGCCGCCGCGCTTGAGCAGCTCGAGCGCGGCCTCGTAGGCGCCGGTGCGTGCGCTCTGCCACACCACGGGACCGTCCCACTCGAAGCCGAAGCGCTCCAGCGTGCGCACGATGCCTTCGGCGGCGCCGGGCACCGTGCGCGGGGTGTCGACATCCTCGATGCGCAGCAGCCATCTGCCGTCGTGAGTGCGCGCGTCGAGAAAGCTGCCCAGCGCGGCGATCAGCGAGCCGAAGTGCAGCGCGCCGCTGGGCGAGGGGGCGAACCGGCCGATGTAGGGCGAGGTGGGTGCGGTGGGCGGCATGGCGCGCATGCTAGCACCCGGACGGCGGCGCGTGCCTGCAAGGCAGGTGCAAGCACACGCTCGGGTGCCCGCCCGGTCGAGCGCTCGCGGGGCGTGCTTCCCCGTCCCGCGTCCGTCTCCGATCATGGGCATGAGCACGGCATCGGCGCACGCCGCATGGGTTATCGTGCACGGGTGCTCACCTTCATCCGCGCGCCTGCCGGCGCCTGCCTCGTACTGCCGCTTTCCAGGTCGCTTGGCGCGCGATGCCGCCCGGCGGTTGCCCGCGCCCCGTGCATCCAAATGACCCGGCGCATGCCGTGGCATCGGTGCGGGAGTGTGCGATGAGCGTGCCGGCATCCCCTGCGCCGGCGGCGGCGCAGCGCCTCGAGGCCGATCTGCTGCTGACGCTCACCACGGTGATCGCCGCGGCGGGCTGGATCTTCTCGAAGGAAGCGCTCGCCGGCATCCCGCCCTTGATCTTCATCGGACTGCGCTTCGCGCTCGCCGGGCTGGTGCTGGGAGTGTTCTCGCTGCCGCAGCTGCGCGCGCTCACCCTGCGCGGCCTGCGCAACAGCCTGCTCATCGGCGTCCTGTTCGCCGCCGCCATGGTGCTGTGGATTCTCGGTCTGTCGCACAGCAGCCACCTGGGCGAGGCCTCGTTCATCTCCAGCCTCGGGATCGTCATCGTGCCCGTGTTCGCGCGCCTGTTCTTCGGCGACCGTCCGCCGGCGAGCACCTGGTTTGCGCTGCCGCTGGCGCTGGCCGGCTTCGCCTGCCTGTCGCTCGAAGGGGGCTTTCGCATCGAGCTCGGGCAGTGGTTCTTTCTCGGCGCGGCGATGGTGTTCGCGCTGATGTTCAACGTCAATTCACATGTGGTGCGCAACGTGCCGGTGCGGGCCTTGAGCGTGGTGCAGATGCTCACGGTCGGCGTGCTGGTGCTGCCCGCCGGCTTGATGCTCGAGCGCTGGCCGCAGAGCTGGAGCGCGGCGGCCATTGGCTGGCTGCTCGCAAGCGCGGTGATCGCCACCACGCTGCGATTCCTGCTTCAGCTCCGCGGTCAGAGCCTGACCACGCCCAGCCATGCCGCGCTGATCATGATGCTCGAGCCGGTGTGGACCGCCATCGCCGCGGCCTGGTGGTTCGCCGAGACGATGAGCGCCTTGCAGCTGCTGGGCTGCGGGCTGATCTTCCTGGCGCTGGTGGTGAGCCGCTGGGTGTGGATTCGCGGGCTGTTCGGCGGGCGCGGCTGAACGATCTTCTTTTTGCCGAGCTGCAGGGCTGGCCTGGTCCTGGCAGTTTTGACTGCTATTGTCTCGACGAATTGGATGGCGTCCAAAGGAGCTGCTCGATGAGGCTGAAAAAATCTCTAGGTCGCGGAGTCGTCGTCCTCGCATCGCTGTGGCTGTCAGTGGCGCATGCGGCGGACAAGGCCGTCCTGTTCGAGAACGTCTTCGTCTTCGATGGCCGGAGCAGCGAGCGCGCCGGCGCGCCCGCTAACGTGCTGGTGGTGGGTGACACCATCCAGGCGATTTCGGCGGCACCCATCGAGCCGCCGGCGGATGCCGAGCTAACCCGTGTCGCCGGCGGTGGCCGCACCCTGATGCCCGGGTTGATCGATGCGCACTGGCACGCGATGCTGATCGGCCAGAATCTGGCCGATGCCATGACCAGCGAGGTCGGCTATACCAATCTGCGCGCGGCGCAGGTCGCCGAAGCGACGCTGATGCGCGGCTTCACCACCGTGCGCGACATGGGCGGGCCGGTGCAGGGCCTGCGGCGTGCGATCGAGGAGGGGCGCTTTCCCGGGCCGCGCATCTTCCCGTCGGGCGCGATGATCTCGCAGACCGGCGGTCATGGCGATTTCCGTCTGCCGCACGAGGTCCCGCGCGCCGCCAGCCAAGGCCTCAGTCATACCGAGCTCACCCGCACCGCAGCCATCGCCGATGGCGTCGACGAGGTGCTGCGGCGCACCCGCGAACAGCTGATGCTCGGCGCCACGCAGATCAAGCTGATGGCCGGCGGTGGGGTGACGTCGATCTACGACCCGATCGACGCCACCCAATACACCGTTGACGAGATCCGCGCCGCAGTGGCTGCGGCCGAGAACTGGGGCACTTACGTCACGGTGCATGCCTACACCAGCCGCGCGGTCCAAGTCGCCATCGAGGCCGGGGTGAAGGCGGTGGAGCACGGCCAGCTGGTCGATGAGGACACGGTCAAACTGATGGTGCAGAAGGGGATCTGGTGGTCGCTCCAGCCCTTCCTCGACAACGAGCTCGCCAACCCGCAGGCCGGGGCCAACCGGGTCAAGCAGCTGATGGTGGCGGCCGGCACCGATCGCGCCTATGCGCTGGCGCGCAAGCACAAAGCGAAGGTGGCCTTCGGCACCGACATCCTGTTCTCGGGCGACAACGGGGAGAAGCAGAACGCGCTGCTGGTCTCGCTCGAGCGCTGGTACACCCCCGGCGAGGTGCTGCGCATCGCGACCGGTGACAACGGCGCCTTGCTCGAGCTCACCGGCGAGCGCAATCCTTACCGCAAGCCCCTGGGCGTCGTCGCCGAGGGCGCGCTCGCCGACCTGCTGCTGGTCGATGGCGACCCGACGGCCGATCTGTCGCTCATCAAGCGTCCCGAGTCGAGCTTTGTCCTCATCATGAAAAACGGCCGCATCTACAAGAACCTGCTGCCCTGAGCGGCGCCTGCATCCGGGAGATTCGCGCATGCGCTTGAACTTCCTCGCACGCACCGGGCTGGCGACCGCTTTCGCCCTCGCGCTGAGCTCGAGCGTCGCTGCGCAGTCGTCCGCGCCTGCCCCGGCCGCGACCGACCCCGGCCAGTGGCAGTGACAGCGAGCGGTGGACCGACCCGGTCGTCGGCCTCAAGGGGCTCTACCACCTCGGGCCGCGCAGCTATGTGATGGGCTGGGGAATGCTCGGCGGGTTTGGCGTCGGTGCGCGCTCGAGCTCGGACCTGATGGCTGCGCTCGGCTAAAAGCTCAGCGACGAGTTCGCCGTGTTGCTCGCCTATCGCCGGCTGGCTGTCGACTATCGCGACGGCGGCTTCGTGTTCGATGTGGTGCAGCAGGGCCCGGCGATCGGTCTGGACTACCGGTTCTGAAGCCTGGAAGAAGGCAGGCTGTGAGGCATCCCGAGGCCTGATGTGGCCGTGGGATGCCTTGCGTGAGGCGATTAGACGTTGAACAAAAAGTCTGGCCGGAAAGTATGTGTAGAAGCGGCATTCACCTTGCGTTGCCTCATCTTGTAGTCACTTCTATATACACTTTGGTCGCTGCTGCCCGGAGCGAGGCCGAGCATCGCTTGCCTGTCCCGCATCGCTGCCTTCGGATTTTTTGCTGCAAAAATTCCATTCTAGGAATCCGTGACCACGACAGGGTCGTCGTCTGAAACTTCCTGCATTCACTTTCAACTTGCAGGGGTAATGACGATGCAAATTCTACGCCGCAAGGCCGTCTGCGAGAAGCTGGGCGGCATTAACGATGTAACTCTGTGGCGGATTACCCGCGACGATCCAACGTTTCCCGCCTCTATTCAGATCAACAAACGGATTGTTGGCTGGCTTGAACACGAGATTGATACATGGCTTGAGCAGAGAGCTGCTGCTCGCATTGCCAGCCAGACGTCAGCTTACCCCTGAACCACGCTGAAAAAGCAAAAGCCCCGTTGGCGCGGGGCTTTATGCAAAGTTTCGGGGTATCAAGACATGGGGAAATATCGACTTGGCGGTCGGTGTCTTGCCCAAAAAACTACGAGTTCGTAACGACTCATATTCTATGTCTCGATCCCCCGGTAGGCAAGTTTCGCTCTCGTTCTTGAGGGCTGCGGGGGGCTATGGCTCGAAAATCCACTGTTGCGTCACGCGACGAAGCACCGGCACAGCGGTTTTTTCAGGGCGGCACCGCCCTGAATCGCGTGCTGCTTGAAGCTCCGTACTTGCCCCGATGCTCCGACGATAAGACCGCTACGCGCATCCGTCCTCGTGAGTACGCGATTCGCTATCCCTACATGCAGGTCAATCGACCGGGCATGGTGAGCTGGCTGATCTTCGACCTTGACCACTCAAACGCGCTCATCTGGGAGGATGCGGGCTTGCCAGCCCCCAACCTGATCGTGCGCAACCGGAAGAGTGGCCATAGCCACCTGTACTACGCCATCCCCCCGGTCTGCACGACCGAAGCGGCCCGCAGCAAACCCATCCAGTACATGAAAGCCGTCTATGAGGCGTTCGCCATCCGTCTGGACGCGGACATGAAGTTCCACAGCGGGCCGGTCGCCAAAACCCCCGGCCATCCGTGGTGGCTCACTCACGAACTGCACAGCCACATCTATGAGCTGGGCGAGCTGGCCGACTATGTGGAGCTGGTCAAGTCGCCCCCGTGGGGTAAAAAGCCACGGCTCGATGAGGTAAGCCATTCGCGGCACTGCATCCTGTTCGAGTACCTGCGCTACTACGCCTATTCCATCGTCAACCGCGAGCGTGAGAGGGGGGCATTCTCAACCTTCACGCGGTTGCTGGAAGCCTACGCGCACAACCTGAACAACTTCCAGCATTTCGGTTTCTCCGAAGACCTGTCGTGGTCCTCGCTGCGGGCCACGGTGAAATCAGTCGCCCGTTGGACGTGGGATCGCTACAGAGGCGATAGCCGCTGCCATCGAGGCGTGATGCAGCTCGACAAGGACTTGCCGCTGGTTGAGCGGCAGCGACTTGCAGCCGCACGCACGCACGAGGTCAGGCAAAAGGCCACGGAGTCCAAGGTTCGAGCTGCGTGCCGCCAGCTCCAGCAGAAGGGGGAAGCCCTCACCCAAGCCGCTATTGCGCGTCTGGCGGGCCTTTCGCGCCAAACCGTCGCGGCCTACAAGCATGTCCTTACCGAAGTGCTCAAGCCAGCAGTTGTCGCAGTGCTGGAAGTGGTCGCAGCACCCAGATCAGATGTTAAGCATGGTGTACATCAGGTATCTGCCCCCCGCTCCTCGGTGGTTGATTGGATCGCGAAGGGGTTGGATTTGGAGTCTGTCGATTCTTCGTAGTGCTGTCCGGGGGGCTTCCGCTTTTGAGTAGCCCTGCATTTTTAAATGCGAGTAGCCGCAAGGGTTGTGGGTAAGTCCGCAGGACTTATCCATCATCCCGCGCAGCGCCGAAGGCGCGAAGTAGTAGCCCCGTCGCCCATCGGGTGGTGGATAGAGGTTTATTGGTGATGGCAAAGAGATCATTTAGCCATGAGCTGCTGGTGACTGGTGCCAGGTTTCTCGATACACGTGCAGACAAAGGCGGTGGCGGTGCTATCGACCTGGCCATGTACTTGTTTAGGTTGTCATTCGTGGATGCGCTCAAAGGGCTTGCGCCGTGATGTTGTTTTCAATCTCAAAGCGACGCTCGCCGCAGGGCATCTGCCGGGGGATGCTTAACGGCCCTTGGCCTACATCCCCCGGCTGAGCCGGGAGCGTGGCGGGGCTACGCCCCACGTTCCAGCCGTCAAGCATGAACGGCCTACGCCCCACCCTTCGGGCGGGTCCCCTCCATTAAAGCTTGACGGCTTCCACTCCCCAAGCGGCAAAACCGTCGACCTCGTAGCCTGTGGCTTTGCTCTGCGCCCTGCCACTCCTCTGAAACGCGCCATAGACCCATTGCTAGCCGCTTTGCCCAAGTAGAGCAGCACCCCTACCCAGCATTTAAGAAATGCGACTAGCCCAGGCGGGGCGGTGGGCGGCCTGCATACTGGCCAGATGCGGGCTGTCCCGTGGGTGAGCAAGTTGGGGTCGTCTCAGAAAACGGAAAATAACGCACGCTAAGCGTGCGTGGAGGCTGGCACCC
>DITC01000075.1 GCA_002422685.1 Thauera sp. UBA6194 | reverse complement strand
GACGTGATCACGCCCTACAAGGTGGCCGAGCTGCTGATCCTGAACCACGCCATGCCGCGCTCGCTGCACGCCTGCGTGGACGAGATCAACGAGATCCTGGGTGACATCGCCAACCTGCACTCAGCCGAGGCAGCACGCCAGGCCGGTGAGCTGCACGCGACGCTGCACTACGGGCGAATGGACGACATCTTCGAGGTCGGTCTGCACCCCTGGCTTGAGCGCTTCCTGGCGCGCATCAACCGGCTGGGAGACAGCATCGGGCAGAACTTCCTCGTGCCGGTTGCTGCCTGAGCGCGGCCGGCGCAGACTGGCCTCCGACCGACCACCACCGGGATGACCGCATGACCTACTGCGTTGCGATGTGCCTCGAAGAGGGCCTCGTCTGCCTGTCCGACTCGCGTACCAACGCGGGCGTGGACCACATCAACACCTTCCGCAAGATGACGGTGTTCGAGCGTGCCGGCGATCGCGTGCTGGTGTTGATGAGCGCGGGCAATCTCGCCATCACCCAGGCGGTGATCAGCCTGCTGCGCGAGCATGCCGCGGTGCAGGACCGGGAAAGCCTGTGGAACGCGCCCACCCTGTTCGAGTGCGCGCGCCTCGTCGGCGAGACCATCCGCGGCGTGCATCGCCAGGACGCCGAGGCTTTGAAGCAGTTTGGCGTGGAGTTCAACGCCAGCTTCATCCTCGCCGGCCAGATCGGCGACGAGCCGCCGCGGCTGTTCAACATCTACGCGGCCGGCAACTTCATCGAGGCCTCGATTGACACGCCTTACTTCCAGATCGGCGAGTCGAAGTACGGCAAGCCCATCGTCGATCGCATCGTCACCAGCAAGACCTCGCTCGACGAGGCCGCCAAGTGCGCGCTGATCTCGATGGATTCGACGATCCGCTCCAACCTGTCGGTCGGGCTGCCGCTCGACCTGCTGATCTATCGCCGTGACGCGCTACGCGTCGCCCGCCATCTGAGCGTGGACTGGGACAACCCCTATTTCGACATGATCCACAAGGAATGGGGTGCCAGCCTGCGCAAAGTGTTCAATGCACTGCCCGACCCTGACTGGTCGAGGTGGCCGGCCGAGGATCAGGCACCGTCCCCCCGCATCGAAGCCTTGTCCTGAGGCGGCGGCGCGCACAGGGTGCGTGCCTCGTCTTCACTCAGGCTGCGTCCGGGCCAGGGTACAAGCCCGGGCACCCGTTCGCTATAGCGCGCATAGGCGTCTCCGTGGAAGGCAAGCAGCTTGCGCTCCTCGAGCAGCGAGCCGAGCCACAGATAGAGCGTGATGCACAGCGTGCTCACCAGGCGGGCCTCGTCCATGTCCCGCGTCCACAGGATCACCAGTCCGAGGCTGTACCACGGGTGACGAACGTACCGATGCAGCGGTGACAGGCGCAGACCGCCGGGGTCTTCGGCGGCGCCGTTGCGGGTGGCCCATTGCGCGCTGCCGGCAAACACCGCCATGTCGTAGTAGCGCGTCGACCACACGAACCCGCCTACGGCAGCCAGCGCCAGCCCGTTCGCCACCCACGCCCAGCCGCCGTCCCACGACCACAGCAGCGGGCCACCCCAGGCGACGGTGAGCCACAGCGGTGGCACCAGCAGGGCCACCGCGAGCACGTTGAACACCATTCGGTAGCCGGGCGCCAGCCGTGGCCAGCATGCCGCCACGCGACGCTTGAGCCATAGTGAGGCGAGCAGCGAGTGCAGCACCGCATACGCGAGCCAGCACAGCAGCAGGGCGACGATCTGATCGGTGGAAAGGGTCATCGGTGAGGTGTGTTGTTCCAGCGTAAAAAGTTCAGATTAGGTCCAGAAAAGACTTGCCTGCTTCTATGTTGCAGTGCAACATAGAACTGCACCGACTCAGCGATGCGGTGTCGCCCAACTTAAGGAGTCACACCATGAACACCTCGCCCGAGAAATTCCTCGCCAGCGCCAAGAGCAGTGCCGAAGCCCGTGTCAATGAAGTCGCCGCTGCCAGCGACAGCGTGCTGTCTGCCGTCGAGCACCTGACCGCGCTCAACCTGAACACTACCCGCGCCCTCCTCGACGACGCCATCGCCCATGGCCAGGCCGTTGCGGCGACCCGTGACCCGAAGGCCCTGGTCGAACTGCAGGTCGCCACCGTCACGCCCGCGCTGCAAAAGAGCTACACGTATTTCAAGACCGTGACCAGCCTTGCAGGTCAGGCCCAGGCCGACGTGCTCAAGCTCGTCGAAGCGGGCATGTCGCAGTGGCTGCAGACCGTCATCGTGACCCTCGAGAGCGTCAACCGCAATGTCCCGGTTGGTTCCGAGTTTGCCGTCAAGGCGCTCAAGACCGCCGTCGCCAACGCGTCGTCGGCCTATGAGGGCGCGACCAAGGTGGTCAAGCAGGTCTCCGAGACCGCCCAGGCCAACGCCGACCAGGCTGCCGCCGCGACCGTCGAAGCGGTGAGCAAGACCACCAGCGCGACGGTGTCGATGATCAAGCGCGCTGCGTAGCAGGGCCGCAACCGGTTCTTGTGCCGGGCATGCGAGCGCGAGACCAGCCCCCCACCGAGGGCTGGCCTCGCGCGTTGACGCGCGGATAAGTGGTCGCGCTGCAGCAGCTACGGGGGTGGACCTGTCCTAGAATGCAGGATCGATTCTGTCCCCTCTACAGGAGCCTGTCCGATGCGCCGCCTTTCCGCCCTGATCGCCGTGCTCACCGCCCTCGGCATGGCCGAGCTCTCCATCCCATCCCTGGCGCATGCCCAGGGCACAGCAGCCGAGATCCTCGAGCGCGCGCGCGGCCAGGCGCGCGATATCGAGGAGTTGCGCAAGGTGCTCAACGGCCCCGACCAGAACATGCGGCTCGCCACTTTCGATGCCATGGTCAAGAGCGGCGACGAGGCGCTGCGCCTGATTGCCTACGAGACGGGCCTCGCCAGCGCAGACAGCGTCATGCGGGCGATGGCCTTCAAGGCTCTGGTGCTGAGCCAGAACAACCTTCACCTGACCCTGACGCCCGATCCGTCTGCGCCGAAGCCCACCCAGGAGGCCTCGGCCGACTATCTGGTCAAGAATGGCAGCGGATTGGTGGTGCCCATCGATGGTCGCAACGCCGAGGCCGGCACCTTCAAGTCTAGCTACTGGCAGGGGCAGGTCAGTGGCACCGAGCTGGTGTTCAACTACAGCAATCAGATCAGCGGAACGATGAGCCTGGAGGATGACAACGCGGTCGCGGGTATTGTCCGTCTGAGTTCGGGTCGGACCCAGTTCCTGGCCTCCGGCAAGCTGCGCTGAGCAGCTCGTGGCGGTGTCGCCGCGCCCGATTTTTACTGGAGCAGGGCAATGCGGCCGAGGCTGATCACCTCGCCGCCATCGACCGTGGCGCTGAAACTGAGGCGCAGCAGTCGGGTGCGCAAGGGTGCGAGCGCGATGTGCGCGACGCCGTCGCGATAATCCACTGCCGTCGACGTGATCGCGCGCCAGCCGCGCGTGTCGCCGCTGAGGTTGATGAACACCTCTACCCGGGCGGGGAGTTGCCCTGCGGCGGCAACGCCGCGGCCATCGAGCATCACGCCGCTGATCGTGACGACGCCATCGCCCGCCTGCAGGTCGATGGTCACAGGCCAGCGTTCGGGAATACTGGACCAGGGGGGCGCCTCGGCGCCGGCGGTGAGGTTGGCGGCACGATGGGACTCGTCGATCGGCAGTGCGCTCCAGCCGAGCACACGCGGGCCGGCGCCGGGCGCGCTGTGGGTTGAGCTCAGGGACGCGGTGGGGGATGCGGACACGGTCCCCGCCGCTGCTCCGGGGGCAGGCGTCGCAGGATTCATCAGATGGGCGTCCACTTTCGACATCAGCGCGTCGATACGCGCAACGGAGCCAATTCCCGAGCGCGCATTCACTGACAGCAGCATGCCGACGCTGACGCCGTCGATCAGCAGCAGGCTGCCACTGAGGCCCTTGCGGATCGGGTTGCCTTGGTGCGTCGGCTGCACGCGCAGCATGCCGCGGCCGTCATCGTCTACGATGGTGACGCCGAGCTGGGCGACCGTGCCGTCGCCGTTGATCGAGCGCAGAGTGCCCAGGCGGCCCTGCTGCAGCAGGCGCTCGATGGAGCGCCGGATGCTCAGCGCGCTCACCCCGCAGTCGGCGCGGATGGCGCCGTCGAGGCGGGCAACGCTGAGATCGTCGCCAAGCTCGGCACTGTCGATGGTCTCGCCGAGCAGGCCCTCCGTGCCTTCGCGCCGCAGCGCGGGCCGCCCGGCCTCGTTCACGACGTGGGTGGGCAGGATCGCATAGCACTGACCGCCATGATGGGCGAGGAAGGCCTGCCCGATCTCGAGCGCGTTGGCGTCCTGAGTCGTCACCACCGCCTGCTGCGCGGCGACCGGGGCAGCGCAGGGCAAGAGGGCGAACAGCGCGCTTGCCCACTTTCGCGCGTGCAGGCGGGGGCCTGTCATCGTTCAAGCTCCTGTGTTGGTGGCGAGGCCCGGCACCACGCGGTGCGCAGCGTGCGCCAGGCCTCGCGTGGCGCAGGCGCAAGGTCACGGCAGCCAGCAACGCCGCCGAGTACCGTGATCAGCGCGATCAGGATGGCCGACCACATCATCAGCCGACCATCGTGCAGGATGCCGACCCACCATCCCGGCTTGAACTCGTAGCCACTATCGCCGAATCGCTCTATGCGGACGCTCTCCGCACGCCCGAAGGCGACCACGCTCAGGCTTGCCGGTCCGTCACCACCCAGGCGGTCGAAGCGCATGAAGCCCTTTGGATGAAATACGCCGCGGCCGTCGTAGCGCTCTAGACGGACCTGGTCGCCAGGCATCAGCGCCACTTCCTCCACCTGCGAACGCTTCGCGAGCGACTCCTCCGAGGCCGTGAACACTGTGAGCGTACCTTCGCGCAGCATGCTTGAGTCGGACCAGGTCACGTCGCGGCCTACGCGCACGCGCTCACCGGTGAATGGGAAGACGAGGTTGCGCGGTCGCGCCTCGCCCGCCCAGATCAGGTTGAGGCTGGGCGGCAGAGTGACCTCCTGTCCTGATGTGGCCAGGCGTATCGGGTCCTGGCCGCGGATCGACATCTGCAGGCCGCCATCGGTGCGCGTCTCGAGGCTGACCTGGTGCGGTGCGGGCTCTGCGTTGGGCGTTGTGGCGCCACCCAGCACCAGCACGTGCTCTGCGCCCGAGTCTTCGCCGCCTGGCAAGGCGTGGGCCTGCCAGCGCCGTCCGCCGCAGGGCGATGACGCCGCCCGCGGCAGCAGTTCGAGTGGCGCGGGCAGCACCGTGGTGGCGCACACGATGGCGCCTTCGATGCGCCATTGCGTCTCGCGCCCGGCGGCGAGCTCGATGTCGGCCGCCTCGGCCTGCGCGTTGATGCTGAAATACCAGCTCGGCGGGGTATGCAGGTTGAGCGCGAGCAGCACGACGACGACGCCCACCAGCAGCCAGATCGCGTGCACGCCGACCCACAGCGCCAGCCTCCACACAAAGCTCAGGCTGGCGCCACAGCGCTGCAGCGCTGCCGGCGTCGAGTTCTCGGGCGGGTTCTCGTCCGCTAGCGGTGGCCGGGCCATCAGTCTTGCGGCAGCAGAACGAGCGTCAGCGTCACTGTCGGCATCTCGCGGCCGTAACGCTCCCGCTCGATACCGACGTCCACACGCTCGCCGCCGCTCGGCCGGGGGATGTCGCACCAATAATCGAAACTGGTACGACGACCCTCGGCAATGGGTGTGCAGACGCCTTCGAGGCCCTGTGCAGCGCTGCGATAGAACACGTCGGTTGCGCCGAAGGAGTTGACGAAGACCCTGATCGCACCAGGCGCCTGGTCGCTCGCCGAGCCCAACACGTAGTACAGGTTGGTGCTGAACTCGCAACTGCCCGCGTTGGCGCGTATGGCGAGATCGGCTGCTTCGTAGTTGCCGAGCCGGTCGCGGAGATTCGTCCGGTACGGCAGCCGCACCGCTTGGCCCGCACCGGCGTCGGGCAGCCTGAAGGTGTTGCGCGAGTAATAGACCCCGTCGCGCGACAGCATCGTCAGGCACACCTGCGGATCCCCAGCCGCGTGCAGCAACAGCAGGCTGCCGACCGACTTGCCGCCCTGCACCGAGGTGCTGGTCACGCCGACCACTACCGAGCCGCTGACCGCCACGTCGACCTGCTCGGTCTCGAAGAAGGCGCCCACGAGCTCGGCCTCGAGCGGTGGCGCGGGCGTTGCCACCCCGGGCAGCGCGGCGAGCAGTGCGCAGGCCTGCAGTTGCCTGGTCCTCATTGTTCTTCTCCTTGTCGTGCCCCGTCTGGCGTGCAGGGTGGTGCCTGTTGTCAAGTTATGAAGAGCAGCGGGAAAACGCAAGCGCTTTGCGCTGGCGCGAGAGGAGGCACAAGCAACAAGGTCGGGGGCAACCGTAATCCCAAAAGCAAAAAGGCCAGTTCGGGAGAACTGGCCTAAGTGCTCAAATTCGTTGATGGGGGCACTAGGACTCGAACCTAGGACCAATTGATTAAGAGTCAACTGCTCTACCAACTGAGCTATACCCCCATTGCCTTGCGGCGGATCGGATTGGCGCCCGATCGAAGAGCGCGAATCATACGCACGCTCCTGGTGTGCCGCAATACTCAGGCCGCACTCAGGCCGCACGTGGCGGAAACAGCACGTGGCGGAAAAGCTTGCGCTGAAAAAGCAGCAGAGACCCTTTGCGCGCACGCCCCCCGATCCGCTACGCCAGAATGACGAAGGCCGCCTCCGCAGTGCGGAGGCGGCCTCGCCTTGCGCCCCGAGGGGCGCTGGGTGCAGTCCGGGAAGATTATTTCTTCGCGGCGGCCTTCTGCGCGCCGGTCACGGCCTTGACGGCAGCCTCGGTGGCGGCGGTCATGTTGGCCTCGGCGGTGTCGGCAGCCTGCTTGGCAGCCTTGCTGGCGTTTTCGTAGAGGCTACTGGCGCTTTCCATGGCCGACTTCACCGCAGCGAAGACGGGCTCCGAGCCGGCGGGGGCCTTCTTGGCGGCCTGTTCAAGCATGGCCTTGAAGTTGGCGTTGAGCTCGGCGATCTGGTCTTCGAACAGGCCCGAGACCTCTTCCTGACCTTCGGTGGCGATCTGCTGGACGCTGCGGGCGTAAGCGACGGCCTTGTCGATCATCGGCTTGGTGAGTTCGGCCTGGAGGCTGGCGAACTGCTGCGGATCCTTTGCTTCGGCGAGCTTGCGGCTGGTGCTCACGCTGTCTTCCAGCACGGAACGAACCGTGTTGAGGTTCAGCTCGGCCAGGCGCTCGGCGCGCGCCAGGGCGCCGGTGGCGAGCGCCATCAGCTTTTCGAGGTTGGCTTGGCCGAGGGCGGCGATTTGCTCGGGGGTCTGGATCTTGTTCATGGTGGCGTTCCTTTGGTTTGAATTGGCTATAAATCTTTCAACGCGCTCACAAAGCTTGTTTGCTGCGCTGCAACAATTCGTAGACTAGAGAGTCGCCGGAACAGTGTCAAGCACTTTTTGTTGCACTGCACCAAATAAGATCCAGCGCCCTTCCCCACCCTCAGGCATCGGCCGTGCCAGACTTCTTGCGCGCGGGAGTAGCAGGGTCATCCGGATCGATTCCCCAGTCACCGTAGGTGTACCAGTCATCGCCGAGCAACTCGATTGGATGCTGGGTGCGGCCGGACCCGTTGCCACAACCGAGTTCCTCAACCGAGCAGTATTTGTCACACCCCCAGCAGATCCGCTCCGGGTTCTTGGGGTGAAGCGGAAATTTCTTGGCCATGAAGGTCTCCTTGCCATCGACCTTGAAGGCGACACCTGCCGCAACGAACGCGTGGTGCCGACTCTTCGGGATCGTCACTTACCAACGGGCGCGCACAAATGACAAAGCCCGGGGCTGGGCCCGGGCTTTGGTATTCCGTGGTGGGTGCTGACGGGGTCGAACCGCCGACATTCGCCTTGTAAGGGCGACGCTCTACCAACTGAGCTAAGCACCCGCGCTGCGATCCAGGAACACCCGAATCAGCAAAGCGCGTCAGTTTACAGAATCTTTGAGCCCTTTGCCAGCGCGGAATTTTGGAACCTTGGCTGCCTCGATCTTGATGTCCTTGCCGGTACGCGGGTTCCGGCCGCTACGCTCGGAGCGCTCGCCGACATAGAAACTGCCGAAGCCGACGAGCGTAACCGACTCACCACGCTGGAGGGACTCGGTGATGGCGGCGACCGCGGCGTCGAGCGCACGTGCGGCGTCGACCTTGGCCATGTCCGCTTTTTCCGCAATGCTTGCAACCAGTTCCTGTTTGTTCACTTGGACGCCTCCGGGGATGAACTGCATGGACACGCATGCAGCCCGACGTAATCGCCGGCATCTGCACGCTGGAAGACATTTCACGCACTTGCTGGTTTTATAGCGCGCTGAATTCGGCACTGTCAACGCGGAATCTTTTCCGAGCGGGAGGACGCGCACACGGAAAAAAGGCCGCAAACCCTTCATGGGCTTGCGGCCTTTGCGGCATCGGCGCTGCTTGCGCGTCAGCTCAGTGGGCGTGGCGGCTCGACTGCGCGCCGGCGTTGTCCTCCGGTACCGCGGCCACCGCCGCAGCCTCGGACTCGGGCAAGGGCTCCGGCTTACGCTCCAAAGCGAGCTCGAGCACCTTGTCGATCCACTTCACCGGCACGATCTCGATCGCGTTCTTGATGTTGTCGGGGATCTCGGCGAGATCCTTGACGTTCTCTTCGGGGATCAGGGCGGTACGAATGCCGCCGCGCACCGCAGCGAGCAGCTTCTCCTTGAGGCCACCGATTGCGAGCACTTCGCCACGCAGCGTGATCTCGCCCGTCATCGCGACATCGCAGCGCACCGGGATGCCGGTGAGCACCGACACCAGCGCGGTCGAGATCGCGACCCCCGCCGATGGACCGTCTTTCGGGATCGCGCCTTCGGGCAGGTGAATGTGCATGTCGCTCTTCTGGTAGAAGTCCGGGTCGATGCCCAGCGAACGCGCCCGCCGGCGTACCACCGAAAGTGCGGCCTGGATCGACTCCTGCATCACCTCGCCGAGCTTGCCGGTGGTGACGATCTTGCCCTTGCCCGGCAGCTGCACGGCCTCGACGGTGAGCAGCTCGCCGCCGACCTCGGTCCATGCCAGGCCGGTGACCTGGCCGATCTGGTTTTCCTTCTCGGCCATGCCGAAGCTGAACTTGCGCACGCCCAGATACTTGTCGAGGTTCTTGGCATTGACCACGATCTTGCTGCTGCGCGGCTTGAGCACGAGTTGCTTGACCACCTTGCGGCAGACCTTCGAGATTTCGCGCTCGAGGCTGCGCACGCCGGCTTCGCGCGTGTAGTAGCGGACGATGTCGCGCAAGGCGTCTTCGCTGAGCGAGAGCTCGTCCTGCTTGAGGCCGTTGTTCTTCAGCTGCTTGGGCAGCAGATAGCGCTGAGCGATATTGACCTTCTCGTCTTCGGTGTAACCCGACAGGCGGATCACTTCCATGCGGTCGAGCAGCGCCGCAGGGACATTGAGCGTGTTTGCGGTGGCGACGAACATCACGTCGGACAGGTCGAAGTCGACCTCGACGTAGTGGTCCTGGAAAGTGTGGTTCTGCTCGGGGTCGAGCACTTCGAGCAGCGCCGAGGATGGGTCGCCGCGGAAGTCCATACCGAGCTTGTCGACCTCATCGAGCAGGAAGAGCGGGTTCTTGACCCCGACCTTGCTCATGTTCTGCAGGATCTTGCCCGGCATCGAGCCGATGTAGGTGCGACGGTGGCCACGGATCTCGGCCTCGTCACGCACGCCACCCAGGGCCATGCGGATGAACTTGCGGTTGGTGGCCTTGGCGATCGACTGACCGAGCGAGGTCTTGCCCACGCCCGGGGGGCCGACCAGGCACAGGATCGGCGCCTTGACCTTGTCCACGCGCTGCTGCACGGCAAGATATTCGAGGATACGTTCCTTGACGCGCTCGAGGCCGTAGTGGTCCTTGTCGAGCACCTTCTCGGCCTCGGCCAGGTCCTTGCTCACGCGCGACTTCTTTTTCCACGGCAGGCCGATCAGGGTGTCGATGTAGTTGCGCACCACGGTGGCTTCGGCCGACATCGGCGACATCAGGCGCAGCTTCTTGAATTCGGCCTCGGCCTTGGCCAGCGCCTCCTTCGGCATGCCGGCGGTCTTGATCTTCTTGTCCATCTCCTCGAGATCGGCGCCGTCCTCGCCTTCGCCGAGCTCTTTCTGGATGGCCTTGACCTGTTCGTTGAGGTAGTACTCGCGCTGGCTCTTTTCCATCTGGCGCTTGACGCGGCCACGGATGCGCTTTTCGACCTGCAGGATGTCGAGCTCGCCCTCGAGCTGGCTGAGCAGCTTCTCGAGGCGCTCGGCGGCGTCGAACATCTCCAGCACTTCCTGCTTTTGCTCGAGCTTGAGCGGCAGGTGTGCGGCGATGGTGTCGGCCAGGCGACCCGCTTCATCGAGACCCTGCAGCGAGCCGAGAATCTCGGGCGGGATCTTCTTGTTGAGCTTCACGTACTGGTCGAACTGCGAAATGATCGCCCGCCGCATGGCCTCGAGCTCGTGCGTGGCATGCTCGGTCACCGGCACCGGACGCACGGTGGCCACGAACACGCTGCGCAGGTCCTCGACCTTTTCGATACGGGCGCGCTGCACGCCTTCGACCAGCACCTTGATCGTGCCGTCGGGCAGCTTGAGCATCTGCAGGATGTTGGCGACGCAGCCGATCTCGTACAGATCGTCCACCGAAGGCTCGTCCTTCGCGGCGGACTTCTGCGCCACGAGCAGGATGCTCTTGCCCGCCTCCATGGCGTTCTCGAGCGCCTTGATGCTCTTCGGGCGGCCGACGAAGAGCGGGATGACCATGTGCGGAAACACCACCACGTCGCGCAGCGGCAGCAGCGGCATTTCAGTCGCTTCGTTGGGGAGGTCAGCAGGACCCGACATTTTTTCTTTCCTTAAGCAAAAGGTCACACCCATGTATGGGCGTGACCTGGAAATTCAAGCCGCGGGCTTGGGCCACGCGCCTGAGGCGGGATGCTCGAGCGATGCCTCAGTTGCCGCCGGACACCTTTTGCTGTTCGGCATACATCAGCAAGGGCTTGCCGCCCTCCTCGATCGTCGACTCGTCGATGACGACCTTTTCGACGTTTTCCATGGTCGGCAGGTCGTACATGATGTCGAGCAGCGCGGCCTCGAGGATCGAACGCAGGCCGCGTGCACCGGTCTTGCGCTTGATCGCCCGGCGCGCCACGGCATGCAGCGCGGTCGGACGAATCTCGAGTTCGACGCCTTCCATCGAAAACAGTTTCTGGTACTGCTTGATCAGCGCGTTCTTGGGTTCGACGAGGATCTGGATCAGCGCCTCTTCGTCGAGCTCCTGCAGCGTGGCGACCACCGGCAGGCGGCCGATGAGCTCGGGGATGAGACCGAACTTGATCAGGTCTTCGGGCTCGACCTGGCGGAAAGTGTCGGAGAGGTTCTTCGACTCCTTGCTCTTGACCTCTGCGCCGAAGCCGATGCCGACCTTCTCGGTGCGGTTGCGGATGACCTTTTCCAGTCCGTCGAAGGCGCCACCGCAGATGAACAGCACGTTGGTGGTGTCGATCTGGATGAAGTCCTGGTTCGGGTGCTTGCGCCCGCCCTGCGGCGGAATCGATGCGACCGTGCCCTCGATGAGCTTGAGCAGCGCCTGCTGCACGCCTTCGCCCGACACGTCGCGAGTGATGGAGGGGTTGTCGGCCTTGCGCGAGATCTTGTCGATCTCGTCGATGTAGATGATGCCCTGCTGCGCCTTCTCGACGTCGTAGTCGCACTTTTGCAGCAGCTTCTGGATGATGTTCTCGACGTCCTCGCCGACGTAGCCGGCTTCGGTGAGCGTGGTCGCGTCGGCCATCACGAACGGGACTTCGAGCACACGCGCCAGGGTCTGCGCGAGCAAGGTCTTGCCCGAGCCGGTGGGGCCGATGAGCAGGATGTTGCTCTTGGCGAGTTCGACGTCGTCTTCCCTTGCTTCGATGTGACGCAGGCGCTTGTAGTGGTTGTACACCGCCACCGACAGATTGCGCTTGGCCTTCGACTGGCCGATCACGTACTGGTCGAGGATCTCGCAGATCTCGCGCGGGGTCGGCAATGCATCCTTGAACTTGTCCGGATCTGCGCCGCCGACGACCTCGTCACGGATGATGTCGTTGCACAGCTCGATGCACTCGTCGCAGATGAAGACCGAAGGACCGGCGATGAGCTTGCGCACCTCGTGCTGGCTCTTGCCGCAGAAGGAGCAATACAGCAGCTTGTCGCCGCCAGCCTTCTTGTCCGTCATGTGGGGGTTCTCCTGAATCAGGTGTCGTCGCGGCTGGTGATGACTTTGTCGACCAGGCCGTACTCCACCGCGGCCGCGGCAGACATGAAGTTGTCGCGGTCGGTGTCTTTTTCGATGCGTTCGAGCGGCTGTCCGGTGTGCTTGGACAGCATCTCGTTGAGGCGTGAACGCAGGTAGAGGATCTCGCGGGCGTGGATCTCGATGTCCGAGGCCTGGCCCTGGAAGCCGCCCAGCGGCTGGTGAATCATGACGCGCGAGTTGGGCAGGATGAAGCGCTTGCCCTTCTCGCCCGCCGCCAGCAGGAAGGCGCCCATGCTCGCCGCCTGCCCGATGCACAGCGTGCTGACATTGGGCTTGATGAACTGCATGGTGTCGTAGATCGCCATGCCGGCGGTGACCGAGCCGCCGGGCGAGTTGATGTAGAAGTAGATGTCCTTGTCCGGGTTCTCGGACTCGAGGAACAGCAACTGGGCGACGATCAGGTTGGCGGTCACGTCGTTGACGGGGCCGACGAGGAACACCACCCGCTCCTTCAGAAGGCGCGAATAGATGTCGTAGGCGCGTTCGCCGCGACCGCTCTGTTCGACCACCATCGGAACCAGGCCGAGGCCGACCGGGTTCCAGTCGCTGCTGTGCTGGGGTGTTCCTTGCATCATTCGTCAGACCCTCTGCGGCATCAGGCCGCGTTGTTGCCCATCAGTTCGTCGAAGGCCACCGGCTTGTCGGTGGTCTCGGCCTTTTCGCACACCCAGGCGACGACGTTGTCTTCGATGACCACGGCCTCGGCCTGCGCCAGACGCTCCGGTTGAGCGTAATACCAGCGCACGAGTTCCGAAGGATCCTCGTAGCTCTGAGCCATTTCTTCGACCAGCGCACGCACCTGCTCGGGCTTGGCGTGCAACTCGTTGGCCTTGACCAGCTCGGCCATGATCAGACCCAGCTTGACGCGGCGCTCGGCCTGCTCGGTGAACCACGACGGATTGACCGGGATGTCCTTGGTCTTGAGACCGCGCATCTCGAGGTCGCGGCGGGCGTTTTCGGCCAGCTGCTGCGACTCGGCCTCGACCAGCGCCTTGGGCACTTCGATCGGGGTCACGGTGATCAGCGCGTCCATGACCTGTTCCTTGATCTTGGACTGAATGCGGCGCTTGACCTCGCGCTCCAGGTTGCCCTTGACCTCTTCGCGCAGCTTGGCGACGTCACCGTCGGCGACGCCGAGCGACTTGGCGAAGTCGGCATCGACCTCGGGCAGCACGGGCTCTTCCACCGCCTTGACGGTGATCTCGAACTGGACCGTCTGGCCGGCCAGATGCGGCGCGTGGTAGTCCTCCGGGAAGGTCATGTCGAAGGTCTTGCTCTCGCCGACCTGGAGGCCGACGACGGCGGTCTCGAAGTCCTTGAGCATGGAGCCGGCGCCGACCACGAACGGGAAATCCTGCGCCTGGCCACCGTCGAAGACTTCGCCGTCCTTGCGGCCGGTGAAGTCGATGACGACGCGATCGCCTTCGGCCACCGCACGCTCGACTGCCTTGAAGCTCGTGCGCTGCTTGCGCAGGACTTCGATGGTCTGATCCACTTCGGCTTCACCGATCTCGAGCGCCGGGCGCTCGATCTTGTGCTCGGCGAACTCGCCCACGACGACGTCGGGATAGACCTCGAACACCGCGGTGAACGCGAGCGTGCCTTCGTCGGCAGCGTCTTTCGGTTCGATGCTGGGATAGCCCGCGACGCGCAGGTTCTCGGCACGCACCTTTTCGCCGAACGCCTTCTCCACGGCCGCGCCGACCGCTTCGCCGCGCGCCTGACCACCGTGGGTCTGGGCGACGATCTTCAGCGGCACCTTGCCCGGGCGGAACCCTGGCATCTTCACCGTGCGCGCCATGCGCTTGAGGCGGCCGTCCACCTCTTTCTCGATGTCCGCCAGCGAAACGGCGATGTCGATACGGCGCTCGAGCGCGCTCGGGGTTACCTGGTTCTGCTCCATTAAATCGATCCTGAGAAGTCTTGAAAAACCGCTCCCGTCGGCTTGCATGCACCCCCTTGCCATAGCGAGAGGCGCATTTCGCCAACGTGAGCACGATGAACGAAGGCGCAGATTCTAGCACAGCCCCCGTTGAGCGCCTCCAGCCCGCCCGTGTGCGCGAGCGAAGAATCGTGTCTCACGTCCGGCACCACACGGTGAACGCGTAAAATCGCTGCAAACTTACCGGAGCCGCACCGCATGTTCAGTCCCCTGCGCCCCATCTATCGCGTCGACGCCATCCGCGAGATCGAGGACAAACTCGTCCCCAATGCCCACCCGCCGCTCATGGAACGCGCCGGTCGCGCCGCCGCACAGGACGCGGTGCGCCTGATCATGAACCGGCCCGGCCCCATCCTCATCGCTTGCGGCCCGGGCAACAACGGGGGCGACGGGTTCGTGATGGCGCGCCAGCTCGCGCAGGCCGGGCGCGAAGTGATCGTCGCCTTTGCGGGCAAGGTCGAGACCTTGCCGCTGGAGGCGGCCAAGGCGCACTTCGACTATATGGAGGCCGGTGGCAGCATCGTCTCCGATTTCCCCTCCGCGCCGGCCGGCGGGTGGGCGCTGGTGGTCGATGCGCTATTCGGGATCGGGCTCGCCCGCTCGATCGAAGGCCGCTACGCCGAATGGATCCGCACCCTCAACAGCCAGCCGGGCCCGCGCATGGCGCTGGACGTGCCCAGCGGCCTGAACGCAGACACGGGCCAGCCACTGGGAATCGCGTTTCGCGCCACGCACACCACCACCTTCATCGCGCTCAAACCCGGCCTGCTCACCAACGATGGCCCCGATCACTGCGGCGAGATCAGCGTGCAGCGCATCGACGTCGATGCCCCCGCGTGGCTGCCCGCACGCGGGCACGCGATCGCACCCTCGCTCTTCCGCCCCCTCCTCCAGCCCCGCCCGCGCAACACGCACAAGGGCCTCTATGGAGACGCTGGCATTCTGGGCGGCAACGCCGGAATGGTCGGCGCAGCCCTGCTGGCCGGACGCGCCGCGCTCTGGCTCGGCACCGGCCGGGTCTATGTCGGCCTGCTAGACGATCACGGGCCGGCGGTCGACCTCGGCCACCCCGAGCTCATGCTGCGCCGGGCGCACACGCTGCCGGAGCGCCTGAGCGCGCTCGCGGTGGGTCCTGGGCTGGGCACGCAGAACACATCGGCGGGGCTGCTCGCGGCGGCGCTGCGGCGCGATGTTCCGCTTCTGCTCGACGCAGACGCGCTCAACCTGGTGAGTACCGACGCCACGCTCGCCGCCGCCCTGAGCGAACGCCAGGCGCCCACGGTCGTCACTCCGCACCCAGCCGAAGCCGGACGCATGCTCGGCATGAAGGTCGCGCAAGTGCAGGCCGACCGGCTCGAGGCGGCGCTCGAGATCGCGCGCCGCTACCGCGCCATGGTGGTGCTCAAGGGCTGCGGCAGCATCGTCGCCACGCCGGACGCGCGCTGGTTCATCAACACCACCGGCCATCCGGGCATGGCCAGCGCCGGCATGGGTGACGTGCTCAGCGGCCTCATCGTCGGCCTGCTCGCCCAGGGCTGGCCGGTCGAGAAAGCCTTGATCGCGGGCGTGCACCTGCATGGCGCGGCAGCCGACCGGCTCGCCCGCGAGGGGGTCGGCCCGATCGGGCTGACCGCGAGCGAAACCATCGACGCCGCGCGCGGCATCTTCAACGCATGGCACATCGAGGCCCAGCGCACCCCCGGCGCCGCCTCGGGACTGCGCCCCGAGCGCTGAGCCCCCGGGTGCTAGAATCCCGCTCATCCGCCAACCTGATCGACACACTCTCATGCTCTCTGAACAGCTCCGCGTCGAAATTCAGCGCAACATCGCAGCGTCGCTCGCCGAAGACATCGGCACCGGCGACCTCACCGCCCGCCTGATCGCCCCCGAGACCGAGGCGCGCGGTCGGGTCATCACCCGCGAAGCCGCGGTGATCTGCGGCACCGCCTGGTTCGACGCAGCCTTCGCGGCGCTCAGCCCCTCGGCCGACGTGCACTGGCATGTAAAGGATGGCGATCAGGTCGAACCGGGTCAGTTGCTGTGCGAGATCTTCGCCCGCGCGCGCGTGCTGCTCACCGCCGAACGCACCGCGCTCAACTTTCTGCAGCTGCTCTCGGGCACGGCGACGGTGACACGACTGTTCGTCGATGCGGTCGCAGGCACGAAGGCGAAGATCGTCGACACCCGCAAGACCCTCCCCGGGCTGCGTCTGGCGCAGAAATACGCGGTGGCGATCGGCGGTGGCACCAACCACCGCATCGGTCTCTACGACGGCATCCTGATCAAGGAGAACCACATCATCGCCGCGGGCGGCATACGCGAGGTGGTCGAGCAGGCTCGCGCGATCGCGCCGTCCAACGTGTTCATCGAGGTCGAGGTCGAGACCCTGGAGCAATTGCGCAGCGCGCTCGACGCCGGTGTCGGCATGATCCTGCTCGACAACATGAGCCTCGAGCAGATGCGTGAGGCGGTCGCGATGACCGCAGGCCGTGCCGAGCTCGAAGCCTCGGGCGGCGTCAACCTCGACCGCGTGCGCGCCATCGCCGAAACCGGCGTCGACCGCATCTCGATCGGCACCCTCACCAAGGACGTTCACGCGCTCGACCTGTCGCTGCGCCACGTCGAAGAGTGAGTCGCCAACGGCGCCTGCTGCCATGACCCGCACATCGACCGGCGACCCGCCCGATTGGCCGAACGTACCGGCCTGCCATGGCTGGCTGTCGCTCGACGCGCGCGGCCACTGGCGGCTCAAGGGCGAGCGCGTCGAGCATCGCGGCTTGCTCGCCTTCCTGAACGCAAACTACGCCAGCGATGGAGCCGGCAACTGGCTGGTGCATAACGGACCCCAGCGCGTCTTTGTCGAGCTGGAGGCTGCGCCATGGATCTTGCGCATGCTTCCGGACGAGATCCTTCAGACACACAGCGGGCGCCTCGCAACACCGGCGGCGCCGGTACTGGTGGACGAGAGCGGGCATGTGAGCCTGCAGACCGATCTCGGCCCGGCGGCGATCGACGACCGTGATCTCGCGCTTTTCCTGGCGGAACTGAAGACTGAGCAGGGCGACCCAGTCAGCGATGCCACCTTGCTTGCGCTGTTCGAAGGCCACTTCACCGCGCCTGTCCTATGGCGCAGCCTGCCCCTGACCTTCACGCCCAGCAGCCAGACGCCCGGGCGTCTCGGCTACCAGCGCAAGCCCGTCGCCACGGCCTGATTGCCGACCTGCAAAATGGCGTTGACGCAACCCGGGGCAGCAAGGCTATAATCCGCGCCCTTGACGTTGAGCGCACCGCCGACAGGCAGCGCCCGACAACGAGAATGCCTTGGTGGTGAAATTGGTAGACACGCTATCTTGAGGGGGTAGTGGCGAAAGCCGTGCGAGTTCGAGTCTCGCCCAAGGCACCAGACGCAGCGACGTTGCTCCAAAGGCAACGCCCAACAAAAAGCCCGCGAGCGATACGCGGGCTTTTTGTTGGGCGCCACCCCGTCTCAGGGGATGGCGGGCGCTCGCCGGAGCGTCGCGCTCAGGAGCGCGCGGCGACGAAGCGCTTCACCGCCTCCACATCCGGCGCCATCACCTCGACCCGCTGCGGCAGCTTCTCGATGCCTTCGAGATCGGCGGGCCGCTCCGGCTCGCGGCCGAGCGCCTCGATGATGGTCTCGGCAAACTTCACCGGCAGCGCGGTCTCCAGCACCAGCAGCGGCACGCCTGCAGGCAGGTCGGCCGCATGTTCCCACGCCACCTTCACACCATCGGCGGTGTGGGTGTCGATCATCACGCCGTAGTGCTCGAACACCCTGCGGATCGTCGCCAGGCGGTCGGCGTGGCTGCTCGCCCCCGAGACAAAGCCGAACTCGGCGATGCGCGCGAATTCCGCCGAGCCCGACAGATCGAACGCACGCCCGGCGTCGACCTCGGCCCACAGTGCGGCAACCTTCTTCGGATCGCGCCCGACCAGGTCGAACACGAAGCGCTCGAAGTTGGACGCCTTGGAGATGTCCATCGACGGGCTGGAGGTGACGTGCGTCTCGGCCGCCTTGCGCGGGCGATAGACGCCGCTACGGAAGAACTCGTCGAGCACGTCGTTCTCGTTGGTGGCGAGGATCAGCTTCGCCACCGGCAGGCCCATCTGGCGCGCAATGTGGCCGGCGCAGATGTTGCCGAAGTTGCCCGAGGGCACGCAGAAGGCGACCTGCTCGTCGTTGCTCTTGGTCGCCGCGAAGTAACCCTTGAAGTAATAGACGATCTGCGCCGCGACCCGCGCCCAGTTGATCGAATTGACCGCGCCGATCTTGTGCTTCGCCTTGAAGGCGTGGTCGTTGGACACCGCCTTCACGATGTCCTGGGCGTCGTCGAACATGCCGGTGACGGCGATGTTGAAGATGTTGTCGTCCTGCAGCGAGTACATCTGCGCGCGCTGGAAGGCGCTCATCTTGCCGTGCGGCGACAGCATGAACACGCGCACGCCCTGCTTGCCGCGCATCGCGTATTCGGCCGCCGAGCCGGTGTCGCCCGAGGTCGCGCCGAGGATGTTGATGGTCTCGCCACGCTTCGCGAGCACGTACTCGAACAGGTTGCCGAGCAACTGCATCGCCATGTCCTTGAAGGCCAGGGTCGGGCCGTTGGACAGCTCGAGCAGACCCAGGCGACCCTCTTCCAGCCAATGCACCGGCGTGATCTCGCGCGCGTCATCGCCCGCGCGCACGTGGTGGTAGACCTCGGCGGTGTAGGTCTTGGCGCAGATCGCCTCGAGGTCGGCGGGCGGGATGTCGGTGATGAACTTCGACAGGATCGCGAACGCGAGTTCGGCGTAGGACAGCCCGCGCCAGGCGTCGAGTTCGGCACGCGTGATCTGCGGATAGGTCTCGGGCAGATACAGACCGCCGTCGGGCGCCAGACCACCAAGGAGGATGTCGCAGAACTCGGGGTTCGCAGGCTGGCCGGCGTGGCCGCGGGTCGAGATGTACTTCACTTGGGCAGTCCTTCGAATGGCTTGATGAACGAGGTCGGGCGCGGGCGCGCGGAGCCGCGATTCTAACTCAGCCGTCTGCGGTTCCGCGCTCGGGATCCGCGCCCCGGGTGCCCGCAGGTATGATCTTTCCCGTTATAATTGCGGCTTTTTTCAGGCGCTTATGCAGGTTCACCGCGGGATTCCAGAGCAGGCCGACAGCGCTGCGGTGCTGACCATCGGCAACTTCGATGGCGCGCACCTCGGTCATCAGGCGCTGCTTGCGCTGCTGACCGGCAAGGCCCGCGAGCTCGGCCTGCCGGCGGTGGTGCTCACCTTCGAGCCCCACCCGCGCGAATACTTCAGCCCCGCCGACGCCCCTGCCCGCCTCGCCTCTTTGCGCGAAAAGCTGCTGCTGCTCGACGCCGCGGGCGTGGACCGCAGCTACATCTGCCGCTTCGACGCAAGGCTCGCAGCGCAGACGGCCGAGCGCTTCATCGAAGACACGCTGGTGCGCGGGCTGCGCGTGCGGCACCTCTTCATCGGCGACGATTTCCGCTTCGGCGCCCGCCGCCAGGGCACTTTCGACATGTTGCGCGCCGCGGGCGAGCGCCATGGCTTCGGCGTCGAGTCGATGCCGACGCTCGTGCTCGACGGCGAACGCGTCTCCAGTTCCGCCGTGCGCAGCGCGCTCGCGGAGGCCGACCTCGATCACGCCGCGCGCCTGCTTGGCCGACCCTACAGCATCGCCGGGCGTGTCAGCCACGGCGACAAGCTCGGCCGCCAGCTCGGCTTCCCGACCGCCAACATCCAGATGAAGCACCGCCGTCCGGCACTGACCGGCGTGTACGCGGTCAGTGTCGAGGGCCTGGCCGAGCAACGCATCGCGGGCGTAGCCAACGTCGGCGTGCGCCCGACGGCCACGTCCCGTGGCCGCGCCCGCCTCGAAGCGCACCTCTTCGACTGGACGCAAAACTGCTACGGTGCGCACATCCGCGTGCATTTCCTGCACAAACTGCGCGAAGAACACAAGTTCGAATCGCTCGACGCCCTGCGCGCGCAGATCGCACGCGATGCGCAGGCCGCGCGCGAGTGGTTCGAGTCGCACCCCGTTTAGACCACCGGCGCTGCCCGATCCAACGCAGGCCCGCCCACCCGAATCGTACCGATCCAACAGACACCCGCTTCCGCCATGGCCGACTACCGCAAGACGCTCAACCTGCCCGACACCCCCTTCCCGATGCGCGGCGACCTGCCCAAGCGCGAGCCGAACTGGATCGCCGACTGGCAGCAGAAGAAGCTCTACCAGCGCATCCGCAAGGCCAGCGCGGGCCGGCCCAAGTTCGTGCTCCACGACGGCCCACCCTACGCCAACGGCAGCCTGCACATCGGCCATGCGCTGAACAAGATCCTCAAGGACATCATCGTGCGCTCGAAGACGCTGGCCGGCTTCGATGCGCCCTACGTGCCGGGCTGGGACTGTCACGGCCTGCCGATCGAGCACAAGGTCGAGGTCACCCACGGCAAGAACCTGCCCGCGGACAAGGTGCGCGAGCTGTGCCGCGCCTACGCCGCCGAGCAGATCGAGATCCAGAAGGCCGACTTCATCCGCCTCGGCGTGCTCGGTGACTGGGACAACCCCTACCGCACGATGGACTTCGCCAACGAGGCCAACGAGATCCGCGCGCTCGCCGAGATGACGAAGAACGGCTACGTGTTCAAGGGCCTGAAGCCGGTGAACTGGTGCTTCGACTGCGGCTCGGCGCTGGCCGAGGCCGAGGTGGAGTACGCCGACAAGGCTTCGCCGACGATCGACGTCGCGTTTCCGGTCTCGGCCGAGCATGCCGACAAGCTTGCCGCCGCCTTCGGCCTGGCGAAGCTCGACAAGCCCGCCGCCGCGGTGATCTGGACCACCACCCCGTGGACCATCCCGGCCAACCAGGCGCTCAACGCCCACCCGGAGTTCGACTACGCGCTCGTGGACGTGGGCGATCGCCTGCTGGTGCTGGCGAAAGAGCTCGTCGAATCCGCGCTGCAGCGCTACCAGCGCGAAGGCACGATCGTCGCCACCACCAAGGGCGCGGCGCTCGAGCTCATCGAGTTCCGCCACCCCTTCTTCGATCGCGCCTCGCCGGTGTACCTGGCCGAATACGTCGGCATCGACGCCGGCACCGGCATCGTGCACTCGTCCCCGGCCCACGGCGTGGACGACTTCAACTCGTGGCACGCCTACGGCCGCAGCAACGACGAGATCCTGTCCCTGGTGATGGGCGGCGGCCAGTATGTGTCCGACCTGCCCTTTTTCGGCGGCATGAACATCTGGAAGGCCAACCCGGCGATCGTCGACAAGCTCGCCGAGGTCGGCGCCCTGCTCTCCCACGGCAAGATCACCCACAGCTACATGCACTGCTGGCGCCACAAGACGCCGCTGGTCTATCGCGCCACCGCGCAGTGGTTCGTCGGTATGGACAGGACCGCCGCCGACGGCTCGACGCTGCGCGAGCGTGCGCTGCGCGCGGTCGAGGCGACCAAGTTCTACCCCGGCTGGGGCCAGGCGCGCCTGCACGCGATGATCGCCAACCGCCCCGACTGGTGCATCTCGCGCCAGCGCAACTGGGGCGTGCCGATCCCCTTCTTCCTGCACAAGGAGACCGGCGAGCTGCATCCGCGCACGGTCGAGCTGATGGAAGAGGTCGCGCTGCGCGTGGAGAAGGAAGGCATCGAGGCCTGGTTCAAGCTCGACGCCGCCGATCTGCTCGGCGCCGAGGCTGTGCAATTCGAGAAGATCGGCGACACGCTCGACGTCTGGTTCGACTCCGGCACCACCCACAAGCACGTGCTGCGCGGCTCGCACAACGACGGCCACCCCGAAGGCCCGCGCGCCGACATGTACCTGGAAGGCTCGGACCAGCACCGCGGCTGGTTCCACTCCTCGCTGCTCACCGGCTGCGCGATCGACGGCCACGCGCCCTACCGCAGCCTGCTCACCCACGGCTTCGCGGTCGATGGCGCCGGGCGCAAGATGAGCAAGTCGCTCGGCAACGTGGTCGTGCCGCAGGAAGTCACCGGCAAGCTCGGCGCCGAGATCCTGCGCCTGTGGGTGGCGTCTACCGATTATTCCGGCGAGCTGTCGATCTCGAAGGAGATCCTCGACCGCGTGGTCGAGGTCTACCGCCGCGTGCGCAACACCCTGCGCTTCCTGCTCGCCAACACCGCCGACTTCGACATCGCCAAGGACGCCGTGCCGCTCGAGCAGTGGCTGGACCTCGACCGCTACGCGCTCGCCTTCACCCGCCAGATGGCGCAGCAGGCCGAGGCCGACTACGCGAAGATGGAGTTCCACCGCATCGTGCAGGCGCTGCAGGTGTTCTGCGCCGAGGACCTGGGCGCCTTCTACCTCGACATCCTCAAGGACCGCCTGTACACCACCGCCGCCGGCAGCCTGCCGCGCCGCGCCGCGCAGACCGCGCTGTGGCACATCACGCAGACGCTGTTGAAGCTGATGGCGCCGATCCTGTCCTTCACCGCCGAGGAGGCCTGGGCCATCCTCAACCCGGCCAAGGCCGGCGAGGAAGCTGACAGCGTGATGCTGCACACCTTCCACGCCCTGCCCGCGCAGGAAGGCGAGGCCGGCCTGATCGCGCGCTGGCAGACCATCCGCGCAGTGCGCGCCGAGGGCCTCAAGGTGATCGAGGCGCTGCGCACCGAAGGCAAGGTCGGCGCCTCGCTGCAGGCCGAACTGGAACTCGCGCTCACCACCGACAAGTTCGACGCCATGGCGAGCCTTGGCGAGGACCTGCGCTTCGTCACCATGACCTCGGCGGCCACGCTGTCCAAGGTCGCCAGCGCGGAAGACGAGCGCATCGTCGCCACCCCGAGCGCGGCGCAGAAGTGCGAGCGCTGCTGGCACTATGTGGAAACGATCGGCAGCGATGCCGAGCACCCGACGCTGTGCGGGCGCTGCGTGAGCAACCTGTTCGGCGACGGCGAAACCCGCGCTCATGCCTGAGGCCACCGCCACGATGAACGCCCCCGCTCCACGCGGCGCGCTGGCGCTGATGCTGCCCTGGCTGATTCTCGCGGTCGTGGTCGGCGTGCTCGACCAACTCACCAAGCAGCTGGTGATGGCGAACCTGCACTATGGGCAGGTGATCCCGGTCACCGGCTTCTTCGACCTGGTGCTGGTGTTCAACACCGGCGCGGCGTTCAGCTTCCTCGCCGAACACGGTGGCTGGCAGCGCTGGTTCTTCACCGTGCTCGCGCTGGTGATCAGCGCGTGGCTGATCACGTTGATGCACCAGCACCGCCACGAAAAGCTGTTACCCGCGGCCTTTGCGCTGATCATCGGTGGGGCGCTCGGCAACGTCTATGACCGCATCGTCCATGGCGCAGTGGTCGACTTCCTGCATTTCCATTACGCCGGCTGGAGCTGGCCGGCGTTCAACCTGGCCGATTCGGCCATCACCGTCGGCGTCGTGATGATGCTGTGGGGCCAGCTGTTCAACCACGGCGACCACGGCAGCCACGACCAGCCTCGACCGGGAGCACACACTTGAGCCAGACCATCCAGGCCAACAGCCTCGTCACCCTTCACTATCGCATCGCGCTGCCCAGCGGCCAGCCGCTGATCAGTACCTTCAACGCCACGCCGGCCACGCTGCAGCTGGGCGCCGGCGAGATGCTGCCGGCGATGGAAAAGCTGCTGATCGGCCTTGAGCCGGGCACGCACCATGTCTTCGAGCTCGAGCCCGAAAACGCCTTCGGCCCTTATCGCGACGAGCTGGTCGAGCGCGTCAAGCGCGAGCACATGCCCGACGAAGAGATCGAGCCGATGAGCATCATGGAGTTCACCGCGCCCGACGGCTCGCGCTACTCGGGCCTGGTGCGCGAGATCGACGACAAGTCGGCGCTGATCGATTTCAACCATCCGCTCGCCGGCAAGTCGATTCACTTCGAAGTACAGGTCATCGGTATCTCCTGAGCGCCCCTGCGCCTCCAACAGAGACGAGCAATGAACGACAAGGAAATCCTCCTCGCCAACCCGCGCGGCTTCTGCGCCGGCGTCGAGCGCGCGATCGAGATCGTCGAGCGCGCGCTCAAGCGCTACGGCGCGCCGATCTACGTGCGCCACGAGGTCGTGCACAACAAGTTCGTCGTGGACGACCTGCGCGCCAAGGGCGCGATCTTCGTCGACGAGCTCGACGAGGTGCCTGCCGGCAACACGGTGATCTTCTCCGCCCACGGCGTCTCGCTGGCGGTGCGCGACGAGGCCGAGCGCCGCGGCCTGCGCGTGTTCGACGCCACCTGCCCGCTGGTCACCAAGGTGCACATCGAGGTCGCGCGCATGCGCGAGCACGGCAAGGAAATCGTCATGATCGGCCACAAGGGGCACCCGGAGGTCGAGGGCACCATGGGCCAGGTGCAGGGCGGCATCCACCTCGTCGAGAAGCCGGAAGACGTCGCAGGCCTCGAGGTGACCGATCCCGACCAGCTCGCCTACGTGACCCAGACCACGCTGTCGGTGGACGACGCGGCCGCGATCGTGGATGCGCTCCGCCAGCGCTTCCCGAACATCGTCGGGCCGAAGAAGGACGACATCTGCTACGCCACGCAGAACCGCCAGGACGCGGTGAAATTCATGGCGCCGCACGCGGACGTGGTGTTCGTGGTCGGCTCGAAGAACAGCTCCAACTCGAACCGCCTGCGCGAAGTCGCCGAGCTGCGCGGCGTACCGGCCTATCTGGTGGACAACGCCGCCGGCATCGACCCGGCCTGGGTCGAAGGCAAGCGCCGAATCGGTGTCACCGCGGGCGCGTCGGCGCCGGAGGTGCTGGTGGAAGAGGTGATCGCACGCCTGAAGGAACTGAGCGGCAGCTCGGTGCGCAACCTGGACGGCGTGCCCGAGCGCGTGACCTTTCCGTTGCCCAGGGAGCTGCAGGAAGTACGCTGATCAGCGCGCGTGTCGTGGGCGAGCCGAAAACGAAAAACCCTCGCAGGCACTGGCCGCGAGGGTTTTTCCTCATGGGCACGAACACTTGGGCTCAGCCGCCGATCTGCGGCTCCATGATTCGCCGATAAAACTCATGGAAGTGCTGCATGCCGTCCTCGAACGGCGACTGGTAGGGACCGACCTCGTTGCGGCCCTCCTTGTACAGCGCCAGGCGGCCACGGTCCATGCGCTCGCCGATCTCGTCGTCCTCGATCGCCGTCTCCATGTAGGCCGCCTGCTCGGCCTCGACGAACTCGCGCTCGAATTCGACGATGTCCTCGGGGTAGTAGAACTCGACCACGTTGGTGGTCTTGTTCACGTCGGTCGGGATCAGCGTGCTCACCACCAGCACGTGCGGATACCACTCCACCATGATGTTGGGGTAGTAGGTGAGCCAGATCGCACCGTGCTCGGGCTTCTTCTCGCCGTAGTAATCGAGCACCGCCTTGTGCCACTTGGCGTAGGTGGCCGAGCCCGGCCTGGCAAGCGAGGTGATGCCGACCTGCTGCACCGAGTACCAGTCTCCGAACTGCCAGGAGAGGTCGTCGCAGGTCACGAAGTTGCCCAGACCGGGGTGGAAGGGCACGACGTGGTAATCCTCCAGATAAACCTCGATGAAGGTCTTCCAGTTGTAGTTGCAGTGGTGGATCTCGACCTTGTCGAGCTTGTATCCCGAGAAGTCGAGCTCGCGCGCGACCTTCATGCCGGCAAGATCGGTGGCGGCAGAGCGCGGGCCCTTGAAGAGCAGGCCGTTCCAGTTCTCGAGCTCGTCACGCTCGAGCCCCAGGCAGGGCTTCTCGGCGAAGTGCGGTGCGCCGATCAGCGCACCTTGCTGGTCGTAGGTCCAGCGGTGCACCGGGCACACCACGTGCTCGGTCGTGCCGCTGCCCTGCAGCATGATGGCCTGGCGGTGGCGACAGACGTTGGACATCCTGTGCACGCCCGCCTCGGTGCGGAACAGCAGCCTGGAATGGTCGAGCCACTCGAGCGAGCGGTAATTGCCAACCTCGGGCACCATCAGCTCGTGGCCGACGTACCCCGGGCCGGCATCGAAGAGGAGCTTCTTCTCCAGTTCGAAAACCTTCTCGTCGAAGTACCAGGAAACGGGCAGCTGAGAAGCGCCCTGAGCCAGTTGAGCCATGGAAGCGATGCCGGACATCCCCGAACCTCCTCTGACGGACAAGAAATCCGGAAAAATAAACGCCCTAGTTTAAGGGAGCGGTCGTTTGACCGCTACACATGCATTCGGGTATTTTCCCGCTTTTACCGCGCCAGATATTGATCCATGCCAAAGTCGGCGTCCGCCCCAAAAACGTTCGAGGTCGCGGTTGCGGAGCTCGAAGCCATCGTGCAGGAAATGGAAGCGGGCAAGCTCTCGCTCGAAGACGCCCTTGCAAGATACCAGCGCGGAGTCACGCTCCTGCGCTTCTGCCAGACCACCCTGTCGGACGCCGAGCAGCGCGTCAGTGTGCTCGAGGGAGATATGCTCCGCGAGCTGCCACCCGGCGAGGCCGATCTCGCCGCCAGCCAGGCAACAGGCGAGGCCGATTCATGAGCACAACGAGTACACTCGCCGACTGGATGGCCGGCATCCAGAAACGCACCGAAGCGGCCTTGGCCGCGGCGCTGCCCGCGCCCACGATCTCGCCCCAGCGTCTCCACGAGGCAATGCGCTACGCCGTGCTGGGGGGCGGCAAACGTGTGCGCCCGCTGCTGGCGCACGCCGCCGGCGAGCTCGTCGGCGGTACCCCGGAAGATGTCGACCGGGTGGCCTGCGCGGTGGAGCTCATCCACGCCTATTCGCTCGTCCACGACGACATGCCGTGCATGGACGACGACGTGCTGCGCCGCGGCAAGCCCACGGTCCACGTCGAATACGACGAAGCCAGCGCCCTGCTCGTCGGCGACGCGCTGCAGACCCTGGCCTTCCAGGTGCTCGCCGAAAAGCCGATCGGCCAGAGCGCCCCCGTGCAACTCGAGATGCTCACGCAACTGGCCCTCGCGTCGGGTTCGCGCGGCATGGCGGGCGGGCAGGCAATCGACCTGGCGGCCGTGGGCCGCAAGCTCGGGCGCGAAGAGCTCGAGTTCATGCACATCCACAAGACCGGCGCGCTGATCCGCGCCGCGGTGCTGCTCGGCGCACGCACGGGCTCCATGCCGGACGAAGCGGCGCTGGCGCGTCTCGATCGCTACGCAAAGATCGTCGGGCTGCTCTTTCAGGTCGTCGATGACATCCTCGATGCCGAGGCCGACACCGCGACCCTGGGCAAGACCGCCGGCAAGGACGCGGACCATGACAAACCGACCTATGTCAGCCTGCTCGGCCTGACCGAGGCGCGCCGACTGGCCGAGGAGATGCTCGCCGAGGCGCGCGTGGCCCTCGCAGACTTCGGGCCACGTGCGCTGCGCCTGGAACAACTCGCCGACTACGTAGCGCACCGGGCTTTCTGAACGCCGGACCGCCGCGACCGTCCAAGAATAAACACACCGCAAGCCGGATTCGACATGGCCCCCTACCCCAACCTGGAACGTATCGGCTCACCCGCCGAGCTGCGTCGCCTCGAGCGCCGCGAACTGGCGACGCTCGCGAGCGAGCTGCGCGCCTTTCTCATCGAATCGGTTTCCAAGACCGGCGGGCACCTGTCCTCCAACCTCGGCACGGTCGAGCTGACGATCGCGCTGCACTACGTCTATAACACCCCGTACGATCGCATCGTGTGGGACGTGGGCCACCAGACCTACGGCCACAAGGTCCTCACCGGCCGCCGCGACGCGATGTCCGGGCTGCGCCACTGGCAAGGCATCTCGGGCTTCCCGCGGCGCTGCGAGAGCGAATACGACACCTTCGGCACCGCGCACTCGTCCACCTCGATCTCGGCGGCGCTCGGCATGGCCGTGGCGGCGCGCACACGCAAGGAAGACCGGCGTGCGATCGCGGTCATCGGCGACGGCGCCATGTCGGCCGGCATGGCCTTCGAGGCCCTGAACAACGCCGGCGACATGGAGGACGCGAACCTGCTCGTGATCCTCAACGACAACGAGATGTCGATCTCGCCCCCGGTCGGCGCGCTCACCAAGATCCTCGCCCGCATGATGTCGGGCTCGACCTACAACACCGCCCGTCGCGTGGGCGAGAAGGTGCTCGGCATGGCGCCCCCGGTTGCGGAGCTCGCGCGCAAGGTCGAGGAGTACGCGAAAGGCATGATCGGCCCGGGCACGCTGTTCGAGGAGTTCGGCTTCCATTACTACGGCCCGATCGACGGCCACGATCTCGACGCGCTGATCCCCACGCTGCAGAACCTCAAGAAGCTCAAGGGCCCGCAGTTCCTGCATGTGATCACGAAGAAGGGCCAGGGCTACAAGCTCGCCGAGGCCGACCCGATCCTGTACCACGGCGTCTCCAAGTTCGACCACACCGCCGGCATCCAGACCGGAAAGGGCGGCGGCAAGCTCACCTACACCCAGGTGTTCGGCGACTGGCTGTGCGACATGGCGAAGGCCGACCCGCGTGTCGTCGGCATCACCCCGGCGATGCGCGAAGGCTCGGGCCTGGTGCGCTTCGCCGAGGAATTCCCCGAGCGCTATTTCGATGTCGGCATCGCCGAACAGCACGCCGTGACCTTCGCCGCGGGCATGGCCTGCGAGGGCTTCGTGCCGGTGGTGGCGATCTACTCGACTTTCCTGCAGCGCGCCTACGACCAGTTGATCCACGACGTCGCCCTGCAGAATCTGCCGGTCGTGTTCGCGATCGACCGCGGCGGACTGGTCGGCGCCGACGGCGCCACCCACCACGGCGCCTACGACCTGTCCTTCCTCACCTGCATCCCCAACATGGTGGTGATGGCACCGGCGGACGAGAACGAATGTCGCCAGATGCTCTACACCGCCGTGCACCACCCCGGCCCGAGCGCGGTGCGTTACCCGCGCGGCGGCGGTAACGGCACGACGCCCGAGAAGGCGATGCGCGCGCTGCCGATCGGCAAGGGCGAGGTGCTGCGCACGGGCAAGCAGATCGCGCTGCTCGCATTCGGCAGCATGGTGCAGGCCGCACAGCAGGTGGGTGACGAGATCGACGCCACGGTGGCCAACATGCGCTTCATCAAGCCGATCGACGAAGCGCTCGTCACCGAGCTGGCTGCGGAGCATGAACTCATCGTCACGCTGGAAGAAAACGCCCTCATCGGCGGCGCCGGCGCAGAAGTCGCGCGTGTGATCGAAGGGCTGGCGACACGGCCGCGCATCCTGCGCCTCGGCCTGCCGGACCAGTTCGTCGACCACGGCGACCAGGCCCAGCTGCTCGCCTCGGTGGGGCTCGACAAGGCCGGCATCCTGGCCAGCATCGAGCGCGCCCAATCGGCCCGATAGTTGAGCCGCGCCGCGCTCGGGGCTAACATCCGGCTAAAAGTGCAACTCAATTGCACTTTTAGCCGGATTGCCATTCACCCATCAAAACACAGAGAACACGCATGAACTCCCCTTCCGAGCCCGTGATGGCGGACGTCCAGGGCAGCCCCGACAGCCGCCAGATCGCCATCAACAAGGTCGGCATCAAGTCGATCCGCCACCCGGTGAAGGTCGCCGACAAGGCCTGCGGCGTGCAGCATACGATCGCCACCTTCAACATGTACGTGGGACTGCCGCACAACTTCAAGGGCACCCACATGTCGCGCTTCGTCGAAATTCTCAACACCAACGAGCGCGAGATCTCGGTCGAGAACTTCGAGCCGATGCTGCGCGCGATGGTCGAGCGCCTTGAAGCGGAGACCGGCCATGTCGAGATGCGCTTCCCCTACTTCATCAACAAGACGGCGCCAGTCTCGGGCGTGCAGAGCTTGATGGACTACGAGGTCTGCTTCATCGGCAGCATCCGCGAAGGCGGCCGCTACGAATTCACCATGCAGGTCGTGGTGCCGGTGACCAGCCTGTGCCCGTGCTCGAAGAAGATCTCCGCGTACGGCGCGCACAATCAGCGCTCGCACGTCACCGTCACCGCCGTGCTCAACGACCACCTCTGGATCGAGGACATGGTCGAGCTCGTCGAGGCGCAGGCCTCGTGCGAGGTGTTCGGCCTGCTCAAGCGCCCCGACGAGAAGTGGGTCACCGAGCGCGCCTACGACAACCCCAAGTTCGTCGAAGACATGGTGCGCGACGTCGCCGGCCAGCTCAATCGAGAGCCGCGCATCGACGCTTATGTGGTGGAGTCGGAAAACTTCGAATCCATCCATAACCATTCCGCCTACGCGCTGATCGAGCAGGACAAGCGCCGGACGAAATGAACCGCAAGCGTGACCGAGGGCACACTCTCTTATCCGGTTATCAGGGGTCGTGATGGCAAGCGCGCCGGCAGCCGCGTAACATAAGCGGCTTCTTAATTTGAGGCGCCTGCTCCATGTCGAAATCCTATCTTCAGATCACCAACGATGTTTCCAAGGCCCTGGGCACCCTGCGCAAGGAAATCCCCGGCACGCTCGAGGGCTTCAGCGCGATGTCGCAGAACGCGCTCAAGGACGGCGCCCTGTCCGAGCTGCAAAAGGAGCTGATCTCCCTGGCCATCGGCGTCAGCCAGCGTTGCGACGCCTGTATCGGCTTTCACATGAAGGCGCTCATCCGCCTCGGTGCCACGCGCGAGCAGATCATGGAAACGCTCGCCGTGTGCACCTACATGGGTGGCGGCCCCGCCCTGATGTACGCAGCCGATGCAGTGCGCGCCTACGAGCAGCTGCAGCCCAAGGCCGAGTGAGTGGAACACCGCCGGGGGCGGTTCAAAAATAGTCGGCCCCGTGTTCACTTTTCGGCAAAAGCCACTATAATGCCGAGCTTCGAGCGGAGAGGTGGCAGAGTGGTCGAATGTACCTGACTCGAAATCAGGCGTAGGTGCAAGCCTACCGTGGGTTCGAATCCCACCCTCTCCGCCACATAAGACTTGAAGTTGTGGGAACAGTCGTTATAATCCCGCTCCTTCGCAGTGCAGCAAAAAGCGCCCGTAGCTCATCTGGATAGAGTACCTGGCTACGAACCAGGGGGTAGGAGGTTCGAATCCTTCCGGGCGCGCCAAACAAGCCTTCCGATATCGGGCTTTAAACGAAATCGGCTACGCGCCCGTAGCTC
>DITC01000051.1 GCA_002422685.1 Thauera sp. UBA6194 | reverse complement strand
GCCACCGCGCCGATCACCGGCACGACCAACGGCGTCGAAGCGGGTCAGACAGTCACACTTCAGATCACCGACGGCACCACGACGGTGACGGTCGCGGCGGTCGTCAATCCGGATGGCAGCTACAGCACGACCGCGGATCTGTCCGGCCTCGCCGACGGTCCGCTCACCGTGACGGCCTCGGTCAGCGACGCGGCAGGCAACCCCGCCACGGCGACTGACACGGCCGCGCTCGATACGAGTGCCGCGATTACGGTGAGCCTGGACGACGTCAATAGCGGCAACCTCACCGCCGTCCCCATCACCGGCACCACCAACGGCGTCGAAGCGGGGCAGACGGTCACGCTCGTCATCAGCGACAGCGACCCGTCCACGCCGGACGTGACCATCAGCGCCATCGTCAATGCCAACGGTACCTACGCCACGACCGCCGATTTGAGCACGCTCACCGACGGTCCGCTCACGGTCACGGCGGCGGTCACCGACCTTGCCGGCAACCCTGCCGTCGATAGCGATAGCGGCGTGAAGGCCATCGCTGATGTGCCCATCCTCGCCTCGATCGACGACATCCTCATCCTCACCCCTGGCAGCACGGTCATCTCCACCGGGGGTACCGACGCGGTGGTCATTCCGGGCCTGGGCAATTCGGGCGATGGTGTGCTTCAGGCGGACCTCGAGCGCGAGCTCGGGCTGCCGGCGGGCTATTTCGACAACCGCTTTAACCCGTCGGGTCCCAACGTTACCGATGACGGCTTCGTCAATGCCCTCGACGGCAAGGTCACCGGGTCGCATTACGCGATGACTGCGGGCTCGTCGGTGAGCTGGGACTACATCTTCACTAATGGCGAGAACCTCACCGCCGAGGTCTCGCGCGGCTTCAACGACCTCGTGGTCCTGGTCGTGACCGACCCGGCAGGCAACAAGCAGTCGATCCTGGTGAATGCCTCCGAGGTCAAGTTCCCCGCGTCGAGCATCAGCGATACCTTCACCTTCACCGCGACCTCCAGCGGGCAGTACAGCTTCGAGTGGGTGGTGCTCAACGGTGGCGACCGTCTCAAGGACTCTTCGCTGCAACTTGCCGCGCCGAGCTTCCGCGCGCCAGGGGACAGCGCTGCCTACGGCGCACCCGTGCGGCTGCCGGTGTTCGCCGAGTTGGCCGACAAGAGCGGTTCGGAAGTGCTCAGCGTGGTCATCTCGGGTATCCCCTCCGGTGCTCGCTTCACCTCCGGCACCGACAACGGGGACGGCAGCTGGAGCTTCACGGCAGCCGAACTCGGCAACCTGCTGCTGATGCCCCCGGCGGGCTTCTCCGGCACGCTCGCGCTCACGGTCACTGCCACCGCGCTCGAGACCGCCAACGGGGACACGGCCGTGACTCATCAGACGGTCAGTGTCACCTTTGACCAGACCGACTTCACGGTTACCACGGGCACCAGTGCAAACCAGTCGATCAACGGCACGAACGGGGATGACCTCATCCGCGGCTATGCCGGTCGCGACACGATCGACGCCGGGGAGGGGGATGACCTCGTCTTCGGCGGCGCCGACAACGACACGCTTCGTGGCGGCGGCGGCAACGACTGGCTGTATGGCGGGCAAGGCAATGACACGGTGTACGGCGACGCCGGTAACGACGTGCTCGTCGGTGGTGCGGGCGACGACAACCTCTACGGTGGTGTTGGAGCGGACGTGTTCAAGTGGCAGCTTGGGGACCAGGGCAGCACCAGCGCACCCGCGATCGACGTGGTCAAGGACTTCTCGGTAGCCCAGGGCGACGTGCTCGACTTGCGCGACCTGCTGGCCGGGGAGACCCACCAGGGGGTCAGCGCCGGAAATCTGAGCGAGTACCTCGACTTCAACTTCGAGCCCGGTTCGGGCGGCAGCGTGGGTACCACCGTCGTCTCGGTGAAGACCCAAGGAGCGGCGATGAGTGCGCCAGACCAGATCATCCGCCTCGAAAATGTCGATCTGCTGGAAGGGCTGACCGACGATAATCAGATCATCCAGAAGCTGCTCAGCAACGGACGACTGATTACCGATTGACGATGCAGATCGCCTGCCGGGGAGTACCCGGCAGGCATAATCCAGAGACCCGGGTATGCCTTATGTGAAGAGAAATGCGACGGGCGAGATCGTCGCAGTGAGCAATTTCGAGGATGCGGAGCATTGCCATGAGGTCGATGGAGAAGATCCCGCGCTGCGGCTGTTCCTGCACCGCCTGAGCTCCACGCCGGGTCTGGCCGATACCGACCTTCAGCTCGTGCGGGTGCTGGAAGACTTGATCGACCTGCTGGTCGAGCGCTCGGTCATCCGCTTTACCGACCTACCTCCGGCCGCACAGGAAAAGCTCAGCGCACGCCGCAGCGCGCGCGTCTCGATGCGCAGCCTGAACCTGCTCTCGGAGCGGAACGGACAAATCCTTTAGGCTGCGCCTCGCGGGGGTGGGCGTTCTCGTTCGCGATTGCGGGGGCTGGAGGCCTGCAAGCTCATGCGGTCTCGCCCCTCAAGCCTTGCCAGGGCCGACGTAACGCACGCCCGGGCCGGTCATGCCATCGATCCCCAATGCCGGCAAGACGAGGCGCTCGGCGTCGCTACTCACACCCTCCGCAATCACCCGCACGCCGATGCTGTGCGCCAGCACGCACAGGCTGCGCAGCACGCTCTGGTTGCCGGCGTCGGTGTCGATGCCGCGTATCAGCGCGGCGTCCACCTTGAGGTAGTCGAGCCCGAGGTCGTGCAGATCGCCAAGCTGCTTGAGCTGACGGCCGCAGTGCTCGATGCCGATACGGCAGCCCAGCGGTTTGAGCGCGTGGCACAGCTCACGGAACTCGTTCGGGTGCTGCACGACGCCGTATTCCGGGACTTCGACCCACAGCTGGCGTGCGCTCGCGGGTTGCTCGGCGAAGCTCGCCAGCAGCAGGCTGCGGAAGCCGGCGTCGCGTAGCGATTCGGCCGAGATGTTGATCCCCAGCGGCTCACCGGAGCTGGCGATGCTGCGCAGCGCAAGGCGGACGACCTCGGCGTCGATGCGGTTGATTACCCCCAGGCGGGCCGCCCACGGCATGAAGTAGCCGGCGCTCTGGCAGCCGCCGTCCATTGCCAGGCGCACTGGCGCCTCGAAATGAAGCAGCTCACCGGTGGTGTCGACGACCGGGAAGCGCCCGAGCTGCATGCCGCCCGCCTGGAGTGCGCCCTCGATTGCTTGCCGCCAGCCGGCAAGCTCGGTGTGGGCGAGCGACGGTCGATCGGGATCGGCCACGCTGATCGCGCGCGCGCCAGCCTGTTCCGCAATGGCCAGGGCGCCGTCGGTGCGGGCAAGCAGGCTCTTGAGCGCGGTGCCTGGCGAGAACGCGCAGGCACCGAGCGGAAAGGCGACTTCAAGGCGCGTGCCGTCGCCCGCTAGGGCGAGGGCCTCTTCGATCACCGCCTGCACGCGCTTGGCGAGTCCGGTCGCGTCGTCCTCGCCGGTTGCCAGCAGCGCAAAGTCGGTGCCGTTCAGGCGGCCAGCCTCCCAGTCGGGGCGGGACGAAGCGAGGTGCAGCAGGTGGTGTCCGAGCGCGCGCAGCAGGTCATCGACCACGGGCCGCCCGTGCTGGCGATTGAGGCTGGCGATGTCGCCGACGCGGGCGATGACCAGGGTCCCGCCGGCCTGCTCGTCCTCGCGCGCTAGGGCGCTCTCCACCCGGCGCAGGAACTGGGTGCGGGTCATCAATCGTGTGAGGTCGTCATGCTGGCTCTGGAAGCGCAGCGCCTCCAGGCGCTCGGCCTCCTCGCCGAGCATCAGCCGCACGCGGGCGGACAGCGCGTTCATGGCACCGACCACGCGGCGGAACTCGAGCGTGCCGGGTTCGCGCGTGCTGACGAAGCGGCGCTCGCCGATGGCCGTCGCCTGCTCCACCACGTCGTCAAGCGGACGCAGGATGCGCTTGAGCAGCAGGGTGCCGAGCGCGCCGCAGGCCACGCCGCCGACGGCGAACCACAGCAGCAGGTCCAGCGTGGAGCGCCACAGCGATTCGTAGGCATAGCGGTCGTGGCTGACCACGCTGAGTGTGCCGAACTGGTGCCAGCCGTCCTGTACCTGCGCCACGCCGGCCGCAGCCTGCATCGGGATCAGGGCGCGGAACCAGATGGGTACGTCGCCGTCGCCACCCTCGGCAACCTGCTCCGCGACTACTTCGCCCTTGGGGTCGACCAGGCGGATCAGCCGGTAGTGGCCGGTGTCCATGCGCGCCGACAGCTGCAGCTCGATGCTGACCGGGTCCTTTGGAAGGTGCGAGAGCGCGAGGGCCAGGCCGCCGGCGTTGTCGATATTCTTCACCGTCAGCGCCTGCACCAGGTAGTCGCGTGCCGACAGCGTGCCGACCACCAGGCTGCCGCCGAGGGCGAGCAGGGTGAGGCACAGGGTTGCGATCCAGAGTTGCTTGATCAGGGACATGGCGGGCGGCTCCGGAGAGGGCGTTGCGGGTTCATTGTTGAAGGTCCAGACCTTCAGCGCGCATGCGCTGCAGCACGCTACGCCAGCGCGAGAGGCGGGCAGTGGGGTCGGCGGAGCTGGTGCTCGCGCCCTGTACCCAGAGCCCCTCGCTGGTGAAGCTGAAAATCGGGAACAGATCGGGGCGGCGGCTGGCGGGACGGATCTCGCTCACCAGATTGTCGAGGATGAGCGGTTCTGCGTCGGGCGTCGGGTAGTAACCGAGCACCATATGCGCTTGGGATACTTTGCTCTGCGGTCCGCCGATGCGGGCGCGAACGTAAATCAGGCGAAGTCGCTCGGAGGATATGCCGGAAATCAGCAAACTGGCATACTTCGCGATCGCAAAATCTTCGCAGTCTCCTGCGCCGAGCGCTATCGACTCCAGCGGTGTGGCCCAGTAGTCGGCCTCCTTCCACACCTTGATGTCATCGTCAAAGCGCAGGCGGCGGTTGAAGAACGTATTTACCCGCGTCAGCCGCTCGCGCTCGTCATCGATCGTCGGATCGAAGATCAGCGCCCGCCAGTCACGCACGGCGGCTGCGACTGCCTCGCCGTAGCGCGCGCGGGCAATCTCCTCCATGCGTGCGCCGTCTGCCGACGCCAGCACGAGCGACAGGCTGCCGACGAAGGCGGCGAGTGCGGCGGCTTGATACAGCCGGCGAAGATGGGCGAGGAGGGCGTGGAGCATCGGCGGGCGCGGTGGGGCTGAGCCCGATTATGGGCGATTCGTGCCTGCGGGGTCGCCGGCAGCAGGTTCGTGGCGTGACCTGGCACACGGCTGCGGCAACAAGTTGATGCCTTTTGTGCAAAGCGTCACTCGGGGCGCGTTTGAGTGCCCGGAGCACACCCTGAATCTTGATCTAATGACGTAACCGCGGCCTCAGTGTGCCGCGTCGATAAGGACTCGAACAACATGGACCTCCACAAGAACCTCCGCCGCACCTGCGTCATCGCAGTGCTTTTCGCGCTGCACGGCACGGCGCTGGCGGAATCGGTGCCTGCGGCATTGCGCGAAGCCGCGCTCAAGGCGGTCGGTACGAACCCCGAAGTGCAGGCACGCTGGCACGCCTTCCAGGCCGCGGGCGCGGAACAGGATGTGGCGCGCGGCGGCTACCTGCCGCAGATCGACCTCAATGCCGGTGTCGGCCGCGAGCGCCAGGACCTCCCGGGCGAGGCGACCGAGCGATATACCCGTCGCGGCGCGGCGCTGTCCCTCAACCAGATGCTGTACGACGGTTTCCTCACCCGCAGCGAGGTGTCGCGCCTGGGTTTCGCCCGCCTGGCGCGCTACTACGAGGTGGTGGATGCGTCGGAGACGGCCGCGCTCGAAACCGTGCGCGCTTACGCCGACGTACTGCGTTATCGCGAACTGGTGCAGCTCGCCAAGGACAACTACGTCGAGCACCGGCGGGTGTACGACCAGATCGCCGAGCGCACCGCGGCAGGGGTGGGGCGTCGGGTCGACCTCGAGCAGGCCAGCGGCCGTCTCGCGCTCGCCGAATCCAACCTGCTGACCGAGGTGTCGAACCTGCATGACGTCAGCGCACGCTACCTGCGCCTGGTCGGCGAGGCGCCCGCGGACGCGCTGCCGGCGCTGCCCGACCGTCTCGTCGGTACCGATGGCCTGCCGCCGACGGTCGCGGACGCGGTCAAGGCCGCCCTCGGCGCCAGCCCTGCGCTCGCCGCCGCCATCGAGAACGTGCGCGCCGGCCAGGCCGATATCGAAGCCCGCCGTGCCGCCAATCACCCACGCGTCGACCTGCGCGCACGCCAGTCGGTGGATCACAATCTGGATGGCATCGATGGACGGTCGCGCGAGGGCGTGGTCGAGGTCGTGCTCAACTACAACCTGTTCCGCGGCGGCTCCGACCAGGCGCGCATCCGCCAGGCTGCAGAGTCGCTGAACCAGGCGCGCGACCTGCGCGAGAAGGCCTGCCGCGACATCCGCCAGACCCTGTCGATCGCCTACAACGACAGCCAGCGTCTCCAGGAACAGATCGGCTATCTCGACCAGCACCAGCTCTCGATCGCCAAGGCGCGCGAGGCCTACCGCCAGCAATTCGACATCGGCCAGCGCACCCTGCTCGACTTGCTCGACACCGAGAACGAGTACTTCCAGGCCCGCCGCGCCTACACCAGCGCGCGCTACGACCTCGCAATCGCCGAGGCGCGCACGCTGGCCGGGATGGGGCGCCTGCTCAACACGCTGGAGGTGGCGCGCAACGATCTGCCGACGCCGGCCGAGCTCGGCCAGGATCGCAGTGGCGTCGATGCGGCCGAGCTGTGCCCACCCGAGGCACCGACGCCGCTGCAGATCGACAAGGAGGCACTGTTCGCTGAGGCCATGCGCGAGGCGGGCGCAGGCCGTGCCCCGGCCCCCTCGGCGCAGCCGACGACACCCCAGCGCGACTGAGCGCGCGCTGTCCCGTCAGCGTCCCCGAAACACCGGCGGCCGCTTGGCCAGGAACGCTTCGAGGCCTTCGCGGTAATCCTCGGTATCGAGGAACGCGAAGGCCTCGCGCTTTTCGGCGTCGCTCAGTGCGCCGCCGTCCATCAGCCGCTTCACCCACTGCTTGTGCCAGCGCGCCACCAGCGGCGCGCCTGCGCAGATGCGCGCCGCGCATGCGGCCGCTTCCTCGAACACCTTCTCGTCATCGACCACGCGCGACAGCAGGCCCTTCTGCAGTGCCTCGCGCGCGTTCAGGATGCGCCCCTCGAGCAGGATCTCCAGCACCACCGCCGGCCCCACCAGCGCGAGCAGGCCGGCCATCTCCCCTGGATACATCGAGAACCCCAGGCGGTTGATCGGCGCGCCGAAGCGTGACGACTCGCCGGCGATGCGGATGTCGCAGCAGCCCGCGATCTCCAGCCCGCCGCCGATGCAGGCGCCGCGAATGGCGGCCACGGTGGGCACGGCGCAGTCGCGGATCGCATTCAGCGCGCTCGCCACCAGGTCCTCGTGGTAGTGCAGCGCGTCCTCGACGTTGGCGCGCACGCGCAGGAACTCCTCGATGTCGCCGCCCGCCGCGAAGGCCTCGTCGCCGGCGCCGCGCACGATCACGCAGCGCACGCTGTCGTCGCCGGCAATCTGCGCCATCGCTGCGGACAGGCCGCGCCACATCGCGGCATTCACCGCATTGAGCTTGGCGGGATTGTGCAAGGTGACGGTGGCGAGTCCGTCGCCGATTTCGAGGTCGATGCGTGTGCTCATGGGAGGGGTTTTCGATAAATAAAATTTTTCCATACGGACGTGTATGGAGTCTTATGGATGATATATCATCCGCTCGCTCGATACGGCCTGCGGCAGACGGGGCGGTCGGCAGAGGAGGGTGGAGGCTAGCGTTTCAGCGTTGCTTATCCATGGGAGGGAGAAAGTGTCTAGCTCGATGTATGCGCACATCCGGCGCAATCCGCGTTTTGCGGAACTGGTGTCCAAGCGGACCCGCTTTGCGGGCATTCTCGCGGCGATCGTCCTGATCGTCTTCTACGGCTTCGTGCTGCTCGTGGCCTTTGCGCCCGAGATCATCGGCAAGCGCCTGTTCGAGGGCAGCAACCTCACCTTCGGCATCCTGGCCGGGCTGTTGCAGTTCATCTTTTTCTGGATCCTGACCCTGGTGTACGTCCGCCGCGCCAACGGCGAGTTCGACGACATCAACAAGGAGCTCGTCAAGGCCGCCTGGAAGGACGAAAAATGATGACTGCCAAGCTCAATACCCGCCTCGGCGCCGGCCTGCTGGCCCTGTCCGTCAGCCCGCTCGCGCTCGCCGCCGGTCCGGCGATGGATGCGACCGAGAAGCAGCCGCTCAACCTCCACGCCATCGGCATGTTCTTCGTGTTCGTGCTGATGACCCTGGGCATCACCTACTGGGCGGCCAGCCGCACCAAGTCGACCGCCGACTTCTACACTGCCGGCGGCGGCATCACCGGCTTCCAGAACGGCCTCGCGATCGCGGGTGACTACATGTCCGCGGCCACGCTGCTGGGTCTCACCGCGATGATGTACGCGCAGGGTGTCGATGCCTACATCTACATGCTGTCCTTCTTCGTGGGCTGGCCGATCATCCTGTTCATGATGGCGGAGCGCCTGCGCAACCTGGGCAAGTTCACCTTCGCCGACATCACCGCCTACCGCCTCGACCAGGGCAAGGTGCGCACGATGGCGGCGATCAGCTCGCTGACCGTGGTGTGCTTCTACCTGGTCGCGCAGATGGTCGGTGCCGGCCAGCTCATCAAGCTGCTGTTCGGTCTCGACTACAACATCGCGCTCGTCGTCGTCGGCGCGCTGATGATGGTGTACGTGACCTTCGGCGGCATGGTCGCCACCACCTGGGTGCAGATCATCAAGGCCTGCATGCTGCTGATCGGCGGCACTGCGGTGGGCGTGCTCGCGTTCAGCCAGTTCGGCTTCTCGTTCGACGAGCTGACCACGCGTGCGATGGAAGTGCACAAGCTGGGTGAGAAGCTGCTCAACCCCGGCAGCCTGCTCGCCGACCCGGTCACCGCGATCTCGCTCGGCCTCGGCCTGATGTTCGGCACCGCCGGCCTGCCGCACATCCTGATGCGCTTCTTCACCGTGACCGACGCCAAGGAAGCGCGCAAGTCGGTGCTCTACGCCTCGGGCATCGTCGCCTACTTCTTCAACGTCATCGCCATCATGGGCCTGTGCGCGATCATCATCGTCGGCCAGAACCCGCAGTTCTTCGAGGGCGGCGAGATCGGCGGCAAGGTCATCGGCGGCGGCAACATGATTGCCATGCACCTGGCCAACGCGGTCGGCGGCAACCTGCTGCTCGGCTTCCTGTCGGCGGTGGCGTTCGCGACCATCCTCGCGGTGGTGGCGGGCCTGGCGCTGGCGGGCGCCTCCGCGATCTCGCACGACATCTACTCGCGCGTGATCATGAAGGGCAAGGCCAACGAGGCCACCGAGCTCAAGGTGTCGAAGTTCGCCACCATCGGCCTCGGCATCGTTGCGGTGCTGCTCGGCATGGCCTTCGAGAAGATGAACATCGCGTTCATGGTCGCGCTCGCCTTCGGCGTGGCGGCTTCGGCCAACTTCCCGGTGCTGATCCTGTCGATGTACTGGAAGGGCCTGACCACCAAGGGCGCCCTGGTGGGCGGCTACTCCGGCCTCATCAGCGCGGTGCTGTTCGTGCTGCTGTCGAAGTCGGTGTGGGTGGATGTGCTGGGCAACGCCTCGGCGATCTTCCCCTACACCCAGCCGGCGCTATTCTCGATGCCGATCGCCTTCTTCATGACCTGGCTGTTCTCGACGCTCGACAAGAGCAAGGCAGCCGAGGCCGAGAAGGAAGCCTTCGAGGATCAGTACGTGCGCGCCCAGACCGGCGTCGGCGCCGCGACCGCCTCGTCCCACTGATCGATCTGCGCGGCTCCCTTAGCCGCGCTGCATCCCCGACCCGCCCCGCGCACCTGCGCCGGGCGGGTTTTTCGTCGACCGTCCGTGGTGCCGGATGGGCGCCCGGTGGCGGTGATAGACTCGCTGCCTCGATTCTGGTTTTGCCTTCCGGCGGGGCCTTCATCCCAAAGGAGTCGTCGTGCCTGTCAATGAACTGCTCGTCATCCTGGTGCTGATCGCAGCCAGCGCCTTCTTTTCCATGTCCGAGATCTCGCTGGCGGCCTCGCGCAAGATCAAGTTGCGCCTGATGGCCGAAGGCGGACAGCTCAACGCCCAGCGCGTGCTGGCGCTGCAGGACAGCCCGGGCAACTTCTTCACCGTGGTGCAGATCGGGCTCAACGCCGTCGCCATCCTGGGGGGCGTGGTCGGCGAGCAGGCGCTGTCGCCCTACGTCGCCGAACTCCTGCGTCCGCTCTACGACGGCCCCTCGCTCGCTACCGTCACCTTCGTGTTCTCGTTCGTGTTCGTGACCTCGTTGTTCGTGCTCTTCGCCGACCTGATGCCCAAGCGCCTGGCGATGCTGCAGCCCGAGCGCATCGCGGTCGCCGTGGTGCAGCCGATGCAGGTGTGCATGTGGCTTTTTGCGCCGCTGGTGTGGGTCTTCAACGGTGCGGCCAACCTCATCTTTCGCTGGTTCAAGGTGCCGAGCGCGCGTATCGAGAACATCACCGCCGATGACATCATGGCCATGGCCGACGCCGGCGCGCAGGCCGGTGCGCTGCTGCGTCAGGAGCAGCACCTGATCAGCAACGTGTTCGAGCTCGACTCGCGCATCGTGCCCTCGGCGATGACCTCGCGCGAGAGCATCGTCTTCCTGACCCTGTCCGAATCCGAGGAGAGCATCCGACGCAAGATCGCCGAGCACCCGCACGGCAAGTTTCCGGTGTGCGAGGACGGCATCGACAGCGTCATCGGCTATGTCGACTCCAAGGACATCCTACCGCGCATCGTGCAGGGTCAGGACCTGTCGCTGCGCACCCAGCCGATCGTGCGCAAGGTGCTGATGCTGCCCGATACGCTCACCTTGTTCGAGGCGCTCGGGCACTTCCGCGAGGCCAAGGAGGACTTCGCCCTCATCCTCAACGAGTACGCGCTGGTGGTCGGCCTGTTATCGCTGCAGGACGTGATGAATACGGTGATGGGCGACCTGGTGAGCCCCTTCCAGGAAGAACTCATCGTGCAGCGCGACGACAACTCCTGGCTGATCGATGGTGTGACTCCGATCGAGGACGTCATGCAGGCGCTCGACATCGAGGTTTTCGAGGGCTTCCAGAACTACGAAACCGTGGCCGGCTTTCTGATGTATCGCCTGCGCAAGGTGCCCAAGCGCACCGACTCCGTGCTCTATGCAGGCTACAAGTTCGAGGTGGTCGACATCGACAACTACCGCATCGACCAGGTGCTGGTGACGCGCGAGGGTACGCCGCCGCTCGGCTAGTGCTGCGGAGCAGGGGGTGGCGCGTTCAGGCCGGGGGTCGGGCTGCGGGTTTCGGCGATGCGGGCGAGCGCGGCGCGGCCGCTGAGGATGTGCCTGCGCATCCTGTCTTCGGCCTGCGTGCCGTCGCGCGCGAGCAGGGCGTGCATGATGTCGCGGTGTTCGGCCAGCGACTGCTCCAGCCGCCCCTCCGAGAACAAAGAGTGGTGGCGCGACAGCTTGATCACCTTGCGCAGATCCTCGATCACGTGAAGCAGCCAGCGGTTGTCCGCGATCTGATGCAGCGCGAGGTGAAATGCCTGGTTGGCCTCGAAGAAGCGGTCGATGTCGGCCGCGGCCGCGGCGCGCTCGAGGTCGGCGTGGATGGCGCGCAGACCCTCGAGGTCGGCGTCGGTCGCCTTGGCGGCCGAAAGCCGCGCGCATTCGCCCTCGAGCATCGACATCACGCTGAATACTTCGTCCAGATCGCGCTCGGAGATTTCGGTCACGTAGCAGCCGCGGCGCGGCTTGAGCGTCACCAGGCCCTCCGAGGCCAGCACCTTGAGCGCCTCGCGCAGCGGGGTGCGCGAGATGCCGTAATGCACCGCCAGCGCCTGCTCGTCGATCCAGGTTCCAGGGGGCAGCTCGTGCGCGAAGATGCGCTGCCGAAGGCGTTCGGCAACTTCCTGGTACAGGGCGACGGGGGCGATGCGGGACGCGTTCATGGTGGCGGTGGCGTGTTTTGGGTGTCGGTTGCGGGGACGGGGCCTGTGGTGATCGCGCGATCTCCCCATTGCGTCCATAATTATGGATAAAGTATTATTTTCCTGCTGAGCAAGTCAACTTCCTGTGCACTGCGCGTTCCGGGAGGCGCCGACCATTGGTTGGCGAAGGGGGAAGCGCGGACGGTGCCGGAACGTCGACGGCCGCTCGTGGCGATCGCTGCGAGCGGCCCCGTCGCCGTAGCCCGCAGCCCGAATGCAGGCCAGGTGTTGGCGGTGCGTCCATCAATTTCATGCCGAGGCAGCAAGGCCTGCCGAATTGAAGAGGTTTTCATGTCGAACGCGAACGAGCCCGTCTATCCCCAGCCCGACCTCGAGGCCTGGGAAAAAGCTGCCGCCAAGCACTCTCCTGGCGGCGATGTCCACAAGCTCGACTGGATCACGCCCGAAGGCCTCACCGTCAAGCCGCTGTACACCAAGGCCGACACCGAGGGCCTGCAGCACGCCGACACGCTGCCCGGCTTCGAGCCCTTCGTGCGCGGGCCGCAGCCCACCATGTACGCGGTCAAGCCGTGGACCATCCGCCAGTACGCCGGCTTCTCGACCGCCGAGGCTTCCAACGCCTTCTACCGCAAGGCGCTCGCCGCCGGCGGGCAGGGGGTGTCGGTCGCCTTCGACCTCGCCACCCACCGCGGCTACGACTCCGACCACCCGCGCGTAACGGGCGACGTCGGCAAGGCCGGCGTGGCGATCGACTCGGTCGAGGACATGAAGATCCTCTTCGACCAGATCCCGCTCGACAAGGTCTCGGTGTCGATGACCATGAACGGCGCGGTGCTGCCCATCCTCGCCGGCTACATCGTCGCCGCCGAGGAGCAGGGCGTCAGCCAGGACAAGCTCTCGGGCACGATCCAGAACGACATCCTCAAAGAATTCATGGTGCGGAACACCTACATCTATCCGCCCACCCCGTCGATGAAGATCATCGCCGACATCTTCGGCTACACCGCGCAGCACATGCCGAAGTTCAACAGCATCTCGATCTCGGGCTACCACATCCAGGAAGCGGGCGCGAACCAGGCCATCGAGCTCGCCTTCACGCTCGCCGACGGGCTGGAGTACGTGCGCACCGGCATCAACTCCGGCATGGACGTCGACACCTTCGCCGGCCGCCTGTCCTTCTTCTGGGCGGTGGGCATGAACTTCTACCTCGAGATCGCCAAGATGCGCGCCGCGCGTCTGCTGTGGTGGCGGATCATGAAGCAGTTCAACCCCAAGAGCGCCAAGTCGATGATGCTGCGCACGCACTCGCAGACCTCGGGCTGGTCGCTCACCGAGCAGGACCCCTACAACAACGTCGTGCGCACCACGATCGAGGCCATGGCCGCGGTGTTCGGCGGCACCCAGTCGCTGCACACCAACGCGCTCGACGAAGCGATCGCGCTGCCCACCGAGTTCTCCGCCCGCATCGCGCGCAACACCCAGATCATCATCCAGGAAGAGACCCACATCTGTAACGTCGTCGACCCCTGGGCCGGCTCGTACATGATGGAGAAGCTCACCCAGGACATGGCCGACAAGGCCTGGGCGCTGATCGAAGAGATCGAGTCCATGGGCGGCATGACCAAGGCCGTCGAATCCGGCTGGGCCAAGATGAAGGTCGAGGAGTGCGCCGCCGACAAGCAGGCGCGCATCGACTCGGGCAAGGACGTCATCGTCGGCGTCAATAAGTACAAGCTCGACAAGCAGGACCCGATCGACATCCTCGACATCGACAACCACGCGGTGCGCGAGTCGCAGATCGCCCGCCTCAACAGCATCCGCGCCAGCCGTGACGGCGCCGCCGTGCAGGCCGCGCTCGACGCGCTCACCCAATGCGCCGAGCGCGGCGAAGGCAACCTGCTCGACCTGTCGGTCAAGGCCATCCGCCTGCGTGCCACCGTGGGCGAGATCTCCGACGCGCTCGAGAAGGTCTTCGGCCGCTATCGTGCCAACCCGCAAGCCGTGTCCGGCGTCTATGGAGCCGTCGTGGAAGAACAGGAAGACTGGAAGGCCCTCAAGGCCGACATCGAGGCCTTCATCGCCGAAGAGGGCCGCCGCCCGCGCGTGATGATCGCCAAGCTCGGCCAGGACGGCCACGACCGCGGCGCCAAGGTGGTGGCCTCGGCCTTCGCCGACCTCGGCTTCGACATCGACGTCGGCCCGCTCTTCCAGACCCCGGAAGAGGCCGCCCGTCACGCGGTCGAGAACGACGTGCATGCGGTGGGCTGCTCCAGCCTCGCCGCCGGCCACAAGACCCTGGTGCCGGCCGTCATCAACGAGTTGAAGCGCCTCGGCGCCGACGACATCATCACCTTCGTCGGCGGCGTCATTCCGGCGCAGGACTACGACACGCTGTACGCCGCCGGCGCCAAGGGCATCTTCGGCCCGGGCACGCCGATCCCGACCGCGGCGCGCGAGGTGCTCAAGCAGATCCGCGCCGCGCGCAAGACGTCCTGAGTTTGCGAAAACACGCCGCCGCGCGGATCGATCACCGCGCGCCGGCGCTCAAAAATGCACTTTACATGCCGATGAACAAGCCAGAAGCCCTGACCGCCTCCATGCCCTCATCGATGCCCGGCCCGCTGTCCGAGCCGCTCGACGCGGCCGACCAGGCTCTGGTCGATGGCGTGCTCGCGTGCCAGCTGCGGGCGCTGGCGAAGACGATCACGCTGACCGAGTCGCAGCGCGACGATCACCGGGCGCGTGCGCAGAAAGTGCTCGAGGCGCTGCTGCCGCACACCGGCGGCGCGATGCGGGTGGGGATTTCCGGGGTGCCGGGGGTGGGCAAGTCCACCTTCATCGAGGCGCTCGGCCTGTACCTGATCGAGCAGGGCCTGCGTGTGGCGGTGCTGGCGGTGGATCCGTCGTCGTCGGTCACCGGCGGCTCCATCCTTGGTGACAAGACGCGCATGGAGCAGCTGAGCCAGAACCCCGCCGCCTTCATCCGTCCCAGCCCCTCGGCGTGCAGCCTGGGCGGTGTGGCCGAGAAGACGCGCGAGACGCTGCTGGTGTGCGAGGCCGCCGGCTTCGACGTCGTCATCGTCGAGACCGTGGGCGTGGGGCAGAGCGAGACCGCGGTTGCCGGCATGACCGACATCTTCTGTTTGCTGCAGCTGCCCAACGCCGGCGACGATCTGCAGGCGATCAAGAAGGGCATCATGGAGATCGCCGACCTCATCGTCATCAACAAGGCCGACATCGACCCGGGCGCGGCGATGCGGGCAAGGTCGCAGATCAAGACCGCGCTCCACATGCTGCGCCCGGCCAGCCCCAACTGGACGGTGCCGGTGCTGACGCTGTCGGCGCTGAAGAAGGACGGCGTCGCCGAGTTCTGGAACACGGTGACCGACTATCGCAACGCGCTCGGCGCCTCGGGCGAGTTCGAGGCCAAGCGGCGCCACCAGGCGCTGGCCTGGATGTGGGACATGATCGACTCGGGACTGCGCAACCGTTTTCGCAGCCATCCGCAGGTCAGACAGGAGCTGCCCGCGCTTGCGCAGGCGGTCGAGCAGGGCGCGACCACGCCCGCTGCGGCCGCGCTGCGTCTGCTGGGCTACGTGTAGCACGGGACGCAAGAATCACTGGCAACACCCTCGCCGGGGCCGCAGGCTCCGGCACGACGGAATAATCCGATAGGAGATCACTCATGCAAGACATCATCCGCCAGCTGGAGGAGAAGCGCGAAAAGGCCCGCCTCGGCGGTGGCCAGCGGCGCATCGACGCCCAGCACGCCAAGGGCAAGCTCAGCGCCCGCGAACGCATCCTGCTGCTGCTCGACGACGACAGCTTCGAAGAGTGGGACATGTTCAAGGAGCACCGCTGCAGCGACTTCGGCATGGACGCGGACCACATCCCGGGCGACGGCGTCGTCACCGGCTACGGCACCATCAACGGCCGTCTGGTGTTCGTGTTCTCGCAGGACTTCACCGTGTTCGGCGGCTCGCTGTCCGAGACCCACGCCGAGAAGATCTGCAAGGTCATGGACCACGCGATGAAGGTCGGCGCGCCGGTGATCGGGCTGAACGACTCGGGCGGCGCGCGTATCCAGGAAGGTGTGGACTCGCTCGGTGGCTACGCCGACGTGTTCCAGCGCAACGTGCTCGCCTCGGGCGTGGTGCCGCAGCTCTCGCTGATCATGGGGCCGTGCGCCGGCGGTGCGGTGTACAGCCCGTCGATGACCGACTTCATCTTCATGGTCAAGGACTCGTCCTACATGTTCGTGACCGGCCCCGAGGTCGTGAAGACGGTGACGCACGAGGAAGTGACCGCCGAGGAGCTGGGCGGTGCCATCACCCACACCAGCAAGTCGGGCGTGGCCGACCTTGCCTTCGAGAACGACGTCGAGGCGCTGATGATGACCCGCCGCCTGGTGGGCTACATCCCCGGCAGCAACCGCGAGAAGCCGCCGGTCATGCCTTCGTCCGACCCGGCCGAGCGCCTCGACTACTCGCTCGACACGCTGGTGCCTGACAACCCCAACCAGCCGTATGACATGAAGGAGCTGATCGTCAAGATGGTCGACGACGGCGACTTCTTCGAGCTGCAGCCCGACTACGCCAAGAACATCATCATCGGCTTCGCGCGCATGGAAGGCGCCCCGGTGGGCATCGTCGCCAACCAGCCGCTGGTGCTGGCCGGCTGCCTCGACATCAAGAGCTCGATCAAGGCCGCGCGCTTCGTGCGCTTCTGCGACGCGTTCAACATCCCGGTGGTCACCCTGGTCGACGTGCCCGGCTTCATGCCCGGCACCGCGCAGGAATACGGCGGCATCATCAAGCACGGCGCCAAGCTGCTCTACGCCTACGCCGAGTGCACCGTGCCCAAAGTCACGCTGATCACCCGCAAGGCCTACGGCGGCGCCTACGACGTGATGTCGTCCAAGCATCTGCGCGGCGACGTCAACTTCGCCTGGCCGAGCGCCGAGATCGCGGTCATGGGCCCGAAGGGCGCGGTCGAGATCATCTTCCGCGAGGAAAAGAACGACCCCGAGAAGATCGCCGAGCGCGAGGCCATGTACAAGCAGCGCTTCGCCAACCCCTTCGTGGCGGGCGCGCGTGGCTTCATCGACGACGTGATCATGCCGCACGAGACGCGCAAGCGCGTGTGCCGCTCGCTGGCGATGCTCAAGGACAAGGAACTGGAAAACCCGTGGCGCAAGCACGGCAACATCCCGCTCTGATCCGCGCACGAGGAATACATACATGTTCAAGAAGATCCTGATTGCAAACCGCGGCGAGATCGCTTGCCGCGTCATCAAGACCGCCCGCAAGATGGGCATCGCCACCGTCGCGGTGCATTCCGAGGCGGACAAGAACGCGCTCTTCGTCGAGATGGCCGACGAGGCCGTGTGCATCGGCCCGGCGCCGTCCAAAGAGTCCTATCTGGTGATGGACAAGATCATCGCCGCCTGCAAGCAGACCGGCGCCGAGGCGGTGCACCCGGGTTACGGCTTCCTGTCGGAGAACGCCGAGTTCTCGCGCCGGCTGGAAGAGGAAGGCATCAAGTTCATCGGCCCGAAGCACTATTCGGTGGCCAAGATGGGCGACAAGATCGAGTCCAAGAAGCTCGCGATCGCGGCCGGCGTAAACACCATCCCCGGCTACAACGACGCCATCTCCGGCCCCGACGAGGCGGTCGAGATTGCCAAGAACATCGGCTACCCGGTGATGATCAAGGCCTCGGCCGGCGGTGGCGGCAAGGGCCTGCGCGTGGCCTTCAACGACAAGGAGGCGCACGAAGGCTTCTCGTCGTGCGTGAACGAAGCGCGCAACGCCTTCGGCGACGACCGCGTCTTCATCGAGAAGTACGTGCTCGAGCCGCGCCACATCGAGATCCAGGTGCTGGGCGACGCGCACGGCAACTACGTGTACCTGAACGAGCGCGACTGCTCGATCCAGCGCCGTCACCAGAAAGTTATCGAGGAGGCGCCGAGCCCCTTCGTCGACCCCGAGATGCGTAAGGCGATGGGCGAGCAGGCCGTGGCGCTGGCGCGTGCGGTGAACTACGAGTCGGCCGGCACGGTCGAGTTCGTGGTCAGCGGCGCGACCAAGGAGTTCTACTTCCTGGAGATGAACACCCGCCTGCAAGTCGAGCACCCGGTCACCGAGCTGATCACCGGGCTGGACCTCGTCGAGCAGATGATCCGCGTGGCCTACGGCGAGAAGCTGCCGCTGTCCCAAGCCGACGTCGGCATCGACGGCTGGGCGATGGAATGCCGCATCAACGCCGAAGACCCGTTCCGCGGCTTCCTGCCTTCCACCGGCCGCCTGGTCAAGTTCCAGGCTCCGGCCGAGGGCCACGGCGTGCGCGTCGACACCGGCGTGTTCGAGGGCGGCGAGATCTCGATGTTCTACGACTCGATGATCGCCAAGCTCATCGTGCACGGCAAGGACCGCCAGGACGCCATCGAGCGCATGCGCGACGCGCTCAACGCCTTCGTGATCCGCGGCATCAGCTCCAACATCCCCTTCCAGGCCGCGCTGCTGCAGCATCCGCGCTTCTGCTCGGGCAACTTCAACACCGGCTTCATCGCCGAGGAGTACCCGCAGGGCTTCGACGCCTCGATGGTGCCGCACGACGACCCGGCGCTGCTCGCCGCGGTGGCCACCTTCGCGCGCAGCCGCTACATCGAGCGCGCGGTGCAGATCGAAGGCCAGCTCGCCGGCCACGGCCGCAAGGTGGCGCGTGAATGGGTGGTGGTGATGGCGGGCAAGCAGTATCCGCTCAGCGTGCAGCCGATCGAGGGGGGGCTGTCGATCACCCACGAAGGGCGCACCTACAACATCGTCTCCGACTGGGCCTTCGGCGACCTGCTGTTTACCGGCACCGTCAATGGCGCCCCGGTGTGCATGCAGATCGAGCGTCGCGGCCTGCGCTACTACATCTCCCACTTTGGCCTGCAGGTCGAACCCATGGTGATGACCGTGCGCGCCGCCCACCTGCTGTCGCTGATGCCGACGAAGCTGCCGCCCGATCTGTCCAAGTTCCTGCTGTCGCCCATGCCCGGCTTGCTGCGCGAGGTGGCGGTGGCCGAAGGGCAGGACGTGAAGGCTGGCGAGAAGCTCGCGGTCATCGAGGCGATGAAGATGGAGAACGTGCTCAAGGCCGAGCAGGACGGCAAGGTCAAGAAGGTCGTCGCCAAGCCGGGTGCCAGCCTGTCGGTGGACGAGGTCATCATCGAGTTCGAGTGAGCACCCACACGTACCTGTTTTGATCGATGGGGAGGGAGACCCGGGCCATGTGCCCGGGTGCCTGTCGGCACGAGGCCTGCGCAAGCAGGCCTTTTTTTGTTCATCGCGCCGCCGCGCGCCGGGCGGGGTAACAAGGCGTGCGATTCGCGCTTGAACCTTTTTCTTCATGGCCACTCATATTTGCGCAAAACAAATGTGTGGCCTATCATCCAGCACGCCAGTCGCCTCCCCGACCTGGGGAGCATGTAATCGGGGCCTGCCTGACCCGCGTTTCCGATTCACCAGGGCCCACCCTTCAGACGCCACGGATTGCCCCTGCCGCCAACCCGGCATGTGGCGGTGGCATCGTGGGCGGCGCATCACCCGTCCGCGTATTACAAGACAAGAACAGACCAGGAGGACGTCTCATGAGCGCTCAAGTGCATGCTCTGAAGCGCGCGCCCGCGCGCGCCGCCGACCACGAACCCACCGCCGAGTTTTTCGAGCCGGTGCCCTTCAAGGTGTACACGCAACGCGACCTCGAGCGCATCGCGCAGTTGGCGCGGCTCTCGCCCGAGCAGCGTTTCGAGATGAAGGTCGTGTCGTCGGTGCTGCCTTTCCGTGTCAACCAGTACGTCATCGACGAGCTGATCGACTGGGACAACATCCCGGCCGACCCGATCTTCCAGCTCAGCTTTCCGCAGCGCGGCATGCTCGCGCCCGAACACTTCGACCGCATCGCCGAGCTCATCCGCAGCGCAGCGCCCAAGGATGAGCTCGAGCGCGCCGTCGACGAGGTGCGCCTCGCGCTCAACCCGCATCCCGCGGATCAGATGCTGATGAACATGCCGCTCGACGAGGACGGCAACCGCCTCGACGGCATGCAGCACAAGTACCGCGAGACCGTGCTGTTCTTCCCCAGCCAGGGCCAGACCTGCCACAGCTACTGCACCTTCTGCTTCCGCTGGGCCCAGTTCGTCGGCGACAAGGAGTTGCGCATCGCCTCGTCCGAGGCCCGCGTGCTGCACGACTACCTGCGCGCCCACAAAGAAGTGACCGACGTGTTGATCACCGGCGGCGACCCGATGGTGATGAAGACGCGCCACCTGCGCGACTACCTCGAGCCCTTGCTCGAGCCCGAGTTCGATCACATCCAGACCATCCGCATCGGCTCCAAGGCGCTCACCTTCTGGCCGCATCGTTTCCTGGGCGCCGAAGACGCCGACGATCTGATGCGCCTGTTCGCCCAGCTCGTGGAGTCGGGCAAGCACGTCGCGCTGATGGCGCACTACAACCACTGGAAGGAGCTCGACACCGAGGCCGCGCAGGCCGCGATCCGGCGTGTGCGCAGCACCGGCGTGGTGATCCGTGCGCAGGGGCCGCTGATCGGCCACATCAACGACGACCCCGCGGTGTGGGCGAAGATGTGGCAGATGGAGGTCAAGCTCGGCCTGGTGCCGTACTACATGTTCGTCGAGCGTGACACCGGGGCGCGCCATTACTTCGAGGTGCCGCTGGTGCGTGCCTGGGAGATTTACCAGCAGGCCATGCAGCAGGTCTCGGGCCTGGCCCGCACCGCGCGCGGCCCGAGCATGAGCGCCAGCCCGGGCAAGGTCGAGATCCAGGGCATCACCGAGATCGGCGGCGAAAAGGTCTTCGTGCTGCGTTTCATCCAGGGCCGCAACCCCGATTGGGTGCAGCGCCCCTTCTTCGCCAAGTACGACGAGAAGGCGACCTGGCTCGACCAGCTCGTGCCGGCCTTTGGCGAGGAGAAGTGGTTCTGGCAGGACGAGTACGAGGCCATCCGCGACGACCGCCTGGCCGCTGCCTGAGCGCGACCTGAAACGGGCACGATGGCCATGGAAGGGCTCGCACAGGCGAGCCCTTCTGCCTTGTGCATGGCGGCTGCTATGATCCGATCATCGATTCGAGCAGGAGGTGGCCGCCATGGATTTTCGTAACGGACGTGAGAGCCGCAACGTCGAAGACCGGCGTGGCCAGGGTGGGCGTCGGCTCGCCGGGCGTGGAAAGATCGGCATCGGAACCATCGTGCTCGCGCTGGTGGCGATGTATTTCGGCATCGACCCGAGCGTGGTGCTCAACACCTCCGAGATGGTGAGCCCGCCGGCGGTCGAGACCACACAGGATGCGGGTGCGCGCCCGGCGGCGGAAAACGCGCAGGCGCGCTTCGTGTCGATGGTGCTGGCCGACACCGAAGACACCTGGGGGCCGATCTTCAAGGCGAGCGGGGCCCAGTATCGGGAGCCGAGTCTGGTGCTATACACCGGCGCGGTGCGCAGCGCCTGCGGCGTGGGTCAGGCCGAGACCGGCCCGTTCTACTGCCCCGGCGACGGCAAGGTGTATCTCGACCTCTCGTTCTTCGACGAGCTCCATCATCGCTTTGGCGCGCCGGGCGATTTTGCCCAGGCTTACGTGATTGCGCACGAGGTGGGGCACCACGTGCAGAACCTGCTCGGCATCCTCGACCGGGTGCAGCAGACGCGGCAGCGCGTGTCGGCGCGCGAGGGTAATGAGCTCTCGGTGCGCCTCGAGCTGCAGGCCGACTGCTTGGCGGGGATATGGGCGCACCACGCGCATCGTTCGCGCCAGGTGCTCGAGGCGGGTGACATCGAGGAGGGGCTCGCAGCCGCGAGCGCGGTCGGTGACGACCGCATCCAGAAGCGCGCGCAAGGCTATGCCGTGCCCGACAGCTTCACCCACGGCAGCGCGGCACAGCGCACGCGCTGGTTCCGCAAGGGGCTGGAGACGGGCGAGGTGGGCAGCTGCGACAGCTTCTCGGCGGCGGTGCTCTGAGCCCGCTGCAGCGCGCGCATGCCGGCGCGCGCTGCGTGCCGATGCGCGCGCCGGCTTAGCTGGCTGCGAGGCGGGCGAATGCGTCCACGACTTCGGCCGGGGCCTGCACGAGCTCGATCAGCACGCCTTCGCCACCGATCGGGAATTCTTCATTGCCCTTCGGGTGCAGGAAGGTGATGTCGAAGCCCGCCGCGCCGCGGCGGATGCCGCCCGGTGCGAAGCGCACGCCGTTGGCGCTCAGCCATTCCACCGCTTTGGGCAGGTCGTCCACCCACAGGCCGACGTGGTTCAGCGGGGTGGTGTGCACCGCGGGCTTTTTCTCTGCGTCGAGCGGCTGCATCAGGTCCACCTCGACCTTGAACGGGCCGCTGCCCATGGCGCAAATGTCCTCGTCGACGTTCTCGCGCTCGGACACGAAGTTGCCGGTGACTTCGAGGCCGAGCATGTCGACCCACAGGGTCTTGAGCTTGTCCTTGCTCGGGGCGCCGATGGCGATCTGCTGAATGCCGAGGATCTTGAAGGGGCGTTGGGTCATGGCGGTTTCCTGCTGGGTTGTCGTCGAGAATTCATAATTATAGCGAGCGGGCGCGCGGGTGATCAGGTCCACTCCACCTGCGCCGAGAACAGGTAGCCGGCGCCATACACCGTCTTGATCAGGCGCGGGTTGTGCGGGTCGTCGTCGAGCTTGCGGCGCAGGCGCGAGATGCGCACGTCGATGCTGCGATCGAAGGGGTCGACGTCGCGCTCGCCGAGCAGTTGCTCGCGCGACAGGATCTTGTTTGGCCGCCGCAACAGGGTGGCGAGCAGCCCTGCCTCGGCCGCCGACAGCGAGATCTCGCGGCCGTCGGGTGCGGTGAGGGTGTGACGGCTGGCGTCGAAAGCCCAGCTGGCAAAACGCGCGAGGCTGCGTTCAGCAGGCTCGACGGCCGGGGCGCGCTGGTAGCGGCGCAGGATGGAGCGCACCCGGGCGACGAGTTCGCGCGGCTCGAAGGGTTTGACGATGTAGTCGTCGGCGCCCAGTTCGAGGCCGAGCACGCGGTCGGTGACGTCGTTGCGCCCGGTCAGGATCAGCACCGCGCACGGGCTGCCGTCCTGCAGTTCGCGCACCACCTGCATGCCGTCCATGTCGGGCAGGCCGAGGTCGACGATGCACAGATCCGGAGCGCTCTGGCGCGCGCGCGCGAGCAGCTGCCGGCCGGTGCTCTGGTGTTCGCAGCGGAAGCCGTACTCGGAGAGGCTCATGCAGATCAGGCGCGCGACCTCGGGGTCGTCCTCGAGCACGAAGATCGTCGGTAGCGCGGTGTCGGGCTGGCTCAGGGGCATTGCGGGCGGTTCTCCGGGTGGGGGTGGGTGCGCAGCACGGTGGCGAGCACGGCGGCGAGCGCGGGCTGATCGAAGGGCTTGCGCAGCGTCGTGATGTCGTTCGGCAGCGCGTCTGCCTGCGGGGTGTCGCTGGCGTAACCGGTGACGAGCAGGATCGGCAGTTCGGGACGCAGCGCACGCGCGCGGCGCGCCAGATCGCGCCCGCCGATGCCGCCGGGCATCACGGTGTCGCTCACCAGCAGCGCGATGTCGTCGACGTTCTGCAGCAACCCGAGCGCCTCCACGCCGTCGGCAGCCTCGATGACCGCGTAGCCGAGCGTGGTGAGCTGCAGGCGGATCACCTTGCGCACCTCGGGTTCGTCTTCGACCAGCAGCACGGGGCCGTCGAGTGTGGTGTGCGCCGCGGGTGCGGTCGCGGGGACGCGCGCGGTCGGGGCGGTCGCTGCCGTGGTCGGCAGCACGAAGCGCACATGCGTCCCCCGCCCCGGGGTGCTGCGGATGCGGATGTTGCCGCCCGACTGGCGCACGAAGCCATACACCATCGACAGGCCGAGGCCGCTGCCGCTGCCGAAGGCCTTGGTGGTGAAGAAGGGCTCGAACACGCGCTGCAGCACCGCCGCGTCGATGCCCTTGCCGCTGTCGCCCACGTCGATCTGCACGTAGTCGCCGGGCGGGACTTCGACCACCGCGGCGAGCGCGGCGTCGAGCTTGCGCAGCGCGACCGCGATCGTGAGTTCGCCGCCGTCGGGCATGGCGTCGCGCGCGTTGATGGCGAGGTTGAGGATCGCGTTCTCGAGCTGATGTGGATCGACCAGGGCGTGCAGTGGCGACTGCGGCAGGCGCAGGTGGATGCGGATGGTCTCGCCCAGCGTGCGCGCGAGCAGGTGGGTCATGTTGTGCACCAGGGCGCCGACCTCGACCGCGGCCGGCTCGAGCGTCTGGCGACGCGAGAAGGTGAGCAGCCGCCGGATCAGCTCGGCGCCGCGCCGCGCCGCCTGCAGCGAAGGGTCGACGAACTCGGCGCCCGGGCCTGCGCCGATGCGCTGCTGCAGCGCGGACAGATTGCCGATGATGATGGTGAGCAGGTTGTTGAAGTCGTGCGCGAGGCCGCCGGTGAGCTGGCCCACGGCCTCCATCTTCTGCGCCTGGACGAGCGCGGCCTGGCTCGCCTTTTGCTCGGTGATGTCGATCGACATCACGAAAAATCCCAGGGTCGAGCCGTTCGAGCCCAGTTCGGGTACGAGCACGCTGCGCGCATGCACCGTGCGGCCATCCGCGAGCTGGCGGGCGTATTCGTAGCTGACCTGCTCGCCCGCGCGCGCACGGTCGAGGTGCGGGCGAATCTGTTCGAAGGTCTCGCTGCCGAACACATCCACGATGTTGCGCCCGGTGATCGACTCCTTGCTGAGCCCGAACCACTCCGCGTAGCCCTTGTTGGCGAAGCGGTAGATGTCGTCGGCGTCGACGTAGGCGATCAGCGCGGGGATCGAGTCGATGATCAGCTGCAGGCGGTTTTCGCTGCGACGCAGGGCGTCGGCGATGTCGTCGATCTCGATGTTGGCCTGGGCCAGGCGCAGGTTCGCGGCCTCGAGTTCGGCGGTGCGCTCGCGCACGCGCGCCTCGAGCTGTGCGTTCTGCTCTTCGATGACCTCGGCGTAGCGGCGCTGCTCGGTGATGTCGGTCCACAGCGAGACGAAGCCGAGGTTGGGGATGGGGACGCCGCGCACGGCCAGGATGCGGCCGTTGGGGCGTGCGCGCTCGACGTAGTGGGGCTGGAAGCTGCGTGCGGCGGCGACGCGCTCGCGGACCAGGGTCTCGACGTCGCCCGGGCCGTACTCGCCGCGCTCGGCGTTGAAGCGCGCGAACTCTTCAAAAGGCGTGCCGACGCGCACCAGCGACTCGGGAAAGTCGAGCAGGCGCAGCATCGCCTTGTTCCAGGTCACCAGCTTGGGCGTGGCGTCGAACACGGCGATCGCCTGGTCGAGCAAGTCCAGACCGGCGAGCAGCAGGTCGTAGCGCCTGCGCTGTTCGGGCGAGAGTGCGGCACGAGGCAGGCTGTGATCTTCGGCCGGGGGGGCTGTGCTGCCCACGACTATCTCCGGGGGTATGTGTCGGTGCGGGGATGTTTGCACGATTCGTCGGCGCCCGTAATGAGCGGCAGCCCGTATCCGTGCAGGATCGCACGGCTATGGTGGCGAATGATTGACGTTAACGTCAACGACGCATCGCAGCATCCGGTTGCGGGCGCGACTGGTTGCGAAAGCGTTCCGGCGACATGCCCGACCACGCGACGAAGGCGCGGTAGAAGGTGGAGGGGTCGGCGTAGCCGAGCTCGGCGGCGATGCGGGCGATCGGCTGCCGTGTCTTGGCCAGTCGCGCGTAGGCGATGTCGCGCCGGGTGGCTTCCTTGATCGTGCGAAAGCCCGAGCCTTCTTCCTCGAGGCGGCGGTGCAGCGTGCGCGGCGACAGGTGCAGGCGGGCGGCGACCTCTTCGAGCGAGAGGTTCTGCGGCAGTGCATCGCGCACGAGGTCGCGCACGCGGAACACCATCTCGCGGTCGCGCCGGTAGAGCATGGTGATCTTGCCGGGCGCTCCCTCGAGAAAGCCGGCGAGCGCGGCTTCGTCGCGGCGCAGGGGCAGGTCGAGCAGATTGGCCTGCAGATGTGCGACCAGTTGGTCGGCGTCGAAGCGCGAATGCTCGGTGTAGACCAGGGCGTAGTCGTCGGCGTGCGCGGGGCGGGCGTATGGAAAGTCGACCGCGTCGAGCGCGAGGCCGCGGCCGACGACCCAGCTCGCCACGCCATGCAGCAGGCGCAGCAGCCACTCGTAGGCGAACACGCGCGGCGGCGCTTCGCGCTCGGCGCCCAGGCTGCCACCGTCGTCGAGCACGAGCTCGGCGCGCGCGCCCTCGCGCCGCAGGCTGATCCGGAAAGCGGGGAGCACCAGGCGCAGGAAGCGGATGCCGCGCCGCAGCGCCTCTTCCAGCGTCGGCGCGCCGAGCATGCCGCGGCACAGGAACTCGAAGCTGCCCACCGGCATTGGCTGCGGCAGCAGGCCGAAGGCCTCGTCATCGAGCGCCTCGATGCACAGGTTGTAGAGCACGGCATAGCGCTCGACGGGCACGCGGCTGGCCGATTCTGCAAGGGTGATGCCGGCCCGGGCGAGCAGGGGGGCTGCATCGAGCTCGCGCCCTTGCAGTCCCGAGAGCATGCCGGTGACGAAGCCGGTCGCCACGGTTGCATGCCGACGGCGCCTGGTTGGGGTGATCGTCGGCAGCGGGGCCTGGCTGCGGGTCATGGCGGCGTTCTGCAGTGGATGAGAGAGGGATTGGCGGATTTTGCATGATCAGCGTCCGCAAGCGCAATGGCGAATACGTCGCGCGCCTTCTAAGATTGCAGGGTTAGCCTACTGACTGGAGACGATCGACATGACCGACCTGAGCGTTGCGCACAAGCTCTCGCCCTACAAGCCGAAGAACAAGGTGCGTTTCGTCACCGCTGCGGCCCTGTTCGATGGCCACGACGCCTCGATCAACATCATGCGCCGCATCCTGCAATCGACCGGCTCCGAGGTGATCCACCTCGGCCACAACCGTTCGGTGGGCGAGATCGTCAACGCCGCGCTGCAGGAAGACGTGCAGGGCATCGCCATCACGTCCTACCAGGGTGGCCACGTCGAGTTCTTCAAGTACATGATCGACCTGCTCCGCGCCAACGGCGGCGAGAACATCAAGGTCTTCGGCGGTGGCGGTGGCGTGATCGTGCCGGCGGAGATCAAGGAACTGCACGAGTACGGCGTCACCCACATCTTCTCGCCCGAGGACGGCGCCAAGATGGGCCTGCAAGGCATGATCAACAGCGTGGTCGAGCGCTGCGACGTCGATATCACCAAGGCCGCGCCGCAGAAGGCCGACGCGGTGCTCAAGGCGCTGGCCGCGGGCGATCGCCGCGTTCAGTTGCGTAACCTCGCACACATCATCACCGCGCTGGAAAACGGTGGCTACGGCGAGGACGTCAAGAAGGCGCTGATCGACGCCGCGGCCAAGACCAAGGTGCCGACGCTGGGCATCACCGGCACCGGCGGCGCGGGCAAGTCCTCGCTGACCGACGAACTCGTGCGCCGCTTCCGCCTCGACCAGGACGACAAGCTCAAGCTCGCGATCGTGTCGATCGACCCCTCGCGCAAGCGCACCGGCGGCGCGCTGCTCGGCGACCGCATCCGCATGAACGCGATCGAGCACGAGAACATCTACATGCGCTCGCTCGCCACCCGCGACACCGGCTCGGAAGTCTCGGCCGCGCTGCCCGAGGTCATCGCCGCGTGCAAGCTGGCGGGCTTCGACCTGGTGGTGGTCGAGACCTCCGGCATCGGCCAGGGCAACGCCGCGATCGTGCCCTTCGTCGACCTGTCGCTGTACGTGATGACGCCCGAGTTCGGCGCCGCCAGCCAGCTCGAGAAGATCGACATGCTCGACTTCGCCGACTTCGTCGCCATCAACAAGTTCGACCGCAAGGGCGCACAGGACGCGCTGCGCGACGTCGCCAAGCAGTACCAGCGCAACCGCGAGCTGTTCGGCCAGCGCCCCGAAGAGATGCCGGTGTTCGGCACCATGGCCGCGCGCTTCAACGACGACGGCGTCACCGCGCTCTACCAGGCCATGCTGCCGGCGCTGGTGGGCAAGGGCCTGAAGGTCGCCAAGAGCAAGCTGCCGGTGGTGAGCGTGCGGGCGTCTTCGGAAGGCCGCGCCATCGTCCCCGCCGACCGCACCCGCTACCTCGCCGAGATCGCCGACACCGTTCGTGGCTATCACAAGCACATCGAGCAGCAGGCCCGCGTCGCGCGCGAGCGCCAGTCGCTGAAGATCGCCAAGGGCTTGTTCGAGCAGTGCGGCAAGGGTGACGCGCAGTTGGGTGCCAACTTCGCCGAGATGATCGACTGGAAGGACGGCGAGCTCACCCCGGCTGCGAAGAAGCTGCTCGAGCAGTGGCCGACCGAGAAGGCGCTGTACGCCGCCGACGAGTACGTGGTGAAGATCCGCGACAAGGAGATCCGCACCCAGCTCACCAGCACCTCGCTGTCGGGCAGCAAGATCCGCAAGGTGGCGCTGCCGAACTTCGAGGACGAGGGCGAGACGCTCAAGTTCCTGATGAAGGAGAACGTCCCCGGCTCCTTCCCCTACACCGCCGGCGTGTTCGCGTTCAAGCGCGAGGGCGAGGACCCCACCCGCATGTTCGCGGGCGAAGGCGACGCCTTCCGCACCAACCGCCGCTTCAAGCGCGTGTCCGAAGGCATGCCGGCGCACCGCCTGTCGACGGCGTTCGACTCGGTCACCCTGTACGGCTGCGACCCCGACCTGCGTCCGGACATCTACGGCAAGATCGGCAACTCGGGCGTGTCGATTGCGACGCTCGACGACATGAAGGTGCTGTACGACGGCTTCGACCTGTGTGCGCCGACCACCTCGGTGTCGATGA
>DITC01000024.1 GCA_002422685.1 Thauera sp. UBA6194 | reverse complement strand
TGCACGACACCGGACTCGGACCCGGGTCGATGCGCGGCGGCGCACTGGAGAGGGAGTACCAGCGCCTCCAGGGCTCAAGCAGTGCCCTGATCGTCCTCGCCGATCAGCACCTGCGAGGCCGACAGCCACTTGTGCGGCGGGATCTCGAGGTTGGTGGGGGCCGGCTGGCTCAGATAGACGCGGCCCGCCAGATCGAAGATCGAACCGTGGCATGGGCAAAGAAACCCGCCCGGCCAATCCGCGGGCATGCCCTCGACCGTGCCCTCGGCGAACTTCTCGGACGGCGAGCAGCCCAGATGGGTGCAGATGCCGATCACGACGAGATACTCGGGGTTGATCGAGCGATGGCGATTGGCGGTGTAGTCGGGCTGTTGCGGCTCTTCCGAGGCCGGATCAGCAAGCTTTTGCTCGTTGGTCTCGAGCGTCTCGAGCATGTCGGAGGTACGGCGCAGGATCCATACGGGCTTGCCACGCCACTCCACGGTCATCATCTCGCCCGGGGAAAGGCCGGAGACATCGGCCTCGACCGGCGCACCAGCGGCACGTGCACGCTCGGACGGCGTGAGGCTGGCCACGAAAGGCACGGCGGTGGCGGCAGCGGCCACAACACCAGCACCGGAACTTGCGATCAGGAGTTTTCGACGCTGGGAGGCAAGGTCGGAACGTGTATCGGACATGGCAGGATGCTCTCCGCTGAAACGTTCGAGGCACCGCAGGGAATGCGCGGGGGAATGGAAAAAAGGCGAAGCGGGTCGGGGGATATCATCGGGCCAGCGCTGCTGGGGGCAAGACCGTTGAGGGGGGACGATCAGGCAGCGATTGCGACACGACCCGCTTCGCACAGGAACACTTAAGCAATCACCGTGCCAGACCCTTGAGACCCCCGCAGAGCACGCCTTTCGGCACGATATGCGCTGGTTGTGCACGGCGGGAAGCCGCCAATCGGGGCAGCAGACTGCCGTTGTGGCAGCCATGGCAGCTACCTGACAGAGCCTGCCGCGCGGGCGACCGAGGAGCGCTCAGCCGCCGCGCGCGCCCAGCAAGCCGAGCTCGCGCAGGCGTCGATACAAGGTGCGCTCGCTGATGCCGAGCTTGCGCGCCAGGTCACGCCGGCTGCCGCGGTGACTGCGCACCGCGCGCATCATGGCCTGGCGCTGGATTTCGTCGAGGTCGACCTCCGCCGCCCCGTGCAGCGGCCGCGCAAACGCGCCCTGGCTGTCGTACGCGGGTCCGTCCTCGTCGTCGTCGCGCGCGGGATCGAGCACCTCCTCGGGAAGATGCTCGGGGCCGATGACGTCACCGTCGCACATCAGGCTCGCGCGCTCGAGCACGTTGCGCAGCTCGCGTACGTTGCCCGGAAAGGGGTACTCGCACAGCACGCGCATGGCCGCCGGCGACAGCGCCAGGCGGCGCTTGGGCGCAACGCGCTCGAGCAGTGCGTCGATCAGCAGCGCGAGGTCGCCCTCGCGCTCGCGCAAGGCGGGCACGCGGATCGGGAAGGTGTTGATGCGGAAATACAGATCCTGGCGGAAGCTGCCCTCGGCGATCATGCGCTTGAGCGGCCGGTGCGTGGCCGACACCAGCCGGATGTCGGCGCGGCGCAGCTCGGTGGAGCCGACGCGACGATAGGTGCCGGTCTCGAGCAGACGCAGCAGCTTCACCTGCATGCCGAGCGGGATGTCGCCGACCTCGTCGAGGAACAGCGTGCCCCCGCTGGCCGCCTCGACCAGGCCCGGCTTGCGCGCGGTCGCACCGGTGAAGGCGCCGCGCTCGTGGCCGAAGACCTCGCTCTCGAACAGGGTCTCGGGCAATCCGGAACAGTCGACCACCACGAAAGGCCCCTCGGCGCGCCGGCTCGCTTCGTGCACGGCCGCGGCAAGGAGCTCCTTACCAGTGCCCGACTCGCCCTGCAGCAACACCGAGGCATCGGACGGCGCCACGCGCGAGATCATCTCCAGCATGTGCTGGAAGGCCGGCGAACGTCCGATCAGGCCCTGGTGGTCGGCCGCACCGCGGGCCACCGGCATGGGCTCCATCTTCTCGATGAACCAGGCGATCTCGCCGCTGCCATCGCGGATCGGCGAGAGCTCGATGTTCACGTACTCCTCGCCGCGCGGCGTGTGGTGCAGGTGCAGCACGCGCTCGCGCTGCCCGGACTGCAGGCTGCGCGCAAGCGGGCAGGATTCGCCGGCGCGGTCGCAGGGCACGCTGTAGTGGTGCGAGACGTCGTAGCAGGTGCGCCCCACCACGCTGCGCCCATCGCCCATCGCCGAACGATAGGCCGCATTGGCCGCGATGATGCGGTAATCGCGGTCGCACAGGATGTGAGGCTCGGGGAGGGTTTCGAGAAACGAGACGAGCTCGGGCAAGGGGCGGGTTTCGGCCTGCATGGGTGTCACTCATGACGGTGTGTGCGCCAAGAGTCTGCCAGACTGACAGAAATTTCGTCAATCGAAGACAGCCCATCAAGCCCAAAAGCCTTGATTTACATCAAATCCAGAAAATGACACTTGCTGGCACGGGTCTTGTTTAAGGGGGCATCACCGACAACCGGAGTGCCCCATGACCCCGACCGACCGCCGTCTCGTGCGCGAAATCACCGTCGTCATCGTCGTCAAGCTGATGCTCATCACCGCGCTGTGGTGGGCCTTCATCCGCGACGCGAAGGTGCCCGTCGACCCCGGCGCCATGGCCGCCCAGGTTGTCGCCCCGGCAAGCTCAAAACTACACACGACATCTGGAGAAACCCATGGTCAGTGAGCAACTCGTCGACCTGTCGCGGCTGCAGTTCGCCGCCACGGCGATGTACCACTTCCTGTTCGTGCCGCTCACCATCGGCATGGTCTGGATGCTGGTCATCATGGAAAGCGTATACGTGATGACCGGCAAGACGATCTACAAGGACATGACCCGCTTCTGGGGCAAGCTCTTCGGCATCAACTTCGCGCTCGGCGTCACCACCGGCATCACGCTCGAGTTCCAGTTCGGCACCAACTGGGCCTACTACTCGCACTACGTGGGCGACATCTTCGGCGCGCCGCTGGCGATCGAGGGGCTGATGGCCTTCTTCCTCGAATCCACTTTCATCGGCCTGTTCTTCTTCGGCTGGGACCGCCTGTCGCGCCAGCAGCACCTGCTGGTGACGATCCTGATGGCGGTGGGTACCAACCTGTCGGCGCTGTGGATCCTGATCGCCAACGGCTGGATGCAGAACCCGGTGGGCTCGGAGTTCAGCTACGAGACGATGCGCATGGAGCTCACCGACTTCTGGGCGGTGGTGTTCAACCCGGTGGCGCAGGGCAAGTTCGTGCATACGGTGTCGGCGGGGTACGTGACCGGCGCGATGTTCGTGCTGTCGATCTCGGCCTGGTACCTGCTGCGCGGGCGCGACGTGGAGTTCGCCAAGCGCTCGTTCCGCATCGCGGCGGCCTTCGGCTTCGCCTCGATCTGCTCGGTGATCGTGCTCGGCGACGAGTCGGGCTATGCGATCGGCGAGGCGCAGCAGACCAAGCTCGCGGCGATGGAGGCGATGTGGGAGACCGAACCGGCCCCGGCCAGCTTCAACGTCATCGCCGTGCCCAACGAGGCCGAGATGAAGAACGACTTCGCCATCCACATCCCGTGGGTGATGGGCCTCATCGGCACGCGCTCGCTCGACAAGGAGCTGCCCGGCCTCAACCAGATCTACGCGCTGAACCGCGAACGCGTGACCGTGGGCGTGGAGGCGGTGAAGCTGCTCGAGGCGCTGCGCAAGAACCCGCAGGACGCGGCGCTGCGCGAGGCCTTCGACAAGGTCAAGGACGACCTCGGCTTCGGCCTGCTGCTCAAAAAATACGCCGCCTCGATGGACGACGTCACCCCCGAGCTGATCGACCGCGCCGCGCGCGACACGCTGCCCACGGTGACGCCGCTGTTCTGGACCTTCCGCATCATGGTGGCGCTCGGCTTTGCGATGCTGGCGCTGTTCGGCGCGGCGCTGTGGTACTCGGTGAAGGGCGACTTTGCCGAGCGCCGCTGGCTGCTGCGCTGGGCGCTGTGGTTCCTGCCCATGCCGTGGATCTCGTGCGAGATGGGCTGGTTCGTCGCCGAGTACGGTCGCCAGCCCTGGACCATCTACGGCGTGCTGCCCACCCATCTGTCGGTGTCGACACTGACGGTCAATAGCCTGTACGGCTCGCTCGCCGGCTTCGTCGGCTTCTACACCCTGCTGCCGATCGTCGAGATGGTCCTGATGGAGAAGTTCGCCCGCCAGGGCCCGGGCAGTCTGGGCACCGGCCGCTACATGAACGAAACCCACCACGCGCACGCCTGACTCCGGAGAACATGATGATCTTCGACTACCCGACCTTCAAAATCATCTGGTGGCTGCTGGTGGGCGTGCTGCT
>DITC01000032.1:2942-8820 GCA_002422685.1 Thauera sp. UBA6194 | reverse complement strand
AGCGCGATGTGGTGGCGCAGGTTGGCGAGCGTGTAGTCCTCGACCGCCACGCCATCGACCAGCAGGCGGCCTTCGTCGTGCTGGTAGAAGCGCGGGATCAGGTTGGCGAGCGTCGATTTGCCGCTGCCCGACTTGCCGACCAGCGCGATCATCTGGCCGGGCTCGGCCCGGAAGTCGATGCCGTGCAGCGCGCGGCCTTCCGCCCCCGGGTAGCCGAAGCCCAGCCCCTGCGCCTCGACGCGACCGGCGACGCGCTCGCGCTCGACCGTGCCGGTGTCGGGCTCGGGGGCCTCGTCGAGCTGCTCGAAGATGCTGTCGGCCGCCGCCACGCCGCGCTGGATGCGCGCGCTGACGCCACCGAGCAACTGGATCGCGCGCGGCAGCAGGCCGGCGGCGGTGATGTAGGCGACCACGTCGCCGGCCGAGGCATCACCGCGCACCTTGAGCACGGTGAATAGCAGCAGGCCCATCGACGAATACACGATCAGGTGCATCAGCGCGGAGAAGGTCTCCTGCGTGCGCACCATCTTCAACTGGCGCTTGGTGTTGTCGGTACTCGCCTTGACGAAGCGCGTGCGCTCGTAACCCTCGCCGCCGAAGCTGCGCACCACGCGATAGCCCTGGATGGTCTCGGAGGCGACGTGGGTGACCTCGCCCATCGAGGTCTGGATGTTCTTCGACAGGCGGCGGAACTTGCGGCTGGCGTTGGACACCAGCCAGGCGATCACCGGCAGCACCACGAGCAGAGTCAGCGTCAGCCGCCAGTTCATCCACAGCAGGTAGCTGAGCAGCGCGATGACGGTGAGGCCCTCGCGAAACAGGATCTTGACCGCGTCGGTGGCGGCGTCGGTCACCATCGACACGTTGTAGGTGAGCTTGGAGACCAGGTGGCCGGAATTGTTGGCGTCGTAGAAGCGGTTGGGCAGCACCAGGAAGCTGCCGAAGAGCTGGGTGCGCAGGTCGTGGATGAGGCCGAGCGAGACGCGCGAGATGCCGTAATTGCCGAGGAAAGTGCCGAGGCCCTCGATGAGCGCGATAACCACGATCATCAGCGGAATAGCGAAGATGAGATCGAGCGCGTCCAGCCAGGGCAGGCCGGTCGCGATCGGTGCTTCGGGCGAGGCGAGGCCGTCGATGAAGTACTTGAGCACGCTCGCCAGCCCGGCCTTGCAGGCGCCAGCAATCGCGAAGCCGAGGATGCTTAGCAGGAAGTAGGCGAGGAAGGGCCTCGTGTAGCCGAGCAGACGCAGGTACACCTTCATGCTGCTGGCGGCAGGCCTCTCCGCGAGCGTCTGCGAGTTCATCAGTGCGCCTCATCCCAGTTGTCGCCCGCACCGACTTCGACCAGCAGCGGCACCTTCAGCTCGGCAACGCCGCCCATCAGCCGAGGCAGCGCTTCACGGATGGTGTCGAGTTCGACCGCCGGCACCTCCAGCACCAGCTCGTCATGCACCTGCAGCACCAGCTTCGACTTCAGGCCCGACGCCGCAAGCCAGTCGCTCGCCGCGATCATCGCCCTCTTGATCAGGTCGGCTGCGGTGCCCTGCATCGGCGCGTTGATCGCCGCGCGCTCGGCGGCCTGGCGGCGGCCGGCCTGGCTGGCGCGTATGTCGGGCAGGTACAGCCGGCGGCCGAACACGGTCTCGACATAGCCTTGCTCGCGCGCCTCGGCGCGGGTGCGCTCCATGTACTCTGCAACGCCGGGGTAGCGGGCAAAGTAGCGATCGATCCAGGCCTGCGCGGCGGCACGCTCGATGCCCAGGTTCTTTGCCAGGCCGTGCGCGCTCATGCCGTAGATGAGGCCGAAGTTGATCACCTTGGCGTAGCGGCGCTGCTCGCTGCTGACCTCCGCCGGCGGCATGCCGAAGACCTCGCCGGCGGTGGCGCGATGCACGTCCTCGCCTTTCGCGAAAGCCTCGAGCAGGCGGGCATCGTCCGACAGGTGGGCCATGATGCGCAGCTCGATCTGCGAATAGTCGGCGGAGACGATGAGGTGGTCGCGCGGCGCGATGAAGGCGGCGCGGATGCGGCGGCCTTCCGGCGTGCGGATCGGGATGTTCTGCAGGTTGGGCTCGGAGCTCGACAGCCGGCCGGTGACTGCGGTGGCCTGCGAGAAGCTGGTGTGCACGCGGCCGGTCTTCGGATTGACCATGCGCGGCAGCTTGTCGGCGTAGGTGCTCTTCAGCTTGGCCAGGCTACGGTGCTCGAGCAGCAGCTTGGGCAGCGGGTAATCTTCGGCGAGCTTCTCCAGCACCTCCTCGTCGGTGGAGGGCTGGCCGGTGGCGGTCTTCTTGACCACCGGCAGGCCGAGCTTGCCGAACAGGATCTCGCCGAGCTGCTTGGGCGAGCCGAGGTTGAAGGGCTGGCCGGCGAGCGTGTGCGCCTCGCCTTCGAGCGCATGCAGGCGGCGGCCGAGCTCCTCGGAGTGCTGGCTGAGCAGGAAGGGGTCGATGAGCACGCCGGTGCGCTCCATCTGCTGCAGCACGGACAGCACCGGCAGCTCGATGTCGCGGTACAGCGCGGCGAGCTGCGGCGTGGCCTCGAGCTGCGGCCACAGGTGCTGGTGCAGGCGCAGGGTCACATCGGCGTCCTCGGCGGCGTATTCGGTGGCGCGATCGATCGCGACCTCGTCGAAGCCGATCTGCTTGGCGCCCTTGCCGCACACGTCGGTGTAGGGGATGGTCGTGAGGCCGAGATGGCGCTTGGCGAGCGAGTCCATGTCGTGCGGCTTGTCGGACTCCAGCACGTAGGACTGCAGCAGGGTGTCGTGAGCGATGCCGCGCAAGGTGATGCCTTGGTTGGCGAGCACGTGAGCGTCGTACTTCAGGTTCTGGCCGACCTTGGCGTGCGCATCGGACTCCAGCCATGGCCTGAGCTTGTCGAGCACTTCGTTCAAGGGCAGCTGCGTCGGCACGTCGGCGCTGCGGTGCGCCAGCGGCAGGTACGCAGCCTCGCCCGGCGCAACCGAGAACGACATCCCGACCAGCTTCGCCGCCATCGGGTCGAGGCTGGTGGTCTCGGTGTCGAAGGCGGTGAGATCGGCGGCGGTGATCCTCGCCAACCAGGCCTCGAAGCTCTCCCAATCGAGGATCGCGACGTACGCCCGATCAATGGGGTCAGACTCGATTGATCCGGAAATCAATCGAGTCTGCCCCCATTGATCCTGCTGACCGTTGAAGCGCCGCGCCTCGGTTGCGACCTTGGACGCCGCCACGCTCTCCGCCCCGCCATCCAGATCCTTCAGCCACGACTTGAACTCGAAGCGCTCGTACAGCGCCCGCAGCGCGGCCTTGTCGTCCGCGCGCGCGGGCAGCTCGTCGAGCCCCACCGGCAGCGCCACATCCGTCGCCACCGTCACCAGCTTCTTCCCGAGCGGCAGAAAATCCAGATGCTTGCGCAGGTTCTCGCCCACCTTGCCGCTCACCTTGTCGGCGTTGGCGACGAGCTCGTCCAGCGAGCCGTATTGCGTCAGCCACTTCACCGCGGTCTTCGGCCCGCACTTCTCCACCCCGGGGACGTTATCCACCGTGTCGCCGACCAGCGCCAGGTAGTCGATGATGCGCGCGGGCGGCACGCCGAACTTGGCCTCCACACCGGCCTCGTCCAGCACCTCCTCGCTCATCGTATTGACCCAGCGCACCCCGGGACGCACGAGCTGGGTGAGGTCCTTGTCGCCGGTCGAGATGACCACCTCCCAGCCGCGCTCGTGCGCCAGCCGCGTCAAGGTGCCGATGACGTCGTCGGCTTCCACGCCTTCCACCGACAGCAGCGGCCAGCCCTCGGCCACCACCGCCTCGTGCAGCGGCGCGATCTGCGCGCGCAGGTCGTCGGGCATGGGCGGGCGGTGGGACTTGTATTCGGGATACCAGTCGTCGCGAAAGGTCTTGCCCTTGGCGTCGAAGACGCAGGCGCGAAATTCGGCCTTGTAGTCGCTTTCCAGCCGCCTTAGCATCGACAGCACCCCCCGGATCGCCCCGGTCGGCTCGCCGCGCGAGTTGCGCAGGTCGGGCAGTGCGTGGAAGGCGCGGTACAGGTAACTGGAGCCGTCGACGAGCAGCAGGGTGGGCATTCTGGATCCTTGTTGGGGTCAGCCTTGTTGGGGTCAGGTCTTTCATTTGCTCATCCGTTCAGCCATGAATGAGCAAATGAAAGACCTGACCCCAGAGAGAACAACAACATGACCGCGAAAGACAAACTCCCCCGCAGCGTGCCCGACAGCACCGCGCCGCGCTACAACGCGCGCGAATCCTGGCGAATTTTCGGAATTATGGCAGAGTTCGTGGAGGCGACCGAACGGCTGTCCGCCATCCGCCCGGCGGTGTCGATCTTCGGCAGCGCGCGCACGCCGTCGGACCACATGTACTACATCCTCACCGAGCAGATCGCTCGCCTGCTCTCCGACGCGGGCTTTGCGGTGATCTCGGGCGGCGGCCCGGGCATCATGGAGGCGGCCAACAAGGGCGCCTTCTTCGGCAAGAGCCCGTCGGTGGGGCTGAACATCCAGCTGCCGATGGAGCAGAGCGCCAACCCCTATCAGGACATCTCGCAGACTTTCCAGCACTTCTTCGCGCGCAAGTTCATGTTCGTGAAGTTCGCCACCGCGTACGTGGTGATGCCGGGCGGCTTCGGCACGCTCGACGAGCTGCTCGAGGCGATGACGCTGATCCAGACCCGCAAAAGCCGCCAGATTCCGATCATCCTGGTGCATCGGCCGTTCTGGCAGGGCCTGCTCGACTGGTTCCGCGACCGCCTGGTCGCCGAGGGCATGATCAAGGCCGAGGACCTCGACCTGGTGCAGGTCATCGACAAGCCCGAAGAGGTGGTCGAGGCGATCTTCAAGCACTACGAGCGCCGCGGCTTCCAGCCCCTGCCCGCCGAGCGCGAGATGATGCTCAACCTGTGATGGGGGGTCAGGTCTTGCATTTGCTCATTCGGTGAAACTCGAATGAGCAAATGCAAGACCTGACCCCAGCCTGACCCCAGCCCGCCCAACATTACCAGCTAGAATTCCACCATCTTCAGGAGAACATCATGCGCCGCACCTTCATCGCCCTGTTGCTGGCCGCCGCCGTGCCGGCATTCGCCCAGCAGCCCGCCGGCCTCGAACCGATTCCCGAGCCGCCGCCGATTCCCGCAGAAGGCGCCGAGGTCGACGAGCCCGAGGTGACCATCGTCAAACGCGGCGAGGACACCGTCACCGAATACCGCATCCGCGGCCAGCTCTACATGGTCAAGGTGACGCCGCCGCATGGCGTGCCCTACTACCTGATCGACAAGGAAGGCAACGGCCAGATGGTGCGCGACGACCGCGCCCCCGAGCTGGCGGTGCCGATGTGGGTGATCAAGTCCTGGTGAGCATGACCAGCGCAGCGCCGGAAAGCCGCGGAAGCAGCGAAAACAGGGGACAGACCCCGATTTCCCGCACGGACCCGGGATCGCCCCGCTCTTTCCCTGCCCCGGCTTCTCCGCTTTGCCGCAGCTTTGCCCCGGCCTGCGCCGCCGATGCGCGCGTGCTCGTGCTCGGCAGCATGCCGGGCGCAGCCTCGCTCGCCGCGGCCGAATACTATGCTCACCCGCGCAACGCCTTCTGGCCGATCATGGGGGCGCTGTTCGGCACCGGCCCGGAGCTGCCCTACCGCGAGCGTCTCCAAGGCCTCAACGCAGCCGGCGTGGCGCTGTGGGACGTGATCGCCAGCTGCGCGCGCGCAGGCAGCCTCGACAGCGCCATCACCCCCGCAAGCGTCGTCGCCAACGATTTCGCGCAGCTGTTCCGCGACTGCCCCCGCATCGGCCACGTCTTCTTCAACGGCGCCGCCGCCGAAGCCGCCTTTCACCGCCATGTGCGCGGGCGAGTCGCCTTGCCCGCGCTGCACTTCAC
>DITC01000032.1:2035-2916 GCA_002422685.1 Thauera sp. UBA6194 | reverse complement strand
CCGCCCGTCGGCCACCCAAGCCCTCTGACCCGCTTTTACCGCCCCACCCCGGAGCCCGCATGTCCGTCTTCACCCCCGTCCCCGAATCCGTGCTCGCCCAATGGCTCAAGGACTACGCCATCGGCCGTCTCGTCGAGCTCAAGGGCATCTCGGCCGGCGTGCAGAACAGCAACTTCTTCGTCACCACCACGCTCGGGCGCTACGTGCTCACCCTGTTCGAGGGCATCCCGCGCGCCGAGCTGCCCTACTACCTGCATCTGATGGCGCACCTGGCTCGCCACGGCCTGCCGGTGCCGGCGCCGATCGCCAACCGTCACAACGAGTACCTCGGCACCCTGCAGGAGCGCCCCGCCGCGATCGTGGTGCGTCTGTCCGGCAGCTCCGAGATGAACCCCGCCCTGCAGCACTGCGAGAAGGTCGGCGCCATGCTCGCCGGCCTGCACCTGGCGGGCCAGTCCTACGGCCGCCGCCAGGACAACCCGCGCGGCGCTGCCTGGCGCACCGCCACCGCCGAGGTGGTGCGCCCCTTCCTGCCCGCCGACGACCAGGCCCTGCTCGACGCCGCGCTCGCCAGCCAGGCCCGGATCGACGCCGCCGCCCTGCCCGCCGGCGCCATCCACGCCGACCTCTTCCGCGACAACGTGCTGTGGGACACCGACGCGGACGGCAGCGTGCGCGTGGGCGGCGTCATCGACTTCTACTTCGCCGGCTACGACGCCCTGCTCTTCGACGTCGCCGTCACCGTCAACGACTGGTGCTCGCAGCCCGACGGCAGGCTCGACGAAGCCCGCGCACAAACGCTGCTGGCCGCCTATCATGCAGAGCGCCCCTTCACCGACGCCGAGCGCGCCGCCTGGCCGGCCATGCTGCGCGCCGCGGCG
>DITC01000032.1:673-2011 GCA_002422685.1 Thauera sp. UBA6194 | reverse complement strand
GGCGTGCCGGCCCTGCCGCGCTGATGGCTCGCCGCCCGCGCGCGTGGCGCCCCTCGTCGCCGAATCCGCCTTCCAACTTCTGAAAGATCGACTCTCGAACACGACATGCAAGCACGACAACTCCCGATGCAGCGCGGCTGGGCCTGGCTGCGCGAGGGCCTGCAGCTGTGGCGCCGCAACCCGGCGCTGATCACCTTCGCCACCTTCGGCTACCTGCTCTCCATCGTGGTGATGAGCATGGTGCCCGTCCTCGGCCAGCTCGCCGCCTCACTCCTCATGCCGGCGCTGTCGGTGGGCGTGCTCAACGCCTGCCGCGCGGTGGACGCCGGGCGCAAGATCGGCCCCGACGTGCTGTTCTCCGGCTTCAAGACCAACCTGCAGACGCTGGTCGCGGTGGGCGGCATGTATCTTGCCGGCACCATCCTCGTGCTGATGATGGTCTCGCTCGTAGATGACGGCAGCCTCTTTGCCCTGATGCGCGGAGAGGACATCGAAGCCGGGGTCAGCGGCGACTCCACGCTCGGCTTCACCCTGCTCGTGGCCCTGGCGCTCAGCACGCCGGTGATGATGGCGTACTGGTTCGCGCCGGTGCTGGCTGCGTGGTGGAAGGTGCCGGCGGCCAAGGCCGTGTTCTTCAGCTTTTACGCCTGCCTGCGCAACTGGCGCCCCTTCCTCGCCTATGCGATCGGCCTGGCCATCTTCGGCGCCATCCTGCCCGGCATCGTCATCGGCGTGGTGAGCATGGTCTCGCCGATGCTCGGCAGCCTGCTCTCGCTGCCGATCCCGCTCATCATCCTGCCGGTGATCTTCACCACCTTCTACACCACCACGCGCGACGTCTTCGGCCTGCCCGACGGCGACCGCCGCACGCTCGACGTCCGCGCCGACGACCTCGATGCAGGCTGACGCACCCATGGCCGAGCCCGTCCAGGCGGGGTCGCGCGCGCGCCCGCTCGGCCTGCTCGGCGGCACCTTCGACCCGATCCACTTCGGCCACCTGCGCCTGGCCGAAGAAGCGCGCGAGGCGCTCGGTCTGGGCGAGCTGCGCCTGATGCCCGCCGGCCGCCCGCCGCACCGCGGCGAACCCGGCAGCACACCCGAAGACCGCCTCGCCATGGCACGCCTGGGCGCCGCCGGCAACCCGGCGCTGCGCGTGGACGACGCCGAAGTGCGCGCGCAGCAAAAGAGCTACACCGTGCTCACCCTCGAGCGCCTGCGCGCCGAGGTCGGGCCGCAGCGCCCGCTGGTGCTGATCCTCGGCGCCGACGCCTTCGAGGGCCTGCCGAGCTGGCATCGCTGGACCGAGCTGTTCGCGCTCGCCCACATCGCGGTCGCCAA
>DITC01000032.1:0-529 GCA_002422685.1 Thauera sp. UBA6194 | reverse complement strand
CCTCGCATCACGCAAAGGACCCGAATGGACACCCCCGCCCTCGAAAAGATCGTCGTCGCCGCGCTCGAAGACATCAAGGCACGCGACATCGAAGTCATCGACACCTCCAGGCAGACCCCGCTCTTCGACCGCATCGTCGTCGCCAGCGCCGAGTCCGGCCGCCAGACCCGCGCCCTCGCGCAAAACGTGCACGACAAGGTCAAGGAGGCCGGCGGCGACATCATCGGCACCGAAGGTCAGGAGACCGGCGAGTGGGTTCTGGTCGATCTCGGCAACATCGTCGTGCACGTGATGCAACCCGCCGTGCGCGCGCATTACAAGCTCGAAGAGCTGTGGAACACGCCGCCGGCCAGCCGCCGCGCCGCCGCGCGCTGAGCGTGCGCGAACCATTCGAATGCATGACCAGCCGGCAGCACGTCACCGCGGCTGAATCCGCCGACAGCCGGTCCACGCTGCCGGCACGTCTGCGGGCGCCGACATGAAGCTCTTCATCGTCGCCGTCGGCCACCGCATGCCCGCCTGGGTGCAG
>DITC01000028.1:458-5262 GCA_002422685.1 Thauera sp. UBA6194 | reverse complement strand
GCGGCGCGGATGCGCGCCTGGGCCTCGTCGTCGGCGAGCACGTTGAAGCGGTCGAAGCTGATGGTGGAGACTTGCATGGTTCGAATCCGGATCAAGTCAGGCCAATGCCTGGTTGCGGAAATCGGACCCCCTGCGTCTGGCCAGGGTTCCGGCCGGGCGATGGGGTCCCAGGTAAGAGGATGTTGCTCAGCCCTGGTACCAGGGCAGACCGGCGTGACGCCAGCCGCCGATTCGGTTGCGCTGATTGTTGGCGTCGCGGTCGCCCTCGAAACCTTCGAGCACGTTGTAGCAGTTCGCGTAGCCCGAGGCGGTGGCCAGGCGCGCGGACGAATCCGAGCGCACGCCCGAACGGCAGATGAACAGCACCAGCGCCTCGGGATCGACCTGATGCTTGAGCTGGGCGAGAAAGTTGGGGTTCTCCTGCATCGAGGGGTAGGACTTCCACTCGATCTCGACCGCACCGGGGACGCGCCCGACCCAGTCGAGTTCGGCGCGCGTGCGCACGTCGACCAGCTTTGCACCGGGCGCGAGCTGCATCACCTCCCAGGTTTCGGCCGGTGTGAGCGCCCCCTGGTAAGGCAGTCCGAGCGTTTCCGCACGGGCGCGAGCAAGGGATAACAGGTCCGACAGGGTTCCCATGCGAACATCCGTCTAAAATGTAGGTCGCCCGAAGTATAACGCGTCCGTCGCGCCCCCCAATGCCCAGCTCTCAGCCCTCCCCCAGCCCCGCCGGCATCGCCGCGAACGCGGGCATCGCACACGATGACCCCACCCGCAGCCGGGGCATTCAACGCACGGCCCTCGTCGCCATCCTCACCAACGCCGCGCTCGCGGTCGGGCAGATCATCATCGGCCTGCTCGCCAACGCGTTCAGTCTGGTCGCCGATGCCGCACACACCTTCTCGGACCTGGTCACCGACATGCTCGTGCTGCTCGCGGGGCGCAAGGGTGCCGACCCGGCCGACACCGACCACCCCTATGGCCACGGCCGCATCGAGACCGTCACCACCCTCGTGCTCGGCGCGGTGCTGGCGGGCGTCGGCATCGGCTTTCTGTGGAGCTCGGGGAGCCGGCTGCAGAACATGACCGCCCTGCCCGAACTGCATCCGGTGGCGCTGGTGATGGCCCTGATCACGCTGGTCGCGAAGGAGAGCCTGTTCCGCTTCACCCTCGCCGCAGCGCGCCGTCTGCGCGCGCCGGTCCTGGAAGCCAACGCCTGGCACGCGCGCTCGGACGCGGCCTCGTCACTGGTGGTGGCCGCCGGCATCGGCGGGAGCCTGGCGGGCTATCCCTTCCTGGAACCGCTCGCTGCGGCGGTGGTGGGCTTTCTCATCCTGCACATGGGGCTCAAGCTGGCCTGGAAGTCGATCGGCGAGCTGATCGACACCGGGCTGCCGGCCGAGGAGCTCGAGCGCCTGCGCAAGACGATCGAAGACACGCCGGGCGTGATCGGCCTGCACGACATGCGCACGCGGCGCATGGCCGACCGCGTGTTGTGCGACGCGCACGTGCAGGTCGATCCGCGCATCACGGTCTCGGAGGGGCACCGCATCTCCGATGCCGTCTATCTGCGCGTGCGCACCGCCCACCCCGAGGTGCAGGACGTGCTGGTCCACATCGACCCGGAAGACGACGGTGAGCTGCAGATCGTGCCGCCGGGCCCGCTGCCCGAGCGCGCCGAGATCGTCGCCAGCATGCGCGAACTGCTGGGCGCGGACGCACCGGCGCCGAGCCGCGTGCAGATCCACTACCTCGGCCAGCGCATCGAGATCGACCTGGTGCTGCCCTCGCCGCCCGCCGCGCTGGCGCTCGACGCACTCCAGCAGAAGGTGGCGCACTGGCTGAAGACACACCCGCACTATCGTGCCATCCGCGTTTATTTTGCCGTTGCACCATGACAGTGCGCCCACTGCCGCGATCCGCACCATAACGGTGCGCCCGCATCCTCACATCGGCACCGCTTTTGAGCGTCGACCCTTGTGGCACAATGCTCTGCCGATTTTGAAGTTCCTGGCACGCTTACTGCTTTAGGTTTCGCACAAGAATCCGGTGTAGCGACCTCATGTGCATGCGGCCGTTTCGCCACCCGCTCAACGCATCCAACGCCTCATCTCACCAGGAGTGAAAATGAACGCCCAAGACGTCATGAAGATGATCCAGGAAAACGAAGTCCGCTTCGTGGATCTGCGCTTCACCGATATTCGTGGCAAGGAACACCACGTCGGCCTGCCGGTCTCCGGCTTCGAGGAAGAGCACTTCGAGCACGGCCACCCCTTCGACGGCTCCTCGCTGGCCGGCTGGAAGGGCATCCAGGCCTCCGACATGGTGCTGCTGCCCGAGCCCTCGACCGCCTACATCGACCCCTTCTTCGACGAGACCACGCTGGTCATCAGCTGCGACGTCATCGAGCCGTCCGACGGCAAGGGCTACGACCGCGACCCGCGCTCGATCGCCAAGCGCGCCGAGGCCTACCTGAAGAGCACCGGCATCGGCGACACCGCCTTCTTCGGCCCGGAGCCCGAGTTCTTCATCTTCGACTCGGTCGAGTGGTCGGTCGACATGTCGGGCGTCTATAGCAAGATCATCTCGGAAGAGGCCGCCTGGTCCACCGCCGACAAGTTCGAAGGCGGCAACACCGGTCACCGTCCGCGCGTCAAGGGCGGCTACTTCCCGGTGCCGCCGGTCGACAGCCTCAACGACGTGCGCGCCGCCATGTGCCTCGCGCTGGAAGCCTGCGGCGTGCCGGTCGAGGTGCACCACCACGAAGTGGCCAACGCCGGCCAGTGCGAGATCGGCACCAAGTTCAGCACGCTGACCCAGCGCGCCGACTGGACGCAGGTGCTCAAGTACATCGTGCACAACGTCGCCCACCAGTACGGCAAGACCGCCACCTTCATGCCCAAGCCCATCGTCGGCGACAACGGCTCCGGCATGCACGTGCACCAGTCGATCTGGAAGGACGGCAAGAACCTGTTCGCGGGCAACGGCTATGCCGGCCTGTCCGAGATCGCGCTCTACTACATCGGCGGCATCATCAAGCACGCGCGTGCGCTCAACGCGATCACCAACCCGGGCACCAACTCGTACAAGCGCCTGGTGCCGCACTACGAGGCCCCGACCAAGCTCGCCTACTCGGCGCGCAACCGCTCGGCCTCGATCCGCATCCCCTACACCGCCAACCCGAAGGGCCGCCGCATCGAGGCGCGCTTCCCGGACCCCCTGGCCAACCCCTACATGTGCTTCGCCGCGCTGATGATGGCGGGCCTGGACGGCATCCAGAACAAGATCCACCCGGGCGACCCGGCCGACAAGAACCTGTACGACCTGCCGCCTGAAGAAGACGCGCTGATCCCGACCGTGTGCACCAGCCTCGAGCAGGCGCTGGAGTACCTCGACAAGGATCGCGAGTTCCTGACCCGCGGCGGCGTGTTCTCCAACGACTTCATCGATGCCTACATCGCGCTGAAGATGGAAGACGTGGATCGCATGCGCATCACCACCCACCCGGTGGAATTCGACATGTACTACAGCCTGTAATCCGCGGATTACTGCGCACCCAGGAAAGGACGGGCATTGCCCGTCCTTTTTTTATGGGGTCTAATCAGGCTTCATTTTGCAAGGGCAAGGGCGCGCCGGCGCACAATCGGCGCCACCAGCAGCCCCGGGACACGCGCATGCAAGCCTTGAAAATCCTTCCGCTGATCCTGCTTGCCGGCCTCGCCTCTCCTGCCTGGGCCGACATCTACAAATGCACCGACGCCAGTGGGCGCGTGACCTACACCAACGACCGCTCGCTCGGCCGCAACTGCGTGCGCCTGCAGTCGGATCAGGCCGTATCGACCATCCCGTCACCCACCCGCAGCTCCTCCCGCAGCCCTGCGACGGCCCCCGCCTCGCGGGGCGCCTCCACGAGCGCGGCGCCGGGCAGCTTTCCGCGCGTGAGCCCGAACGACCAGCGCAGTCGCGACGATGCCCGCCGCCAGGTGCTCGAGAGCGAGCTCGCGAGCGAGGAGCAGGCGCTCGCCGAAGCCGAGAAAGCGCTCGCCGAGCAGGAGTCGGTGCGCCTGGGCGACGAGCGCAACTACCAGAAGGTGCTCGACCGCCTGCAGCCCTTCAAGGACAAGGTCGAGCTGCACAAGCGCAACATCGAAGCCCTGCGCCGGGAGATCTCCGGTCTGCGTTGACTCGCGCCTGGCGCGCATCTTGCTTTTGATGCAGGAGATCTCCAGGACGCGCTCATGCCGACACTCCCCAGCCACACCGTCACGGGCCCCTTCGCCGGCCTCGAATTGCTGTCTTCGGCGGTGATTCTCACCGACGANNGGCCAGCCGCTCGAACGCCTGCTCGGCGCGCCGCCGGGCCTGAGCGCCGCGCTCGACAATGCGCTGCGCTCGAACTGGAGCTACACCGGCCAGGACCTCACCGTCGCACGCCACAACGCCGACCCGATCCGGCTCGACTGCACGGTGACCCCGATCGAATCGGCAGGCGCGCGCCTGCTACTGGAGTTCCGCCCGATCGACGCCCAGCTGCGGGTCGCCCGCGAGGAGCAGTTGCTGCAGCAGCAGCAGGCCAACCGCGAGCTGATCCGCAACCTGGCGCACGAGATCAAGAACCCGCTCGGCGGCATCCGCGGCTCGGCGCAGCTGCTGCAGCACGAGCTCGACGACCCGCAGCTGCGTGAATTCACCGACGTCATCATCGCCGAGGCCGACCGCCTGCAGGACCTGATGAACCGCCTGCTCAGCTCGCACTGCATGATGCGGCCGGCGGCGCTCAACATCCACGACGTGCTCGAGCGCG
>DITC01000028.1:0-410 GCA_002422685.1 Thauera sp. UBA6194 | reverse complement strand
GGCGAGATCCAGCTGCGTACCCGCATCGCGCGCCAGGTCACGCTCGCCAAGCGCCGCTACAAGCTGGCACTGGAATTGCAAGTGATCGACAACGGCCCCGGCATTGCGGAGGAGATCCGCGACCGGATCTTCTATCCGCTGGTCTCGGGGCGGGACGGCGGCAGCGGGCTGGGCCTGTCGCTGGCGCAGAGCTTCATCGAGCAACACCAGGGCATGATCGACGTGGACAGCCGCCCCGGGCGCACCTGCTTCACGATCCTGCTGCCGATTTCCGACCGCGTCTGAGCGCGCCAGCGCCCGCAGCCAAGGGGCATGCGCGCCACAGGGACGCACCAAGATGGTGCATTTAAAATGAACGATGTCTGGATCATCGACGACGACCGCTCGATCCGCTGGGTGCTGGAAAAGGC
>DITC01000062.1 GCA_002422685.1 Thauera sp. UBA6194 | reverse complement strand
GGACAAGGTGGCGCTGGTGTACGGCCAGATGAACGAGCCCCCGGGCAACTGCCTGCGCGTGGCGCTGACCGGCCTGACCATGGCCGAGCGCTTCCGTGACGAAGGCCGCGACATCCTGTTCTTCGTGGATAACATCTACCGCTACACCCTGGCCGGTACCGAAGTGTCCGCGCTGCTGGGTCGTATGCCGTCCGCGGTGGGTTACCAGCCGACGCTGGCCGAAGAAATGGGCCGTCTGCAGGAGCGCATCACCTCCACCAAGGTCGGTTCGATCACCTCGATCCAGGCCGTGTATGTGCCTGCGGACGACCTGACCGACCCGTCGCCTGCCACCACCTTCCTGCACCTCGACTCCACCGTCGTGCTGTCGCGTGACATCGCCGCGCTGGGTATCTACCCGGCCGTCGATCCGCTCGACTCCACTTCGCGCCAGCTCGACCCGCTGGTCGTCGGCGAAGAGCACTACCATGTGGCGCGTCAGGTTCAGATGACGCTGCAGAAGTACAAGGAACTGCGGGACATCATCGCGATTCTGGGTATGGACGAACTGTCGCCGGAAGACAAGCTCGCCGTTGCCCGTGCGCGGAAGATCCAGCGTTTCCTGTCGCAGCCCTTCCACGTTGCGGAAGTGTTCACCGGCTCGCCGGGCAAGTATGTCACGCTGAAAGAGACGATCAAGGGCTTCAAGATGATCGTCGAGGGCGAACTGGACAACCTGCCGGAGCAGGCGTTCTACATGGTCGGCAACATCGAAGAGGCCATCGAGAAGGCCAAGAAGCTCCAGTAACGAGGTCGCCCGCAGGCCGCTTCGGCGGCGTGCGGGACATCAAGGGGAAACACTATGGCTATGACGGTTCACGTTGACATCGTCAGCGCGGAAGAGCAGATCTTCTCCGGGCTGGCGGAATTCGTCGCGCTACCTGGCGAGGCGGGTGAACTCGGCATTCTGCCTGGTCACATGCCGCTCATGACCCGGATCAAGCCGGGTGCCGTGCGCGTGCGTGCCCAGAACGCGACTGAAGAAGAACTCATCTTCGTCGCGGGTGGCCTGCTCGAAGTTCAACCGGGTCTGGTGACGGTGCTCGCCGACACCGCGATCCGCGGACACGACCTCGACGAAGCGAAGGCCCTCGAGGCCAAGCGCAGGGCCGAGGAAGCCATGGCGAACCAGAGCGCGCGTCTGGATTACGCCAAGGCCCAAGCCGAGCTCATGGAGGCGGTGGCGCAGCTGGCCGCAATCCAGCGTCTGCGCAAGCGCGGCCACTGAGCACGACTCGAAGTGCAAAACAAAAAAGCAGCTCATCGAGCTGCTTTTTTGTTGCCTGCCGGTCGCGCCCCGATGCGTGCACGCCCCGAGCGCCACGCCCTCGCCACCTCGCGCGGGGAGGCGCAAGTTCAGCGCCTGCGTTCGAGCTTTGCGAGGCGCTTGTCCAGGCGCGCGACATCGTCGCGCAAGGCGATGACCTCGTGTACGAATGGCGGCAACGCGCTGCGCGGCAGCAGCAGGTCGGCCTCTTCGGTGAGGTACTCGGCGAGGTTTTCACCCGCACGCTCCAGTGAGCGTTTGCCGCCCTCGACCACCTGGCGCCCACCCTCGACCATCCGGTGCGCGGCAATGTCCCCGAATACGCGTGCGAGATCTTCCTCGGCGTCCCAGCGCAGGTGGCGAAAGACGAAACCCAGGGCTTCGGCGAACTCGGCGTTGCCTTCGATGCGCACATGGCGCATGGCCGACGCCAGGCCGCTGCCGAGGAGCTGCGGAAGCTCGCTGAGGGCGAGCCGCAGGCTGACCTCCGGCTCGCCCTCGCCCGACCATTCGGCCAGGTAACCTTCGGCGGCCACCGAGAAATCGATACGGGTCAGCGGCGGCAGCGCCAGACGTGCGGTCTGTCCAGCATGGGGCAGCAGGCGCTGGCGCGCCCAGCCCGATTGTCCGAGCAGGTGGTTCGTGGCGGTAAGGAAGACGCTGGAGAGCATGAGATTCGGCACCTCGAGAAGGACACAGGCTGAAGCTCGGGACGAGCGGAGCATGACGATGCCCCCAAAGCATGATCGCGCCCTCGGGCGCGATCAAGTGGGCAAGCGCGAGCACCGACGCTTTCGCGCCGGGGCCCGTCCGGCCGGGATCACTGCATCTGCTGGATGCCGGCGATGAGCCAGCCGCCCTCGCCCTTGAGCGGCTTGGTGAGGTGCCAGATCTCGTCGAAGGCTTCCGGTGCGGCTCCGGCGTCTTCGCGCAGCAGACCATTGAAGCGCACGCTCACCACGTAGCGGTTGTCTTCTTCGGCGACGTCGATCACGTCGGCGTTGAGCTCGACCACATCGGTACGTTGCTCGGCACCACGCCGCTCGTTGAGCTGCATCGCCAGCTCGGCGAACACCTCGGGGGTGGTGAACTCACGCAGGTCGTCCAGATTGCCGGCGTCGTTGGCTGCCTGCAGGCGGATGAAGTTGAGCTTGGCCTGACGAGCGAAGCCTTCCGCGTCGAAGCCGGAGGCGCGTGCCTGGTCCAGACCGCTGCTGCTGGTGGCTGCACCTGCGACAGGTCGGCCCGCGTCGAAGCTGCTCGGCCGTGCGCTGGAGTTTGCGGGCGCACCCGCGTACTGCAGCGTGCCCTGGCGATTGCCTGAAGCGGCCCCCGCGCGACGGAAGATGAGGCGGAACACGAAGAACGCGGCGGCGGCGAGCAGGAGCAGCATCACGAAATTGGCGAAGCCTTCGCCGAGGCCGAGGTGTGAAAACAGCGCCGCGAGGCCCAGACCTGCGGCGAGGCCGGCGATCGGACCCATCCACGAACGCTTGGGCTGTGCGGCGGTGGCCGCGCCCGTGGCGGGGCTCTGCTGCGTGGCCGCCGGCTGGCGCGGCTGCGCCGGGGGGGTGGCGTTGCGCTTCATGCCGAAGCTGCTGCCACCGCCCAGACGCTTGGCTTCCGCTTCGGGGATCGAGAAGCCGAGTGCCACGACGGCAACCAGCAGGGTGATGAGAAATTGCTTCATTGTGTTCTTGTCTCCAGGTTCAGATCTTGTAACCGCGGTGCAGGGCGACGACGCCCGCCGTGAGGTTGAAGTAATCGACCCGGCCGAGCCCGACTTGTTCCATCAGGGACTTCAATTCTTCCTGGCTCGGATGCATGCGGATCGATTCGGCCAGATAGCGATAGCTGTCGGGGTCGTTTGCCACTTTGGCGCCCATCCAGGGCAGCAGCTTGAAGGAGTACAGGTCGTAGAGCGGTGACAGCGGCTTCCACACGCGCGAGAACTCGAGCACCAGCAGGCGGCCGCCCGGGCGCAGCACGCGGCGCATCTCGGCCAGCGCGACGTCCTTGTGCGTCATGTTGCGCAAGCCGAAGGCGACGGTGACGCAATCGAACCAGTCGTCCGGGAAGGGCAGCTTTTCGGCGTTGCACTGCGCCACCGGCATGGCGAAACCATGGTCGATCATGCGATCGCGCCCGCGCGCCAGCATCGCGTGGTTGATGTCGGTGAGCCAGACCTGGCCAGTGCGACCGACCTTGCGCGCAAAGGCGAGCGAGAGATCCGCGGTGCCGCCGGCGACGTCGAGTACGCGGTCGCCTTCGCGCACGCCCGAGATCTGGATGGTGAAGTGTTTCCAGACGCGGTGCAGGCCGAAGGACATGAGGTCGTTCATCACGTCGTACTTCTGCGCCACCGAGGAGAATACCTCGGCCACCTTCTTTTCCTTCACTTCCTCGGCGACGGTCTCGAAGCCGAAATGGGTCGTCTTGTCACTCATGATGTGCTCAGTGTTGATGGCCGCAGCCGGATGCGCTGCGCGCGGGCGGCGGGGGTGCCTTGGCGGGGTCGCGCGTGCCGCCGCTGCGCTCGAGCGCCTCGAGGTAGGCCTGCCACAGCTCTTCCTGGTGGCTGGCGATCGAGTACAGGTAGTCCCACGAGTACAGCCCGCTGTCGTGGCCGTCGGAGAACACCGGCTTGATCGCATAGTTGCCGACTGGCTGAATGTCCACGATGTCCACGTCACGCTTGCCCTGCTGCAGGGTCTCCTGTCCGGGGCCGTGACCGCGCACCTCGGCCGACGGCGAATAGACACGCAGGAACTCGAACGGCAGCGTGTAGCGGCTGCCGTCGTCGAAGGCGAGTTCGAGGCGCTTCGACTGGCTGTGCAGGGTGATCTCGGTGGGGATCGGTGTGGTTTCGTCAAGTCCGGCCATGGTGTCAGTCCCGGTTCAGGGGCCACAATCATACCCGAATCGCCGGAGATGGTTTCCGGCCGACCCGGGCCGGCGCCTGTTTCGCTTCCATGACCTGTCATGAAAGCGTCAAGGAGCTGCAATACACTTCGGCTGCCGTTACAAGGGAGTCCAGGCATGCCAGCGAACATTCTTCTCGTGGAAGACGAGCCGGCGATCCAGGAGCTGATCGCCGCCAACCTGACGCGCGCGGGGCACCACGTGGTGCGCGCCGCCGACGCCGAGACCGCCCAGCGCATCGTGCGCGAGGCCTTGCCCGACCTGATCCTGCTCGACTGGATGCTGCCGGGCGCGTCCGGTGTGGAGTTTGCGCGCCGGCTGCGTGCCGACGAGCGCACGCGCGATCTGCCGATCATCATGCTGACCGCGCGTGGCGAGGAGCAGGACAAGGTGACCGCGCTCGAGATCGGCGCCGACGACTACGTGACCAAGCCGTTCAGCCCGCGCGAGCTGGTCGCGCGCATCAAGGCCGTGCTGCGCCGGCGTGCGCCGCAGGTGACGGAGGATGCGGTCGAGCTGGGCGGGCTGCGCCTGGATCCGGCCACCCACCGCGTCAGCGCGGGCGAGACCGCACTTTCTCTCGGGCCCACCGAGTTTCGCCTGCTGCATTTCCTCATGACCCACCCCGAGCGTGTGCATTCGCGTGCGCAGCTGCTCGACCAGGTGTGGGGCGATCATGTCTTCGTCGAGGAGCGCACGGTCGATGTGCACATCCGGCGTCTGCGCAGTGCGCTCGAGCCGGGGGGCTTCGATGGGCTGATCCAGACCGTGCGTGGCAGCGGTTACCGATTCTCGGTGCAGGCGGCGAACCCCGCCGCCTCGTCCTGAGCGCGGGCCGCCGTTCTCCGACACACATGCCCAGGCCATCTCCCGGTTTCGTGACCTTCGGCGTTGCCATGCCGGTGCTGGCGCTGGTCGCACTCGCGGCCCTCGCCGGCGCCTTTCGTGGCAGCGACGCCGCGTTCGCGCTGATCTTCGTGGGCTTCGCCGGCTCGTCGATCATCCTCGCGCGCAACCTGCGCGTGCTCGTGGCCTGGGCGCGTCAACCGGTCGGCACCGCGGCGCCGCAGGGTGAGGGGCTGTGGGGGCAGGTCTTTGCCGAGCTCGATGCGCGCGTGCAGCGCGAGGGCGAAGTCAAGGAGCGCCTGTCCGAAGAGCTCGGGCGTTTCCAGCAAGCCGTTATGGCGATGCCCGACGGCCTCATCTATCTGACCGAGGACCTGCTCATCGAGTGGATGAACCCGATGGCCGAGCAGCACTTCGATCTCGATCGACGCAAGGACGTGCGCACCCCGCTCGTCAGCCTGGTGCGCCAGCCCGAGTTCGTCGCCTATCTGAGCGCGCCCCATCATGCCGAGCCGCTCGTGATGCATCCTGCGCGGCGGCGCGAGCGCAGCCTGCAGATCGTCGTGATTTCGCTCGCGGCCGGGCGGCGCATGGTGCTGTCGCGCGATGTCACGCAGATCGAACGGCTCGAAACCATGCGGCGCGACTTCGTGGCCAACGTCTCGCATGAGTTGCGCACGCCGCTGACCGTGGTCGGCGGTTTTCTCGAGACCTTGATCGACGGGCTGGAAGACTTTTCGCACGCGGACATCATTCACTTCCTCACCCTCGCGAGCGAGCAGTCCACGCGCATGCAGCGCCTGATCGAAGAGCTGCTCACCCTGTCGGCGCTCGAAACGGGTGCTCCGGCACAGAACGATGTGGCGGTGGATGCGCTCGAGCTCGTGCGTGAGGTGTGCCGTGAAACGGAGCTCCTGTCCGCCGGCCGGCACGAGGTTCGACTCACGACCGAGGGTGGCGGAGCCTTGCTCGGCAGTCGCAAGGAGCTGCACAGCGCGTTTTCCAATCTCGCCAGCAATGCCGTGCGCTACACGCCGGCTGGTGGGCACATCGAGATCGGCTGGCGTGCGAACGCCGCGGGGGGCGAGTACTGGGTGCGGGACGACGGCATCGGTGTCGACGCCGCGCATATTCCGCGCCTGACCGAGCGCTTCTACCGGGTGGACCGCGGCCGCTCACGCGAGACCGGCGGCACGGGGCTGGGGCTCGCGATCGTCAAGCACGTGCTTACCCGGCACCAGAGCGAGCTCAGGATCGACAGTCAGCCCGGCGAGGGCAGCCGGTTCTCGATCGTTTTCCCGCCTGCGCGTGTCACGTCGGGTTGAGTGCCGACTCCACCGGTTCGAAGCTGCACTGATCGTAGTTCGTGCCGCGCACCATCAGCTTGCGCAGCTGGAACTGCCTGACCTGGTCGTCGTCGCGGACCTCGATGATGCGATCGGCCTGGAACCACATGGAGGGCAGCACGATCGATGCCGGGGCCTTGAGCGCAGGCGTAGCGGGCAGCACAAAGGCCTGGTGAAAAGGCGTACGGCTCGCGCTGGCGAGCTGGCGGGCGGCCACGACGCGGGGCTTTCCGGGCAGGATGTTGATGCCGATCTCGAGTGTGCTGTCGGCGCGGTACATGAGCCAGCTCAGGTCTCCGATCAGCACGTCGTTCATGTCGGGCGGGCGGATGCCCACGAGCTGATGGTGTTCGAGGCGGGCCACCTCGGTGCGGCTCTCGAGGCGGAAGCCGCCGACCGACTGGTCGAGGATGCTCCAGCTCTCGAGGTCGAAGCCCAGGCTGAGCGCCTGCGACTCGCGGCGTTGCTGCGCTTTTTCGGTGCTCTCGACGAGCGGGACGCGCTCGCCGAAGGTGAAGAGCGAGATGTCCTCGCGCAGGCGGCCCTTCGGGGCCACGGTCTGCGGCTGCTGGAAGAGCTCGCCCTTGATCGCGAAGCCGATCCCGAGCCAGTCGCCGGTGAGCCCGATTTCGCCCTGCTTGCTGCGCCGTGGAAAGCGGCGCCCGGAGGATGCCAGACCCCAGGGACGATAGAGCGAGAGCAGCAGGCGCGCGCTCGCGTTGGTCGAGCAGTCGCTACCCAGGCCGAGCGAGGCGGGTTTCACGCCGCGCTTGAACTGCGCGAGCATGGCCTGGATCTGCGTGGCCAGCGCGCTGCCGTCGAAGCGCAGCAGAGAGGGCGTATGGGCGAGCAGACCGAGCGGACGCAGACCGGTGTCGCTCGCGGTGTCGACACCGTAGGCCGTCGGCTTTTGCGCATCGAGTTGGGTGTCGAGCGCGCAATACGGTGCAAAGCGCTGCGCCCAGCGCATCACCCAGTTGAGCTCGCGCTCGTTGCGGCCGTAGGGGTTTGCAAGCTCCACGAGCAGGGTGGCGATGTACGCTTCCTGCGGACTCTGCGCGCGCCAGGTGGGGTTGAGCGGTTCGCTGACGCGAATGCCGGCCACGCCCAGGGCCACTGCGCTGGTGTAGGCGGCATGCAGTGCACGCCATGTTCCCGGTACGACGCTGCGGTGCGCGCGGAAGTGCTCGACCAGCACCTGGCCCTGGTAAAAGAGCCGCCGCTGCGCGAGCAGTGCGCGCTGATCGTTGAGCGTGCCGGCCTCGCGGTCGGCCTCGGCAATGCGGGTGTACGAGCGCGCCATGGCCTGCCACAGGCTGGCGACCTTGCCGAAGTCGTTGTTTTCGTCCTGATCGGGCGGAAGCGGGTGGGTGCAATAACTGCGCGCGAGCTCACCCTGCGCGAAGCTCAGCGTGTCGCGGGCGGCTTCCAGCACCTCGAGGTGCTGGTTGGGGGCGGGTTTGGCCTCGAGCAGGCCTTCGACCATGCGCGCGAGCGTCTCCTGCGTGGCGCGGAAATCGATCGGGTGCAGCTTGTGCAGGAGCGCGAGGCAGAGCGCGGGCTGGCTGTAGTCCATGAGCGCCTCGCCCCTCAGTCTGCTGCGGCAGCGTTCAGCGCCGCGTCGATCGCGCGCGCGAGCAGCAGCGGATCGGCGGCCGGGTGGGCGCGCCCTTCGCGCTGCGCTGCGCCCCACACCGACTCCGGAAAGTGGCGGTCGTCGCGATAGCGCGGAATGACGTGCCAGTGCAGGTGAGGCACCATGTTGCCGAAGCTGGCGAGGTTGATCTTGTCGGGGCTCAGCAGCGTGCGCAGCGCGGACTCGGTGGCCATGACCACGTCGAAGAGGTGGCGCCGATCGAGCGCGGCGAGGTCGGTCATCTCGGCGACGTGCTCGTTCCAGACGACGCGGCAGAAGCCCGGATGCGCGTCATCATCGACGCGAATGACGCGGCAGCGCCCGTCGTCCCAGACGATTTGTTCGGGTGGCAGTGCGCAAAGCGGGCAATCCATAATTGCTCTCGGGCGACATGAGTACAAAACTGACCGCGAAGCATAGCTCCGCCGGGTTCCGCTGGCGAGGAACTGTTGCGCATTCTGGGGACTCGCTCACGCGGGCCGACGCGGGTAGTCCTGCGCCACCGTGCGTGTTTCGCCAAGCGCAACCGCTGCGCCTTCCTTGAATGCGAACAGGTTGCCGGGCGCGATCGGGGTCCAGTCCTCGTTGTCCGTGAGCGGGGTCGTGGCGATCACCGCGACCCGGTCGCTCGGGGATGTGACGCGGTTGAAGTCGAGCTCGACGTCCTCGTCCGCAAGGTGGGCGACCGCAAACGGGGCCTGGCGGATGATGTATGACAGACGCGATGAGCAGTGCGCGAACAGCCAGTCGCCATCGGAGAGCAGGAAATTGAATTCGCCGAGGCTGCCGATTTCGGTGGCGAGCAGGCGCAGCGTGGCATGGAGCTCGCCCGCGGCCGGCATGCCATGCGGAAAACGGCTCGAAAGCGTGTCGAGGATGTAGCAGAAGGCGCGCTCGGAGTCGGTGGTGCCGACCGGCATGAAGCGCCCCGAGAGCGGGGGCGCGAAATGCTTCAGGTTGCCGTTGTGGGCGAATATCCAGTAGCGACCCCACAGCTCGCGCTGGAAAGGGTGGGTGTTTTCNNTCAAGGCGAACGTCGCCCTGCGTAGCCTTGCGTATGTGCGCGATGACGTTGAGCGAGCGGATCGGGTAGTCGTGCACCAGCTCGGCCAGCTGCGACCGCGCGCTCGGGGCCGGGTCGAGGAACATGCGCACGCCCTTGCCTTCGAAAAAGGCGATGCCCCAGCCGTCGGCGTGGTGGTCGGTGCGCCCGCCGCGCGCGCGAAAGCCGGCGAAGGAAAAGCAGATGTCGGTCGGCACATTGCAGTTCATGCCCAGCAACTGACACATCATCGAGCTCCATGGGGACGATGCCCGAAGTATAGCCACCTGTGTCGGCTTCGCATGTCTTCGGGATGTGTTCGGACTGTGGGGCGGACCGATGCCCGGCGTGTCCGGGCACCGCGGCGCGCAGGACCGGCCCGACGGACCGGCCCGCCGGGCCGATCAGGCGCCGAGCTTTTTCTTCAGCAGCTCATTCACCTGGGCGGGGCTGGCCTTGCCCTTGCTGGCCTTCATGACCTGGCCGACGAGCGCGTTGAAGGCCTTCTCCTTGCCGGCGCGGAATTCGTCCACCGACTTCTGGTTGGCGGCGAGCACCTCGTCGATCATGGCCTCGATCGCGCCGGTGTCGGTGACCTGCTTGAGGCCCTGCCTGTCGATGATCTCGTCGGCGCTCCGGCCCTCGCCGTTCCACAGCGCCTCGAACACCTTCTTGCCGATGGCGTTGGAGATGGTGTTGTCGGCGATGCGCGCGACCAGCCCGGCGAGCTGTGCGGGCGACACCGGCGAGGCGGCGATGTCGAGCTCGGCCTTGTTGAGGCGTGCGGCGAGGTCGCCCATGACCCAGTTGGCGCAGAGTTTTGGCAACTGAGTCGCCAACGACGCACCGGCGGCCGACACCGTGGCCTGGTAGAAGTCGGCGACTTCCTTCGAGGCCGTGAGTGTGGTGGCATCGTAGGCGGACAGGCCCCACGCGTCCATGAAGCGCGCCTTCATCGCCCCCGGCAGCTCGGGCATTTCGGCCTGCACGCGCGCCTTCCACTCGGGCGCGATCATCAGCGGCAGCAGGTCGGGGTCGGGGAAGTAGCGGTAGTCGTGGGCGTCTTCCTTGCTGCGCATCATGCGCGTCTCGCCGGTGTCGGGGTCGAACAGCACCGTGGCCTGCTGCACGCGCCCGCCGTCCTCCAGGGTGTCGATCTGCCACTGCACCTCGTAATCGATCGCCTGCTGCAGGAAGCGGAAAGAGTTGAGGTTCTTGATCTCGCGCCGGGTGCCGAACTCGGTTGCGCCCTTCTTCCTCACCGACACGTTGGCGTCGCAGCGGAACGAGCCTTCCTGCATGTTGCCGTCGCAGATGTCGATCCAGCGCACCAGGGCGTGCAGCGCGCGCGCGTAGGCCACGGCCTCGGCGGACGAGCGCATGTCGGGCTCGGAGACGATCTCGAGCAGCGGCGTGCCGGCGCGGTTGAGGTCGATGCCGGTCATGCCGTGGAAGTCCTCGTGCAGGCTCTTGCCGGCGTCTTCCTCGAGGTGGGCGCGAGTCAGGCGCACGGTCTTTTCATAGGCCTGCTCGCCCTCGCCGACGCGGATCGTGATCGCGCCGCCGACCACCACCGGCAGGTCCATCTGGCTGATCTGGTAGCCCTTGGGGAGGTCGGGGTAGAAGTAGTTCTTGCGCGCGAAAACGCTCTTCTCGGCCACATGGGCGCCGATCGCCAGGCCGAAGCGGATCGCGCGCTCGACCGCGCCGCGGTTGAGCACCGGCAGTACGCCGGGGAGCGCGATGTCCACCGCGCTCGTCTGGCGGTTGGGCTCGGCGCCGAAGGCGGTGCTGGCGCCGGAAAAGATCTTGCTGGCGGTGTTGAGCTGGGCGTGGACTTCCAGCCCGATGACGACTTCCCAATCGGATCGGCTCATGGTGTGTTCTCGTGTCGCGTGTGGCCGTGCGCTCAGTGGCACTGGCCGTTGGTCCGATCGACGATGATCGGCCACAGGTAATCGAAGGCGCCGGGCGTGCAGCGCGCGGCGCAGTTTGCGAAGCCGACGGTGACGGCTCGGCCCTGCTCCCAGATGCTGACGGTGCACCCATCGGGCGCACGCAGTTGAATGCTGGGCTTCTCGCGCGTCTGCCGGAACGGGCCATGGAAACGGCAGCTGCCGCGGCGGGGGATGTCGACGTCGGCGCTGAAGGCGCGGACCTTCGACTGCACCACATCGAGCGTGATGCGCGTGGTGTAGCCGGCCTCGTCGCGGAAGCGGCACTCGGTCTTCACGTCGAGCGGCCGCCAGGGCATGGCGCGAAGCTTGCCGCCGGCGCGGCTCGGATGCGCGAGCACGTCGTCGCCGACGGGCGCGTCGGCGGGCGGTGGAAGGCCCGGCAGCGCGCAGGCGGCGAGCAGCGCCGCGCTTGCCAGGCTGGCCAGTCGGCCGGAGAGTCGTCGCAGGTTCATGCGTGTGCTGGCCCGCTCAGCCGGCGCAGGCCGGGCGCCGCGCGTGCCAGTCGGTGGCCTGCTGGAACCGGTGCGCGGCGCCGAGCAGGCGTGACTCGGCGAAGTAGTCGCCGATCAGCTGCAGGCCCACCGGCAGGCCGTCGGCGCCGAAGCCGGCCGGATGCGACAGGCCCGGCAGGCCGGCGAGATTCACCGCGATGGTGTAGATGTCCGACAGGTACATCTGCACCGGGTCATCGGCTTTCTCGCCGAGCGCCCAGGCGGTGGTCGGCGTGGTCGGACCGGCGATGAGGTCGCAGTGCTGCAGCGCGGCCTGGAAGTCCTGCGCGATCAGGCGGCGCAGGCGCTGGGCCTGCAGGTAGTAGGCGTCGTAGTAGCCGTGCGAGAGCACGTAGGTGCCGACCAGGATGCGGCGCTTGACCTCGGCGCCGAAGCCCTCGGCGCGGCTCTTCGCGTACATGTCGCCGAGGTCGCCGTAGTCGGCGGCGCGGTGGCCGTAGCGCACGCCGTCGAAGCGGGACAGGTTGCTCGAGCACTCGGCCGGCGCGATCACGTAGTAGGCCGGGATCGCCAGCTTCGCGTTGGGCAGCGAGACCTCGACCGTGGTGGCGCCGAGCGCGCGGTACTGCGCGATCGCGGCGTCGATGGTGGCGCGCACGTCGTCGGCCATGCCCTCGGCGAAGAACTCGCGCGGCAGGCCGATGGTGAGGCCTTCGAGCGGCTTGCCCGAGGCGGGTGCGGCGAGCGCGGCGGCGTAGTCCTCGGTCGGGCGCTCCAGGCTGGTGGAGTCGCGTTCGTCGAACCCGGTCATCGCACCGAGCAGCAGCGCGCAGTCCTCGGCGCTGGCGCCGAAGGCGCCGCCCTGGTCGAGCGAGGAGGCGTAGGCGATCATGCCGTAGCGACTCACCAGCCCGTAGGTCGGCTTGATGCCGGTGATGCCGCAATAGGACGCCGGCTGGCGCACCGAGCCGCCGGTGTCGGTGCCGGTGGCGATCGGCGCCAGGCGCGCGGCCACCGCCGCGGCCGAGCCCCCCGACGAGCCGCCGGGGATGCGATCGAGCTTCCACGGGTTCTTGACCGCGCCGAAATACGAGCTCTCGTTCGACGAGCCCATCGCGAACTCGTCCATGTTGGCCTTGCCCAGGCTGACCACGCCGGCCGCCTTGAGCAGGCTCACCACGTGGGCGTCGTAGGGGCTGACGAAGTTGGCCAGCATCTTCGAGCCGCAGGTGGTCAGCACGCCTTCGGTGCAGAACACGTCCTTGTGCGCGAGCGGGATGCCGGTGAGCGGGCCGGCCGAGCCGGCGGCGATGCGCGCGTCGGCCGCGCGCGCGGCGGCCAGCGCACCGTCGCGGTCGACGGTGATGAAGGCGTTGAGCGCGGGGTTGAGCGCGTCGATGCGGTCGAGGAACAGGGTCGCGAGCTCGACGGCGGAAATCTGGCGCGCGTCGAGGGCGCGGCGCAGTTCCGGAAGTGAAGCGTTGATCATGGCTGTGCGGGCAGAAAAGGAGCGGGCTTGAGGGCAGGCAGATGGGCGGGCGCAGCCTGAGACGCGGCCACGGCCCGTGCGCCACTGATCATTCGATGACTTTCGGTACCAGATACAGACCGGCTTCGGTCTGCGGCGCGATCTTCTGGAAGGCGTCGCGACGGTCGGTTTCGGTGACGACGTCATCGCGCAGGCGGGTGGCGAGCTCTTGTGCGTGGCTCATCGGCTCCACGCCGCGGGTATCGACCGCCTGCATCTGTTCGATGAGGCCAAAGATGCCGTTGAGCTTGTCGCGCGTGGCCTCGAGTTCGTCCCCGGAAAGGGCGACGCGGGCGAGGCGGGCGAGGTGTCCGACCTGATCATTGGAGAGCGACATGGCGTAACAAAACCTGCTGAATCCACAAAGGTTTGTAGGTTATCATAACCGTCTTTGCCCCGCCCGGGGCTGCACCCCGTGCCACTTGCGGACGGCGTGCGCGCGGCAGGATGCGCGAACCGTTCCGGGCTGAGTGCGGCTCGCCGCGCGGTGAGTCACGCCGTATACACTCTCGCCGTTTACACCATTCCACCGGTTTCGGAAGGTTTCATGTTCGGTTTCCTCCGCTCTTATTTTTCCAATGACCTGGCGATCGACCTCGGCACCGCCAACACGCTGATCTACGTTCGCGGCAAGGGCATCGTGCTCGACGAGCCGTCCGTGGTGGCGATCCGCACCGAAGGCGGCCCCAACGCCAAGCGCTCGATCCAGGCCGTCGGCCACCAGGCCAAGCAGATGCTCGGCAAGACCCCGGGCAACATCACCGCCATCCGGCCGATGAAGGACGGCGTGATCGCCGACTTCGTCGTCACCGAGCAGATGATCAAGCAGTTCATCAAGAAGGTGCATGACTCGCGCCTGCTGTCGCCCAGCCCGCGCATCATCATCTGCGTGCCCTGCGGCTCGACCCAGGTCGAGCGCCGCGCGATCCGCGACGCAGCTCTGGCGGCGGGCGCCTCGCAGGTGTTTCTCATCGAAGAGCCGATGGCAGCGGCGATCGGCGCCGGCCTGCCGGTGTCGGACGCGACCGGCTCGATGGTGGTCGACATCGGCGGTGGTACCACCGAGGTTGGCGTGATCTCGCTCGGCGGCATGGTGTACTCGGGCAGTATCCGCGTTGGCGGCGACAAGTTCGACGAGTCCATCGTCAACTACATCCGCCGCAACTACGGCATGCTGATTGGCGAAACCACTGCCGAGAAGATCAAGAAGGAGATCGGCTCGGCCTTCCCCGGCTCCGAGGTGCGCGAGATGGAGGTCAAGGGCCGCAACCTGGCCGAGGGCATCCCGCGCAGCTTCACGATCTCGTCCAACGAGATCCTCGAGGCGCTCACCGAGCCGCTCAACCAGATCGTCTCCGCGGTCAAGATCGGCCTCGAGCAGACGCCGCCCGAGCTCGGCGCCGACATCGCCGAGCGCGGCATGATGCTGACCGGCGGCGGCGCCCTGGTGCGCGACCTCGACCGCCTGCTGATGGAAGAGACCGGCCTGCCGGTGGTCGTGGCCGAGGAGCCGCTGACCTGCGTCGCACGCGGCTGCGGCATGGCGCTCGACAAGATGGACAAGCTCGCGTCCATCTTCACGTCGGACTGATCCGCTGCCCCGGCGCCTCCGCCGGGGTGTTCCTTTTCTGACGGCCTGTGGTTCTTAGCGGATGTCTCTCGTCGGCCATCAGCCCCCTCCCATCTTCAAGCGCGGCCCGGCACCGCTGGCGCGCTTGTTCGCTTTCGTCGCCATCTGCCTCGTGCTGCTGGTGGCGGACCTGCGCCTGCGCTATCTGGAGGTGGTGCGCAACGGGCTGTCCGTGGTGACCTACCCGCTGCAGATGGCGGCCTCGACGCCGGCGGACGTGGTGCGCAACGCGTCGCGCTATTTCGGCACCTTGATCGACGTGCAGCTCGAGAACGCCGAGCTGCGCCGCGTCCAACTCGGCGCGGGGGAGCGCTTGCTGCGCTTCGAGCAGCTCGAGCGCGAGAACGCCGAGCTGCGCGGCCTGCTCGAGATGTCGCAGCGCGTGCAGACCAAGAGCATCGCCGCGGACATCCTCTACAACGCGCCCGACCCCTTCGCGCGCAAGGTCATCCTCGACCGCGGCGCCCAGCAGGGCGTGGAGCCCGGGTTGGCGGTGGTCGATGCGTATGGCGTGATCGGCCAGGTCACGCGCGTGCACCCCATCCAGTCCGAAGTCACGCTGCTCACCGATCGCAATCAGTCGATTCCTGTGAGCGTGGTGCGCAACGGCGTGCGCGGGGTGCTCTACGGAGTGGGCCGCAACATCCTCGAAATGCGTCACGTGCTCGCCGACGTGGATGTCCAGCCCGGCGACACGCTGGTGACCTCGGGCCTGGATGGCGTGTTCGTGCCCGGGCTGCCGGTGGCCAGGATCACCCGCGTCGATCGCGAGACCGACGCCTTTGCACGCATCGACTGCGAGCCGCTGGCGGCGATCGAGCGCAGCGTGCAGGTGCTGGTGGTGGGGCGGGCCTCCTATCCGCCGCCGCCGCCCACCGACGACGCAGGAGGGCGCTGAGCGATGCAGCCGACTCACCGGTCACGGCGCATCCTGCTGCCGGTCAAGCTCTGGTTCGTGTATCTGAGCCTGTTCGTCGCGCTCGGGCTGGAGTACATCCCGACCGGCCGCATGCCCGGCGTGCCCGACTGGGTGGCGATGGTGCTGGCGGTGTGGTGCGTGCGCGAGCCGCTGCACATCGGCATGGGCGTGGGCTTCGTGTTCGGGCTGCTTGTGGACGTCGGCCTCGGCGCGGCCATGGGACAGCATGCCCTCGCCTACGTGGTGCTGGCCTATCTGTGCAACAACATCTCGCGCAGGGTGCTCTGGTTCCCGGGCTGGCAGCAGGCGCTGCACGTGCTGCCGCTGCTGCTGCTGGCGCAGGGCTTGATGATGATCGTGCGCCTGCTCGCGGGGGCCGAATTTCCGGGCTGGTCCTACTTCCTGTCCAGCTTCACCGGCGCCTTGCTGTGGTGGCCGGTGTCGCTGCTGCTGCTGCTGCCGCAATACCAGCCGGTGGAGCGCGATGACAATCGCCCGATCTGAGCTCGGCGAGCGATGACCGAATTCCGTGCGCCCGCGGTCGAACTGGCCGGCTTCCGCCTTCGTGTCGTGGTGGCGGCGGTGTTCGTGCTCGTGTGCCTGGGGCTGCTGGCCGCGCGCTTTCACTTCCTGCAGGTGCAGCGCCACGACTACTTCCTGACCCGCGCCGAGGACAACCGCATCGCCCTGCTGCCGGTGGTGCCTTACCGGGGCACGATCGTGGATCGCAACGGCGTCGTGCTGGCGCGCAACTACGCGACCTACACGATCGAGATCACGCCCGCGCAGGTGCCCGACCTGGAAGCGACGCTCGACGAGATCGCGACCCTGGCTCCGATCGAGCCCCGCGACCGTCGCCGCTTCCACAAGCTGGTTCAGGAGAGCCGCCACTTCGAGAGCGTGCCGCTGCGCAACCGCCTGACCGACGAGGAGGTGGCGCGCGTCGTGTCGCAGCGCTACCGGCTGCCGGGTGTGGACGTGAAGGCGCGCCTGCTGCGCGATTATCCGCAGGGCGCGTCGGCGGCGCATGTGGTGGGCTACATCGGCCGCATCAACGAGCGCGACGTCGAGCGCATCGAAGAGGCGGACGAGACGGCGAACTATCGCGGCAGCCTGTACATCGGCAAGGCGGGGCTGGAGCAGTCCTACGAGCGCGAGCTGCACGGCACGACCGGCGTCGAGCAGGTCGAAGTCAACGCAGGGGGGCGCGCGGTGCGTGCGCTGTCGAGTACGTCGGCCAAGCCCGGCAACGACCTGGAGCTGACGCTGGACATCGGCCTGCAGAAGATTGCCGAGGCGGCCTTCGGCGACCGTCGCGGCGCACTGGTGGCGATCGAGCCTGCGACGGGCGGTGTGCTCGCATTGGCCTCGATGCCGACCTACGACCCCAATCTTTTCGTGGATGGGATTTCGACCCAGGACTGGAAAGCGCTCAACGACTCGCCCGACCACCCGATGCTGCACCGTGCCGTTTATTCGGCCTATCCGCCCGGCTCGACCTTCAAGCCCTTCATGGCGCTCGCCGGACTCGAGCTCGGCAAGATCACCGCCGACAAGGAAATCGCCGACCCCGGTTACTTCGTGTTCGGCGGCCACCGCTTCATGGACGACAAGATCGGCGGCCACGGTATGGTCGATCTGCACAAGTCCATCGTGGTGTCGTGCAACACGTATTACTACCAGCTCGCCGCCGATCTGGGGATCGACGCGATCGCGGGCTTCATGGCGCCCTTCGGTTTCGGCGAACGCACCGGCATCGACCTGCCGGGCGAGGCGACCGGTGTGCTGCCCTCGCAGGAATGGAAGCAGCGCCGCTTTCGCAAGCCGGAGCAGCAGCGCTGGTATGCGGGCGAGACGATCTCGGTGGGCATCGGCCAGGGCTACAACGCCTACACCCCGCTGCAGCTCGCCAACGCACTCGCCGCGCTGGTCAACGAGGGCAAGCTGTTTCGTCCGCACGTGGTCAAGTACGTGATCGACTCGCAGACCGGCGAGCGGCGCGCGGTCGAGCCCGAGCCCATACGTCAGATCCCGCTCCAGGCCGCGCACCTCAAGGCCGTGCTCGACGGCATGGTGGATGTGAACAAGACCGGCACGGGCAAGAGCGTGTTCAAGGACGCACCCTACAGCGTGGGTGGCAAGACCGGCACCGCGCAGGTGTACTCGCTGCGCGGGCAGCGCTACGACAAGAACAAGGTGCGCGAGCGCTTGCGCGACCATTCCTGGTTCATCGCCTACGCGCCGGCCGAGAACCCGCAGATCGCGCTCGCCGTGCTGGTGGAGAACGGCGGCTTCGGGGCCAAATCCGCGGCCCCGATCGCGCGCCAGGTGCTGGACTACTACCTGGTCGATCGTCACGCTGCCGCCCCCGAGGCCGAGGCCGAGGACGTGCAAGCGGTGGAGGGCGCCGACGAGCAGGCGGTGGCCGGTGTGCCGGCGCCGCCCCCGCCCGCCCCCACCTCCTCCCGTGAAGGCGGCGGCCGATGAACGACAACCGCTTCAATCCGCTCGCGCTCGTGCGCGCGTTCTTTCGCCCGATCGACCCGCTGCTGATGCTGGTGCTCGCGGTACTGCTCGGCGCGGCGCACCTGCTGATGCAGAGCGCCTCGCCCGAGCGGCTCGATTCGCAGCTCGTGCACTTCGGCGTGGCGCTGGCCGGCATGTGGGTGCTGGCCTGGCTCAAGCCACAGCGGCTGCTCGCGCTGGCCATCCCGCTCTATCTGCTCGGCGTGGTGCTGCTGATCGGTGTCGAGCTGTTCGGCGAGGTGTCGAAGGGCGCCCAGCGCTGGCTCGACCTGGGCGTGGCGCGCATACAGCCTTCGGAGCTGATGAAGATCGCGATGCCGCTGATGCTGGCCTGGTTCTTCCAGCAGCGCGAGGGACAGACACGCTTCGCCGACTTCATCGTCGCCGGTGGGCTGCTGCTGGTGCCGGTCGGCCTGATCGTGATCCAGCCCGATCTCGGCACCAGCCTGCTCGTGGCCGCGTCCGGGCTGTACGTGATCTACTTTGCCGGCCTGTCGTGGAAGCTGATCGTGCCGCTGGTGGTTGCGCTCGTGATTGGCCTGGGCTCGATCGTCGCCTTTGGCGACACCCTGTGCCAGCCCGACGTCGACTGGCAGGTCCTTCGCGAATACCAGAAGCAGCGCGTGTGCACGCTGCTCGACCCCACGCGCGATCCGCTCGGCAAGGGCTTTCACATCATCCAGTCCACGATCGCGATCGGCTCGGGCGGCGTGACCGGCAAGGGCTGGATGGACGGCACGCAGACCCACCTCGCCTTTCTGCCCGAGCGCCACACCGACTTCATCTTTGCCGTGCTCGCCGAGGAGTTCGGGCTGGTGGGCGCGCTCGCCCTGCTCGCCGTCTATATCGTGCTGCTGTTGCGCGGCTTTCATATCGCCGCGAACGCGCCGACCCATGGCGCACGCCTGCTTGCGGGGGCGGTCACGATGATCTTCTTCACCTATGCCTTCGTGAACATGGGCATGGTGAGCGGCATCCTGCCCGTGGTGGGCGTGCCGCTGCCCTTCATCAGCTATGGGGGAACTGCGCTGGTCACCCTCTGTCTGGGCATCGGCATCCTCATGAGCATCCAGCGCAGCCGCTTCGCCGATAAATCCTGAAGGTCCGTCGTGAAACTGAAAAATCCGCACCGTCCGCCCGCGCCGGGCACCCTTCGTCTAGAGCCGCCGTCCTCCCGCGCCGGGGGCGCGCTCGCACGCATGTTGCCGCTGCTGGCGGCGCTGCTGTTCATGGCGGCGCTGCTCTCGGGCTGCGGCTCGAAGGCGCTGCGCGACGAGGCGCAGGCCGAGGCGCCATCGACCGCAGCGGGGCCGAAGACCGGCTCCCGGCGCGGAGGTGGGTACTACAAGGACGACGGCCCGGATGATGTGATCCCCGCCGGAATCGACGCGGTGCCCGATGCCGAGCCGCGCGCCGAACCGCTGCACCGCTATGCCAACCGTCCCTACCACGTCATGGGCAAGAGCTACGTGCCGGCGACCGCGCTGCGCGCCTTCCGCCAGCGTGGCCACGCGAGCTGGTACGGCCGGCGCTTCCACGGCAAGCCCACCTCGAGTGGCGAGCCTTACGACATGTACGCCATGACCGCGGCGCATCCGACGCTGCCGATCCCGAGCTATGTGCGCGTGACTCACCTGGGCAATGGGCGCTCGGTGGTCGTGCGCGTAAACGATCGCGGGCCCTTCCTGCGTGGTCGTGTCATCGATCTCTCGTATGCCGCGGCCAACAAGCTCGGCTACATCAACGCCGGCAGCGCCGAGGTCGAGGTCGAGCAGATCCTGCCCGGCGAAGCTCCCCTGGTCGCCGTTGCGCGTCCGGTGGCGCCCTTGCGTGCGCGGGCCAACGAGGGCGTGATCGCCGAAGTGGGCGGCGCGCTCGACGCGTCGCAGCCGGAGGCGACGCCGCTGGCGCCGCTCGCCCCGGCCGCCGACCGCGCAGAAGTGGCCGAAAGCCCTGCCGCCCCGGTCCCCGCGCCCGGCGAATGCGCGCCGGCCTCGAGCTGCGGTGCTGCCGCCGGTCTCGCGCCGCCGATCGCATCGGCAAGCGCGGGCATCTTCCTTCAGCTGGGCGCGTTCTCCTCCTACGCCAACGCCGAGGACTTCCGCGACACCGTGCAGGGCCGGGCCGGCGCACTGGCGAAGAAGTTCGAGCTGCTGGCCGACGGGGAACGCTTCCGCCTGCATGCCGGTCCCTACGAGTCGGTCGAGTCGGCGCGCGATGCGGCCGAACGCATGGGCACGCTGCTCAAGCTCAAGCCCTTCGTGATCGTGCGCTGAGGCCGAACCGGCGCTGCGCCAGCCTGCGCCGGGTTGAAACAAAGGCTTTCGTTTTTTGGCCTCGCTCCGGCCGGCGCCTATAATCTGCCGCTCTATTTCTTCAAATCTTCCCGGGTTGTTCTCATGCGTTTGTTGATTGCCGTATTCGTGTCGCTCTTCTCCCTGGTCGCGCTGGCCCAGCCGGTGCCGGCGCCCGCGCTGGCCGCGAACGCCTGGGTGCTGGTCGATCAGGCCACCGGACAGGTGCTCGCCGGCAAGGACGTCGACGCCCGCGTCGAGCCCGCCTCGCTGACCAAGCTGATGACCGCCTACCTCACCTTCGCGGCGCTCAAGGCGGGCACGCTCAGCCCCGAGCAGCAGGTGCCGGTGTCGGAGAAGGCCTGGCGCATGGAAGGCTCGCGCATGTTCATCGAGCCGAACAAGCCGGTCACCGTGGACCAGCTGATCCGCGGCGTGATCGTGCAGTCCGGCAACGACGCCTGCGTCGCGCTCGCCGAAACCATCGCCGGCAGCGAGGAAGCCTTCGCCGTGCTGATGAACCGCGAAGCGCAGCGCCTGGGCATGACGAACACCAATTTCGCCAACTCCACCGGCCTGCCCGATCCTCAGCTCTACACCACCGCCAACGACCTCGCGCTGCTCGCGGCCGCGATCATTCGCGATTTCCCCGAGTACTACAGCCTGTATTCGCTCAAGGAATACACCTACAACAACATCAAGCAGCCCAACCGCAACCGTCTGCTGTACATGGATCCGACCGTCGACGGCATGAAGACCGGGCACACCAGCAGCGCCGGCTACTGCCTGGTGTCCACCGCCCAGCGCGGCGAGCGCCGGCTGATCTCGGTGGTGCTCGGCGCCGCGTCCGACACCGTGCGTGCGCAGGAGTCGCTCAAGCTGCTGAACTTCGGCTTCCAGTTCTACCAGACCGTCAAGCTGTACGGCGGCGGCGAGGCGCTGTCGCAGTTTCGCGTCTGGAAAGGCAAGCTCAACGAGTTGCCGGTCGGCTTCAGCGAAGATTTCGTGATGTCGCTGCCGACGTCGTCGGCCGACAAGGTCGAGGCCACGCTCGAAAGCCGCCAGCCCCTGGTCGCGCCGATCCAGAAGGGGCAGCAGGTCGGCATGCTGACGCTGAGCGCCGAAGGACAGACGCTGGGCCGCTATCCGGTCGTGGCGCTCGAGGACGTGCCGGTCGCCGGCTTCTTCGGCCGTCTGTGGGACGCGATCGTGATGTTCTTCAAGAGTCTGTAAGCGCGGGCCTCAAGGTGACGAACAATGGCTGAAATGAAAGACGCGCCGACGCGCCAGACCCTGATCGACTACCCGTGCGACTTTCCCATCAAGGTCATGGGCGCCCGTGTCGACGGCTTTGCCCAGGCGGTGATCGAGGTCGTGCTGGACCATGCCCCCGACTTCGACCCCGCCGGCGTCGAGATGCGGCCGTCGAGCAAGGGCAACTACCTCGCGGTCACCTGCACCTTCCGCGCGCTGTCGCAGGCGCAGGTCGATGCGCTGTACCGTGCGCTGACCGCGCACCCGATGGTCAAGGTGGTGCTGTGATCGTCAAGCGTCTCGGCCTGGTGGAGTACGCGCCAGCGCTCGAGGCGATGCGCGTGTTCACCGCCGGACGCGGCGCCGACACGGCCGACGAGATCTGGCTGCTGCAGCACCCGCCGGTCTACACCCTCGGCCAGGCCGGCAAGCCCGAGCACCTGCTGCAGAACCCTGGAAACATCCCGCTCGTCCACATCGACCGCGGCGGCCAGATCACCTACCACGGCCCCGGCCAGCTGGTGGCTTACCTGCTGCTCGACCTGCACCGACGCAAGCTCAAGGTGCGCGAGCTGGTGCACCTGATGGAACAGGCGATCATCGACACTCTGGCCGACTACGGCCTTGCCGCCGAGCGCAAGGACGGCGCGCCCGGCGTCTACATCGCCGGCGACAAGATCGCCGCGCTCGGTCTGCGCGTGAAGAACGGCTGCAGCTACCACGGCCTCGCGATCAACGTCGACACCGACCTCGCCCCCTTCGGCTGGATCAACCCCTGCGGCTACGAGGGCCTGAAGACGATCCGCATGAAGGACTTCGGCATCGACACCAGCGTCGAGCAGGTCGGTGAATGCCTGCTCGGCCATCTGCAGCGCCTGCTGCCACCCCTGCACCCGAGCTCATCGTCGGGCATTGGGGAAAACGATGACGCGAATCCGCCCGCCGAGCCTGCCGCAGCGGCGCGCGTCGGGTCATAATCGCGTCCCTGGCCCACGACCGGCTCGAACGCCTTTCCAACCCGGAAACCCACAGAGAACAGCGACCATGGTAACCCCTGCGCGCAAGCAACGCGGCGCCGACAAGACCGCCCGCATCCCGATCAAGATCGTCCCCGCCGAACGCCTCAAGAAGCCGGAGTGGATCCGCATCAAGCTCGGCGCCGGCATGGAAGCCGAGCGCTTCAACGAGATCAAGGACACGCTGCGCGAGCACAAGCTGCACACCGTGTGCGAGGAAGCCTCCTGCCCGAACATCCACGAATGCTTCGGCAAGGGCACGGCCACCTTCATGATCATGGGTGACATCTGCACCCGCCGCTGCCCCTTCTGCGACGTCGGCCACGGTCGCCCCGAGCCGCTCAACCCCGACGAGCCGGCGGATCTCGCCAAGACCATCGCCGCGATGCGGCTGAACTACGTGGTGATCACCTCGGTGGACCGCGACGACCTGCGCGACGGCGGCGCCCAGCACTTCGTCGACTGCATCCGCGAGACGCGCGCCGCCTCGCCCAAGACCCGCATCGAGGTGCTGGTGCCCGACTTCCGCGGCCGCATGGAGATCGCGCTCGACATCTTCGACGCCGCCCCGCCCGACGTCATGAACCACAACCTCGAGACCGTGCCCCGCCTGTACAAGCAGGCGCGCCCGGGCTCGGACTACGCATACTCGCTCGAGCTGCTCAAGCAGTTCAAGGCGCGTCATCCGGACGTGGCGACCAAGTCGGGGCTGATGGTGGGCCTGGGCGAGACCGACGAGGAGATCCTCGAGGTCATGCGCGACCTGCGCGCGCACGACGTCGAGATGCTCACCATCGGCCAGTACCTGCAGCCCTCCGGCGGCCACCTGCCGGTGCTGCGCTACGTGCACCCCGACACCTTCAAGATGTTCGAGACCGAAGCGTTGAAGATGGGCTTCAAGAACGCCGCCTGTGGGCCGATGGTGCGCTCGAGCTACTGGGCCGACCAGCAGGCGCACGGCGCCGGGGTGGTCTGAGCCTTCTCGGCCAGGCTTTCAAGGGCTGCGCTCAGGGGCAGCCCTTGCAGCCTTCGGTCTGGGCGTTCAGGAAGATGGCCTGATCGATGTTCGCGCCGCTCAGGTCGGCGTCGGTGAGCTGAGCGCGGGTGAAGTTGGCGCCCTTCAGATTGGCGCCGACGAAGGACGCGCCCGACAGCTTGGCGGCGCGCAGGTTGGTGCGCTGAAGGTCGGCGCCGTCGAAGCGCGTGTTTTCGGCGCGCGCATTGGTCAGGTTGGCCCCGCCGAGCTGGGCGGATGACAGATCGGCGTCGTGCAGGTCGGCGTTCTGCATGATCGCGTTGCGCAGGTTCGCCCCCTTCAGGCTGGCGCCGGAGAGGCGGGTGCCGCGCAGGTTGGTGCGCAGCATCGCGGCCTCGTCCAGCATGGCGCCGCTCATGTCGGCCTGAAAAAAGTTCGCCTCGTTCAGCGTGGCGCCGCGCAGGTTGGCGCCCGAGAGGTCCGAGCGGGTGAACTGCGAATTGGCCAGATTCACCCCTTCCAGGTTCGCCCCGTTCAGGTTCATGTCTGTGCACAAGGTGCCGCGGCGGATGTCGCAGCCGCCGATGTTGCCGGCGCGCTGGGCTTCGGCCGGGCCAGGCAGTGTGAGCAGGGTGCTTGTGCACAGGGCGAGGAGCAGTGCAGCGCGTGTCGTGGGCATGGGCGATGTAGTGAGGATGCGGTCGAGGGTCCGACAGCGGGATGTCAGGCCGGTTCGGCGAGCAGCTTGTCGATCAGCGTGTGCAGCGCGTCGAGCTTGGGCTCGCCGAGCAGCTTCTGCACGATCTCGCCGCGCTTGTTCAGGATGAAGGTGGTCGGTGTCAGCCGCACGCCGTCGAAGCTGCGCGCGACGCTGCCGTCGCGGTCGAGCACGAAGGTGAAGGGGAGCGGGTTGCGCTCGACGAAGGCCGCGACCTGCGCGGGCGGATCGTAGTCCATCGCCACCGCCACGGTCTGGTAACCACGGGCCTCGAACTTCTCCTGGGTGGCCTTCAGCGCCGGCATCTCCTTGATGCAGCTGGTGCAGGTCGTCGCCCAGAAATTCACCAGCACCACCTTGCCGCGCAGGTCTGCGGTGCGGAAGGTCTCGCCTTGCAGGGTGGAGAAGGCGACATCGGGCGCGCGCTGTTTCTGCGTGACCACCAGGAAGCCCGCGGCGGCGAGGGCGACAAGCGCAAGGGCGGCGAAAATCTTGAGTTTCATGACGAAATCCGGGTTGGCGTATTGGGTGCATGAACACCCGCGAGTGCGCGCCGATTGTGCGGGAGGGTTGGTCGCTTGTCACCTTTGGCCGGGTTTGCCCGACGCAGCGTGGGACAGAGGCGAGGCGGAAAGGTGCCGAGCAGCGCGCTTTCGGACCGCAGCGATGCGCGTGGCCCGCTGCCGCCCGGCGGCCGGCGGGGGCCGATGCGTGCTGCGATCTGTAACGACGGCCGACCGCTCGCGGTCGATCGGCTAGAATTGGAGCCCGCCACCCACCCGGGTGGCTTCGTTTTTCAGTGCCGCCACGATGTCCGCCCTCCTCAACGCGCCCCAGCGCGAAGCGATCCGCTATCTCGACGGCCCCTGTCTGGTGCTGGCCGGCGCCGGCAGCGGCAAGACGCGGGTGATCACGCACAAGATCGCACACCTGATCAACGAGTGCGGCATCAGCCCCAACAACATCGCCGCGATCACCTTCACCAACAAGGCCGCCAAGGAGATGCAGGAGCGCGTCGTCCACATCATGGGCGGGCGGGCGCCGGGCGGGCTCACGGTGTGCACCTTCCACGCGCTCGGCGTGCGCATCATCCGCCAGGAGGCCAAGCATTGCGGGCTGAAGCCGCAGTTCTCCATCCTCGACGCCTCCGACACCGTGCAGATCGTCTCGGACGTGGCCGGCGACAGCGACAAGGGCATCGCCAAGCAGATGCAGTGGCAGATCTCGTCGTGGAAGAACGCGATGATCACCCCCGAGGAGGCCGCCCAGCTCGCCGACAACGAGATCGCCTCGGTCGCCGCCAAGCTCTACAAGGAATACGAGCGCACCCTGCGTGCCTACCAGGCGGTGGATTTCGACGACCTCATCTCGCTGCCGGTGCGCCTGTTCGACGAGCACCCCGAGGTGCGCGAGCGCTGGCAGAACAAGCTGCGCTACCTGCTGGTGGACGAGTACCAGGACACCAACCGCGCCCAGTACCGGCTGCTCAAGCTGCTGTCGGGCGTGCGCGGCGCCTTCACCGCGGTGGGCGACGACGACCAGGCGATCTACGCATGGCGTGGCGCCGACGTCGAGAACCTGAAGCTGCTGCAGCAGGACTACCCCAAGCTCAAGGTCATCAAGCTCGAGCAGAACTACCGCTCCTCGCGCCGCATCCTCGAGGCCGCCAACACCGTCATCGCCAACAACGAGAAGCTCTTCGACAAGCGCCTGTGGTCCGAGCACGGCCAGGGTGAGCAGATCGTCGTCACCAACTGCCGCGACGCCGAGCATGAGGCGGAGTGGGTGGCGACCAAGATCGTCGCGCACAAGTTCGAGCACCGCACCCGCTTCAAGGACTACGCCATCCTCTACCGCGGCAACCACCAGGCCCGCCTCATCGAGCAGCAGCTGCGCAACCACCGCATCCCCTACGTGATGTCGGGTGGGCAGAGCTTCTTCGACAAGGCCGAGATCCGCGACCTGATCGCCTGGCTGCGCCTGCTGGTCAATGAGGACGACGACCTCGCCTTCATCCGCGCCATCACCACCCCGCGCCGCGGCATCGGCGCCGCCACCATCGAGGCGCTCGGCGCCTACGCCGGGCATCGCCACAGCAGCCTGTTCGCCGCGGTGTTCGAGGAGGGGCTCACCCAGCACCTCAACGCCAAGCAATTGCAGGGCGTGCAGGAGTTCGCCGCCTACATCAACCGCCTGCAGTACCGCGCCCCGCGCGAACCCGCGGCGCAATTGCTGGAAGACCTGCTCGGCGCGATCCGCTACGAGGCCTGGCTGTTCGAGCACTGCGACACGCGCGAGGCCGAATCCAAGTGGAGCAACGTGCGCGACTTCGTCGGCTGGCTGGGCCGGAAGGGCGAGGAAGATGGCAAGAACCTGCTCGAGCTCACCCAGACCATCGCGCTGATGTCCATGCTCGACAAGGAAGACCCCGACTTCGACGGCGTGCAGATGGCCACCCTGCACGCCTCCAAGGGGCTGGAGTTTCCGCATGTGTTCCTGGTCGGCGTCGAGGAAGGGCTGCTGCCGCACCAGAGCAGCGTCGACGAGGACAAGGTCGAGGAAGAGCGTCGGCTGATGTACGTCGGCATCACCCGCGCCCAGCGCAGCCTCAACCTCACCTGGTGCGAGCGGCGCAAGTCGGGCAAGGAGTTCCGCCCCTGCGAGCCGAGCCGCTTCATCGCCGAGATGGGCGGTGACATCCGCATGAACGACCGCAAGACCGCGCAGCCGGTGACCAAGGAAGAGGGCAAGGCGCGGCTCGCGAACCTGATGGCGATGTTCGAGAACCGCGACAAAAGCTGAACCGCCGCCGCTCGTGACACCATGGGAGCGACTGTCTTTGGGGGTCGCCCCGTCGGACATCGGGCAACAAAAAGGCAGCCGCGCGGGCTGCCTTTTTGTTGCTCACGTGACCGCTACGGCGCGGTCATCGGCTTACTGTTCGACCGGCGGCTCGGTGAAGCTGGCGCCGGCCAGGTTCGCGAGATAGGCCACCGCACGCGCCACTTCGGTGTCGGTCAGGTCGGTGCCGCCGCCACGCGGGGGCATCGCACCCTTGCCGGCGATCGCCGAGGCGGTCAGTGCGTCGAAGCCCAGCGCCAGACGCGGCGCCCACTCGCCCGCATCACCCGTCTTCGGCGCGCCGACGGCGCCCGAGTCGTGACAGCCTGCGCAGATCGACTTGACGATCTGCTCACCCGTACGGCTGCCCGGGGCAACGGTGACGGCCTTGATCTCGACGCGCGCGACGGGCTGGATCAGCGTTGCGGTCAGTTCCGGATCGATCTTGCTCTGTTCGCCACAGCCGGCCAGCAGAGCGGCTGCGATCATGGCAACGGCGGGCAGGGCGAAGCGGGTGCGTTGGTTCGACATGCTGGAATCCTTTGGCGGGCAGGGGTGCGAGACTGATTCTAAAGTCGCGATTATAGCCACGTAGAAACCATTATGGCAGCGTGCAATGGACTTTATGGCTGAACGCCGCTATGCTTCCGGGCCTTGTTCGGGAGCTTTCCCGACACGCGGCGCCCGTAGCTCAGCTGGATAGANNTTCGAATCGTCTCGGGCGCGCCAGGAATTCAATGGGTCAGATCTTCGCGGATCTGGCCCATTTTGTTGTGCACGGTGTTGATTGGTGCTCAGTGCGGGGTGCGAGGATTGCAGACTCCCTCGCCGCGGCCTTTCCCCCGCGGGCCGATCACTTGCGCCAGTAGTTGTTGGCGGCGGCGACGGTCTGGAAGTTGATCGCGATGACCTGCGAGGCAGCGGTCAGAGCGTCGGCGCTGTTGGCGTATTCCGGGCGCAGCTTGTGCAGCACTTCCGGGTCGGGCTGGGTGTATTTGACGCCGCGGCGGCTCAGGGTGATGGCCAGCTCATAGCCTGCCTGCGGGGTGGCGGTGATCAGCGTTTCAAGCCATTGGTCTGCCATGGTTCGGGCTCCTGTGAGGACGTTCGGGTATCGGGTTGAAGCAGCTGCATCTTAGCGGAAAGCACATTTTTCCGGAGCTATTGTGCCTTGCGCGCGGTGCTCATGAGCTTGTCGGTGTCGAAGCCCTTGTCGCGCAGCCGCTGCAGCAGCGCTTCGTAGGCCTCGGAGCTGACCTGCGGGCTTCGCGACAGCACCCAGAGATATTCGCGCTGCGGTTCGCTGATGGCGACGAGCTGATAGTCGGCGTCGAGATCGATGACCCAGTAGTCGCCCCACACCGCGGGAATGAACGACAGCCATGCCGGCGCGAAGCGGACTTTCAGCTTGGGCGATGTCGGCTCGCCGATCTGCCGCGCCTCGCCGATGGCTTCGCTGAGCTCGCCGTTTTCCAGCCGGCAGCGGTTGATGACCTGCACCTTGCCGCTCGGCTCGAGGCTGTATTCGGCGCTGGCGTCGCCGGCGCACTTTTTCTGGAACCAGTTCTCGAAGCGGGCGATTTCGTACCAGCGCCCCATGTAGCGCGGCAGATCCAGGCTGGGGATCGTGCTCAGCGCCTCGGCGTCTCCGCCCGATGAGGCCGTCGCGGGCAGCGGGAGTCCCGGCGCGATCGTGAGCAGCAGCGTTGTGATGAGATGTCGGAGCATGAGCTCTCCTTGCGCGTTGGTGGGGAGGAATGCTGGATTGTCGCGTGTACGTGACGTATGTGGCATTCGCCGCGAGCGCGCTCGATGTGGGAGGTGCGGGATCGCGGCTAGAATTCCCGTCATCATTTTTACCAGACAAGTGTCATGGCAGATCCGCCCGCCGTGCCCCGGGCGCGCTGCCTGTGCCTCGACATCGAAACCGCCCGCCACGACCGCATGGTGCTGCGCGAGATCGGCGTGTTCCGCCCCGACCTCGATGCGCGGCTCAGGCTTTCGGGCAAGGCGCCGGACCTTGCGCGCCGGCTCGATGCGCTGACCGAAGGTGCGGGCTTCGTCCTCGGCCACAACGTCGTCGCCTTCGATCAGCCCGCGCTCGCCGCGCTGCATCCGGGGCTGGCCCTGCACCGCCTGCCGCTGATCGACACGCTCGAGCTGTCTCCGGTCGCGTTTCCGCAGAACCCTTATCACCGCCTGGTGAAGGACTACAAGCTGTGCACCACCACGCGCAACGATCCGGTGCGCGACGCGGAACTCGCCTACGAGCTCTTTCTCGACCAGAGCGAGGCGCTGCAGCAGCGCGTGGTCGATCATCCCGACGAAGCCCTGTGCCTGCACTTCCTGCTTGCGCCGGAGAACGGCAAGGGCGTGGCCAACCTGTTCGCCACCTTGCGTCGTGCGCTCAGGCCGACGCTCGCCTATACGGCCGCAGCCTGGCAGCGCGCGACCGCCGGCAAGGTGTGCGTCACCGGGCAGCGTCACATCGTCGAGCATTGCCTGTCCGACCCCGGCTGGCACAAGGCGCTGGCCTACGTGCTGGCCTGGCTGCGCGTGGCGGGTGGCAATTCGGTGCTGCCGCCCTGGGTGAGCCTGAGCTTTCCGCGCGTGCGCGAAGCCATCGCCATGCTGCGCGACCGGCCGTGCGCCGATCCGGCCTGTGCCTGGTGCCGCGAGCAGCACGACCTGGAAGCGCTGCTGCCGCGCTACTTTCCCGGCATCACCCGCTTTCGCGCCACGCCGGCCACCCCGGATGGCCATTCGCTCCAGCGCGCGATCGTGGAGAACGGTTTTGCCGGCAAGTCGACGCTCGCCATCCTGCCCACGGGCGGCGGCAAGTCGCTGTGCTTCCAGTTGCCGGCGCTGGCGCGCTTCTACCGCAACGGCAGCCTGACGGTGGTCGTCTCGCCGCTGCAGTCGCTGATGAAGGACCAGGTCGACAACCTGCAGGCGCGCGGCGTCACCTGCGCCGGATACCTCAACAATCTGCTCAACCCGCTCGAGCGCCGCGCCATGCTCGACAAGCTGCGCCTGGGCGACCTCGGGCTGATCTTCGTCGCGCCGGAGCAGTTTCGCAGCCCCGCCTTCGCCAGCGCGCTGATGCACCGCGAGATCGGCGCCTGGGTGTTCGACGAGGCGCACTGCCTGTCGAAGTGGGGCCACGACTTCCGCCCCGACTACCTGTACGTGTCGCGCTTCATCAAGGCACGGCAGAAGTCCGCGCCCTCGCCGGTGTTCTGTTTCACCGCCACCGCCAAGCCGGATGTGGTCGATGACATCTGCGCTCACTTCGAGAAGCGCCTCGGCCTCAGCCTCGAGCGGCTCGAAGGCGGGGTGAGCCGCGAAAACCTCAGCTACGAGGTGCGCCCGGTGCCGGTGCAGGCCAAGTACGGCGAGGTCCTGCGCCTGCTGCAGGAGGCCCTGCGCGAGGACGGCGGCGCCATCGTCTTCTGCGCGCGCCAGAAGACGGTCGAGGAGCTCGCGCAATTCCTCAAGGACGCAGGCCTCGCCTGCGGCCACTTTCACGGCGGCATGCTGCCGACCGACAAGCGCACGGTGCAGGAGGCCTTCCTCGCCGGCAGCCTGCGCGTGATCGTGGCCACCAACGCCTTCGGCATGGGCGTGGACAAGCCCGACGTGCGCCTGGTGATCCACCTCGACACCCCCGGCTCGCTGGAAAACTATCTCCAGGAGGCGGGCCGCGCCGGGCGTGACCAGGCGCCGGCGCGCTGCATCCTGCTCTACGACGAGGCCGACCTCGACGTGCAGTTCCGCCTGCTGCGCAATTCCCGCCTCACCCAGCACGACATCGGCGCCATCCTCAAGGCGCTGCGTGCCATCGAGCGCAAGGACCGCAGCGAAGGCCAGGTGGTGGTAACCAGCGGCGAGATCCTGCTCGAGATCCCCGAGGCCCACCGCATCGACCCGGACGCGAGCGATGCCGACACCAAGGTGCGGATCGCGGTCGCCTGGCTCGAGGAGGCGCGCCTGCTCGAGCGCCACGAGAACCAGACCCGCGTGTTTCCCGGCAGCCTGCTGGTGGCGAACGAGGACGAGGCGGGCGCGCTCCTGCGCAAGAAGCTCGGCGCCGATGCCGACATCGGGCCCTACCTGCGCATTCTCGGCCTGCTCATCCGCGCGGCGGACGACGAGGGGGTGTCCACCGACGAGCTGATGCTGGCCACCGGGCAGGACTCGCGCACGCTGCAGCACATGCTGCGCGAGCTCGACCGCTGGAAGCTGCTGTCGAACGACACCGAGATCGGCGTCACCTTCTACCGCGACCCCGACACCGCGCAGCGGCTCGATGAGCTCGCGCGCATCGAGGACGCCCTCATCGCCAAGCTGCGCGAAGCCGCGCCCGACGCCGCCGAGGAGGGCTGGCAGATCCTCAACGTGCGCCGCCTGTGCGACACCCTGCGCCGCGACGCCCAGGTCGACTTCGACCCCGATCGCCTCACCCGCCTGCTCAAATCCTTCGCCGAACCCTTTGGCGAGGGCGCCACCCACCGCGGCTTCTTCGCCCTGCGTCCGCATGCGGCGGACAGCCGCTTCATCAGGCTGCTGCGCGGCTGGCGGGAGATCGAGACCATCCGCGAACGCCGCATGCGCCTGGCGCGCGCGCTGGTGGCCGAGTTCCAGCACCGCCGCCAGGGCAACACGCTGCTCGTCACCTGCAAGCAGGGCGAACTCGAGGCGGCGCTGCAGGCCGACACCACGCTCGCCGACCTCGACATCGACAAGTGGGATGTTGCCCTGTCGGCCGCGCTGCTGTACCTGGATGCCAACGAGGTCCTGCACCTGGCGCGCGGCAAGGCGGTGTTCCGCTCGGCGATGAACATCGAGCTCAAGCCCGAGGCGCGTCGGCGCCAGTTCAAGAAATCCGACTACACCGAGCTCGCCCTGCACTACAAGGACAAGACCGTCCAGGTGCACGTGATGGCCGAGTACGCCAAGCTCGCGATCCGCAAGGTCCAGGCGGCGATGGCCTTCATCGTCGATTACTTCAGCCTCGACCGCGCCGACTTCGTGCGCCGCTACTTCGCCGGGCGCAAGGACGTGCTGGAGATGGCGACCACCGAGGCGGCGCACCGCCGCATCCTCACCGCGCTCGCCAACCCGGAGCAGCAGGCCATCGTCGCCGCGCCGCTCGAGGGCAACCACCTCGTGCTCGCCGGGCCGGGCGCCGGCAAGACGCGGGTGATCGTGCACCGCGTCGCCTGGCTGCTGCGCGAGAGCATGGTGCAGCCCGATGCCGTCATGGTGCTCGCCTACAACCGCGCGGCCGCCAACGAGATCCGCCGCCGCCTGTGGGCGCTGGTCGGCGCGGACGCCGCCGGGGTCACGGTGCAGACCCTGCATGGCCTGGCGATGCGGCTCACCGGGACCAGTTATGCGGTTGCGCTCGAGCGCGGTGAGACGGTCGATTTTGGCGCCGTGATCCGTGACGCAACGCGGTGTCTGCGCGCGGCAGAAAAAGCCGAGGATGGCGGTGAGGAGACGGGCGCGGGGGGCAGCGCCGGCGCGAGCATCGTGCGCGATCGCCTGCTCGCCGGGCTGCGCTTCCTGCTCGTGGACGAGTACCAGGACATCAACGGCGAGCACTACGAGCTGATCAGCGCGGTCGCAGGACGCAAGCTGCAGACCGAGGAGGACCGCGTCTGCCTGATGGTGGTCGGCGACGACGACCAGAACATCTACGCCTTCGACGGCGCCAGCGTGCGCTACATCCGCCAGTTCGAGACCGACTACGCCGCACGCCGCTACGCCCTCGTCGAGAACTACCGCTCCACCCGCCACATCATCGACTGCGCCAACCGCGTCATCGAGCGCGCGCGCGAACGCATGAAGGCGCGGGAGACGATCCGCGTCGACCACGCCCGGCGCGCGCAACCGGACGGCGGCGCGCAGGCCGAGCGCGATCCGCTCACCGCCGGGCGCGTCCATGTGCTCGAGGTGGCGCGCGATCCGCATCAGGAAGTGCAGCTCGCGCTGGCCGAGCTGCAGCGCCTGCATGGGCTCATCGCGTCTGGCGGCGCCGGGCAATGGGGCCGCTTCGCCGTCATCGCCCGGCGCTGGGAAGACCTCGAACCGATGGCCGCGCTGTGCCGCCTGCGCGGCATCCCGGTGCGCATGCAGCGCGACGCCGGCGACATCCGCCTGCACACCACGCGCGAAGGCAGCGCCCTGCTCACGCTGCTGCGTGGCCAGGGCCGCAGCGCCCGGCGGCGACGCGTGCTGGTGCGGGCCGGGGCGCTCGCGCGCTGGTTCCGGCGCCGCTTCCGGACTGCACCGGAGGGCTTCATCGACCACCCCTGCCGCGCCGCGCTCGCGCAGTTCATCGTCGACACCGAGTCGGCCGCGCCGGGGCGCGAGCGTGTGGTGGACGACCTCATCGAAGCCCTGTACGACTTCGGCGCCGTCGGCCGGCCCGCTGGCGACCCGCGCCCCAACGCGCCGCTGGTGCTGATGACCGCGCATCGCGCCAAGGGGCTTGAGTTCGACCACGTGCTGATCCTCGACAGCGGCGGCTGGCAGGGGCGCAACGACGAGGAGCGTCGGCTCTACTACGTCGCCATGACACGGGCGCGCCAGTCGCTGACCCTGTGCGAGGCGATCGGCGCGCAGCATCCCTTCGTCTCCGAGCTGGATGGCCTGGTGCTGCGCTCACATCCGGCTGCGCCGCCGCCCGAACCCGAGCTCGCGCACCGCATCTGGTGCGCCGATCCCGAGAAGATCGTGCTGTCCTGGCCGAGTCGCTTTGCGCCCGGCGCGGCCGTCCATCGCGCGCTGGCCGCGCTCGACGTCGGCAGTGCGCTGACGCTTCGCGCGCGTGGCAACGGCGGTTGGGAATTGGCGGACGCGACCGGCGTTGCGGTTGGCCGCATGTCGTCGAAGTTCCAGCCGCCCGCGGGCACGATCGTGGCGGTGCGCGTCGCGGCGATCCTGGTGCGCCAGGCGCGTGAGAGTGAGCAGGGGGTGGTGAAGTGCGCGTCCTGGGAGCTCGTGCTGCCCGAGTTCGAGTACGTGCCGGCGTCGGCGGCGCGCCCGTGAGCGGCTTCGTCCGGTGGGTCTGCCGGGGCGATCGGCCGCTCAGCGGCGCAGGAACCTCACCCACGCCGCGATGTTGAGCAGCGCCATCAGCGACTGGCCGACGTAGGTCAGCGCGGCGGCCTCGAGGATCTTGCGCGCATGGGGCTGATCCGACGGGTGCAGGTAGCCGCCGCGCTCGAGCATCGGCAGCGCGCGCCGGAAGCTGGCGTCGAACTCGGTGGGCAGCGTCACCAGATGCACCACCGCCGCCAGGCCCATCGACAGCAGCCCGGCAAGCACGAAGAAAAGCCCGGGCGCGGGATGGCGGGTGATCACCGTGATGACCGGCACCGCCACCATCATCATCGCGCCCACGCGCTGGCCCTTGATGGCGAAGCGCACCAGACGCTCGCGCAGTGCCAGCGGCGCGTAGCCTTCGGCATGCTGCAGCGCGTGGCCGACCTCGTGCGCGGCGACGGTGATCGCGGTCAGCGAGCGCTGCTGGTAGGTGTGCGGCGACAGACGCACGGCACGCGCCTCGGGGTCGTAGTGGTCGCCCGTGTCGGACTGCTCCACCGCGACGTCCGTCAGCCCATGCTTGTCGAGCAGCAGGCGCGCGAGCATGGCGCCGCTGCCGTAGTAGCGGTCGGCGGGCTCGCTGTAGCGCTGCAGCGTGCGCCGCACCCACCAGCCCGGCAGCCAGACTGCGAGCAGCAGGATCGGCACCAGCACGAACAGGATCGGGGACATGGCGGTCTCGGTGAAGTCTTCAAGCGTGTGACCTGCCCTGAGCGCAGGCGTTTCGCGCTCGCGGCGTTCCGGCCTTCAGACCAGGCCGAGCGCACCTGCCGCCGCGCCCACGGCGATCATCCACATCGGCGCCAGCCGGGTGTTCAGCGTCACCAGCGCGGTGAGTGCGATCAGCCCCAGCGCCCCGGCGCGATGCGTAGGGTCGCCGATGAAGGGCAGCGCCAGCAGCCAGCCGGCGGCGAAGGTCAGGCCCACCGTGACCGGCGCCAGCCCGGCGGTGAAGGCGCGCACCAGCGGCGTCTCGCGGCGGGTCGCGCCCCAGCGGCTGACGCCGAGCGAGAGCAGCGTCGACGGCAGCAGGATGCCGAGCAGCGCGGCGGCGGCGCCCGCCAGCCCGGCGACCTGGAAGCCGAGCACCGGCACGAACAGCACGTTGGGCCCGGGCGCGGCCTGGGCGAGCGCGATCGCGGTGGTGAAGTCGGCCTCGCCCAGCCAGCCGCGCTCGACCACCAGGTAGCGGTGCATCTCGGGCGCGGTCGACATCGCGCCGCCGATCGACAGCAGCGACAGGGTGAGGAAGCGCAGGAAGAGCTCGAGCAGTTCGCTCGCCGGGAGCGTGTTCATCATCGGGTCGACTCCGGTTTCAGGTTCCGTCCCTCAGCCCGGCGTGCCGGGGTCGCGGCCTGCAGGCGGGGCGGGCGGCGTGGTGTGCGGAACATCCTTCGTGCGTGCGGTCGCCGCATCGCGCAGCGCGATGCGCCAGCGCGCCAGGCTCCAGCCGCTGAGCCCGAGTCCGATCACCACCCAGGCCAGCGGCACGCGAAACACCGCGATCGCGGTCAGCGTGGCGAGCCCGAGCGCGGTGCATAGCGCAGGCCCGAGCACGTTGCCGCGCAGAGTGCCGAGCATCTTCAGCGCCATCGCCAGGATGAGCCCGGCCGCGACCGCGCCCATGCCGCGCAGCGCGCCGGCCACCGCCGGATATTGCGCGAGCTGCTGGTAGCTCGCGGCCAGCGCCAGCACCACCAGCAGCGGCGCCAGCAACATGCCGGAGATCGCCGCGAGCGCGCCGCGCAGGCCGAAATAGCGGTCGCCGATCATCAGCGACAGGTTCACCACGTTGGGGCCGGGCAGCAGCTGCGCGAGCGCGTAGAGCTCGACGAACTCGAGCCGGCTGAGCCAGCCGCGGCGGTCGACCAGCTCGCGCTGCGCGACCGCGAGCACGCCGCCGAAACCCTGCAGCGCGAGCAGGCTGAAGGCGATGAAGAGCGCCAACGGCGAGGCCGGGCGCCCGGGGGCCGCGCTGGTGCTCGCCGGGGCAGGCGCGCTCATCGAGCCGTGTCCTCTGCTGGCGCCGCGCAGGTCGGTGGATGCCGCCCGCCGAGCGCGTGTTCATGGGCGATTGCCCGGGGGCCGGATGGTGGCACGGTCCGCACCCCGACGTCCTCAGCCAGCGCGGCGTGCCAGTGCATGTGGCCGCTCTCCAGGTCGTATTCGGCGAGCGTGAACAAGGCCCCGCCGATCTGCGCCGCGGCATAGCCGAGCAGGCTCAGCCGGCTGACGCGGTGGCGCAGCTGCGGTGCGGCGGGGACTTGCCCGAACCGATCGGCCACCTTCGCGCTCGGCCAGGCCTCGGCATACAGGCCGACGGTGACGTGTGGCACGTAGGGCCCGTGCGGATGCGCGCGCTCGGCGTGCAGGCAGCGCCGAAGCCTGGAGAGGGTATCGCCTGCATCATGCACGGTCAGGAAGGGCGCCGAGGAAAAGCTCTCCAGGCCGCCGATCGCGATGTCGAAGGCGCCGGGGCCATCCGCCTGCAGCGCCGCCACCTGCGTGGCGATCCGCCGAGGCTCGAATTCGTCCTCCGCCGGCAGGGGGCCCCGCGCCGGAAAGCCGCACAGCGCCAGCGTGATGTGCGGCTGGCGCACGTAGCCGTCGAGCAGCAGGCCGTCGAGCGCGTGCTGTGCCGCGGCCACGCGCGCGCGCACCGCAGGCTCGTCCACATCCAGCGCCCACAACACATAGTGCGGACGTCCGCGATGCCACTCCGGAAAGTCGCGGCGCTCGTTGCGCAGGGTGAGGGGCTCGGCGAGGAAGCGCTGGCGCAGGGTGGCGGGGTCGGTCATCGGGCAGGCTGGTGGGCGCGCGCAATCCGGGTGGGACAGTCGGCGCAGCGCTGCGCCTGTCCGTCGAGGGCGGCTAGAATCAAGTCATGAACACGAACCCGATTGTCCCGGAAAACGATCCGGCCCGCATGCCCGACGGCGCCCTGCAAGCCCCCTCGCACAAAGCTTCGACGCTCGACACGGTGAGCGTACGCGGGCTGGACTACGCCGTGCGCCGCTGGGGCCCGGCCGACGCGCCGCAGCTCTTCCTGCTCCACGGCTGGATGGACTCCTCGCCCACCTTCCAGTTCGTCGTCGACGCGCTGCGCCGCGACTGGCAGATCATCGCCCCCGACTGGCGCGGCTTCGGCGGCAGCACCTGGTTCGGCCACAGTTACTGGTTTCCCGATTATTACGCCGACCTCGAGGCGCTGCTCGCGCACTACGCGCCCGAGGGGGCGGTGCGCCTGGTCGGCCACAGCATGGGCGCCGCGGTCGCCGGGGTCTATGCCGGGCTGCGGCCGGAGCGCGTCTCGCAGCTGGTGATGATGGATTTCCTCGGCCTCAAGCCGCCGCCCGATGCGGACGCGCCCACGCTGCTGCGCAAATGGCTCGACGCCCAGGCCGCCGCGCCGCGCCTGCCCACGCACGCCGACCACGCCGCCTTCGTGCGCCGGCTGCGCACGGCGAACCCCCGCCTGAGCCCGGCGCGCGCCGACTTCCTCGCCCGCCACGTCGGCCGCGCGGCGGCGGGCGACCGGGTGGAGATGGCCTGCGACCCCTGGCACAAGGTGCCCTCACCCTTCGTGTATCGCATCGAGGACGTGATGGCGTGCTGGCGCCAGGTGTGTGCGCCCACGCTGATGCTGCTCGCCGAGCATGGCTACGTGAATGAACGTTTGGCCGACGAACCGGACGAACTGCAGCGTCGGCTCGGCTGCTTTGCCGACGTGCGCGTGCTCACCATCGCCGACGCAGGACACAACCTGCAGCACGATCAGCCCGAACAGGTGGCCGCCGCGCTCGAAGACTTTCTGTGCGGAGACGCTCGATGAACCCGACCCCCTTCGCCGCTGGCCACGCCGCCCACTCCGAGTGGCAGCTGGCGCTGCGCCATGCGCTCGACGACATGCTGCACGACGCCCGCGTCGCGACCGCACATGCCGCCGGCGGCGGCGAGGCGCCGGCGGAATACACGCTTGGCTTCTGCTACCTGAGCGATCACTTCGCCGCCGACGCCGGGCACATCCTGGCCGAGCTGCAGCGTCGGCTGCCCGGCGTGCATTGGGTGGGCACGGTGGGGGTGGGCGTGCTCGCCACCGGCGCCGAGCATTTCGACCAGCCTGCGCTCGCGCTGATGCTCGCGCCCCTGCCGCGCAGCGCCTTTCGCGTCTTCTCGGGCGTCCAGCCGCTGCGTGCGGACAGTGGCGAGTTTCACCCCCAGGTCGCGCTCGTTCATGCCGACGGTCGTACCCCCGACCTGCAGGAGCTGCTGCCCGAACTCGCGCAGCGCACCGCCGCCCGCTACCTTTGCGGCGGGCTCACGGCCTCGCGCGCGCGCAGCGTCCAGATCGCCGATGCGGTGTTCGATGGTGGCGGCCTGTCGGGGGTCGCGCTCTCGTCCGCGGTGGGTGTGCTCTCGCGCGTCACCCAGGGCTGCCGGCCGATCGGGCCGCTCAGGCGGGTCACGCGTGCGCAGGACAACTACCTGCTCACGCTCGACGATCGCACCGCGCTCGGCTGCGCGATGGTGGATCTCGGCCTGCCGCCCGACATGGCGCTCGAGCCGGTGGCGGAGGCGCTGGCGAACACCCTGGTCGGGCTGCACCCAGCGGCCGATGCGGCGCCGGGCGCCGAGCATGGGTTCGGCGCCGACATGCTGGTGCGCAACATCATCGGCATGGACCCCGGTGCCGGCGTGGTGGCGATCGCGGATGAGGTCGAGCAGGGCGCGTCGCTGGTGTTCTGCCGGCGCGATGCGGCCGCTGCGCTCGCCGACCTGCGCCACGTCGCGCTGGAGATCCGTGATGCGCTGCGCGCTGGCGGGCAGATCGCACTCGGCGCGATCTATGTGAGCTGCTCCGGACGCGGCGAGCGCCACTTCGGTACGCCCGCTGCAGAATCGGGCGTGATCCGGGATGTGCTCGGCGATGTGCCGATGGTGGGGTTCTTTGCCGGCGGCGAGATCGCCCGCGACCGGCTCTACGGCTACACCGGCGTGCTGACGGTGTTCACCGCGGCGGCGGGCGCGGGTGCGGTGCCCAGGTAAGGCGCTACCAGCCCGCTCACGTCGACCCGCGCGCGCAGGCGTGCGGCGAGCAGGTAGAGCCCGCCCAGCTTGCGGTGCAGGAAGAGCGCGTCGGCCGGCGGGGTGTGCCAGAAGTCGCGCTCCATGCTGAGCTTGAGTCCGGCGTCGCGCAGGCGCAGCGCGAGGTCGCTGGTGCCGAAGTCGTAGGCGCCGGGGTGGCGCAGCGGCTCGCATGCGATCTCGAACAGGTCGATCACGGCCTCGCGCTGGTGGGCGTGGATGTCGTCCTGGAAGTAGCCGATCGCCTGCGCGGCCTCGCTCATCGCTGCGCGGTCGCCGCTGATGGTGCCCGCCATCAGGCGGCGGTAGGCCTCGACCACCGGCTCGGCGTAGGGCCGGGTGGCGCCGAAGTCGAGCAGCACGAGGCGGCCGCTGGCGGCGTCGAAGCGGTAGTTGGCGAAGTTGGGGTCGGTCTGGATGAGGCGGAACTCGAACAGCTCGCGGAACAGCAGCCCGATCAGCAGGCTGGCGATGCGGTCGCGCAGCGGCTGCGCCGCGTCGGTGAGCGACTCGACCGCGGCGCCGTCCACCCAGGTCATGGCGAGGATGTCGCTGCGCGTCAGCGCCGTGAGCGCGCGCGGGAGCACGAAGTCGGCCTCGTCCGCGAGCAGGCGGCCGAAGCTGTCGAGGCTCTCGGCCTCGCGCCGGTAGTCGGCCTCCTCGTGGAGCTGGCGCTTGGCCTCGGCGAGCAGCGGCGCGAGGTCGAGCGCCTTGGGCAGCAGGCCGGAGACGCGCAGCAGGGTGGCGACGTTGTCCACGTCGCTGTCGATGCTCTGACGCACGCCCGGATACTGCAGCTTGATCGCCAGCTCCTGACCATCGTGGGTGTGCGCGCGATGCACCTGGCCGATCGAGGCCGCCGCGCACGGCGTGAAGGAGAAGCGCTCGAAGCCCTGCTCCCAGCCCTTGCCCCAGTGCGTCTCCAGCACCTGCACCACCTGGCTCATGGGCATGGTGCGCGCGTCCTCGCGCAGGCGGGCGAGGATCTCGGCGAGCTCGGGCGGCAGCAGGTTGCCCGCATCCATCGACATCAGCTGCCCGACCTTCATCGCCGCGCCGCGCAGTTGCGCGAGCTGGTCGGCGACGCGGCGGGCGTTGGCCGGCGTCAGCACCAGGTCGCGCGCCTTGGGGCGCTTGCCGGCGGCGAGCTGGCGCGCCCCTTCGGCGAGCATGCCGCCGGCCACGCCGGTGGCGAGGCTGCCGAGACGGGCGAGGCGGGAGAGGCGTCCGCCGGGCACGGCGGCGCTGCGGGCGGAAGGTTCGGGCAGGGGGGGGGCGGCGTTCATGGCGACCTGCGGGGTGGTTGAGGGGGCGGCGTCGATCAGTAGGGCCAGGCCACGAAGGCGCCGGTGATGAGCGTGATGCAGGCCACGGTGGTGAGCTGCAGGCGCAGCGGCAGGTACCAGGACGGCAGCGCGGCGTGGCGGGCCAGGCGTCGGTCCTGGACGTAGTGCAGCACGAAGCCGATCACGAGCAGCGCGGCCGCATCCGTGGGCACGAGCAGCAAGGCGGGCCACGCGATCAGCGAGGGCACGACGCTCCACAGCATGGTGCGTGTGCGGCGGGCGTCGTCCAGCCCCGGCAGCGCCATCGCGAAACCCCAGTGCAGGGCGCAGACGAAGCTGAGGATCACCGCGCCGTAGGCGTACAGGGCGTCGCTCCAGGTGAGGCCGTGGTGGGGGTCGAGCAGGCTGGCGGGTGCGAGCACCACGAAGGGGATCAGGCCGGCATAGCCGAGCCAGCGTGCAGTGCGGCGAAGGGCGTCGGGTCGGGCGTTCATGTGTGTGCTGAAGCGGCGGGGCGTGGGGTTTCGAGGTGGAGGGCCGAAGATATCGATTGTCCTGGACGAAATCGCGGCCATCACTGCTTCTGTTTTCGGCCAAGTTTGAATCGACTGCTTCGATGCTAGTAACGAAACCCTGTTTTGTCCAGGACAAAAAGCGTATATTCAGGGCTGTGTGAATCGCCTTTTCCGTTCCCGCCCCTTGTTTTCATGGATGCCATCATGAACCCTCCGCTGCATTTCGCCGTGATCGGCGCCGGCATGGCCGGCCTGAGCTGTGCGCGTGCTCTCGCCGAAGCGGGCGTGCGCGTCACCGTCCTGGACAAGAGCCGTGGACCCTCGGGCCGCATGAGCACGCGCCGCGGGGAGGGTTGGGCCTGCGATCATGGTGCGCAGTACTTCACCGCGCGCGATCCACTGTTCCAGGCCGAAGTGGCGCGCTGGCAGGGCGCCGGTGTCGCCGATGCCTGGCAGGCGCGGCTGACCGTGTTCGAGGCCGACGGCCGGCGCGCGGGCGGTGGCGACGAGGCTCGCTTCGTCGGCACGCCGCGCATGACGGCCCCGGCGCGCCTGCTGGCCGAAGGCCTGGATCTGCGCCTGCAGGCCACGGTGAATGCGCTGGACCGTTATCCGCACGGCTGGGAGCTCGCCACCGCCGAGCGCGGGCTGATGCCCGAGGCCTTCGACGGCGTACTGCTCGCCGTGCCTGCGCCGCAGGCGGTACCGCTGCTGGGGCCAGTGGAGCCGGCGCTCGCCGAGGTGGCGCGGGCCGCGCGCATGCAGGGCTGCTGGGCGCTGATGGCGCGCTTCGAGGCGCCGCTGGCGCTGGATTTCGACGCGGCCTTCGTCAATCACGGCCCGCTGCGCTGGATTGCGCGCGACAGCAGCAAGCCCGGACGCGAGGGGCCGGAAACCTGGACGCTGCATGCGAGCGCCGAATGGAGCGAGATCCATCTCGAGGACAGCCCCGAGCAGGTGGCCGCGGCACTGATCGCGGCCTTCCGCGCGCTCGGCGGCGAGGCGCCCCTGGCGTGGTCGGCGCACCGCTGGCGCTACGCGATCACCGAGTCGGCGGTCGAGGGCGGCTGCGTATGGGCGCCCGAGGACGCTATCGGCCTGTGCGGCGACTGGCTGAACGGCGGCCGCGTGGAAGGCGCCTGGCTGAGCGGCCACGCGCTGGCGCAGCGCGTGCTGGCGAGTGTGCGCGATGGACTGCAGCCTGGTCTGGTTCAAGCGTGACCTGCGCGTCGCCGATCATGGCGCGCTCGCCGCGGCGGCGCGCCAGGGTCCGGTGCTGTGCGTGGTCATCGTCGAGCCCGCGCTGTGGGCGCAGCCGGACGCCGCGCGCCAGCACTACGAGTTCATGCTCGAGAGCGCTCGCGAGCTGCACGCCGAGCTGCGCCGCCTCGGGGGGCGGCTGCATCTGATGGTGGGCGAGGCGGTCGAGGTGCTCGACCGTCTGCATGCCGCGGCGCCTTTCGGCAGGCTCTATTCGCACGAGGAGACCGGCAACGCTGCGAGCTACGCGCGCGACCGCGCGGTGGCGGCGTGGTGCCGGGCGCGCGGGGTACGCTGGCATGAGATTCCACAGTTCGGCGTGGTGCGCCGGCTGGACGACCGCGACCGCTGGCAGGCGGCGTGGGAGGCGCATGTCGCCGCGCCGCAGGCTGCGCTGCCCGAGCCGTCGCGACTGCACTTCGTGTCGCTGCCGGGGTCCTCGCAGTCGGGCGAGTGCGCGGCCTCGCCGCAGCAGGGCACTATCGTGGCGGCGCGCGCGCCGGCGGCGGTGGCGCTCGGGCTCGATGCTTTCCAGCCGCCGCAGCGCCAGCGCGGCGGACGGCGCGCCGCGCTCGAGGTGCTGCACGACTTTCTCGACGTGCGCAGTGGCCAGTACCGTGGCGGCATCTCCTCGCCGCTGAAGGCGCCGAGCGCCTGCTCGCGGCTGTCGCCCTATCTGGCCTGGGGCTGCCTGAGCCTGCGCGAGGTGGTGCAGGCGACCCGCGCGCGCCTCGCCACGCTGCCCGAGGGCGACCGCCGCCGCGCCGGGCTGCCGGCCTTCCTCAGCCGCCTGTACTGGCACTGCCACTTCATGCAGAAGCTCGAGAGCGAGCCGGCGCTGGAATTCCGCAACCTGCACCGCGGCTACGACGGCCTGCGCGAGGGCGAGTGGTGCCAAGCACATTTCGACGCGCTGGTGGCCGGGCGCACAGGCTGGCCGCTGGTCGACGCCTGCGTGGCGATGCTGCGCGAGACGGGCTGGATCAACTTTCGCATGCGCGCGATGCTGGTGTCGGTGGCGGCCTATCCGCTGTGGCTGCACTGGCGCGAGGTGGGGTTGTGGCTGGCGCGCGCCTTCCTCGACTACGAGCCGGGCATCCACTGGAGCCAGCTGCAGATGCAGTCGGGCACCACCGGGATCAACACGACGCGGGTGTACAACCCGATCAAGCAGGCACGCGATCACGACCCGCATGGCGTCTTCGTGCGGCGCTGGCTGCCGGCGCTGCGGCGGGTGCCGGATGCATGGCTGTTCGAGCCCTGGCGCATGCCCCCCGAGCTGGCCGCGCGCCATGGGCTGCGGCTGGGCGAGGACATCGCCTTGCCGCGGGTGGCGCTGGAGGTGGCGACGCGCCTGGCCAAGGCGCGCGTGCATGCCTTGCGAGCACAGCCCGAGGTGCGTGCGGCGAAGGCGGCGATCGTGGAGCGGCATGGCTCGCGCAAGCGCCCGGAGGGGCGGCGGCGCATGCTGGCGGCGAGTGCAGCGGCCAACGCGGGGCAGCTGGATCTGGGCTTCTGAGGAGGGCGAAGCGATGGGGATGCGGCGCAAGGGGGATTTGCCGACCAAGCCGTGCGCGGGCTGCGGGCGGCCGTTCGCGGGGCGCAAGAAGTGGGAACGGGTGTGGGACGAGGTGCGGTACTGCTCGGAGCGTTGCCGACGGAGTCGCCCAAGGGCGGAGGCGGGCTGATGGGTTCGGAGCTCGTGATCTTCTGGTTTCGCAAGGATCTGCGCCTGGGGGACAACCTGGCGCTGGTCGAGGCGTGTGGGGCGGCCGGGCGGGTGCTGACGGTGTATTGCCATGACCCGGCGGCCGAGGCGTCGACGCGCTGGGGCTTTGCGCGCCGAGGGCCGCATCGGCGCGCCTTCCTCGCTGCGGCACTGGCGGATCTGGATGAGGCGCTGCGTGCGCGGGGGAGCCGCTTGCTGCAGCTGCGTGGGGCGCCGGGCGCGGTTCTGCCCGCGCTGGCGCGGGCGCTGGGGGCGGAGCGGGTGGCGCGGGTGGTGTGCGAGGCGATCGCCGCGCCGGAGGAAGAGGACGAGGTCGCGGCGCTGCGTGCGGCGGGGCTGCGGGTGAAGACGGTGTGGCAGTCGAGCCTGCTCGATCCGGCGGAGTTGCCGTTTGCGGTGGCGCATCTGCCGAAGGTGTTCACGGCCTTCCGCCAGGCGGTGGAGTCGGCGGGTGTGCTGCCGGCCGCGCCCCTGGCAGCGCCCGAGGCCTTGCCGCCTTGCCCGCCGTTCGAGCACCTGCAGGGTTCGACCGTCGACGTGATCGGCGGCCGCGGCGAGAGAACGACGGGGGTGGGTGAGGCGGTTTGCGAGGCGGTTTGTGAGGGGGCCTCCTTTCCGTGGTGGCAGCCGGACTTCGCCGGGGGCGAGCAGGCGGCGCTGGCGCATGTGGCGCGCTACTTCGCCGGCGATCGGCCGCGGCATTACAAGGCGGCGCGCAACGGGCTGAGCGGGATCGACTTCTCCAGCAAGCTCTCGCCCTGGCTGGCACAGGGGGCCTTGTCGCCGCGGGAGGCCTTTGCCGCGCTGCGCCGCCACGAGGCCGAGCAGGGTGCAAGCGATGGCAGCTACTGGCTGTGGTTCGAGTTGCTGTGGCGGGACTACTTCCGCTTCCTGCATCTTCAGCACGGCCGTCGGCTTTACCGTACGTGCGGGCTGAACGAGGCTGCGCCACCCTCCATCCACGACCCGGCGGCGTTCGCGGCCTGGTGCGAGGGGCGCACCGGGCACGCCTTCATCGACGCCGGCATGCGCGAGCTGGCGGCGACCGGGTGGCTGTCGAACCGGATGCGCCAGGTGGTTGCCAGCTACCTGATCCACGACCTCGGCTGCGACTGGCGCGCGGGGGCGGCGTGGTTCGAGGCGCAGCTGGTGGATTACGACGTGTACAGCAACCAGGGCAACTGGCTCTACATCGCCGGCCGCGGCACCGATCCGCGCGGCGGACGGCGCTTCGATCCGGACAAGCAGGCGGCGACCTACGACGCAGACGGGGCCTATCGGGCGCGGTGGGCCGCGGGCGATCGGCGGGGCGGCAATTGAGCGCGCACGAACGGCTCGGTCGCACGCCTTTGCTCGCATCCCGGTCGCAGCTCTTCGCTCGCGAGCCGTTCGGCTTTGCGTGGTGCCGGCTCGACGGCGATGCCCCTGCCGCTCTTGCGAGTTCGCGCTGTCCGGCCTTCAGCGCGTGCCGAATGCGCGCAACCGGGCCAGCGCCGCGGGGGGTAGCGCGCCGAGCAGGGCGCCGATCGACACCACCACGATGCCGACGATGGTGGTGAGGCCGAGCGCTTCGCCCAGGATCAGGAAGGCGCCCACGGCGGTAACGGCCGGCACCAGCGCCAGCATCATCGAGGCCTCGCTCGCGCCCACCTTCTGCACCGCGTAGCTGTAGAAGCCGCCGGCCACGAGCGCGGCGATCACGCCCTGATACACGCCCTGCAGCGTGATCGCTCCCCAGCTCTGTGCGGCCAGGTTGCCGGGCAGCCACAACATGTATACGGGCAGATAGGCGAGCGCCGCGAACGTGGCGATGCCCAGCATTCCGTACAGCGGCTTGATCTGCCAGCGTCGCATCAGCAGCCCGAAGACGGCCCAGCACAGCGCGGCGCCGAGGAAGAGCAGGTCGCCGATCCACTCGCCGGCGCGCGCGTCGGCGGCGAACAGGCTCTCGAAGCCGATCAGCATCAGGCCGGAGGTCGACAGCAGCAGCGCGACGACGGTGGGGCGGGCGATGCGAAAGCCGCTCGTCACCGCCATGATCACGATGGTCCAGAACGGGATGCCGCCATTGACGAACACCCCCGCGTGCGCGCTCGGCGCGAACGCGAAGCCCGAATACACCAGGATGCCGTAGCCCAGCCCGGCCACGGCCGCGAGCACCATGTGTCGCGGCCAGTCCCCGCGCGGCACGAAATACAGATAAAGCGGCAGCGCGATCGCGCCCGATACGCCGAAGCGCAGCGCGGCGATGTCGAAGGGCGTGAAGCTCGAGGTGGCGCCGAAGCGCGACACGATGTTGAAACCGGACCAGAACATGACCACCGCGAGGGCAGCGAGCAGGCCGCGGGTGGCGTCGGAGTGGGATGGCGGGTGCGTGGTCACTTCGGGTCCGGGGGCGTTCGGGAGCCCGACTTTAACCTGTTTGTGCACCTGCAGCACAGTGCACCGGCCGGGGTATGGGCTCGAACGCTGGAGGCTGCGTGGCCATGCTCCGCGTGCGTGCGGCGATCAGAGCTCGACGATCGGCAGCCTTTTCACCGCCTTGACCAGGATCTTGTAGATGTCGAGGTCGAAGGCCGGGCGGCCGGCCTCCAGGATGTCGGCGAGCATCGCCTCGTCGGTGGCGGTGCCGAGCCAGCGCCAGCCGTCGATGACGTGGAGGGCCTCGCCTTCGCGCAGGCCGATCGGGCCGGGCCAGATCCAGTGCTCGACCTTCAGCGCGTGCAGGGCCTCGATCAGGCGCAGGGCGTGGGCCTGGGGGGATTCGCCGCCGTGGCAGGCGCCGCGGCAGCGTTTGAGCTGGAAGTCGAAGCAGCGCGCGCCCTGTGGTGGTTTCTCCAGGCCGAGCAGGGGCGGGCACAGGGCGTGGTCGCGGGCGAGCGCGCGCAGGCGGTTGGTGGCCTCGCGGCGGGTGCGGAAGAAGCCGTAGAGGTCGTCGCGGCGGCCGAAGTCGAGGTCGGCGGCGTGCACCAGTTCCAGCCGCCAGTCGCCGACGATGTCGGTGACGAGTCGCCAGGTGCACAGCTCCCGGTTGCGGCGCAGTTGGCGGTTGTGGGTGGGCTGCAGGCGCTTGACCAGTTCGGCCTCCTTCAGCAGTGCGCCGATCTCGCCGGCGGTCTCGATCCACTCGATGCGGCGCACCTGCTGGGAGAGACTCAGCTCGCGGTCGCTCTGGTGGTCGGCGGCGAAGTGCGACAGCACGCGGCTGCGCAGGCGGGTGCTCTTGCCGATGTAGAGCGGCAGGTCCTGCGGTGGTGCGCTGCGCTGGGTGCCGCGCGTGCCGGCGCGCGCGTGCGCCCGGCCGATGATGAGCGGGCTGGCCTCGGCGTCTGTGTCGACTTCATCGGCGCTTCCCGGCTGGGAACTGTCTCCGCCGCGCTCGCCGTAGAACAGATACACCCCGGGCGTGTCGGGCAGATCGGCGATCTGCTCGGGGTCGAGGTGGGGCGGCAGGCTGGGGTGGCCGATGAGCTCGCGCACCATGGCCTCGAGGTGGCCGGGCGGGAAGCGGTCGTGGATCTTCTGCCAGAACTGCCACAGCAGCTGGGCGTCGTCGAGCGCGCGGTGGCGGTCGGCCACCGCCAGACCGTGGCGCTCGATGAGGTGGTCGAGGCTGTGGCGACGGTGGTCGGGGAACAGCCGGCGCGACAGCTTGACGGTGCACAGCACCTGCGGCCGCATGTCGAGCCCGGCGCGGCGGAACGCGGCGCGCAGGTGGCCGTGGTCGAAGCGCGCGTTGTGGGCGACGAAGAGGCGGCCGTCGAGGCGGTCGAAGACCTCGTCGGCGATGTCGGCAAAGCGCGGCGCGTCGGCGACCATGGCGTCGTCGATGCCGGTGAGGCGCTGGATGTAGTCCGGGATGCGCGACTCCGGGCGCACCAGCGTCGACCACTCGCGCACGCCGTCCTCGTCGACCTGGACGATGCCGATTTCGGTGATGGATTCGCGCTGGGCGGGGCCGCCGGTGGTCTCGATGTCGACGAAGGCGAGGCCGCCGGCGAGGTAGCGGGGAAATGAACTCAAGGCGTGCGGAGGCGCTGCGTGCGGGGAAGGGGCGGCTGGGGGCGGGCTGGGGGCGATTGCGGTGGCGCCGGGTTCGGCCGGGGCGGGTCGCAGGCTGAAGGAGAGCGCGGCGTCGGTGGCTGCGGGCGGTGTCCAGCTCGCAGGCGCTTGTTCAACGCACGCCGAAGCCGGCGTCCTCGATGGCCTGGTGGATGTCGGCTTCGGACACGAAGCTGCCGTGCTCGATGCTGGCGGCGCCGGTGTCGAGCGCGATCTCGAGGTAGCCGATGCCGGGCAGGTCCTGGATGGCGTTGGTGACGAGGCGCAGGCACTGCTCATCGCGCATGCCGGTGATGGTGAGGGTGGTGGTCTGCATGATGCTTCTTCGAGCTGATGGCGGGGGACAGGTTCCCCGCATCTTGTGGGCATCGTGCGTGCGCTGCAAGGCTTTGCCTCGGTTGCCTGGCCGAGTGCTTTGCTCCAGGGCGATTGCGTCCATACACCCCGCGCTCATCGTGCGCGCGCAGGCGGGCTGGCCCGCGAATGGCTGGCGGCGCGGGTCGCGCGCCGGACCGTCACGCGCGCGCGTCGAGCAGCTCGCGGTAGAGGGCGGCGAGCCGTGCGGCCATGAGGTCGTCGGCCCACTCGGCCGCGTAGCTGCGTGCCTCGTCGCGCAGGCCTGCGTGCAGGGGCCGGTCGGCGAGCAGCTTCGCGACCGCGTCGGCGAAGCCTGCGGGCGCGTCCGGGGCGATGCGTGCGCCGCGCTCGGGGGCGAGGATGTCGGTAGTGCCCATGGCCGCCAGCGCCACCACCGGCAGGCCGGCGGCCATGGCCTCGAGCAGCACCAGGCCCTGGGTCTCGGTGCGCGAGGCGAACACGAACACGTCGGCGGCGGCGTAGCAGTCGGGCAACTGGGCGCGGCGTTCGAGGTAGCCGACGAAACGCACCGTGCCGGTCAGCCCCATCTGCGCGACGCGGGCTTGGAGGCTGGGGGTCGCGGGGCCTTCGCCGGCGACGACCAGCACCACGTCGGGCAGCCCGTCCTTGAGCCGGGCGGCGACCTCGAGCAGGAAGCCGATGTTCTTTTCGTGCGCGACGCGGCCGATGTAGAGCGCCATCGGCGCGGCGTCGGGGATGCCGTGGCGGCGGCGAAAGCGCAGCCCGTCGCCGCCGCTGAAGTCGCGCACGGGGATGCCGGTGGGCAGGATCTGCATCGGGGTGCGCACGCCGTAGCCGGCGAGGCGCTCGCGCATCGCGCTGGAGGGCACGACGACGCGGTCGACCGCGTTGCACTGCGTGCGCGACACGCGCCGGGCCAGTCCGCGCAGCACGCCGGCGGGCAGGAAGGGCGCGTAGTGGTGCAGGTATTCCTCGAAGAAGGTGTGGTAGGTGAGCAGCACCGGGCGGCGGTGCGCGCGGGCCGCGCGCAGGCCGGCGTGGTGGGCGACGAAGGGGGTCTGGATGTGCACCAGATCGCAGCGCGCGGCCTCGTGTTGCGCGGTCTGGCGCATGGCGCGCAGGCGCACGAGGCGATCCTCGGGGTCGAGGGGCAGGCGGCGGCCGGGAACGCGCACCACGCCTGCGGCCTCGGCTTCGCTGCCGTAGCGCGGGGCGATCAGGCGTACGTCGACGCCGTGGGCACGCAGCGCATCGCGAAAGGTGGCGATCGACGTGGACACGCCGTTTACACGCGGAAAGAAGACGTCGGAAATCATCAGCACCCGGATCATGGGCCGAGCATGCGCGCCGCATGTTACCGCGCGGTGAAGTGTCTCCGGCGTGACGTGATCGACCTGATCCGGGGCGCATCGATGCGACAATGCGCGTGTTCATCACTCAGGTCAGGGCGGGTTTCGGCCGTTGGTGTCGCTATCGAACCCGCTCTTCCGCTTTTGCCGTGCGCTCATGAATCGTCCCGAATCCGTCCATCTGCTCGTCGATGAGACGCTCCCTTTTCCGCACGCGGAGGAGGTACGCGTCGGTGAAGTCGTCTGCCGCGACCTGCTCGAATGCACGCCCGATGTGCCGCTGCACGAGGCCGCGCGGCGCATGAGCGAGCGCCGCGTCAGCTCCATCCTGGTGGTCGAGGGCGACGCGGTACTGGGCATCTGGACCGAGCGCGACGCGCTCGCGGTGGATTTCGACGACCCCGCCACCTTCGCGCTCGCGGTGCGCGAGGCGATGAGCGCGCCGGTGCGTACGGTGTCGCACACGACCTTGCTGCACGACCTGGCGGTGCGCTTTCGCGAGGAACACCTGCGCCACTACCTGGTGGTGGATGAGGACGGGCGGCGCATCGGCATCGTGTCGCAGTCGGACGTGGTGCTGAACCAGGGCATCGAGCATTACCTCAAGCTGCGCAGAGTCGACTCGCTGGTCAAGGACGGCCTGCATGCGCTGCCGGCTGCGGCCGGCGTGGGCGAGGCCGCACGTCGCATGCGCGAGGGCGGGCTCGATGCGGTGGTGGTGGATTACGGCGCCGAGGCGGCCGCGACCGCCGCCGGCCGCTACGGCATCCTCACCGAGCGCGACATCACCCGCCTGGTGGCGCGCCGCACGGGCGAGTGCGCGCTGGGCGAGCTCGCCACCCGGCCGCTGATCGTATGCGCCGAGCACGACAGCCTGTATCGCGTGCGCGTCCGCCTCGCCGAGCGTCGCATCCGTCACATCGGCGTGCTCGGCGCCGACGGCGAGCTGGTGGACCTGATCAGCTTCAAGGACATCCTGAGCGGCATGGAACTGGCCTATGTGCACGATCTGCAGCACGCGCTGCGCGTGCGCGACCAGGCGCTGAGTTCTTCCCAGCGCAGCCTCTACCTCGCCGAGAAGGTCATCGAGAGCTCGCTCGAGGGCATCATGGTCACCGATGCCCACGCCCGCATCGTGTCGGTGAACCCCGCGTTCACGCGCATGACCGGCTACACGGCCGCGGAGGTGATCGGCCTCAACCCGTCGATACTCAACTCCGGTCGCCAGAGCCCGGCCTTCTACGCGCGCATGTGGGAGGGTCTGGTGCAGGACGGCCAGTGGCAGGGCGAGGTGTGGAACCGGCGCAAGACCGGCGAGGTGTATCCGCAGCTGCTGCACATCACCGCGATCCGCGACCGCGACGGCGAACTCACGCACTATGCGGCGCTGTTTACCGACATTAGCCGGCTCAAGGAGACCGAGGCGCGCATCCGCGATCTCGCCTACTACGACCCGCTCACCGGCCTGCCCAACCGCCGCCTGCTCGAAGACCGCCTGCAGGTCGAGCTCGCCCACGCCGCGCGCCTGCGCTGCCGGCTGGCGGTGATGTTCGTCGACCTCGACCGCTTCAAGCGCATCAACGACAGCCTCGGCCACGAGGTCGGCGACAAGCTGCTGGTCGAGATCGCCCAGCGCCTGCGCGCAACCCTGCGCGAGGACGACACCGTGGCGCGCATGGGTGGGGACGAGTTCCTCGTCGTCCTCAACAACCTGTCCGGCCCCGACGAGGCGGCGACCATGGCGCGCCGGCTGGTGGGTGCGCTGCGCCGCCCGGTACAGATCGAGGGCCGCGAGCTGGTGGTGACGACCAGCCTGGGCATCAGCATCTACCCGGACGACTCGCAGGACGCCAACACCCTGATCAAGCACGCCGACGTGGCGATGTACCGCGCCAAGGACGAGGGCCGCAACAGCTTTCAGCTCTTCGAGCCGGCGATGAACGCGCGCAGTCTCGAGCACCTGGCGCTGGAGACCGCGCTGCACCGCGCGCTGCCGCGCAACGAACTGCTGCTGCACTTCCAGCCGCTGGTCAATGCCGCTGATGGCAGCCTGGTGGCCGCCGAGGCGCTGCTGCGCTGGCAGCATCCCGACCTCGACCTGGTGTCGCCGGCCGACTTCATCCCGCTCGCCGAGGACACCGGGCTGATCGTGCCGATCGGCGAGTGGGTGCTGCGCAGCGCCTGCGAGCGCCACCGCGCCTGGCGCGAGGCCGGCGGCGCGCCGCTGCGCATGATGGTGAACATCTCGGCGCGCCAGTTCCGCGACGAGGGCTTCGTGGCCATGGTCGGCAGCGTGCTCGCCGAGACCGGCATGCCGCCCGAGTGCCTGACCCTGGAGCTCACCGAGAGCATGCTGGTCGAAGGCACCGACCGCGCCATCGCCCGGCTCGAGCAGCTGCGCGCGCTCGGCATCGCGCTGGCGATCGACGACTTCGGTACCGGCTATTCCTCGCTCGCCTACCTCAAGCGCTTCCCGATCGACGAGCTCAAGATCGACCGCCTGTTCGTGCGCGGCATCGACCGCAACACGCGCGACGCCGCGCTGGTGGCGGCGATCATCTCGCTCGGCCACAGCCTCGGGCTGCGCGTGGTGGCCGAGGGCGTGGAGACGCCGGGGCACCTCAAGGTGCTGCAGAGCGAAGGCTGCGACCTCGCCCAGGGCTTCCACTTCAGCCGCCCGCTGCCGTGGGAAGACTTCGTCGCCGACTACGGCCGCGAAACCTGAACGAATTTCAATGGGGTCAGACTCGATTGATCGTAAGCGCTCCATGAACCCCATCCTTCCCGGGCTCGCTACGCTGAAATCAATGGGGTCAGACTCCATTGAAACTGACTCCATTGAAATTTCGGGCTGAAATCAATCGAGTCTGACCCCATTGATTTTGCCTTGCGGTCAGCGTGAAGCGTCGTTGTGGAATGCGCGTGTGGCTTCGCGCATGTGGGCGTCGCCGGCTTCCAGTCTTTGCCAGGCGGCGTGGACCGCGTCGTGGCCGTACTGGCGTTCGAGCCGGCGAATCGTGAAGTGGCCGCGGCTCACGTCCTGGAAGTGGCTCATGAACATCAGGTTGATCGTGGCGCCCGCTGCGGCGCCGATGCCGGGGACCAGCATGCCGGCGGCCTTCTGTGTGAGCTGCACCTTGTAGCGCGCCGCCACCATCGTGATCAGGCGCGCGAGCGCAGGTGCGCCTTCGCTGGAGAGGCCCTTCTGGGCGAAGTGGCGCGCGGCCTCGGACACCGTGCTCGCCAGCGCCGCGCGCACCGCGTAGTAGCCGGATTCGGTGGCGTCGTCGTTTTTCGCGTTGCCGCCGAGTGCGAACACCTCGAGCGCCGCCAGTCGCGCCTGCGCGTAAGAGATGTCCTCGCCTTCGCCGCGCGCGATGTCGAGGATCGAACGCATGATCAGCACGGTCGACAGCGGCACCTCGACCGTCAGCCCCACCAGCCCGAATGCGCCCCCGCCCGCGCCACTGACCGAGCCGAGCACCTTGTGCAGCCGCGGCGAGGCCTCGCGCGGCGTGGGCTCGAGCGTCCTCGCCGCGGTGTTCATGGCCTTGAGCAGCGCGTCGTGCGCCAGTGTGCCCACTTTGCCACGCCAACTCGCCGGCAGGCGGGCCATGCCTTTTTCGAGCGGGCTGCCGATGAAGTTCGACAGCCGGGCGGCGAGGCTGGGGCGCTCGAGCAGGGCGCGCGCCTGGGCGAGCGCACGCAGATCGGTTTCGGCGAGAAGGAGGGGCGCGGTCATGGTGGTCGGGCTCCGGTCGGTGTCGTGAGTCACGCCCGATAAGACGTTATCGGGGCGCCGGGCGTTCCCGGGGTTCGTGGGAGCAACTGTCTGTGGGAGCGGGCTTGCCCGCGAATATCGCAAGACCAGGCGTCGCTTTCGCGGCCAAGGCCGCTCCCACGGAGCAGGGTGCCGCGATGCCATCGTGGGGCGCGGGCTCGCCTGCTGTCACGGAGTGTTTCGTGCGGGGGGGTGGCCGGGTGCTCAGGACGGCTTGCCGGTCTCGAGCGATTGCAGGATCGCCGCGCCCAGCACCGCCGCCGACTGCGCGCCCGAGACCGCCATCTTGCGGTTGAGGATGAAGAAGGGCACGCCTTCGATGCCCTGCTTGCGCACGCCTGCGGCCATGCGCTCGACTGCATCGATGCTGCCACGACCGTCCAGCCACTCGCGCACCGCCTCGCGCCGGTCGCCGCAGGCACTCGCGGCGATGTCGGCCAGCGTGTCGCGGTCGCCGAGGTCCCGACCCTCCTGAAAGTGCGCGGCGAAGAGCGCGTGCGCAAGCGCCCGGATGCGCTCGGGCTTCTGCCCCTGCGCTTGGGCGCGGTACATCAGGCGGTGGGCGTCGAGGGTGTTGGGCCGGGTCTGGATGCGCTCGAAGGCGTAGAGCAGGCCGTCGTCGGACGCGGCCTCACGCACCTTGTCGAGCACCGCCTCAGCCTTGATCGGCCCGCCGAACTTGGCCTCGAGGAAGGCGCGATAGGGCTCGCCTTCGGCCGGCGTGTCCGGATTGAGGAAGAAGGGCAGCCAGTTCACGCGCACCTCGAGCTCGGGCCGTGAGATCTTGAGATCGGCGAGCGCACGGTCGAGGCGCACCTTGCCGAGGAAGCACCACGGGCAGACGAAGTCGGAAACGAGGTCGATGTCGAGGATCATGGGCAGGCGATTGGATCGGTAAAGCGGCAGTGTAGCCGGGGCGTGCAGGCGGAGATCAATGGGGTCAGACTCGATTGATCGTCGGACCAGACCGGATCAATCGAGTCTGACCCCATTGATCTTGATCTGTTGAAATTGAGGTGGCGTCGCTCAAAGGAAACGGGCGATGAAGCAGGGTCGGCTCGGGTCGGCGCCGTGCGGCAGCGCGAGCCACACGCGTCGGCCGCTGCCGGGGACGCGCTCCAGCACGGTGCCGTCGGCGGCCAGCAGACGGTCGAGGTGCAGCTCGGTGTTGCCGCCGGGCTGCACGAACTCCAGCCGGTCGCCGATGCCGAAGCCGTTCTTGACCTCGACCTCGGCCAGGCCGCGCGCGGCGTCGAAACCGACCACCTCGCCCACCAGCAGGCTGCGCCCGGATTCGGAGTGGCCGCGCAGGTAGTTCTGGTGCTCGGGGGTGGAATGGCGCTGGTAGAAGCCGTCGGTGTAGCCGCGGCTGGCGAGGCCTTCAAGCTCGCCGAGCAGGCGGGTGTCGAACGGCCGGCCGGCGACGGCGTCGTCGATCGCGCGTCGATAGCCCTGGGCGGCGCGAGCGACGTAGTAGGGGCTCTTGGTGCGGCCCTCGATCTTGAGCGAATCGACGCCGATATCCACCAGGCGCTGCACGTGCTCGATCGCGCGCAGGTCGCGGGAGTTGAGGATGTAGGTGCCGTGCTCGTCTTCCTCGATCGGCATCAACTCGCCGGGGCGGGTGCCTTCTTCGAGCAGCCACACCTTGCTGCCGCCGATGTGGCGCGGACCGCCGCCGAGCGCCAGGCCCTGCGCGGTGTCGAGCGTGCTGCGGGTGGCGGTGCCGACCGCGCCGGCGTCCTTAGGGTTGCCGATCGGCGCGCCGCCGCAGGCCTGGACGTCGCCGGCGGCATTGTCGGCAGCCTCGTGCAGCTTGTAGTCCCAGCGGCAACTGTTCGTGCAACTGCCCTGGTTGGGGTCGCGGTGGTTGAAGTAGCCCGAGAGCAGGCAGCGGCCGGAGTAAGCGATGCACAAGGCGCCGTGCACGAAGACTTCCAGCTCCATGTCCGGGCAGGCGTCGCGGATCTCGGCGACCTCGTCGAGCGACAGCTCGCGCGACAGGATGATGCGCTTGACCCCCACCGATTGCCAGAAGCGCACCGACGCGTAGTTGGTGGTGTTGGCCTGCACCGACAGGTGCACCGGCAGCTCGGGCCAGCGCTCGCGCACCATCAGGATCAGCCCGGGGTCGGCCATGATCAGCGCGTCGGGCTTCATCGCCACGACCGGCGCCATGTCGTCCTCGAAGGTGCGCAGCTTGGCGTTGTGCGGATAGATGTTGGCGACCAGGTAGAACAGCTTGCCGGCGGCGTGCGCCTCGGCCATGCCGGCGGCGAGCGTGTCGAGCTGGCCGAAGCTGTTGTTGCGCACGCGCAGCGAATAGCGCGGCTGCCCGGCATACACGGCGTCTGCGCCGTAGGCGAAGGCGGTGCGCATCATGTCGAGGGTGCCGGCGGGAGCGAGCAGTTCGGGGCTGCGGAGTGGCGTCGGGACGCGGCTTGGGGCGGATGTGTTGACGAGCATCGGGGCGGGGAGGGCGTTCAAGGCCCGCATTCTAGCCCGCCACCGCGGCATACCGCGCGCGGGCCGCTGATGCTCCGCCGAGGTGCGTCGGCGCCGGCGCATGCACGATTACGGTGCGCGCCCGATGCACCATCACGGCGTGATGTACCTGATTCTTGGCGCTTTCATGCCCGGGAACGGTGCTTGCTAAGGCTGCCCGTCACTGTCTGGAGGCATCATGCAACCCGTTCAATCGAGTAACGATGTGTTGTTCATCCTGCTGGGCGCCATCATGGTGCTCGCCATGCACGCCGGCTTCGCCTTTCTGGAGGTGGGCACGGTGCGGCGGAAGAACCAGGTCAACGCGCTGGTCAAGATCCTGTCCGACTTCGCGGTGTCGACGCTGGCCTACTTCTTCATCGGCTACGGCATCGCCTACGGCGTGCATTTCTTCTCCGGCGCCGCGACGCTGGTCGAGAATCACGGCTTCGAACTCACCCGCTTCTTCTTCCTGCTGACCTTCGCCGCCGCGATCCCCGCGATCATCTCGGGCGGTATCGCCGAGCGCGCACGCTTTCAGCCGCAGCTGGCGGCGACCTTCCTGCTGGTGGGCTTCGTCTATCCCTTCTTCGAGGGCATCGCGTGGAACCAGGCCTTCGGCATTCAGGCCTGGCTCAAGGCGAGCTTCGGCGCCGAGTTCCACGACTTTGCCGGTTCGGTGGTGGTCCATGCGATGGGCGGCTGGATCGCGCTTCCGGCGGTGCTGCTGCTCGGCGCGCGCCGTGGCCGCTATGGGCGCAACGGGCAGATGTCGGCGCATCCGCCGTCGTCGATTCCCTTCCTTGCGCTCGGCGCGTGGATCCTGATCGTGGGCTGGTTCGGCTTCAACGTGATGTCGGCGCAGCGCCTGGAAAACATCACCGGTCTGGTGGCGATCAACTCGCTGATGGCGATGGGGCTCTAAGCCGTTTCCAGTGGAAATTGACTTCTCAACATACATGACCTGCGGTGGTACAACCGCCCGACACTGACGCCGACCTCGCACCTGATGAACAACCAGATCGAAGCCCTCTTCACCACCGCGCTTGGCCTGCAGCCGCCTTGGCACGTCGCCAAGGTCGAGCTCAACAC
>DITC01000042.1:1650-118280 GCA_002422685.1 Thauera sp. UBA6194 | reverse complement strand
GCCGAGTTCAAGAAGGACCAGGGCGTCGACCTCGGCAAGGACGTCCTCGCTCTGCAACGCCTGAAGGAAACGGCCGAGAAGGCCAAGATCGAGCTCTCCTCCGGCCAGCAGACCGAGATCAACCTGCCCTACATCACCGCCGATGCCTCGGGCCCGAAGCACCTGGCGATCAAGATCACGCGCGCCAAGTTCGAGTCGCTGGTCGAAGAGCTGATCGAGCGCTCGATCGAGCCCTGCCGCATCGCGCTCAAGGACGCCGGCCTCAAGGTCACCGACATCGACGACGTGATCCTGGTCGGCGGCCAGACCCGCATGCCCAAGGTCATCGACCGCGTGAAGGAGTTCTTCGGCAAGGAGCCGCGCCGTGACGTGAACCCCGACGAGGCCGTCGCCGTCGGCGCCTCCATCCAGGGCGGCGTGCTGCAGGGCGAGGTCAAGGACGTGCTGCTGCTCGACGTGACCCCGCTGTCGCTGGGCATCGAGACCTTGGGCGGCGTGATGACCAAGCTGATCCAGAAGAACACCACGATCCCGACCAAGGCCTCGCAGGTCTTCTCGACCGCCGACGACAACCAGTCGGCCGTGACCATCCACGTGCTGCAGGGCGAGCGCGAGATGGCCTCGGGCAACAAGAGCCTGGGCCAGTTCAACCTGTCGGACATCCCGCCGGCACCGCGCGGCATGCCGCAGATCGAGGTCACCTTCGACATCGACGCCAACGGCATCCTGCACGTGTCGGCCAAGGACAAGGCCACCGGCAAGGAGAACAAGATCAAGATCCAGGCCAACTCCGGCCTGTCGGACGACGAGGTCGAGCGCATGGTGCGCGACGCCGAGGCGCACGCCGAGGAAGACAAGAAGGCGCACGAGCTGGTCGACGCCCGCAACCAGTGCGACGCTCTGGTGCACTCGACCCGCAAGGCGCTGACCGAATACGGCGACAAGCTGTCGGACGAGGAGAAGGCGAAGATCGAAGCCGCGATCAAGGACGCCGAAGAGGCGATCAAGAGCGGTGACAAGGACAGCATCGAAGCCAAGAGCCAGGCCCTGGCGATGGCCGCGCAGAAGCTCGGCGAGCAGATGTACGCCCAGGCCCAGGCCGAGGGCGGCGCTCAAGGAGCCGAAGGTGGCCAGCAGGCCGGCGGCAAGGCCGACGACGCCGACGTGGTGGATGCCGAGTTCACCGAAGTGAAGGACAAGAAGTAATCGTCACTCTGGCGAATCCTTCGCGGCCGAGCCCCGCCGGAGCCCTGCTCCGGTGCCGGCTCGGCCTTTGCTTGAGACCAGACTGAGCGAAGCACCATGTCCAAAAGGGATTACTACGAAGTTCTCGGCGTCAACCGCGACGCGGGCGACGACGAGATCAAGAAGGCCTACCGCAAGCTGGCCATGAAGCACCACCCGGACCGCAATCCGGACAACAAGGACGCGGAAGAGAAGTTCAAGGAGGCCAAGGAGGCCTACGAGATGCTCTCCGACCCGCAGAAGAAGGCCGCCTACGACCGCTACGGCCACGCTGGCGTCGACCCGTCGATGGGCGCCGGTCCGGGCGGACAGGGCTTCGAGGGCGGCTTCGCCGATGCCTTCGGCGACATCTTCGGCGACCTGTTCGGTGGCGGTGGCCGCGGTGGGCGCTCGAACGTCTATCGCGGCGCCGACCTGCGCTACAACCTCGAGATCACGCTCGAAGAAGCCGCGCGCGGCGCCGAGAAGACGATCCGCATCCCCACCGTCGAGGAATGCGCCACCTGCCATGGCAGCGGCGCCAAGCCGGGCACCCAGCCCAAGCCCTGCCCCACGTGTAACGGCCACGGCCAGGTGCGCGTGCAGCAGGGTTTCTTCTCGATCCAGCAGACCTGCCCGAAGTGTCACGGCAGCGGCAAGATCATCCCCGACCCCTGCCGCGACTGCGGCGGCGCCGGCCGGGTGAAGAAGCAGAAGACGCTCGAGGTGAAGATCCCCGCCGGTATCGACGAGGGCATGCGCCTGCGCCACGCCGGCCATGGCGAGCCGGGCGTCAATGGCGGCCCGCCGGGCGACCTCTACGTCGAGATCCACATCCGCAAGCACGCGGTGTTCGAGCGCGACCACGACGACCTGCACTGCGAGATGCCGATCAGCATCACGGTCGCAGCGCTCGGCGGCGAGATCGAGATCCCGACGCTGGAAGGCATGGCGCGGCTCAAGATCCCGGCCGAGACGCAGAGCGGCAAGGTCTTCCGCCTGCGCGGCAAGGGCATCAAGAACGTGCGCAGCCATGTGCACGGCGACCTGATGTGTCACGTCGTGGTCGAGACGCCGGTCAAACTCACCGACCGTCAGCGCGAGCTGCTGCGCGAGTTCGAGGAGATCTCCAGCGGCAACGCCGACCGCCACAACCCGAAGGCCAAGGGCTGGATGGACAAGGTGCGGGACTTTTTCGGCAACTGAGCTTCGGCAACCGAGCTCCGCCCGACAAAGCACGAGGCCCGCGATTCACTGCGAATCGCGGGCCTCGTTACATTCCGGACGCCGACAAGCGCAGCGGTCGGCGCAGGGCCTCAGGCCAGCCCTTCGGCCTGGTCCGGCAGCCAAACCTGCTCGCCGTTCGGGCGGTAGGCGAGCAGGTGGGCGACGACGCCCCCCTGGATCGACATGATCATGGTCTCGAGCGCCTTCTGCACCGTATCGTCGCTCGGCTCACGCCCGCCCTGCCCGCTCAGGCAGCCGACGAACATCATGTCCCAGCTCTGCCCGGTGTGGCGCGACTCCTCGACCAGCTCGTCGAAGCTCTGCACCTCGTCGGGGCGCTTGTCGACATACATGACCGGCGCCAGCGCGCCCCCCTCGCCCTGCTCGAAGCTCGCACGCTGCTCGGGCGTGGGATCGTCGGGCAGCTCGGCCCGGGTGAAGACCAGCAGCAGGCGCTGCGGCTCGGGTTGCTGGCGAGCTGCGTCGAGCAGGCTCTGGAAGCCGGTGATGATCATGTGAAGGGTTCCTTGTGCGGAGCGGATTGCGTTTGGGGTCGTGCGTGGTGCCGACTCAGGCGCGGCGCCAGGTGGTGCCGCCGGCGCCATCTTCGAGGATCACGCCCGCGGCGGTGAGTTCGGTACGGATGCGATCGGCCTCGGCAAAGTTCCTCGCCTTCTTGGCGGCGGCGCGTTCGGCGATCTTCGCCTCGATGGCATCGCCATCGAGCCCGCCCGCGTCGGGCGTGCCCGCCTGCAGGAAAGCCTGCGGCGCGCGCTCGAGCAGGCCGAGCACGCCGCCGAGCGCCTTCAGCTGCGTGGCGAGCGCCGGCGAGGCGCCGCGATTGACCTCGTTGGCGAGCTCGAACAGCACCGCCACCGCCTCGGCGGTGTTGAAGTCGTCGTCCATCGCGGCACGGAAGCGCTGCGCGTGAGGCTCGTTCCAGTCGACCACCACCTCGCCCTGCACCGGCACGTTCTTGAGCGCGGTGTAGAGCCGCGTGAGCGCGTTGCGCGCGTCTTCCAGATGCGCGTCGGAGTAGTTCAGCGCGCTGCGGTAGTGCGCGCGCAGGATGAAGAAGCGCACGACCTCGGGGTCGTACTTCTGCAGCACCTCGCGGATGGTGAAGAAGTTGCCGAGCGACTTCGACATCTTCTCGTCGTCGACGCGCACGAAGCCGTTGTGCATCCAGTAATTGACGAAGCCGTGGCCGTGCGCGCCCTCGGACTGGGCGATCTCGTTTTCATGGTGCGGGAACTGCAGGTCCATGCCGCCGCCGTGGATGTCGAAGTGCTCGCCAAGCAGCTCCGAGCTCATCGCCGAGCACTCGATGTGCCAGCCCGGCCGGCCCTCGCCCCACGGCGAGGCCCATTTCACCTCGCCCGGCTCCTCGGTCTTGGCGTGCTTCCACAGCACGAAGTCGAGCGGGTCGTTCTTGTCCTGCGCGACGTCGACGCGCTCGCCGGCGCGCAGCTCGTCGAGCGACTTGCCCGACAGCTTGCCGTAGCCCTCGAACTTGCGCACCGCGTAGCACACGTCGCGGTTGGCGGCCACGTAGGCCAGGCCCTTTTGCTCGAGGCGCGAGATCAGCGACTGCATCTGCGCGACGTAGTCGGTGGCGCGCGGCTCGTGGTCGGGGCGCAGCACGCCGAGCGCGTCGGCGTCCTCGTGCATCGCGGCAATGAAGCGGTCGGTGAGCTGGCGGATGCTCTCGCCGTTCTCCTGCGCGCGGCGGATGATCTTGTCGTCGATGTCGGTGATGTTGCGCACGTAGGTCACGTCGTAACCGCTCGCGCGCAGCCAGCGCGCGACCATGTCGAACACCACCATCACGCGCGCGTGGCCGAGGTGACAGAAGTCGTACACCGTCATGCCGCACACGTACATGCGGACCTTGCCGGCCTCGATCGGGGTGAAGACTTCCTTGGTGCGCGACAGGGTGTTGTGGATCGTGAGCATCGGGATGACGAAAAACGGGATGAAAAAAACCACGCCGGCAGCGCGATTGTGAGGGGTGGGGCTTGTTGCTAGAATCCGGCGTTGCGCGGCGAGCCGGGTCCGCAACGGCAGGGCGCAAATATACCACGCCGATCGGTCCGCCATTTCCGCCTACCGGCAGGTCGCGCGCAGGGCAGCAGGGCGCGGCGCGCGTTGCGGTCGCGGTGGCTGTGCAGGGTCCGCAGCGCTGCGGGCGTGCGACACGCGTCACCGTCGTCGGCTCGCCACCGTCATCATCTGGCACGCCCACCACATCCAGGTGAGCGCAAGGGCCTGCAAGCCCATCCACCCCAAGGCCGCAGGGCCACGCACCGGAGATTTCATGAGAAAGCATCTGATCGCCTTCGCCACGCTCGCCGCCACCGCCTTCAGCGCGCTCGCGGCCAACCCGATGGTCGAGATGAAGACCAGCGCCGGTGAGATCGTCATCGAGCTCTACGCCGACAAAGCCCCGAAGTCGGCCGAAAATTTCGTCCAGTACGTAAGGGACGGCTTCTACGCCGGCACCATCTTCCACCGCGTCATCGACGGCTTCATGATCCAGGGCGGCGGCTTCGACGCGCAGATGAACCAGAAGGCCACCGGCGCCCCGATCGAGAACGAGGCGAAGAACGGCCTCAGAAACGAGCCCGGCACGCTGGCGATGGCGCGCACCTCCGACCCGCACTCGGCCACCGCGCAGTTCTTCATCAACCTCGCCCCCAACACCTTCCTCGACTACCCCTCGCGCGACGGCTGGGGCTACGCCGTGTTCGGCAAGGTCGTTCAGGGCATGGAGGTGGTGGAGAAGATCGGCAAGGTACAGACCACCAACCTCGGCTTCCACCAGAATGTGCCGGCCGAACCGGTCGTCATCGAGAGCGTCCGCGTCGTCGAGGACGCCGCCACGGCGAAGACGCCCGCAAAATGAACACCCCCCCGCCGCGGCCCTTCGCCCCGAGCGAGCACATCGGCCGCCTCGGAGCGAGCGGGCCGCGGCCGGACACAAGCACTTTCATCCAGGAGAACCCAACATGGCAGTCAAGCTTCACACCAACCACGGCGTCATCACCCTCGAACTCGACGCCGAGAAGGCCCCGGTGAGCGTGGCCAACTTCCTCGCCTACGTCGAATCCGGTCACTACAACAACACCATCTTCCACCGCGTCATCGACGGCTTCATGATCCAGGGCGGAGGCTTCGAACCCGGCATGAACCAGAAGCCCACCGGCGAACAGATCAAGAACGAAGCCGACAACGGCCTCAAGAACGAACGCGGCACCATCGCCATGGCCCGCACCCAGGCCCCGCACTCGGCCACCGCGCAGTTCTTCATCAACGTCGCCGACAACGACTTCCTCAACCACCGCTCGCCCGACCTGCAGGGCTGGGGCTACTGCGTGTTCGGCAAGGTCAGCGACGGCATGGACGTGGTCGACGCGATCCGCAAGGTCAAGACCGGCTCGAGCGGCTTCCACCAGGACGTGCCCAAGGAAGACGTGATCATCGAGCGCGCCGAAGTCGTCTGATCGTGCCCGCGCGCGACCCTTCGCAAGGCACCCCCGCCTCGGCCCGGCCGGGCGGGCTTGCCGCCACAATGCCGGAAGTCGCGCACGCGGCGCTTCCGGCATTGTTCATTTCCGACCTGCACCTGACCGAGGACGAACCGGCCAACGTCGCCGCCTTCCTCGCCTTCCTGCAAGGCCCGGCGCACGAAGCCGCCAGCCTCTTCATCCTCGGCGACCTGTTCGAATACTGGGCCGGCGACGACGACCTCGCCACGCCCTTCAACGCCCGCATCGCCGCCGCCATCCGCAGCGTGGCCGACGCCGGCACACAGCTCTTCTTCATGACCGGCAACCGTGACCTGCTCGCCGGGCCAGCCTTCGCCAGGGCGATCGGTGCCACCCTGCTCGAGGACCCGGCGCGCGTGCGCTTCGGTGACGCCGCGGAGCTGCTGCTCGCCCACGGCGACGCGCTGTGCACCGACGACCTGGCCTACCAGGCCTTCCGCCGCCAGGTGCGCGACCCGGCCTGGCAGGCCGGCTTCCTGAGCCAGCCGCTCGCCGCACGCAAGGCCTTCATCGCCAGCCTGCGCGAAAAGAGCGAGGCCGCCAAGGCGGGCAAGACGATGGAGATCATGGATGTGAACGCGGACGCGGTCGCCGCGCTGCTGCGCGAACACGGCTATCCGACCCTGGTGCATGGACACACGCACCGCCCCGCCTGCCACGCCTTGAGCGTAGACGGCCAGGCGTGCGTGCGCCGGGTGCTGCCCGATTGGCACGGCGAGGCCTGCTGGCTGCGCTTCGACGGACGCGAATTTACCGCCGAGTCAGGGAGCGGCACGCGCGCGCCAGGCTGAGGGGTCGAGGGTCGAGGTCGAGGTCGAGGTCGAGGTCGAGTAGCGTGCTGATTTCGTCGTCGTCGCGCGGGACTCCGGACCCGCAGCAGGCTGAGGCGCCGCTGGCCCGCGTCGATCAGCGCGCGAGGCCGCGCGCCAGGTCTTCCTTGAGGTCGTCGATGTCCTCGAGTCCCACCGCAACCCGCAGCAGTCCGTCCCCGATACCCGCAGTCGCGCGCGCCTCGGCGCTGATGCGGCCGTGGGTGGTGGTCGCGGGGTGGGTGATGGTGCTCTTGGTGTCGCCGAGGTTGGCGGTGATCGAGATCAGCCGGGTCGCGTCGACCACCCGCCACGCCGCCTCGCGGCCGCCCTTCACGTCGAAGCTGACGATGGCCCCGCCGCTCTTTTGCTGACGCATCGCGAGCGCGTGCTGGGGGTGGGACTCCAGCCCCGGGTAGTACACCCGCGCCACCCCGGGCTGCGCCTCGAGCCAGCGCGCGAGCGCGAGCGCGCTCGCCGACTGCGCCTCCATGCGGATGCGCAGCGTCTCCAGGCCCTTGAGAATCACCCAGGCGTTGAACGGCGACAGCGTCGGGCCGGCGGTGCGCAGGAACTTGAACACCTCGTCGGTGACCGCCTTGCTGCCGACCACCGCGCCGCCGAGCACCCTGCCCTGGCCGTCGAGGTACTTTGTGGCCGAATGCACGACCACGTCGGCGCCGAGCTCGAGCGGGCGCTGCAGCGCCGGTGTGCAAAAGCAGTTGTCGACCGCGAAGATCACTCCAGCCGCGCGCGCGATCGCCGCCACGCCGGCGATGTCGATGACCTCGGTGAGCGGGTTCGACGGCGTCTCGGTGAAGAAGAGCTTCGTGTGCGGCGTGATCGCGGCGCGCCAGGCGTCGAGGTCGGTGGCCGGCACGAAGGTGGTGGCGATGCCGAACTTGGACAGGATGCCGCCGAAGAGCTGCTGGGTGGCACCGAACAGGCCATTCGAGGCCACCAGATGATCGCCCGCCTGCATGGTCGCCATGACCAGCGACATGATCGCCGACATGCCGGAGGCAGTCGCGATGCACGCCTCGCCGCCCTCCAGCGCCGCCAGGCGCGTCTGCATCGCGGTCACCGTGGGGTTTGAGAAGCGCGCGTAGACATAGCCCTCCTCCTCGCCCGAAAAACAGGCCGCCGCCTGCGCGGCGCTGCCGAACACGAAGCTCGAGGTCAGATACATCGCGTCGCCGTGCTCGCGGAACTGCGTGCGTTCGATGCCGGCGCGCACCGCGAGCGTGTCGGGACGGGAGAAAGGAAGCTTGGAGGTGCTCATCGGGGCCTTCTCTGGTGTGATGCTGAGCCGCGCCGCGCTCAGCGCTCGCCTTCGCCGGCGAGGTTCAGGTCGAGCTGGCCGGCCTCGGCGTCGTCGCCCTGATCGCCCTTGGAAGGCTTGGCCTCGCCACGCTGGTTCTCGACGCCGTTGAGGTATTCGACCGTGATGTCGCCGGTGACGTACTCGCCGTCGAAGCACGAGGTCTCGAAAAAGCGAAGCGCAGGGTTGAGCGCACGCACCGAGGCCTTGAGGTCTTCGATGTCCTGGTAGATCAGGCCGTCGGCGCCGATCTCGCGGCAGATCTCGTCCTCGGTGCGATCGGACGCGATAAGTTCGCTGCGCGTCGGCATGTCGATGCCGTACACGTTCGCGTAGCGCACCGGGGGGGCGGCCGAAGCCAGATACACCCTGGTCGCGCCGGCTTCGCGCGCCATGGTCACGATCTCCTTGCTGGTCGTGCCGCGCACGATGGAGTCGTCCACCAGCAGCACGCTCTTGCCCTTGAATTCCTGGTGGATGGTGTTGAGCTTCTGACGGACCGACTTCTTGCGCGTGGCCTGGCCGGGCATGATGAAGGTGCGGCCGATGTAGCGGTTCTTCACGAAGCCTTCGCGGAACGGCAAGCCGAGCCGGTGCGCCATCTGCATCGCCGAGGGGCGGCTGGAGTCCGGAATCGGGATGACGACGTCGATGTGGACGTTCGGCAGGGTGCGCTTCATGCGGTCGGCGAGGTACTCGCCCATCTTCATGCGCGACTCGTACACCGACACGCCATCGATGATGGAGTCGGGACGGGCGAGATAGACGTATTCGAACATGCACGGCGCGTGCACCGTCTTGCTCGCACACTGACGGCTGTGGAAGTTGCCGTCCACATCCACCAGCACCGCCTCGCCCGGCTCGACATCGCGCAGCAGCTTGAAGCCGATGACGTCGACCGCGACCGACTCCGAAGCCACCAGCCACTCGGTGCCGGCTTCGGTGTCGTTGCGCCCGACCACGAGCGGGCGGATGCCGTAGGGATCGCGGAAGGCGAGCAGACCGTAGCCGGCGATCATCGCCACCACGGCATAGGCACCGCGACAGCGCCGATGCACGCCGGCCACCGCGCGGAAGATCGCATCCGCGTCGAGCTTGAGGCCGTTGCTGGCCGCCTGCAGCTCGTGCGCCAGCACGTTGAGCAACACCTCGGAGTCGCTGCTGGTGTTGATGTGGCGCAGATCCGACAGGAACATCTCGCGCTTGAGCGCCTCCGAGTTGGTCAGGTTGCCGTTGTGCGCCAGCAGCAGACCGAAGGGCGAGTTCACATAGAAGGGCTGCGCCTCGGCGGCATTGTAGGCCGAGCCAGCGGTCGGGTAACGCACATGACCGATCCCCCAGTTGCCCTGGAGATCGCGCATGTTGCGCGTGCGGAACACATCACGCACCAGGCCGGAGCCCTTGTGCATGTGAAAACGCTTGCCTTCCGAGGTGGCAATACCCGCGGCATCCTGACCGCGGTGCTGCAGCACCTGCAAGCCATCGTAGAGCAGCTGGTTGACCGGAGAGGTGGCTACGACGCCGATGATTCCGCACATGGAAGTTACGCCTATCGAAAACGAATCTTTTCGGCCACCGCGTCGGGCAGCCAGGGTTTTGCTGCGATCACCGCCGACTCGAGCGGCGGTGCAAAAAACGATTGTGCCCACCACGGCTCGCGCGAGATGCCCGCGAGCCCGCCGATGAGCACCACCACGAAGGCCACCGCGAGCCCGCGCGCGATTCCGAACAGGGCACCAAAGAAGCGGTCGGTCGGGCCCAGCCCCGCCGCACGCAGCAACTCGCGCAGCAGATAGCGCAGCAAGGCGACCAGGATCAGCACGCCCACTACGATCAGCGCACCACCGGCGACCTGACGCCACACCGGCTCGACGATGAGCCCCTCGAACACCTGCGCCGCCTGCGCGCTATAGCGCCAGGCTACGAACAGCGCCGCCACCCAGGCGAGCACCGCCATGACTTCGCTGACCAGCCCGCGCCACATGCCGATCAAGGCCGAAAACGCGAGCACACCGAGAAAAACGTAGTCGAATACCGTCATCGCGTACCGATCAGCGCACCTGCACCACGGCCTGGTGACCGGCGGCCTTCAGGCGCGAAACGACCTTGTCCGCGGCCTCGCGACCGGCGATCGGCCCGACGCGCACGCGCGTGACCTTGCCGGCCGGCTCGGTGTAGGCCGCGAAGCCCTTGGCCTTGAGTGCGTCGGCGAGCTTCGCCGCCTTGCCCGCGTCGCTGAACGCGCCCACCTGCACGACGTAGGACTCGCCGCGCGCGGGCACGGGCTCGCCGGCAAGGATGGCGCGCACGCGGGCCTCTTCCTCGGGCGTCCGCGCGGGGGGTTTGGGGGGTTTGGGAGGCTCGGCCGGTTTGGCCGGCCTGGACGTTTCCGGCGGCGCGGCGGCGGCCGCCTGCTTCGGCGTGTCTGCGCTCGCGGACGCCCCGTGCGTCGCAGGCGCGGGCGCCTTCGTCGATTCGGATGTCGCCGCTGCGCCGCTCGCGTCGTTGTCTTCAGGCGTCGGCAGAGCCGCTACCGGCGCGGGCGCGACCCCGCCGGGCGGCACCAGAGGCGCAACCTTTTCACGGTCGGGGAGGGTGAGCTGGATGTCCTGCGTGGACGAGTGCGGCTCCTGGTCCATGGTCATCGGCAGCACCACGGCGGCCAGCAAGGCGAGCGCGATCGCGCCCACGAGCCGGCGTCGCGCACGTTTCTTGATGTCCAGGTTGTCTGCGTCGCTCACGCCAGCCCTCACGCGCGCCGCGCAGCCTTCAGGGCTGCGAGCGCTTCCGCTACCGTCAGGAAGGATCCGAAGACGGCGATTCTATCATCGTCGCCGACCTCTTGTTGCGCTGCAGCAAGCGCCTCGGCCGGCGACGCGTAACATGCGATGTCGCCCTTGGCGCCGGCCGCACGCACACGCTCGGCGAGCGCCTCCGCCGCTAGCCCGCGCGCGCCGGGCAAGGACGCGAGCCGCCAGTGATCGACCCGCCCCGCCATGAGGGCGACCACGCCCTCGACGTCCTTGTCGTTCAGCATGCCGAGCACGGCCCAGGTCTCGGGATAGAAACCCATATTGCCGAGATTGTCGGCCAGCACGCCCGCAGCCTGCGGGTTGTGCGCGACATCGAGCACGATGGAGGGGCGCCCTGCCAGCACCTGAAAACGCCCCGGCACATCGACCAGCATCAGGCCCTGGCGGACGTGCTGCATGGAGACCGGCACACGGTCGCGCAGGGTCTCGAGCACGGTCATGACCGCAGCGGCGTTCAGCAGCTGGTTGGCGCCGCGCAGCGCCGGATAGGCCAGGCCGCCGCGCTTGACGAGCGCGCCCTGCGCGGGCGGCTGCGTGTAACGCCAATAGCCCCACTGCTGGCGATCGCCACCGAAACCGAAGTCGCGGCCACTGATCCAGAGTTCGGTGCCGATCGCCGCGGCGTGCTCGACCAGGGTCACCGGCGGCTGAGGATCACCGCACACGGCCGGCCGCCCGGCGCGGAAAATACCCGCCTTCTCGAAACCGATCGCCTCGCGCGTATCGCCCAGATAATCCATGTGATCCATGGCGATGCTGGCCACGAGCGCGCAGTCGGACGCGAACACGTTGGTCGCATCCAGACGGCCGCCCAGCCCCACCTCGAGGATCACCACGTCGAGCCCGGCCTCGACGAACACCTGCCACGCCGCGAGCGTGCCATGCTCGAAATAGGTCAGCACGGTGTCGCCACGCGCGGCTTCGACGGCGGCGAAGGCGCGCACGAGGGCTTCGTCTTCGGCGTCCCGCCCATCGATGCGCACGCGCTCGTTGTAGCGCAGCAGATGCGGCGAGGTGTAGCAGCCCACGCGGTAACCCGCGGCGAGCAGGATGCTCTCGAGCATCGCGCAGCACGAGCCCTTGCCGTTGGTGCCGCCCACGGTGATCACCACCGCGTCGGTGTCGGCCGCCATGCGCTCGCGCACCGCCGCGACACGTTCCAGCCCGAGTTCGATGCGCTGGCCGTGGCGCGCCTCGAGGAGCGCGAGCCAGCCTTCAAGATTGTCCGGCAGGGCCGGACGCGCGTGATCCGTGACCATCAACCGGCAACCACGTCCGCCGGCTGACGGCTCAACATGGCGAGCAGCGTCGCAATTTGATCGCGCATCTCGCGCCGATCGACGATGAGGTCGATCGCTCCCTTCTCGAGCAGGAACTCGGCGCGCTGGAAGCCCTCGGGCAGGGTCTCGCGCACGGTCTGTTCGATCACGCGCGGGCCGGCAAAGCCGATCAGCGCGTTGGGTTCGGCGATGACGACGTCGCCCATGAAGGCGAAGCTCGCCGACACGCCACCCATGGTGGGATCGGTGAGCACGGTGACGAAGGGCAGCCGACGCTCGGCCAGACGCGTGATCGAAGCCGTGGTCTTGGCCATCTGCATCAGCGACATCAGGCCTTCCTGCATGCGCGCCCCACCCGAGGCCGTGATGCAGATGAAGGGCAGGCGCTCCTCGTAGGCGGCCTTCGCGCCGCGCACGAAGCGTTCGCCCACCACCGAGCCCATCGAGCCGCCGAGAAACTCGAACTCGAAGCACGCGACCACGACCGGAACAGTCTTGATCGCGCCCTTCATCACCACCATCGCGTCGGCCTCGCCGGTTTCGGCGGTCGCGGCCGAGAGGCGGTCGGAGTACTTGCGCGAATCCTTGAACTTGAGCGCATCGACCGGGGTCACCTCGGCGCCGATCTCGAGCTGGCTGCCCTCGTCGAGCAAGACCTCGAGCCGCCGGCGCGCGCGCAGGCGGTGATGATGGCCGCACTTGGGGCACACCCCCAGATTGCCGTCGAGGTCCGAGCGATACAGCACCGACTCGCAGCCCTCGCACTTGCTCCACAGGCCTTCGGGGATGGACTTGTTGCGCGCCGACGCGTCGCCACGCTTGATCTTCGGAGGCAGCAGCTTCTGCAACCAGCTCATGGTCAGGCTCCTTTGCCCGGTGCGAGGGCGTCCAGCGCGACGCGGATGTCGCGCATGAAGGCGGTCACGCGCTCGACCTCGGCGCCCGGGTTGTGTTCGATTTCCTCGATGATGCGGCTACCGATCACCACCGCGTCGGCCAGCGCGCCGATGCGCTGCGCGCTGTCGGCATCGCGAATGCCGAAGCCCACCCCCACCGGCATGCCGACCGCGGCACGGATCTGCGGGATGCGGCGCGCGACGTCGTCGATGTCGAGCTTGGCGCTGCCGGTCACGCCCTTCAGCGACACGTAGTAGATGTAGCCGCTGCCCGCACGCGCCACATCGGCGAAGCGCTGCTCGGACGAAGTCGGCGCGAGCAGGAAGATGGGGTCGAGCCCGCCCGCCTTGGCGGTGGCGGCAAAGCTCACGCACTCCTCAGGCGGATAGTCGACCACCAGCACGCCATCGACGCCGGCTTCGTGCGCGGCGCTGACGAAGCGATCCTGGCCCATGGCCTCGATCGGGTTGGCATAGCCCATCAGCACCACCGGCGTGTCGGGGTTCGTGGCGCGAAACGCGCGCACGGTGTCGAGCACCTTGCGCAGGCTCATGCCCTGCGCGAGCGCGCGCTCGGAGGCGCGCTGAATGGTGGGGCCGTCGGCCATCGGGTCGGAGAACGGCACGCCGAGCTCGATGATGTCGGCGCCGCCGTCGACGAGCGCTTTCATAAGCGGCAGCGTCAACTCGGGCGCCGGAAAGCCGGCGGTGACGAAAGGAATCAACGCCTTGCGGCCTTCGGCCTGCAAGCGCTGGAAAACGGTCTGGATTCTTGACATGTCTCGATCACACTGCGGGCCGCAGATGCGGCCCGGGGCAGGTTCAGAACTGGATGCCGGAACGTTCGGCGACGGTGTGCATGTCCTTGTCGCCACGGCCGGAGAGGTTGACCAGCAGGATCTTGTCCTTGGGCAGGGTCGGCGCCAGCTTGGCCGCGTAGGCCAGTGCGTGCGAGGACTCGAGCGCGGGGATGATGCCTTCGAGCCGGCACAGGTTGTGGAAGGCTTCGAGCGCTTCGGCGTCGGTGATGCCGACGTATTCGGCGCGCGACGTGTCCTTGAGCCAGGCGTGCTCGGGGCCGACACCGGGGTAGTCGAGGCCGGCAGAGACCGAGTGCGTCTCGATGATCTGGCCGTCCTCGTTCTGGAGCAGATAGGTGCGGTTGCCGTGCAGCACGCCGGGACGGCCCGCCGTGAGCGAGGCCGAGTGGCGACCGGTGTCGAGGCCGTCGCCGGCGGCTTCGACGCCGACGAGCTTGACGCCCGGCACGCCGATGTAGGGATGGAAGATGCCCATCGCGTTCGAGCCGCCACCAACGCAGGCGAGCACGTAATCGGGCTGGCGGCCGGTCATCTCGGGCATCTGCTCGAGGCATTCCTTGCCGATCACCGACTGGAAGTCGCGCACCATCATCGGGTAGGGGTGCGGGCCGGCCACGGTGCCGATGATGTAGAAGGTGTCGGCGACGTTGGTCACCCAGTCGCGCATGGCTTCGTTCAACGCATCCTTGAGCGTCTTAGAGCCCGACTCGACCGGCACCACGGTGGCGCCGAGCAGCTTCATGCGATAGACGTTGGCCGCCTGGCGCTTGATGTCCTCCGCGCCCATGTACACCACGCACTCCATGCCGTAGCGCGCGGCCACGGTGGCGGTGGCCACGCCGTGCTGGCCGGCGCCGGTCTCGGCGATCACGCGCTGCTTGCCCATGCGACGGGCCACCAGCGCCTGGCCGATACAGTTGTTCACCTTGTGCGCGCCGGTGTGGTTGAGGTCCTCGCGCTTGAGGTAGATCTGCGCGCCGCCGAGGATTTCCGACCAGCGCTTGGCGTGGTAGACCGGGCTCGGGCGGCCCACGTAGTGCTTGAGTTCGTATTCGAACTCGGCGACGAAGGCCGGATCGGCCTGGCAGGCCGCGTAGGCCGCGCGCAACTCGGCCAGCGCCGGCATCAGCGTTTCGGAAACGAAGACGCCACCGTAGGGGCCAAAATGCCCGCTCGCGTCGGGAAACTGGTAAGGCGTGTCAGCCATCTGCATGTCGAACTCCGGCTATGAAAGCGGCGATCTTCGCCGCATCCTTGATTCCCTTGGCGCTTTCCACGCCGCTCGATACATCGACCGCCCACGGGCGGACACGGCGCACGGCCTCGGCCACGTTGTCTGTATCGAGCCCGCCGGAAAGCACGAGCGGCCGCGCGAACCCCTCGGGGATCAGCGACCAGTCGAAGGTCTTGCCGCCACCGCCGTAGCCCTCGACGAATGCGTCGACGAGGATGCCGCTGGCGCGCGAATGGAAAGACGAGAATTCTAGCAGATCGACCCCGGGGCGCATCCGTGCCGCCTTGATCCAGGGCCGCCCGTAGCGGGCGCAATCAGACTCAGCTTCGTCACCATGGAACTGCAGAAGTTGCAGCGGAACGCGCGCGAGCACAGCCTCGACCTCGGCCGGGGCGGCATTGACGAACAAACCGACGGCGGTGACGAAAGGCGGCAGCAAGGCCACGAGCTCGGCCGCCTGCTCGATCGAGACCGCGCGCGGGCTGGGCGGATAGAACACGAAGCCGATCGCATCGGCGCCGCATTCGACGGCCGCGCGCACGTCCTGCGGGCGGGTCAGGCCGCAGATCTTGATTCGGGTACGGGACATTCAGACGAGGGGTAGCTGAGGCAGCGCGATGATACGCCCATCGTTGGGCAGCGGCCAGCGCGGCGGGTAGCTCACGCCGCACAGGTACAGACCATCGGGGGAGAAGGTCGGCGCCGCACGCCTGCGGTCGCGTGCCTCGAGCAGCTCGCGCATCCAGGCCACCGGATAGCGTCCCTTGCCCACATACACGAGCGCACCGACGAGGTTGCGGATCATGTGATGCAGGAAGCCGTTGGCGCGAAAGTCGAACAATAGGTATTCGCCCTGGCGGGTGACGCGCGCCTCGTGCATCACCCGCACCGGAGTCTTCGACTGGCAAGCGGCTGCGCGGAAGGACGAGAAATCGTGCGTGCCGACCAGGCACTCGGCCGCGGCTGCCATGCGCACCTCGTCGAGAGGAAGATGGAACCACCCTACCCGCCCGGCCAGCATCGCCGGCCGCGTCGGTGCGTTGTGCAGGATGTAGCGGTAGCGGCGCTCGCAGGCGAGGTAGCGCGCGTGAAAGTCGTCCCCCACCTGAGCGGACCAGCGCACCACCACCGCGGACGGCAGCAAGGCATTGACGCCGCGCACCCAGGCCGACTGCGGGCGCTCGGCCTGGGTGTCGAAATGCACCACTTGGGCGCTGGCGTGCACGCCGGTGTCGGTGCGTCCGGCGCAATGCAGGCGCACCGGATGGGCGGCGATCTGGGTGAGCGCGCCCTCGAGCGCATCCTGCACCGTGCGGCCGTGCGCCTGACTCTGCCAGCCACAGAAGGCATCGCCTGCATATTCGAGTCCGAGCACCACACGCGTCACTGCACACTCCACCAGATCAGGGCTGCGAACACGAGCACGGCCACCGCTGCATCGCTGCGCCCCAGGCGCTCGCGCTGCAGCGTCACCGGGGCCGCATCGGCCTCCCCACTCTCATCGACCAGCCACTGCTTCCAGTGGCCGGCACGACCGCGCGGCGCGCGTTCGACATATTGCAGCACCAGCAGCAGCCGCAGCGCGAGCCGCTCGGGGGGTATGCCGATCAGGCGCAGGGGGCGCGCGAGCGCGTGCAGCCCGCCGACCAGCCGCACCAGGGGCAGACGCTCGAGCAGAACGCCGACCGCACACACCACCGCCACCAGCCGGGCGGCATGCACTGCGGCGAGCAGCACGCCCTCGCGGCTCGGCCCCAGCCGCGGCCAGTCGTAGAACAGCGCCTCACCCGGCGTGAACCAGGCGAACAGCAGCGCAATCGCGATCAGCAGCACGCGCACGCGCCTGATCAGCCGCCAGCTGCGCGCAGGCGCGAGCCAGGCCGCGAGCGCCAGGCAGGCCAGCAACGCGGCGGCGAGCGCCGACGGCGGCAAAAGCTGGATGGCTGCGACGGCGGCAAGCCAGAGAAGCAGGATGAGGCCCGAATGCATGCTGGTGTAAACGAAGAAAGGCCGCCGCGAGCCCGGACTCGTGGCGGCCTGGCGGCGAGCGTGTTCAGCTCAGGCGCGCAATCATATCGCGCGCTGCGGCCTGCTGTCTCGCCACGCCTTCGGCCAGAACTTCCTGGAGCAACTCGAGCGCACCCTCGTTGTCACCCATCTCCTCGTAGGCCCGGGCGAGTTCGAGCTTGGTCTCGGCCTCTTCGTTGCCAGCCTCTTCCTTAGGCGCTTCGGTGGAGCCTTGCGCGTCGTCGGCAGGCTCGACCGGCGACAGCGACTCGAACTGGGTTTCGGCCATCGATGCCGGCACGCCAGCCCCGCCGATCCTCGCGTCGCCCTCGCCGAAGCTGTCGAGCTCGAGATCGATCGCGTTCAGGTCCAGGCCAGCCGGCATGACTGCCGAGGGCTCGGCGACGGCAGGCGTGTCGAGCTCGAAGTCGAAATCGAGCAGGCTGTTGTCGAAGCTCGTCTTTTCCAGATCGACCGCCCCGTCTTCATCCGCGGCGGGCGCTTCAGGCATGGCCTCGAAGTCCGCGCCCGACAGGTCGAAGCTCAGTCCTTCGTCCTGCGCGTCGGAGAAGGCGCCCGTCGCCGAACCATCGCCGATCATGGTCGCTGCGAGATCGGAGCGGGTTTCGGGCTGACCGAGCTCCATGTCGGGCAGCTCGAAGTCGAGACTGCTGGCGAGCGCGGACGCATCCTCCGTAGCAGCGGCCTGAGGCGCGGAGCCGGCACGCGGCATGTCGACGGCGGTGTCCGGCGCAGCTGCGGCAGCCGAAGTCTGCGCTTCGGGCTGAGCCGGCTGGGCACCCTGCTCGCTCGTGGACTCGTCGATGTCGAGGTCGAACACGAGATCTGCGTCCAGTTCGGGCGGCTGCGGCTCATCAGCCGCGAGTGGGTCGAAGTGCAGCACTTCAGCCGCGTCTTCCGCCCCTTGGGCAGGCGCAGCCTGCGTCGAGTCCGCGGCCGGTTCGTCGCCCAGGTCGAGATCGAAATCGATCACGCCGGCATCGAGCGCGGGCGCGTCGAGCGCTACCGAAGCCTCTTCGGGCGCGGACACGGGCTCGGCATCGCCGCCTTCGGCGCTGGCCTTGTCGAGCTCGCCGGGCAAGGTCCAGGTGTCACGCATTTGCGAGTGCGTGGGCTCGACGCCCGACGAGGTCGTGAAGTCGAGCCCTTCGAGCTGACGTCCCGCCGGCGCTTTCTCGGCCTCGGCCGACGTGGCCGCTTGCGCTGCGTCCGTGGTCAGCGCGGTCGCGACCCCGGCCACCCCAGCCAGGGTACCGGTCACGCCCGCCGAAGCGGGCGCGGCGGCCGCTGCCGGCTCGGCCATCACCAGCCCTTCTGCGCGCTGTTTGTCGGCACCGTAGAGCGGATTCTCGGGGTCCAGCTTGCGACCCAGCGCCGCCGCCTTGTCCCAGTCACGTCCCTGGCCGCCGGTGCGCGCGAACAGCTCGCCCGCCACCGTCTCGAACTGACGCGTGTTGCGGCGCTGCGCATAGATCTCGAGCAGCTTCAGATAGATGGCCGCACGAGCCGGGTCGGCCTTGAGGGCGTCGTGGAGGATCTCCTCGGCCTGCACGTCGCGGCCATACGCCATGTACACATCCGCCTCGGCCACCGGGTCCACGCCTTCGTCGGTGTCGATCGCCGACAGGCCGGTCTGGCTGAAATCGGTGTGCATGATGCTGGTGGCGCCGGTGTCCACACTCTGACCGCCGGTGCCGCTGAAAACGGACTGACCATCGGGGCCCACCGATCCGGTGTCGAGCGCGGCGTCGGCAGCGCGGATCTCGGCCTCCTTGCGGCGCTGGCGCGTCTTCAGGCCTGCGTATGCGAGCAGCAGCGCGAGGATGCCGCCGCCACCGTAAAGCACGGTCGGATCGGCAAGCAGGGTCTCCATGAAGCTCGGGGCCGGCGGAGGCGGCGGCGGTGCGACCGGCGCGGGTTTGGGCGCAGGTGCAGGCTGTGGGGGTTTCGCTTCGGCCTGCGGCGCAGGCACGGGCTGGGGGGTGGGCGCAGGCTCGGCATCGGCGACAGGCGCAGGCGCCGTAGTCGGCGCATCGGCCGCAGGCTCGGCATCCGCAGCCTTGCCATCGCTGGGTGCGGACTCCGCCTCCGGCGCCTGGGGTACCGGCTCGCTGGCAGCCTCCCCGACACTGGCCGGCGCGGGCTCGGTGGTCCCTTCGGGCGTCGTGGCCGCGACGTCGGTGCCGACGCTCTCGGCGCCGGCCTGGAGCTGACTCATCGTGCCGCTCTGCAGTTCGAGCAGACGTTGCAGGTCGCGCACGCTGTTTTCCAGCTGGGCCAGCCTCGCGTTGGCTTCATCGAGCGCAGCCGTGCGCGCGGAGAGCTCCTCCTCGAGTGCCTGGAGCCGGCTCACGGCTTCGCCCTCGCCCGAGCTCGTCTCCTGCGCGACCCGGACCTGGTCACCAGTGTCCTGGGCCAACGCCGGCTCTTCGACCTTGGGCACGATGCGGCCGGCGCTCTCCTGCTCGGCCTGGACGGCGGGCGCCGCCGGGCGAGCTGCCGCGGCGCCGGCGAGGCCCCGGCGATAGGCCTCGAAATCCGCTGCCTGTGCCCGCACCTCGCGGCGCGCGGCGCCGGCGTCGATGGCGCGCACCGCCTCGGCGGACGGCACATCGAGCACCACGCCCGCGCGCAGGCGATTGATGTTTGCGCCCTCGAAAGCCTGCGGGTTCGCGCGCTGCAAGGCGATCAGCATCTGATCGAGGCTGACGCCGCTGGGCGCCAGCCTGCTGCCGATGCGGTGCATGGTGTCGCCGCGCCGGACCCGGTAGGTGTCCGGCGCCTGACGCGCGACGGCAGGCTCAGCGCTGCGGCGCACCGGGGCGACGGCGCGGGGCGCCGGCGCGGCGGCCGGGGTGTTCACGGCAGCGGCAATCGGCCTGGGGGCGGCGATATCCACCGGATCGAGCAGGAAGGTGTACTCGCGCAGCAGCTGCCCGTTGGCCCAGTTCAGCTCGACGAGCAGATCGACAAAAGGTTCGTTGATCGGCTGCACGCTCGAGAGCCGGATGACCGGCCGCCTGGCGCCCGTGTCGACGCTCACGCGGATCGCGCTCACCGCGCCACCGTAGCTCAGGTTGGCGCGCCGAAAAGCCTCGGCCGAGGCGATTCTGGCGCTCAGCGACTGGAGCTCCTGCGCGCTCGCACTGACCTGGATCTCAGCCCGCAAGGGCTGGCCGAGGCCACTGAAAACATTGATCTGTCCAAGCCCGGCAGCACCCGAGGAGAGCGGCAGCGCCGCGATGGAGAGGGCCAGCAGCGACGCCCTGACCGACTTTGTCATATTGGATTTCAAACCACGCCCCTCCGGAACTGAGCTCGACGACCACGAAAACGTTGAATCGGCTAGGAATCTAGCATTTCCGCACCGACGCTGCATTAGTCGACGCTGATTGCCGGGGGTGCAGCGTGACGGATTACCGCCCTGCGCCCGGCACAAAACGAACAAAAGGGGCTTTCGCCCCTTTTGACGACCCAACTCGAGCGTAACTCAGGCCTCGAGCAGGATGCGCAGCATGCGGCGCAGCGGCTCGGCCGCGCCCCACAGCAACTGATCGCCGACGGTGAAGGCGCCGAGGTACTCGGGGCCCATCGCCATCTTGTGCAGGCGGCCGACCGGGACGGCGAGCGTGCCGGTGACGGCGGTCGGGGTGAGCTCGCGCTCGCTGATCTCGCGATCGTTGGGGACGACCTTCACCCACTGGTTGGCGCCGGCGATGATCTCGGTGAGCTCGTCGAGCGGCACGTCCTTCTTCAACTTGATGGTGAGCGCCTGCGAGTGGCAGCGCATCGCGCCGATGCGCACGCACAGGCCGTCGATCGGGATCGAGCCCGGGCTGCGGAAGGCCGGGTTGCCGAGGATCTTGTTGCACTCGGCGCCGCCCTTCCACTCTTCCTTGCTCTGGCCGTGCTCGACCGGGACGTCGATCCAGGGGATCAGGCTGCCGGCGAGCGGGGTATTGCGGAAGTTCTTCTTCGGGAAGGCATCCGAGCGCATGGTCTCGGCGACCTTGCGGTCGATCTCGAGGATGGCCGAGGCCGGATCGGCGAGCAGGTCCTTTACCGAGTCGTGGATGGTGCCCATCTGGCTGATCAGCTCGCGCATGTTTTGCGCGCCGGCGCCCGAGGCGGCCTGGTAGGTCATCGCCGAGATCCACTCGACCAGGCCATGCCTGAACAGGCCGCCGAGGCCCATCAGCATCAGCGACACGGTGCAGTTGCCGCCGATCCAGTTGCGGCCGCCCTTGGCGAGCGCGGCGTCGATGACGTTGCGGTTGACCGGGTCGAGGATGATCACCGCGTCGTCGTTCATGCGCAGCGACGAGGCAGCGTCGATCCAGTGGCCATTCCAGCCGGTGGCGCGCAGCTTGGGGAAGACTTCCTTGGTGTAGTCGCCGCCCTGGCAGGTGATCACGATGTCGCAGGCCTTGAGCGCCTCGATGTTCATCGCGTCCTGCAGCGGCGCGGCGGCGTCCTTGCCACCGAAGGACGGCGCCTTGCCGCCGGCGTTCGAGGTGGAGAAATACACCGGCTCGATGAAGGCAAAGTCGCCCTCTTCCACCATGCGCTGCATCAGCACGGAACCGACCATGCCACGCCAGCCAACCAGACCGACTCGATTCATGTTCATCACTCTCAACTCAGACGTTGTTCGAAAAACCGTATCAGGGACAGGCGCTCACAGCGCCGCGAGCACCGCGTCGCCCATCTCGCGCGTGCCGACGCGCTTGGTGCCCGGCTCGTAGATGTCGCCGGTGCGATAGCCCTGGGCGAGCACCTTCTTGACCGCGTTCTCGACGCGCTGCGCGGCCGCTTCCTGGTTGAAGGTATAGCGCAGCATCATCGCCGCCGACAGGATGGTGGCGAGCGGGTTGGCGAGATCCTTGCCCGCGATGTCGGGTGCGGAACCGTGCGAGGGCTCGTACAGGCCCTTGTTGTTGGCGTCGAGCGAGGCCGAGGGCAGCATGCCGATCGAGCCGGTGAGCATCGAGGCTTCGTCGGACAGGATGTCGCCGAACATGTTGCCGGTGACCATCACGTCGAACTGCTTCGGCGCGCGCACGAGCTGCATCGCGGCGTTGTCGACCAGCATGTGGCTGAGCTCGACGTCGGGGTAGTCCTTGGCCACTTCCTCGGCGATGTCACGCCACAGCTGGGTGCATTCGAGCACGTTCATCTTGTCGACCGAGCACAGGCGCTTGCCACGCTTTTGCGCCGCCTCGAAGGCCACGCGCAGGATGCGGCGGATCTCGTACTCGGCGTAGATCATGGTGTTCCAGCCCACGCGCTGCTGCGTGCCCTCGACCTCGCGCATCTCGATGCCGCGCGGCTGGCCGAAGTAGATGTCGCCGGTGAGCTCGCGCACGATCAGGATGTCCAGGCCGGCGACGATCTCGGGCTTGAGCGAGGACGCGTTGGCCAGCTCCGGGTACAGGATGGCCGGGCGCAGGTTGGCGAACAGGCCGAGGTCCTTGCGGATGCCGAGCAGGCCGCGTTCGGGGCGCTGCTCGCGCGGCAGGGTGTCCCACTTGGGGCCGCCCACGGCGCCGAGCAGCAGCGCGTCGGCTTCACGCGCGAGCTTCTGCGTGGCCTCGGGGTAAGGGGTGCCAGTGGCGTCCACGGCGCAACCGCCGAGCAGCGCCTCTTCCATCTCCATCTTCAGGTCGAGCGCCTTCAGCACGCGCACGGCCTGCGCCATGATCTCGGGACCGATGCCGTCACCCGGCAGCACGCAAATCTTCATCGAGTCGTTTTCCTCGTCTGGCTGAACCGCTCTGGCTCAGGAATAGTAATAGGGGTGTTCGGCGCGACGCCGGTCTTCAAAGGCGCGGATCTTGTCGGCGTGGCGCAGCGTGAGGCCGATGTCGTCCCAGCCGTTCAACAGGCATTCCTTGCGGAAGGGGTCGATGTCGAAGTGGATCGACTTGCCGTCCGGGCGGGTGATGGTCTGCGCGGCCAGGTCGACCTTGAGGCGATAGCCCTCGCTCGCCTCGCACTGGCGGAACAGCTCGTCGACTTCCGCGGCGTCGAGCTTGATCGGCAGCAGACCGTTCTTGAAGCTGTTGTTGAAGAAGATGTCGGCGAAGCTCGGCCCGATGAGCACACGAAAGCCGTAGTCCTCGAGCGCCCAAGGGGCGTGCTCGCGCGAGCTGCCGCAGCCGAAGTTGTCGCGCGTGAGCAGGATCTGTGCGCCCTGGTAGCGCGGCTTGTTGAGCACGAAGTCGGGGTTGAGCAGGCGCTTGCTGTTGTCCTGGCCGGGCTGGCCGACGTCGAGGTAGCGCCACTCGTCGAAGGCGTTGGGGCCGAAGCCGCTGCGCTTGATCGACTTCAGGAACTGCTTGGGGATGATCGCGTCGGTGTCGACGTTGGCACGGTCGAGCGGCGCAACGAGGCCGTCGAGCTGGGTAAACGGATTCATTATTTCACTGCCCTCTGGATGGCTTCGCCACCCGCTTCGATGTCACGGCCGACGCCCTGCACGGTGTTGCAGGCGATGGAGACGAAGCCGGCGACGAGCGCGGCGGCGACCAATGCGAATTTCTTCATCGTGTTCTCCTCGATCTGACGACGGCCCTCAGGCCAGCGTGCGCACGTCGGTGAAGTGACCGGTGACCGCGGCCGCAGCCGCCATCGCTGGGCTCACCAGATGCGTGCGGCCACCCGCGCCCTGCCGCCCCTCGAAGTTGCGGTTCGAGGTCGACGCGCAGCGCTCGCCCGGCTCGAGGCGGTCGGCGTTCATCGCCAGGCACATCGAACAGCCCGGCTCGCGCCACTCGAAACCGGCGGCGACGAAGATCTTGTCCAGGCCCTCTTCCTCGGCCTGGCGCTTGACCAGGCCGGAGCCTGGCACCACCAGCACGCGCTTGACGTTGGCGGCCTTGCTGCGCCCCCTGGCCACCGCTGCGGCCTCACGCAGGTCCTCGATGCGCGAGTTGGTGCACGAGCCGATGAAGACCTGGTCGACCGCGATGTCGGTGATCGGCGTGTTGGCCTCAAGCCCCATGTACTTGAGCGCGCGCTCCATGCCCTCGCGACGCACCGGATCGGTAACGGCAGCGGGATCGGGCACGCGGCCGTCGACCGTGGTGACCATCTCGGGCGAGGTGCCCCAGGTGACCTGCGGCTGGATGTCCTCGGCCTTGAGCTCGACGACCTTGTCGAACTCGGCCCCCTCGTCGCTGTGCAGCGTGCGCCAGTACTCGACCGCCTTGTCCCACAGCGCGCCCTTGGGCGAGAACGGGCGATCCTTGAGGTATTCGATGGTGGTCTCGTCCACGCCGACCAGGCCGGCGCGTGCGCCCGCCTCGATCGCCATGTTGCAGATCGTCATGCGGCCTTCCATGGAAAGCGCACGGATCGCGCTGCCGCCGAACTCCATCGCGTAGCCGGTACCGCCGGCGGTGCCGATCCTGCCGATGATGGCGAGCACGATGTCCTTGGCGGTGACGCCGCGGCCGAGTTGGCCATCGACCCTGACCAGCATGGTCTTCGACTTCTTCTGCAGCAGGCACTGGGTGGCGAGCACGTGCTCGACCTCGGAGGTGCCGATGCCGTGCGCCAGGCAGCCGAAGGCGCCGTGGGTGGAGGTGTGCGAGTCGCCGCAGACGACGGTCATGCCGGGCAGCGTGGCGCCGTTCTCCGGGCCGATCACGTGCACGATGCCCTGGCGCGCGTCCTTGAACGGGAAGTAGGCGAGCGAGCCGACTTCGCGGATGTTGGCGTCGAGCGTCTCGACCTGCTGGCGCGACACCGGGTCCTGGATGCCCAGGTCCCAGTGGTCGGTGGGCGTGTTGTGGTCGGCGGTGGCGACGATGGAGCTGATGCGCCACGGCTTGCGGCCGGCCAGCTTGAGGCCCTCGAAGGCCTGCGGGCTGGTCACTTCATGGACGAGGTGGCGATCGATGTAGATCAGCGCCGTGCCGTCGGCCTCCTGGTGGACGACGTGACTGGACCAGAGCTTTTCGTACAGCGTTTGAGCGTGCATCCCGGTGATTCCGCGTCAGAAAAAGAAAGGGATTATTTCACAAAGCCCGCCGCGCTGGACAGGGCAGCCCCGTTCAGCGGCGCGCCGACTGATAAAGCGGCATCACGCGCGCCGCGTATTCGGCGAGGTCGCGCTGGCGGTTGGCGTGGGAGGGGTGGGTCGACAGCCACTGCGGCGGCGCACCGGCGGACTGGCTCGCCATCTTGTTCCACAGCGTGACCGCTGCGCGCGGGTCGTAACCGGCGCGCGCCGCAAGCTCCACGCCCATGCGATCGGCCTCGGTCTCGTGCTCGCGCGAGTTGGGCAGCTCGAAGCTCACCTTGGCGACCTGGCTCATCAGCGTCTGCCCCGCCTGCCCAAAGCCCAGCAAGGCGCCCGCCACCGAGACCCCGATCCCGGTCGCCATCGATTTGGACACCTGCTCGCGCGCATGCTCGCGCAGCGCGTGCGCGATCTCGTGCCCCATCACCGCGGCGACCTCGTCGTCGGTCAACGCCAGACGCTGGATGAGGCCGGTGTAGATCGCCATCTTGCCGCCCGCCATGCACCAGGCGTTGAGCTCGTTCGAGCTGAACACGTGCACCTCCCACGCCCAGGCCGGCGCATCGGGCCGGAAGGCGCCCGTCTGCGCGGTCAGGCGCGAGACGATCCTGCGCACGCGCTGCACGGTGGCGGGGTCGCGATCGAGCGCATTCTTGCGCCGCGCCTCGGCGAGCATCTCCTGGTATTGCTGGCTGGAGGCCTGCTCGATCTCCTGCGCCGAGACCATCATCAGTTGCGAGCGCTGCACGCCGACCGCGCCGCCCTGCGTGGTCTGCACGGTCTGGCAGGCGGTGGTGATGGTGCCGGCGATCAGCACCGGCATGGCGATGTTCAGGATTCGTTTCATGTTCTGCTTCTCCTCATTGCGAGGGGTTCGCACCGGCGGCCAATCCAGACGCCCCGCCCCGACTGCGCCAGCCGAACAACAGCCAGACGAAGCCCACGAGCGCAAACCCCGATCCGATCGTAAACGTCCACGCGGCGCCGAGGCCATCCCAGGTGTAACCGCTGAGCAGCCCGCCGAGCATGCCGCCGGCGCCGAACGACAGGCTGCCGTAGAGCGCCTGGCCGTGAGACTGCAGCCGCCCCGGAAACCACTGATTCACCACCGCGATCGCAGCCGCATGATAAGCGCCGAAGGTGGCCCCATGCAGCACCTGCGCCACCAGGAGCACGACGAGGCTGTCCGCGCCCCAGCCGATCATCAGGAAGCGCGCCACCGCGCACGCGAACGAGAACAGCAGGATGGCGCGCAGCGAGAAGCGCTGCGTGATGCGCGGCATGAGCATGAACACGATGATCTCGGCGACCACACCCAGCGTCCACATCCAGCCCACCAGCGCCTTGTCGTAGCCGATGTCGACCAGGAAGATCGAGTAGAACACGTAGAGCGCGCCGTGCGCGGCCGACATCAGGAAGCAGGCGCCGAACAAGGCCTGCACCTCGGGGCGGCGCAAGGTGTCGCCGAAGCTCGCGGTCTCGCGCTGCGCCGGCGGACGCGGCGCCTCGGGGACGATGAAGCTGCACAGTACGATGCCGGCGAGGATGGTGGCCGTCACCCACAGCACGGCCTCGATCGGCAGGTGGTCGAGCGAATGCCCGAGCGCGAGCACGGCGACGATGAAGCCCACCGAGCCCCACACCCGGATGCTGCCGTAGCGATGCGAGGCCTCGCCCAGATGGGCAAAGGCCAGCCCTTCGACCAGCGGCAACGCCGCGCTCCAGAAGAAGGCCATCAGCGCCATCGCCGCGAACAGGCCGACGAAATCGGTGGTCATGAAGAACACCGAGAAGCCCGCCAGGCTGGCGAGCGCCGACAGGCGCACGATCGCGATGCGCATGCCGAGCTTCTCCGCCAGCCAGCCCCACAGGTTGGGCGCCAGCACGCGCATCAACTGCATCAACGACATCAGCAGCGCGATGTCGGTGGCCGAGAGCGCGATCGACTGCAGGTAGAGCGCGAAGTACGGCGAGAACGCGCCGACGAAGGCGAAATAGAAGAAGTAGTAGGCCGACAGGCGCCAGTAGGGAATCATCGCGGGCGCCTCATGGACGCTTGGGCGCCCGCGCGGTCAGCGCACGCACGCGACGCGCTTCACGCTCGCAAACGCCCCACCCCGGCAGCATGAAATCAGCGTGGCGACGGCAGGCGCTGGCTGCCCTCGGGGGCGAGCCCGGCAATGCGCGGTGTGTCGGTGCGCACGTCGCCGCACTGCGCGCGGTGGCGCAGCGCATGGTCGATGAGCACCAGCGCGAGCATGGATTCGGCGATCGGCGTGGCGCGGATGCCCACGCAGGGGTCGTGCCGGCCTTCGGTGGCGACCATCACCGGATTGCCGGCGCGGTCGATCGAGCGGCGCTCGAGGCGCAGGCTCGAGGTGGGCTTGATCGCGATGCTGGCGAGGATGTCCTGCCCGGTGGAGATGCCGCCGAGCACGCCGCCGGCGTGGTTGGACAGGAAGCCTGCGGGCGTCATCTCGTCGCCGTGCTCGGTGCCGCGCTGCGCGACCGACCTGAAGCCGGCGCCGATCTCAACGCCCTTAACCGCGTTGATGCCCATCATCGCGTAGGCGATGTCGGCGTCCAGCCGCCCATACACCGGCTCGCCCCAGCCGACCGGGACGCCGCTGGCGACCACGTCGATGCGCGCGCCGATCGAGTCGCCCGACTTGCGCAGCGCGTCCATGTAGGCCTCGAGTTCGGGCACGATCGCGGCGTTGGGGGCGAAGAAGGGGTTGCCGTCGACCTCGTCCCAGGACACGAAGGGGATCTCGATCGGTCCGAGCGCGCCCATGCAGGCGCGGATCACGATGCCGTGACGCTCCTTCAGCCACTTCTTCGCGATCGCGCCGGCGGCCACCCGCACCGCGGTCTCGCGCGCCGACGAGCGCCCGCCGCCGCGGTGGTCGCGCACGCCGTATTTCTGCAGGTAGGCGTAATCGGCATGCCCGGGGCGGAAGGTGTCGGCGATGTTGCCGTAGTCCTTGCTGCGCTGATCCTGGTTGCGGATCAGCAGCGAGATCGGGGTGCCGGTGGTGACGCCCTCGAACACGCCCGACAGGATCTCGACCGTGTCCGGCTCGCGGCGCTGGGTGACGTGGCGCGAGGTGCCCGGCTTGCGGCGGTCGAGCTCGGCCTGGATGTCGGCCTCGCTGATCGCCAGCCCCGGCGGACAGCCGTCGACGATGCAGCCGATCGCCGGGCCGTGGGATTCGCCGAAGGAGGTGACGGTGAACAGCGTGCCGAGGGTGTTGCCGGACATGGAAGTCTCTCTTTTCGCCTGCGCAGCGCGGCATGCACGCGCGCTCGCGCAGGGGTTTGCAAATGAACGGGGACGGGGCGCGAGTCTAGCACGCACGCCCCGTCCCCTTCAGCCCGGCAACGCAGCGCCGCCGGGCTTCCGTGCGGCCGGATCGGCCGACACGGGTCTCAGTGGAAGAACCCCTCCAGGCGCTCGAAGACCTCATGCTCGGCACCGTGGCGGCGCACGTTGAGCACGTCCTCGAGCTTCTCGAGCTGGCGGATCATCTGCTCCAGGCGCTGGTCCTCGAACACCAGCAGCCAGATGCGCGAGCGCTTGCCGTCGGACACCGGCATGCACAGGATGCCCTCGACGTTGAACGCGCGGCGCGCGAAGAGATTGCAGATGTGGCTCATCACCCCGGGGTGGTTGTTCACATCCAGTTCCAGAACGACCTTGGCGTAGCTGGCTTGCGGCAGCGGGTCGGCAACCTGTTCGATCATCATCAGCCTCCGATCATCTCGGTGTTGGCCGCACCCGGCGGCACCATGGGATACACGAATTGTTCGCGATCGATCGTCGCGTGGATCAGGCACGGGCCCGGCGCATGCAGTGCCTCGGCGAGCGCGGCGCGCGGATCGTCGGCCTTGTCCAGATCGACCGCCGGCACGCCGAAGCCCTCGGCGATCTTCACGAAGTCGGGCTCGGTGCGGTACTTGGACGCAAACAGACGCTGGCCGTAGAAGAGCTTCTGCTGCTGATATACCAGGCCGAGCGCGTTGTTGTTCATCAGCACGATCTTGACCTTGAGCCCCTCCTCGGCGAGCGTGGCGAGCTCCTGGATGTTCATCTTGAAGCTGCCGTCGCCGGTGAAGCACACCACCGTGCGATCCGGCTCGGCGAGCGCCGCGCCCATCGCGGTGGGCAGGCCGAAGCCCATCGTGCCCAGGCCGCCCGAGGTCAACCACTGGCGCGGACGGCGGAAGGGATAGGCCTGCGCCACCCACATCTGGTGCTGACCGACGTCGGTGGCGACGATCGCCTCGTCGTCGAGCGCGCTGGCCACGGCGTGGATGAGGCCGTAGTGGCTGCGCGGGTCGTCCTGCCCCGGGAACTGCATCGGAAAGCGCGACCTCAGGCTGTCGACCTGCGCCAGCCAGCCCTCGCGCGGCTTGGCCTGCACGCGCGGCAGCAGGGCCTCGAGCGCGCACCCGACGTTGGCGTGGAGCGCGACGTGGGCGGTCTTGATCTTGTGCAGCTCGGACGCGTCGATGTCGATGTGCACGATCTTCGCGTTCGGGCAGAACTGCGCCGCGCGGCCGATCGCGCGGTCGTCGAAGCGCGCGCCGACGACGATCAGCAGGTCCGACTCTTCGAGCACGAAGTTGGTGTAGCGCGCGCCGTGCATGCCGAGCATGCCGATCGACAGCGGGTGGTCGATGGCCATCGCACCGAGCCCCATCAGCGTCATCGTCGTGGGCAGCCCGGCATGCTCGGCCAGTTTCACCGCCAGCGGCGCGGCGCCCGAGGCGACCACGCCGCCACCCAGATAAAGCACCGGGCGCTCGGCCGCGTTGATCATCTGCGCGGCGGCCTCGACCGCCGCCATGTCGAGCGCCGGCGCGGGGTCGGCGACCGCGGGCGGCGGCAGCTCGTCGATGGTGATGGTCTGGTTCTGCACGTCCTTGGGCACGTCGATCAACACCGGGCCGGGGCGGCCCGACATGGCGATGCGGAAGGCGTCGGGCACCACCTCGAGCAGTTCCTGCGCCGAGCGCACGAGGAAGTTGTGCTTGGTAATCGGCACCGTGATGCCGTAGATGTCGACCTCCTGGAAGGCGTCGGTGCCGATCATCGCCTGCGGCACCTGGCCGGTGATGACGACCATCGGGATCGAGTCGAGGCAGGCATCGGCAATCGCGGTGACCAGGTTGGTCGCGCCCGGACCACTCGAGGCGACGCACACCTGCGGCACGCCGGACACGCGCGCCATGCCCTGGGCCATGAAGCCCGCGCCCTGCTCGTGGCGCGCGAGCACGTGACGAATCTGCTCGCTCGCCGACATTGCGTCGTAAAACGGCAGGATGGCGCCGCCGGGAATGCCCGCGACGGTGCGCACGCCCTGGCGCTCGAGAAGGCGCACCATCAGTTGCGCGCCGGTCATTTGCATCATGTTGCTCTCCTTGCTTGCGAATTCGGTGGCCAGACCGGCGGGGAAACCCAGAAACAAAAACCCCCGTCGGGCTTGCGCGCCGACGGGGGTCTGGAATCCTTGTGCTCGAGTGTTTCGTGTCCCGTTACGACGCGTGCCTGCCTACGCTTACTACGCGTACTACGGATACCAGGACAGTAGCGGCGAAACGGAACATCGGGGCCTCTTGCGAAAACACTTTCATCAGGCGCACTTCACGCATCCGACGAGTTGCTCGGCAGTTTAATCATGAAACTGTGCATTGCACAAGAATCTTTTCCGGAATCTTTTTCTGCCCCTGAAGACGCCCACCTCGTGCCCCTCAACTTTCGCGCAGTTCGCGACGCAGGATCTTGCCCACGTTGCTCTTGGGCAGCTCGTCGCGGAACTCGATGTGGTGCGGAATCTTGTAGCCGGTCAGGTTCTCCCGGCAGTGCGCCACCACCACCTCCACCGTCAGGCCCGGGTCCTTGCGCACGATGAACACCTTGACCGACTCGCCGCTGCGCTCGTCGGGCACGCCGATCGCGGCAACCTCGAGTACGCCGGGATGACTCGCGATCACATCCTCGATCTCGTTCGGGTACACGTTGAAGCCCGAGACCAGGATCATGTCCTTCTTGCGATCGACCAGGGTGATGAAGCCCTGCTCGTCGATCACGACGATATCGCCCGTGCGCAGGTAGCCGTCGTGGGTGAATGCGCGCGCGGTCTCCTGCGGAAGATTCCAGTAACCCGGCGTGACCTGCGGGCCGCGCACGCACAGCTCGCCGCGCTGCCCCACCGGCAGTTCGTTGCCGTCGTCGTCACGGATGCTGATCTCGGTGGACGAGATCGGCAGCCCGATGGAGTGATTGAAGGCCGCGAGGTCGAGCGGATTGATGGTCACGGCCGGAGAGGTTTCGGTCAGTCCGTAGGCTTCGATCAGGGGCACCCCGGTGACCCGCTTCCACTTCTCCGCCACCGCCTGCTGCACCGCCATTCCGCCCCCCAGGGTGACCTTGAGCGCAGAGAAGTCGAGCTTGGCGAAGTCGGGGTTGTTCACCAGCGCGTTGAACAAGGTGTTCACCCCGGTGATGACCGTGAAGCGCTGCTTGCCGAGCTCCTTCACGAAACCGGGGATGTCGCGCGGATTGGGGATCAGCACGTTGCGCGCACCGATCTTCAGAAAGGTCAGGCAGTTCGCCGTCAGCGAGAAGATGTGGTACAGCGGCAGCGCGGTGATGATGGTCTCGCTGCCCTCGCCGACGTTGGGCGCGATCCAGGCGTGTGCCTGCTGCAGGTTGGCGATGATGTTGCGGTGCGTGAGCATCGCGCCCTTGGCCACGCCGGTGGTGCCGCCGGTGTACTGCAGAAAGGCGATGTCGTCGTGCCCCATCTGCACCGGCTGCAGCGTGTGCGCTTTGCCCCGGCGCAGCGCCTCGGCAAAGCGGACGTGGCCATCGAGCGTCCAGGCCGGCACCATCTTGCGCACGCGGCGCACGATGAAGTTGACGATCGCGCCCTTCGGAAAACCGAGCATCTCGCCCATGCTGGCGACAACGACGTGCTTGACCGGGACCCGCGCCCGCACGTGATCGAGCGTGTGCGCGAAGTTCTCCAGGATCACGATCGCGTCCGCGCCTGCGTCCTTGAGCTGGTGCTCGAGCTCGCGCGCGGTGTAGAGCGGGTTGACGTTCACCACCGTGTAGCCGGCGCGCAGCGCGCCGAACAGCGCAATCGGATATTGCAGCACGTTCGGCATCATGAGCGCGACGCGCGCGCCCTTGGGCAGCCCGAGCTCGCTCTGCAGGAACGCGCCGAAGTGCGCCGTCTGCGCGTCGAGCTCGGCATAGCTGATCGTCTTGCCCATGCACACGTAAGCCGGCTTGGCGGCAAAACGCGCGACGCTGCGCTCGAACAGCTCGCCGAGCGAGCCGAACTCGTTCACATCGATTTCCGCCGGAACACCCGGTCGGTAGCTTTTCAGCCAGATTTTTTCCACGTTATCTCCTCCTGTTGCTGGAAAGTCCGCCGGCGGGTCACAAGACCCGTCAGCTCCGCCCTCCCGAGGCGTCCGGCAGACGCCATGCGTCTGCCGCTTCATTCCAACCAGGTCGTCCCTTTTCTATGTACCGAAGGGATCGACCGAACGGATCGCTCCGTTCATGGAGGTGCGACGGTCGTGCCGCCGCCGGCCGGGCTTGCGGCCCGACCCTGTGTGCTACTGCTCCTCCTCGCTGGCGGGCCAGTTGCGGATGTAGTTCTTGAGCATGCGGTTCTCGAAGCTCTGCTCTTCGAGCACCGCCTTGGCGACGTCGTGGAAGCTCACCACGCCGAGCAGGGTGGCCCCGTCCATCACGGGCAGATAGCGCTGGTGATGTTCGACCATCAGCCGGCGCAGCTCATCCATCTCCATGTCGGGGGTGGCCGAGCGCGGGTCGTGCAGCATGACCTCGCCCACCGTCAGCGACTGCCAGTCGGCGCCGGCCTTCTGCACGGTGACGAGCACCTCGCGGAAGGTCAGCATGCCCACCATCTCGCCACGAGAAAAGACGACGAGCGAGCCCACGTCCTGCTCGTTCATGATTTCAACCGCTTCGGCAATGCGCCTGTTCGGCGCGATCGTGAAGAGCACCTTGCCCTTGATCGCGAGAATCTCGCTCACCAGCATTTCAGTCTCCGAAGCGTGTGAATGTGTTGTTTGAAAGCCGTTTCAGGCGCCATCTTAGTGCATCGCCCCGACGCCGGAAAGCCGATCAGGGAAGACACCTACGCGCCCGTGCTCAACGCAGCAGCTCCCCGAGCTTGGCCTTGATCTTCGCCCACTCGTCCGCATCGGGCAGCGCATCCTTGCGCTCGACGATCGGCTTCCATTGCTTTGCGAGCTCGGCGTTGAGGGCGACGAAGTGCTGCTGATCCTGCGGCACGTCATCTTCGGCGAAGATCGCCTCGACCGGGCACTCGGCCACGCACAGCGTGCAGTCGATGCACTCTTCGGGATCGATGACGAGAAAATTTGGCCCCTCCCGGAAGCAATCGACCGGGCAGACGTCCACACAGTCGGTGTATTTGCAGCGGATGCAGCTCTCGGTCACGACATAGGTCATTGTGTCTCTCCAGGAATCGGTTTCACGCGGGCCGGCAGGCTGGCCCGGGCATCAAATATAGTCCAGCCGTTTGTTTTTTTGCCACGCCCTGCAGGCACGACAGCCTCACGTGGCAACGACACCCTTGACGGCGCGCATGGGTTCGCATAAGTTTCGGCGCAAATCCTTTCACGGAAGGCCTGCCCTTCCCGCGGAAGCCGGCCCGTTCGCCCGTTCCCTCGGTGCAACACCGGCACTTCCCTCCCCCCTCATAGAAAATCCCTTCGGCGCGGCCCATTCGGCTGCGTCCATCTCCGCTAGCCCTTAAGTGAGGAATCATGAGCGAGCATATCCACTATGTGACCGACGGCAACTTCGAGTCCGAAGTGCTGCAGTCCCAGACGCCGGTGCTGGTCGATTACTGGGCCGAATGGTGCGGTCCCTGCAAGATGATCGCCCCGATCCTCGACGACGTCGCCAAGGATTACGCCGGCAAGCTCAAGGTTGCCAAGCTGAACATCGATGATAACCAGGAAACTCCCGCCAAGTACGGCATCCGCGGCATTCCGACGCTGATGCTGTTCAAGGGCGGCAACGTCGAGGCGACCAAAGTGGGCGCCCTTTCCAAATCTCAACTGACCGCCTTCATTGACAGCAACATCTAAGCCGGACCAGGCTCCGGCCCGTTCTCGTGGTTCTTCGCGCGCCCGTCGTCGCGGCGCGCGCAACCGCGACGGTAATCCCCCCCAGAACGCAAAGCCCGAAAACGACCTGTTCGACGTCGAGGCCACCGACGAGGATATCTCGTCCACGCCGCGCGACCCCGACGCACCGGCGCTCCACCTGTCCGAACTCAAGGCCCTGCACGTCAGCGAACTGCTGCAGATGGCCGTCGAGGCGGGCGTGGATGGCGCCAACAGGCTGCGCAAGCAGGAACTCGTCTTCGCGTTGCTGCGCAACCGCGCCCGCAGGGGCGACCCGATCTGTGGCGACGGCGCGCTCGAAGTGCTGTCCGACGGGTTCGGCTTCCTGCGCTCCCCAGACACCTCGTATCTCGCGGGCACCGACGACATCTACGTGTCGCCCTCGCAGATCCGGCGCTTCAACCTGCGCACCGGCGACACGATCGAAGGCGAGATCCGCATCCCGAAGGACGGCGAGCGCTACTTCGCGCTCACCAAGCTCGACAAGATCAACGGTCGGCCGCCCGAAGAGTGCAAGAACAAGATCCTGTTCGAGAACCTCACGCCGCTGCATCCACAGGAGTGTTTCAAGCTCGAACGTGACATGCGCGGCGAGGAGAACATCACCAGCCGCGTGATCGACATGATCGCGCCGATCGGCAAGGGCCAGCGCGGCCTGCTCGTCGCCCCGCCCAAGAGCGGCAAGACGGTCATGCTGCAGCACATCGCGCATGCGATCACGGCCAATCACCCCGAGGTCAAGCTGATCGTGCTGCTGATCGACGAGCGCCCGGAAGAAGTGACCGAGATGCTGCGTTCGGTCAAGGGCGAGGTCGTGGCCTCCACCTTCGACGAGCCGGCCTCCCGTCACGTTCAGGTCGCCGAGATGGTGATCGAGAAGGCCAAGCGCCTGACCGAGCACAAGTACGACGTGGTGATCCTGCTCGACTCGCTGACCCGCCTCGCACGCGCCTACAACACCGTGCAGCCGGCCTCCGGCAAGGTGCTGACCGGCGGCGTGGACGCCAACGCGCTGCAAAAGCCCAAGCGCTTCTTCGGCGCCGCGCGCAACATCGAGGAAGGCGGCTCGCTGACGATCATCGCGACCACACTGGTCGATACCGGCAGCCGCATGGACGACGTGATCTACGAGGAGTTCAAGGGCACCGGCAACATGGAGCTCCACCTCGACCGCCGCATGGCCGAGAAGCGCGTCTATCCGGCGATCAACGTCAACCGCTCGGGCACCCGCCGCGAAGAGCTCCTGCTCAAGGCCGACGTGCTGCAGAAGGTGTGGATCCTGCGCAAGCTGCTGTACGGCATGGACGACATCGACGCGATGGAATTCCTCCTCGACAAGATCAAGGCCACCAAGGGCAACGCGGAGTTCTTCGACGCGATGCGCTCGGGACGCTGACAAAAACGCCACCCTCGGGTGGCGTTTTTTTTGCTCCTGCGCGAAGCCCGATCAGCGCGTGTAGTCGAAGAAGCCCTTGCCGCTCTTGCGACCCAGATAGCCGGCCTCGACCATCTCCACGAGCAGCGGCGCCGGACGATACTTCGGGTCCTTGAAGCCCTCGAACAGCACCTGCATCACCGCCAGCTGCACGTCCAGACCGATCAGGTCGCACAGCGCCAGCGGTCCGATCGGGTGGTTGCAGCCCAGCTTCATCGCCTCGTCGATCTCGGCCGCGGTCGCGAGCCCCTCGCCCAGCGTGAACACCGCCTCGTTGATCATCGGGCACAACATGCGGTTCACCACGAAGCCCGGGCTGTTCTTCACCTGCACCGGCGTCTTGCCGATCCGCTTCGCGACCGCGTCGATGCGGGCGTAAGTCTCGTCACTCGTCTGCAGACCACGGATCAGTTCCACCAGCGCCATCATCGGCACCGGATTGAAGAAGTGCATGCCGATCACCTTGTCGGCGCGCCGGGTGGCGGCCGCGAGCTTGGTGACCGAGATCGACGAGGTGTTGGTGGCGAGGATCGCGTCCGGCTTCATCACCCCATCGAGGTCGGCGAAGATCTTGAGCTTGAGCGGGAGGTTCTCGGTCGCGGCTTCGATCACCAGGTCGCAGGCGCCGAACTCGGCAACGGCGGTCGTGGTCGAGATGCGCGCGAGCGCCGCGTCCTTGTCGGCCGCGCTCAGCTTTTCCTTCTTCACCAGCCGCTCGAGGCTGGCGCCGATCGTGCCGAGGCCGCGCTCGAGCTGCGCCTCGCCCACATCCATCATGATCACGTCGATACCCGCCACGGCGCACGCCTGGGCGATCCCGTTGCCCATCGTACCCGCGCCCACAACGCCGATCTTGTCGCTGCTCATCTTGCCTGATCTCCTGATTCGTTGGCGAAAACGCACCGGCAGCCCGGCACCGCCGGGTCCATACCGATGCGTACGGTCGCAGACTCTGCCAGATTGCGGCCGCCAGCGCCAGCGCTGGCGCAGAACGGCGCGCCGCATCGGGCGCGAATCGAATCAGGCGTACTCGACGAGCAGGTCCTTCACGCCGATCAGCTCACCCGATTTCACGTGCACGGCCTTGATGACGCCGTCGATCTCGGCGCTCAGCACGGTCTCCATCTTCATGGCCTCGATCGACAGCAAGGGGGCGCCACGCACCACCTTCTGCCCCGGCTTGACCGCCACCGTGACCACCGAGCCCGGCATGGGCGCACCGACCTGCCTGGGGTTGCCCTCCTCGACCTTGCGCCGCGCGCGCACCTGATCGCCCAGACCCGCCTTCACGATGCGCGTGGCACGCGGTTCGCCATTGAGTTCGAAGAACACGCGCAGGCGTCCCTCCTCGTCCACCGCATCCGAACGGCCGGTCTGGCGAATGAGCAGGCTCTTGCCCTTCTCGATCGTCACCGCGATCTCCTCGCGGTCCTGCAGGCCGTAGAAAAAGGCCGAAGTCGGCAGCAGCGAGACATCGCCGTATTCGCGCCGGTGCTCGGCGTAGTCGCGGAACACCTTCGGATACATCAGCCACGAGGCCAGCTCGGTGTCGCCGACATGGCGACCGATCGCACGCTCTGCCTCCTTGCGCGCCGCCTCCAGGTCCACCTCGGGGAGGAAGTCGGCCGCACGCCCGGGCAGCGGCGCCTCGCCCCTGAGGACCTTGGCCTCGAGCGCCTTCGGGAAGCCTTCGGGCGGAAAGCCGAGCTCGCCCTTGAACAGCGAGATCACCGACTCGGGGAAGGCGATGTCCTTGGCCGGGTCGGCGACATCGGCGGGCGAAAGATCGTTGGCCACCATGAAGATCGCCATGTCGCCGACCACCTTGGAGGTAGGCGTGACCTTGACGATGTCACCGAACAGCCGGTTCACCTCGGCATAGGCACGCGAGATCTCCGGCCAGCGGTGGGCGAGCCCCATCGCGCGCGCCTGCTCGCGCAGGTTGGTGTACTGGCCGCCGGGCATCTCGTGGTTGTAGACGTCCGACGTGCCCGAGCGGATGTCAGCCTCGAACGGCGCGTAGGCGTGGCGCACGCCCTCCCAGTAGTGCGACAGGGCCTGCAAGGCCTCCACATCGACGCCCGGGTCGCGCGCACTGCCTTTCAGCGCCGCCGCGATCGAACCCAGGTTGGGCTGGGACGTGAGACCGCTCAGCGCATCGAGCGCGCCATCGACCGCGTCGCAGCCCGCCTCCACCGCGGCCAGCACCGACGCCGCGGCGATGCCGCTGGTGTCGTGGGTGTGAAAGTGCAGCGGCAGACCGACCTCTTCCTTGAGCGCGCGCACCAGGGCGGCGGCCGCGCGCGGCTTGCACACGCCAGCCATGTCCTTGATGCCGATGATGTGCGCCCCGGCCTTTTCGAGCTGGCGGGCGAGGTCGACGTAGTACTTGAGGTTGAACTTGGGCCGCCCGCTGTCGAAGATGTCGCCCGTGTAGCACAGCGTGCCTTCACACAGGGCGCCGGTTTCGATCACCGCATCCATCGCCACACGCATGTTGTCGACCCAGTTCAGCGAGTCGAAGACGCGGAACAGATCGACCCCGTTCTGCGCCGCCTGGTGCACGAAGAAGCGCACGACGTTGTCGCTGTAGTTCGTGTACCCGACGGCATTGGAGGCTCGCAGCAACATCTGGAACAGCACGTTGGGCACCTGCTGGCGCAGGCGCTGCAGGCGCTCCCACGGATCTTCCTTCAGGAAGCGCAAGGCGACGTCGAAGGTGGCGCCCCCCCAGCACTCGAGCGAGAACAGCTGCGGCGCCATGCGCGCGTAGTAAGGCGCGATCGCCACCATGTCGTGGGTCCGCATGCGGGTGGCGAACAGTGACTGATGGGCGTCGCGCATCGAGGTGTCGGTGAGCAGCACCTGCGGCTGGGCCTTCATCCACGCCGCAAAGCCTTCGGCGCCGAGCTCGCGCAGCCGGTCACGCGTGCCGGCCGGCGGCGGCACGAGCAGATCGCAGCGCGGCCGCATCGGCTGCGGCAGGGGCAGCGGCGGCAGCTTGCGGCCTTTCATCTCGGGGTTGCCATTGACCGAGACGTTGCCCAGGAACCTGAGTAAGCGCGTCGCACGATCGCGCCGGCGCACGAAGTGGAAGAGTTCGGGCGTCTCGTCGATGAAGCGCGTGGTGCACGCCCCGGAGCGGAACAGCGGGTGCGCGATCACGTTCTCGAGGAACTGCAGGTTGGTCGCCAGCCCGCGCACGCGGAACTCGCGCAGCGCGCGATCCATGCGCAGCGCCGCCTCCTCGCTCGAATGCCCCGAGGCGGTGACCTTGACCAGCAGCGAGTCGTAATAAGGCGTGATCACCGCACCGGAATAGGCGGTACCCGCGTCGAGCCGGATGCCGAAGCCGGCCGCGCTGCGATACGCCGCGATCTTGCCGTAGTCGGGGGTGAAGTTGTTTTCCGGATCTTCCGTCGTCACGCGGCACTGCAGCGCGTGCCCGTTCATGCGGATGTCGGCCTGCGCGGGCACGAAGGACTCCGGCGTGCCGATATGCGCGCCTTCGGTGATGCGAATCTGCGCCTTGACGATGTCCACACCGGTGATCTGCTCGGTGACCGTGTGCTCGACCTGGATGCGCGGATTGACCTCGATGAAGTAGAACTGACCGTCATCGGCATCCATCAGAAACTCGACGGTGCCGGCATGAGTGTAGTTCGCCGCCGCCGCCAGTCGCAGCGCCGCGGCGCACAGGGCCTCGCGCGTCTGCGCGTCCAGATAGGGCGCCGGGGCGCGCTCGACCACCTTCTGGTTGCGCCGCTGCACCGAGCAATCGCGCTCGAACAGGTGCACCCGCGTCCCGTGACGGTCGCCCAGCACCTGCACCTCGACGTGGCGCGCACGACGCACGAGCTTTTCGAGGTACACCTCGTCGTTGCCGAACGCAGCGCGCGCTTCACGCCGCGCCACCTCCATCGCAGGCCCGAGCTCGTCCGCATTCTCGACCACGCGCATGCCGCGCCCGCCACCGCCCCAGCTCGCCTTGAGCATCAGCGGGTAGCCGACCTCGGCCGCCATGCGCTGCGCCTGCGCGAGGTCCTGCGGTAGCGCCCCGGTCGCCGGCACCACCGGCACCCCGGCCTGCTCGGCCAGCGCGCGTGCCGCCACCTTGTTGCCCAGGCGGCGCATCACCTCGGGGGCGGGACCGATGAAGGCGATCCCGGCGCGCGCGCAGGCCTCGGCGAAGTCGGGGTTCTCGGACAGGAAACCATAGCCCGGGTGGATCGCATCGACCTCGGCCGCGCGCGCAACGCGGATGATGTCGTCGATGTCCAGGTAGGCCTGAATCGGCTTCTTGCCCACGCCGACAAGGTAGGACTCGTCGGCCTTGAAGCGATGCAGCGAGAAACGGTCTTCGTTGGAAAAGATCGCGACCGTGCGGATGCCCAGCTCGGAGGCTCCGCGCAGGACACGAATGGCGATTTCGCTGCGGTTTGCCACCAGCAGGCTACGGATTTTCTTCAAGGTGTTCACTCCTGCGCTCGCGGCGTGCAGCCGACGCACCCTCGGCAGGTGAATCCAGGCGTGCACGCACATGAAAAGCCCGCAATCATGGTGATGATTGCGGGCTTTAGATGGGTGGCGGAGTGGACGGGACTCGAACCCGCGACCCCCGGCGTGACAGGCCGGTATTCTAACCGACTGAACTACCACTCCGCGCTGACCTGCTCCGGTGTCACCCGGATCGACATCTCGAAAATTCGCTCGAAACGCCTTGATTGGCGTCCCCACGGGGATTCGAACCCCGGTTATCGCCGTGAAAGGGCGGTGTCCTAGGCCTCTAGACGATGGGGACTGCAAGCCTGGTTGCTACTCAAATTCTGTTGGTGGAGGTAAGCGGGATCGAACCGCTGACCTCTTGCATGCCATGCAAGCGCTCTCCCAGCTGAGCTATACCCCCACAACGAGTCGGCGATTATAGCTTCCGTTCAAGCTCACCGCAACAGCTCCGAAACATCGGCTTCGAAGCCTTCCAGAGCCGAGACTCTGGTTGAAACTGGCGGAGTGGACGGGGCTCGAACCCGCGACCCCCGGCGTGACAGGCCGGTATTCTAACCAACTGAACTACCACTCCGCGCTGACCTGCTCCGGCTTTGGCCGGATTTGCCTCGCAGCCAAACGGCTGCGCTGCCTTGTATGGCGTCCCCACGGGGATTCGAACCCCGGTTATCGCCGTGAAAGGGCGGTGTCCTAGGCCTCTAGACGATGGGGACTGCGGTACTGCAACTTCGATTTGGTGGAGGTAAGCGGGATCGAACCGCTGACCTCTTGCATGCCATGCAAGCGCTCTCCCAGCTGAGCTATACCCCCTGCACCGAAGAGCGCGCAGTATAGTAAGCAGATTGAGGCTTGTAAACATCTTTTTCGAACAATCGACAAAAACCTCTCTCGACGCCGCCGCGCCCCGCCCCGCTCACGGATCTGGCGCGCCACGGCGCTTCACGCCTATGCTGCCATCCGCACGTCCCGCCAAGGGCGTGCCCCCGGCGCATGGCGCGCGTACCCACTCCCGGCCCAAGCTCACGATGCAACTGCGCACACGCTTTCTCGCCCTGCAGGCACACCTCGAGACCTGCCACGCCTACTGGAGGCCCGCCCCCTTTCACGACCCGCAACCCGCATGGTGCGCCGAACACCCCGCGCTCGCCGCCGCCGCGCTCGCGCTGGATGACGACACGCTCGAGCATCACGGCGCCGCCCCCGAAGAGGCTGCCGCCTGGCTGTCGTCACAGCTGCCCGTGCTGCACGCCCTCAACGCGCTGAGCACCTTCCCCCCTTGCGCCGTGCACGCATTGCCGCCGCTGAACAGCCGCCTGCACGCCGAAGTGCCGGGCCGCAAAAAAGCGCAGATCGATGCCTTCGTCGCGCACCTGCCCACGCTCACCGGCCCCGTGCTCGAGTGGTGCGCAGGCAAGGGCCACCTCGGGCGACGCCTTCATCACGCCCGGGGCGTCGCGGTCGAGGCGCTCGAGATCGACCCCGGGCTGTGCGCCGAGGCGGCGCGCCTGGCCGCAAGGCAGGGGCTGCCACAGGCCATCGTGGAGGGCGATGCGACATCACCCGACACGCTCGCGCTGGTGCGCGACCGCGACGTCCTCGCGCTGCATGCATGCGGTGAGCTCCATCGCCAACTGGTGCGCACCGCCGCCGACAACGGCGCCCGCAGCCTGCACATCGCGCCCTGCTGCTATGCGCACGGCGTCACCCACACTTACCGTCCGCTGAGCCAGGAGGCCGCGCTGACCCTCGACCGCAACGCCCTCCGTCTCGCCGTCACCGAAACGGTCACCGCACCGCTTCACGACCGACGCCGGCTTGCCCGCGACCAGGCCTGGAAGCTCGGCTTCACGGCCTTGCGCGCGGCGCTCGACGAAGGCCGCGGCGACCCGGCGCACAGCTCGCGCGCGTTTCGTCCGGTGCCGGCTGCGTGGCTGAAAGCCGATTTCGCACACTTCTGCACCCAGTTGGCAGCGCGCGAAGGCGTGCAACTGCCGTCCCGCGTGGACTGGCCGCACTGGGAGCAGCTCGGCGTCGCACGCCGCGACCAGGTGCGCCGCCTCGAGCTCGTCCGCCACGCCTTTCGCCGTCCGATCGAAGTCTGGCTCGCCCTCGATCTCGCCCTCGGGCTCGAAGAGCGCGGCTTCGAGGTCAGCCTCGGCGCCTTCTGCGCGCGCACGCTCACGCCGAGAAACCTGCTCATCAGCGCGCACCGCCGGATGTGACCCCGAGCGCGCGCACGCTTGCCAATCAACCTGATGTACAGCCCGGCACACATGGCTGCGCACTGAACGATGCCCTCCAAGATGACCCAGCTCGCCCCCTCCCCGCCCCTCCCCCCCGGCTTCATCGCCCTGCACGGCAACCGCATCGAGACCCTGCTCGACACGGTCGCGGCCTGGCTGGCGCAGCATCCGCTCGCGCCGCTCGAGTCCGAGGTGATCCTGGTGCAGAGCAATGGCATGGCCGAGTGGGTGAAGATGGCGCTCGCGCGCCGGGCCGGGGTGTGCGCGGCAGCGGCGGTGCAGCTGCCCGCGCGCTTCCAGTGGCAGACCTACCGCCAGGTGCTCGGGCGCGCGCAGGTGCCGGCGCGCTCGCCCCTGGACAAGACCGCCCTCGCCTGGCGGCTGATGCGGCTGCTACCCGAGCTGCTCGACGAGCCTGGCTTCGCGCCGGTGGCGGGCTACCTCGCTGACGACGACCCGGGCCGCCGCTTCCAGCTCGCGCTGCGCATCGCCGACCTCTACGACCAGTACCAGGTGCACCGACCAGACTGGCTCGACGCCTGGGGCGCGGGGCGTGAGCTACTGCTCGACGCCGGCCGCGTCGAGACCCCGCTGGCCGAGGATCAGCGCTGGCAGGCACGGCTCTGGCAGCGCGTGATCGACGCGCTCGAAGCGCAGCAGCGCGCGCTGACCCGGCCGCAGCTGCACGACCGCGTGCTCGCCGCGCTCGAGGCGATGGCCGAGGACGCCGCCCTGCGCCCGGCTGCCCCGCTGCCGCGCCGCGTCGTGCTCTTCGGCATGACCCACGTGCCCCTGCCCACGCTGCAGCTGCTCGCCGCGCTATCGCGCCACGCCCAGGTGCTGCTCGCCATCCCCAACCCCTGTCGCTACCACTGGGCCGACATCATGGACGGGCGCGAGTGGCTGCGCATCGCCCGCCGCCGCCATCCGCTGCGCGAAGGGCGCGAGCTGCAGGACATCGGGCTGGACGCGATGCACCTGCACGCCCACCCGCTGCTCGCCGCCTGGGGCCGCCAGGCGCGCGACTTCGTGCGCCAGCTCGACGCCTTCGACGACGCCGAACAGACGCGCGCCCGCTTCCCGCTCGCCCGCATCGATCTGTTCGACGAAGATCAGGACGCGCACGACGCCGCCCCGCCCCTGCTCGTTCAGGTCCAGCGCCACATCCGCGACCTGAGCCCGCTGGCCGAACATCCGCACCCGCCCATCCCGCCCGCGGACCGCTCCATCGTCTTCCACCTCGCTCACAGCCCGGTGCGCGAGCTCGAGATCCTGCACGACCAGCTCCTCGAGCTGCTCGCCGACCCGCCCGGCGGCAAGCCGCTGCGCCCGCGCGACATCGTCGTGATGGTGCCGGCGATCGACGACTTTGCGCCCGCGATCCGCGCCGTCTTCGGCCAGTATGGACGCCACGACGCGCGCCACATCCCCTTCGACATCGCCGACCTGTCCGCGCGCGCCAGCAGCCCGCTGATGAGCGCGGTGGAGTGGCTGCTGCGCATCCCGCACGACCGCTGCCGGCTGTCCGATCTCGGCGACCTGCTCGACGTGCCGGCGATCGCCGCGCGCTTCGGCATCGCGGCGGACGGCCTGCCGCGCCTCACCCGGTGGATGAGCGGCGCAGGCATCCGCTGGGGACTGGACGCCGACCACCGCGCCGGGCTCGGCCTGGGCGCATGCGGCGCACAGAACACCGCCTTGTTCGGCCTGCAGCGCATGCTCATGGGCTATGCCACAGGTGCGCCCGCGACCGGGGAGCACGCCGACCGGAGCATCGCGCCCGCGTCCTTGCAGCCGGACGCGCACACGGACGCCCCTCCCTTCGCCCGCATCGAGCCCTATGACGAGGTCGGCGGCCTGGACGCCGAGCTCGCGGGCGGCTTCGCGCGCCTGGTCGAGCGCCTGATCCGCTGGCAGGCCGACAGCCACCAGCCCGCCACGCCCACAGTATGGGCCGAGCGCCTGCGCGCCCTGCTCGCCGACCTCCTGCGCGCCACCGACGACACCGACCGCCACACCCTGGCGGCGCTCGACAGCGCGCTCGCGCTCTGGCTCGACGCCTGCTTCGATGCCGGCTTCGAGGCCGAGCTCCCGCTCGATGTCGTCGCCGAAGCCTGGCTCAGCGCGCTCGAGGCGCCCGCGCTCGACAGGCGCTTTCGCGCCGGCGGCGTCACCTTCTGCACCCTGATGCCGATGCGCGCCATCCCCTTCGAGGTGGTGTGCCTGCTCGGCATGAACGACGGCGACTACCCGCGCCGCAGCCCACGCAGCGACTTCGACCTCATGGCCCTGCCCGGCCAGCAGCGCCCGGGCGACCGCGCGCGCCGCGACGACGACCGCCAGCTCATGCTCGAGGCCTTGCTCTCGGCCCGCCGCGTGCTCTACCTGAGCTGGTGCGGACGCAACGTGCGCGACAACGCCGAGCAGCCGCCCTCGGTGCTGGTCGCCCAGCTGCGCGACTACCTCGCCGCCGCTTGGTCACCCGCGGTGGTCGCCGAGCGCACCACCGAGCACCCGCTGCAGCCCTTCAGCCGGCGCTACTTCGAGCCGGACTCGCCGCTGCGCACCTACGCGCGCGAGTGGCGCGCCGCCCACGTCACCACCGCAGCCCGCGCCGCAGGCATCGCAGCCGACGGCGCGCCGCCGCTCGCCCCCTTCGTGCCCGACCCAGGCGTGCCGCTCACGGTCGTGCAGCTCGCGCGCTTCCTGCGCAACCCGGTCAAGGTCTTCTTTCGCCAGCGCCTGGGAGTGATCTTCGACGACGAGGCCGAGACCCTGCCCGACGAAGAATCCTTCGGCCTCGATGCGCTGCAGGAGCACGGCCTGGTCGACGCCCTCAGCACCGCGCTGCTGGCCGACATGGCGGCGCTGCCGGTGGCCGAGCTGCCGCGCTTCGGGCTCGACGCTGCGCTGGCGCGCCACCTGCACCGCATCGAGCGCGCCGGCCAGCTGCCGATCGGCGGGCTGGGTGCTCGCACGCGCGACGCGCTCGGCGAGGCGCTGCTGCCGATGATGAAAGCCTGGCGCACGGCGCGCGTCGCCCACCCGTGCGCGCTGCAGCGCCTTCCCCTGCGTTTCGCGCACGCCGGCGCGGTGCTGGAAGACTGGCTGGACCACCGCGTCGCCGCCGACGCGCACGCGCGCACGCCCCTGTGGCTGGCGCTCGACCCCGGCCGCCTCCTCGAAGGCGCGAAGAAGGACATCGTGCGTCCGTACAAGCTGCTGCAGACCTGGGTCGGCTGCCTGCTCGCCGCCGCCTGCGACGCCCCCAGCGCCGGCCTGCTGATCGGGCGCGACGCCACGCTGCAGATCGCCGCCACCGACCCCGACACGGCCCGCGCCACCCTGGCCACGCTCATCGAAGGTTGGCAACAGGGCCTCGGCACACCTCTACCGGTGGCCGCAAAAACCGCGCTCGCCTTCCTCGGCGAACGCGGGCCGGGCAAGGCGCCGGAAACCTACGAAGGAAACGAGCGCAGCGCGGGCGAAGGCCAGGAGGCCAGCCTCGCGCGCTGCTACCCCGACTTCGAGAGCTTGAGCGCCGACGGCCGCTTCGAGACCCTGGCGCACAGCCTGTACGGCCCGCTCGCGCAATGGGTCGCCACCCATGTCGACGCCACCGCGCACAGTGAACGCGCCCCATCCGGCCCCGAGGAGGCCCCCCGATGACGCCCCGATCTGCACCCTGCCACACCGCCGACCGCCCCGCCCGAGCGCACGCCCCGGACACCCCGGACGGTGCACAGGCCAGCCACACCCTCGAGGCGCTGCGCTTTCCCCTCTACGGCAGCCGCCTCATCGAAGCCAGCGCCGGCACCGGCAAGACCTGGACCATCGCCGCGCTCTACCTGCGGCTGGTGCTCGGCCACGGCCGGCGCGCGCGCGAAGGCGACGCCGGCGACGAAACCGGCGCAGACCCCACGCCTACCGCCTTTCACCGCCCGCTGCTGCCGGCCGAGATTCTGGTGATGACCTTCACCCGCGCGGCCACCAAGGAGCTGTCCGAGCGCATCCGCGCGCGCCTGATCGAAGCCGCGCGCTGCTTTCGCGGCGAGCCCGCGCCCAGGGGCTACGACGCTCTGCTCACCGCGCTGCTCGCCGATTACCCTGACCAGGCCGCACGCACCCAGGCCGCGTGGCGGCTGACGATGGCCGCCGAGGCGATGGACGACGCGGCGGTGTTCACCATCGACGCCTGGTGCCAGCGCATGCTGCGCGAGCATGCCTTCGACAGCGGCAACCCCTTCGACGAGGCGCTGGCTGCCGACGAGCACGGCCTGCTGCTCGAGGCGGCGCAGGACTACTGGCGCCAGCACTGCTACCCGCTCGGCGGGGCGCAGCTCGAGCGGGTGCTCGCGCTGTGGCCGGACGTGCACGCCCTGCATCAGGACGTGCGCGAACTGGTCGGTCAGCCTCTGCACGCAGACGGCATCGAGGGCACGCTCGGCGACTGCGTCGAGCGCACCGTCGGACGCCACCACCAGACGCTGATCGCGCTGAGCAAGGGCTGGGTCGAGCGCGCCCAGGCGATCAAAGCCTGGCTCGACGACCAGCTCGCCCACAACGCCGGGGCCTGGAACGGCCGCAAGCTCCAGGCCCGCTACTACACCCCCTGGCTCGACACGCTGGAAGCCTGGGCGCGCAACCCGCTGCAAGCCGCGCTCGAGCTGAGCGCCAGCGCCCGCGCCCGGCTGCGCCCCGAGGGCATGGACGAGGCGCGCAAGGACGGCGCCGCGGCCCCCGCCCTGCCCGAGGATTTCCACGCCTTCGCCGAGCTCGTCGACGCGCTCGACGCGCTGCCCGACCCCACGGTGACGCTGCGCACCCACGCCGCCACCCACGTCGCGCGCCGCCTCGCCCACCTCAAGCGCCAAGCGCGCAGCTTCGGCTTTGCCGACATGCTCGAACGACTCGACACGGCACTATCGGGCCCACACGGCGCCCGCCTGCGCGAGCGCATCGTCGCGCAGTACCCGGTGGCGCTGATCGACGAGTTCCAGGACACCTCGCCGCTGCAGTACCGACTGTTCGACGCGCTCTACCGCACCGCCGACAACGACGCGCGCACCGCGCTGCTGCTGATCGGCGACCCCAAACAGTCGATCTACGGTTTTCGCGGCGCCGACATCTACAGCTACCTGCAGGCACGCCGCGCCACCGCCGGCCGCCACTACGTGCTGGGCACCAACTACCGCTCGACCCTGGCGCTGGTCGACACGGTCAACACCTGGTTCGAGCAGGCCGAGCGCCGTGCCGATGCGGGCGGCGCCTTCCTGTTCCGCACCGCCGCGAGCAACGAACTGCCCTTCGAGCGCGTCCGCGCCGAGGGCCGCGAAGCGCTCTTGCGCAACGCCGGCGGCCCGGTGCCGGCGCTCAGCATCTGCCACGACCTCACGCTGCGCAGCACCGCCGAAATGCGCCGCCTGTTCGCCGCGCACTGCGCGGAACGGATCGTCACCTGGCTCAACGACGCAGCCGTCGGCTTCGAGCACCCGAGCGAAGGTTTCACGCGCCTGCGCCCGGCCGACATCGCGGTGCTGGTGCGCACCGGCAAGGAGGCCGCCGCCGTGCGCCGCGCGCTGCGCCTCCGTGGCGTGGCCTCGGTGTATCTGTCGGACAAGGACTCGGTGTTCGCCAGCGACGAGGCGCGCGACCTGCTGCACTGGCTGCGCGCGGTGGCCGCGCCGCTCGACGGACAGCGCGTGCGCGCGGGCCTCGCCACCCGCAGCGTGGGCCTGTCGATCGAGGCGCTGGCCTGGCTCGCCAGCGACGACGAGGCCTTCGACGCGCGCAGCGAGCAGGTGCGCCACCTGCACGGCGTGTGGCGCGAGCTCGGCGTGCTCACCATGCTGCGCCGTACGCTCCACCTGCTCGAGCTGCCCGCACGCTGGCTGTCCGAAGCCGACGGCGAGCGCAGGCTCACCAACTTCCTGCATCTGGCCGAGCTGCTGCAGCAGGCCAGCACCGAACTCGACGGCGAGCAGGCCCTGATCCGCTGGCTGGCAATGCAGATCGAGGATGGCGCCAGCGGCAGCGAAGAGCAGGTCGTGCGCCTGGAGAGCGACGCCGATCTGGTCAAGGTGGTCACCGTGCACAAGAGCAAGGGCCTGGAGTATCCGGTCGTGTGCCTGCCCTTTGCGTGCAGCTTCCGCAAGGTGGAGCGGCGCTGGACCCGCTATCTCAAGCTCGCCGACGCTGCGGGCACGCGCGCGGTGAAGCTCGATTACGACGACGACGACCTCGAGCGCGCCGATCACGAGCGCCTGCGCGAAGACCTGCGCCTGTTCTACGTCGCGCTCACGCGCGCCCGTCATGCGCTGTGGATGGGGTTCGCGGCGCTCAGGGTGGGTAACGCCAGGGACTGCGTCAATCACCGCAGCGCCCCCGGTTACCTGCTCGGCGGCCTCTCGGCGCGCAGCGAAGACGCCTGGCTCGAGCGCCTCGAGGCGCTGGCCGAAGAGGCGCGCCGCAGCGGCGAAGGCTGCATCGCGCTCGAGCCCGCAGCCGAGGACAGCGCCCACACATACCTGCAGCGCCGCGACGCCCTGCCCCCGCTGCACGACAGCCTGCCCTACTCCGCCGACTTCGAGCGTCGCTGGTCGCTCGGCAGCTTCTCGGCCCTGGTACGCGACATCGACCCGAACACGCCGACGCCCGCACCGGCGGGCGTTGGCGACGAGAACGCGCGCCCGCAAGCCAGTCCGCTTTCACCCACGAACACGCACCGCCCCGCCGCGGACGAAGGCGAGGATGCCCCCGCGCCGCTCGGCGCGCCGAGCGCGCAGGCGCTGGCGCCGTGGCACCGCTTCCCGCGCGGCGCGCTCGCCGGCGACTTCCTGCACGACCAGCTTGAATGGCTGGCCGGCGAGGGTTTCGCGCTCGCCGGCAACGACACGCTCGAGGCCGCGCTGCGCCGCCGCTGCGAACGCGCCGGGCGCGGCGAGTGGGCAGAGCAGACCGTGCTCTGGATGCAGGCCGTGCTCGCCACGCCCCTCCCCAGCCTCGGCGCCCCCCTGCAGGACCTGCGCAGCCTGATGCCCGAGATGGAGTTCTGGATGCCTTCGGCCCATCTGCGCGCGAGCGAGGTGGACGCGCTGTGCCGCCGCCACCTGCTCGACGGCGCCCCACGCCCCACGCTGCCGCAGCGCGAGCTGCACGGCATGCTGATGGGCTTTGCCGATCTGGTGTTCGAGCACGCGGGGCGCTACTGGGTGCTGGATTACAAGTCGAACAGCCTCGGCGAACAGCCCGCAGCCTACGACCACGCCGCGCTGCAGGCGGCGATGGCCCACCACCGCTACGACGTGCAGGCCGCGATCTACCTGCTCGCGCTGCACCGCCTGCTGCGTGCGCGCCTGGGCGCGGGCTACGACCCCAGCCGCCAACTCGGCGGCGCGCTGTACTTCTTCCTGCGCGGCATCGACGGCCCCCGGCACGGCGAATACGCGCTCCCCGCCAGCGCCGAAGTCCTCGCGCTGATCGAGACCCTGGACACCCTGCTCACCGACGAGGCCAACCTGGCATGAGCCCATCGACGCTTGCAAGCGCCCCGCCCGCATCCATCCCCTGCGTGGTGCTCGACACCGTGCGCACCTGGAGCGATGCCGGCGTGCTGCGCCACCTCGACAGCGCCTTCGCCGCCTTCATCGCCGAGCTCGACACCAGCGCCGACGCGGCCCTGATCGTCGCCGCCGCGCTGCTCAGCCACCTCGAAGGCCGCGGCCACAGCTGCCTGCCGCTGACCGCCCTGCCCGGCGCCGACCCGGCACTGTTCGCCTGGCCGCCCGACACGCAGCCCGCGGTCGACGCGCTGTGGCAGATGCTGCCGGCGAGCACCGAAGTCTGGCGCGCCGCGCTGGCCCGCAGCCCGCTCGTGCTCCGCACCGGCCTCGGCTCCGAACCTGAAGCCGACCACGGCCAGCCGCTCGTGCTCGACGGCCCCGACGCCGCCCCCCGGCTCTACCTGCGCCGCTACTGGCGCTACGAGCGGAGCGTGGCCCGGGCGGTGCACGCGCGCTGCACCACGCGCGAAGCGGTCGATGAGCCCACCGTACGCGGCTGGCTCGACCGCCTCTTCGCCCCTGCCGACGCCGCGTCCGCGCCACCGGCCGCGCCCGACTGGCAAAGGCTCGCCTGCGCGATCGCGCTACGCGCCCGGCTCACGATCATCACCGGCGGCCCCGGCACCGGCAAGACCTACACCGCCGCCCGCCTGCTCGCGCTCCTGCTCGCCACCAGCGCCACTCCGCAGCGCCTGCGCATCGCACTCGCCGCCCCCACCGGCAAGGCCGCCGCCCGCCTCAAGCAGTCGATCGACGGCGCGCTCGAGAGCCTGCAGGCGAGCCTGGGCGACACTCTCGAGCTCGCCGCGCTCACGCAGCGCATCGGCGCCGCGCGCACCTTGCATTCGCTGCTCGGCGCCCGCCCGGACACGCGACGCTTGCGCCACCACGCCGGCAACCCGCTCGATGTCGACGTGGTCATCGTCGACGAAGCCTCGATGGTGCATCTGGAGATGATGGCGGCCTTGCTCGACGCGATGCCCGCCTCCGCGCGCCTGATCCTGCTCGGCGACAAGGACCAGTTGGCCTCGGTGGAAGCCGGCGCGGTGCTCGGCGACCTGTGCCGCGACGCACAGGGCGGGCATTACAACGCCGAGAGCGTGCGCTACATCGCGGCCACGACCGGCCACTGCGTACCCGAAGCCTTCAGGGCGCAGGGGCCGGCCCCCGTCGCCCTCGCCCAGCAGACGGTGATGCTGCGCGAGAGCCGCCGCTTCGACGGCCCGATCGGCGCCCTCGCGCTCGCGGTCAATACAGCTGCCGACCCGACCCTGCCCGCCCGGCTGCTGCACGACGACCGGAGCGGCGCCCTCTTCGCCAGCGAGCACGGTGCGCTCGACGCCCTGATTGCCCTGTGCACCAACGGCCGGCCCGGCGCCGAGGCCTCGTACCGCGACTATCTGGAAGCGCTGCAGCGCGGCCCGGCCGCGGCCGGCGCCGACGCGTCAGGCCGTGCGCAGGCCACGCTGCATACGGCCTGGGTCGGCGCGGTCCTCGCGGCCTTCGACCGCTTTCGCATCCTGTGCGCGGTGCGCGCAGGCGACTGGGGCGTCAGCGGGCTCAACCGCGCCATCGAGCAGGCTCTCGCCCGTACCGGCCTGCTCAAGCCGCAAGGCGCCTGGTACACCGGGCGCCCGGTAATGGTGACCCGCAACGACCCCGCGCTCGGGGTCTTCAACGGCGACATCGGCATCGCCCTGCCGGCGGCCGACGGCGCGGGCGGTCTGCGCGTGTATTTTCTCGACGGCGAGCGCCTGCGCTCGGTGGCCGTGAGCCGGCTGGCGCATGTGGAGACGGCGTTCGCGATGACGGTGCACAAGAGCCAGGGCTCGGAGTTCGAACACACGGTGCTCGTGCTTGCAACCCAGAGCGGCAGCGTGCTGACGCGCGAGCTCATCTACACCGGCATCACACGCGCGCGAAAGGCGTTCAGTTTGTTCACCGAACGCCCGGGCCTGCTCGAAAGCGGCATCATGCACGCCACGCGACGCGAGAGCGGACTGTGACGCGACGCGCAGGAGCGCGCGACCTCGCACCCGCCCGCAACCCGGTGGACGCAAAAAAGCCCCTTTGAAACAGGGGCTTAGATGCTCTGGCGGAGACGGAGGGATTCGAACCCTCGATGCGAGTTTTAGCCCGCATGCTCCCTTAGCAGGGGAGTGCCTTCGACCTCTCGGCCACGTCTCCATCAGGAAGGCGCGATCATAGCGAGTTCGGGTCTGCCGGTCAAACTGGATGAAGCGAATTTATGCAGCCGGCGCGTCGAGGCCAAAAACCTTGTGCAGCGCACGCACGGCGAGTTCGAGGCCCTTGTCCTCGATGCCCACCGAGACCTTGATCTCCGAGGTCGAAATCATCTGGATGTTGGCGCCCTGCGGCGCGAAACTTCGCCAGCCTGCGCAACACGCAGGATGCGCTCGAGGCTGCCGACCGAAGTGCCACCGCGCTTCTGAACTATCAGTGCCATTGTCGTATCCAATCACCAGCGCATAAAGCAGTGGACACTATCCAAACGTGCGCGGTCGGGCCCCTGCGCTGGAAACGAGTACGAAGCACGCGCGCCCGTTTTCACAAATTCATTCAAATCGGCAGAATCAAAAATGCGGAATGAAAGAGTGCTGACCTATACTGCATGTGCGCTATGACTTTGGTTATAGATCAACATTGATAGACCCGGCACGCGGTGGCTCCGACACCCGCCCGAGGCAACAAAGAGGATCCAGTGATGAAAGCAACCGAAAAATTAGATGTTCGTGAAATTCGCCGCAGACTGGGCCTGAACCAATCTCAGTTCTGGTCGAAAATCGGCGTAACCCAGAGCGGCGGCTCGCGCTACGAGAGTGGACGCAACATTCCGCGCCCGGTGCAGGCCTTGCTTCGTCTCGTTCATGTCGAGCAGGTCGACATCGAGAAGGTCAAGCGTGAAGACGTGGAGGTGGCCGAATACCTCAAGGCCAGCAACCCCGATCTCTACAAGACGCTGAAGAAAGAAGCGCGCGCGAAACGCAAGGAGCGCTGAGCACCCCTCGCGCTGGATCGGATCAGGGGCTGACGCGCACCGTCAGCCCCTTTTGGCGTATGCGCGCTGCAATGGACTCGAGTTCCGCCGCGCTCAGGCGCGAGATGCGAGCAGCCTCGGGCTGACGCGAAGGGCGCGCCACGCCGTAGAGCAGCACACCCGCGAGCCGCTCGATGCCCGCCCGCTCGAGCACACCGAGATACGCGTCGATATCGGCCTCGGTCGGTGCTTCGCCATCCCAGCTGAACATGCACGTCTGCACCCAGGTGGGGCACAGCTCGGCGCAGCGCGCCAGATTGCGCGCCACCGTGTCCGGATCGAGCGTTACCCCATTGATGCGCTCGATGCCCGCAGCCGTGCCCGCGTCAACCTTGAACCAGACCTCTCCGCCCCCCTCGCCCAGCCTGCGCACGCCCTCCTGAACGCGCGCCTGCGCCATCAGGCTGCCGTTCGTGATCAGACGCACCGGCACGGACTCGGCCGCCAGGCCGAAAGCGTCGCGAATCCCCAGCAGCAGCGCCACCGCGTCGGCAAAGGCTTCGGCGCTGGTGGGTTCACCGTTGCCCGAAAACGCGAGGTCACGAATCACGCGCGCGCCCTCCGGCACGAAGCGCGCCATCCAGTCGCCGTGGATGAGATCGGCCAGAAAGCCGGACAGCTCATGCTCCAGAAGCGCGAGGTCGATCCTGGGCGCCTTGCCGCGCACCAGGTCGGGCACCTGGCAATACACGCAATGCCAGTTGCAGGCGTTGTTGGGGTTGAGGTTGATGCCGATCGACACCCCGCCTGCGCGCCGCGACAGCACGGGGTAGACGTAGGTCAGCCCGACGAGATCCCGATCGTGGCGGCTCACCTTGAGCGTATCGAGTGTGCCGGGCGGTATGCGGTGTTGAGAATTCATCGTTTGCTCAGATACTTGCGGAAACCACGCGGCTCGGGCCCGCGCCCGGCGCGTTATAATCTGCGGCCCCATCGGAGACCCCAGCCATGCGCATCACCCGCCGCCTCGAATTCGACGCAGGACATCGTATTCCCGACCATGCCAGCCAGTGTCGGCATCTTCACGGCCACCGCTACGCGCTGGAGGTGACGCTCTCGGGTGCAATCATCAAAGCCGATGGCGCGGCGGTCAACGGCATGGTGATGGATTTCGCCGACGTCAAGCGCATCGCCAACGAGCGCGTCGTCGCGCGCTGGGACCACGCCTTCCTCGCCTACCGCGGCGACAGCGCGGTGGTCGACTTCCTTGCCAGCATGCCCGGCCACAAGACCGTGGTGCTGGACGTCGTCCCTACCGCCGAGAATCTCGCCGCCGAGGCCTTTCGCATCCTGGACACCGCCTACCGCGACACTTACGGCAACGACCTGCGCCTGGAGCGCGTGCGGCTCTACGAGACGCCGAACTGCTGGGCGGACGCCGACCGCGGCTGATCGCACGCCGCCCGCGCGGGGCGGCACCGATGCCGCGCGGGCAGTCCCGCTCGGCCCGGCAAAAAGCCTAGCCCTCCCGTTGCTGAGCCGGCCACGCGGGCAGCTTCCAGGCGAAGATCACCGCCAGCAGCCGCGAACCCGTCGCGGTGCAGATTCCGGCCACCATGGAAAGCTCGGTCGACAGACCCATCGCCTCCGCTCCCAGCAACACGACACAGCCCACGACCGCACACAGGGTGTACGGGCGGTGGTCGTGATAGACCTTCGGAATCTGGTTGCACAACACGTCACGCGTCACCCCGCCGAACACCGCGGTAATCACGCCCATCAGCACCGCAACCAAGGGCGGCATCCCGGCCGCGGTCGCGATCGACGCGCCCGAGATGGCGAACAGCCCCAGCCCGCAGGCATCGGCGAACTCCATCGCATTTTCCGTCAGTCGATGCCGAAAAGTCTTCAGCCACAGCGGCGCGGTCAGCGCCAGCGCGACCACGAGCCACACGTACTCCTGGTGCTGGACCCAGAACAGCGGCTGGCGATCAAGCAGCACGTCGCGCACGGTACCGCCACCAAAGGCGCTGACGAAGGCGATCGAGAACACGCCGACGATGTCCATGCGCTTGCGGATCGCCTCGAGCAGGCCGGACATGGCGAACGCGAGCGTGCCGCCCACTTCGATCACCAACAGGATGGTTTGAAACTTCATCGATTCAGCACCGAAACACAAGCGCGGCCCGGGGAGCGGCCGCAGAAACGGCGCGGACGGCACGACTGCTCGCACACCGCACGCGCCTTACACGTGAAAAAGCGGCACGCTTCGCGCCGCGAAGCGTGCCGCCCGTCCTTATACAGGACTTACTTGAGGAAGTGCTCGGCGACCGCAACCCACCAGGCCGCCCCGATGGGCAGGTTGCGGTCGTCGAAGTCGTACATCGGGTGATGCACCATCGGCGTATCGCCGTTGCCGATGAAGCAATACGTGCCCGGCTTCTGTTGCGCGTAGTAGGCGAAGTCCTCGCTGCCCATGAAGGTGGGGCCGGGCATCACCACCTGATCCTCGCCGAGCAGGGCGCGCGCGACCTCCGCACACTCGAGGGTCTGCTCGGGGTCATTGACCAGCACCGCCCCCGGCGCCCCCTCGCGAATCTCGTAGCTCACACCGAAGGACAGCGCCTGCGCCGCGGTGATCGCCTTCACCTTCTCCAGCACCAGCTTGCGCGTCGCCGGTGCGCTGCTGCGAATGCTCAGGCGCAAGGTCGCGGTCTGCGGGATCACGTTGCCGGCATCGCCGGCCAGGAAGGCGCCGACCGACACCACCGCGGAATCCTTGGCGCCGACGTTGCGCGACACGATGGTCTGCAGCGCCATCACCAGCGACGCACCCGCCACCACGGGGTCGATGCTCTTCTCGGGCATCGAGCCATGGCTGCCCTTGCCGGTGAGCACGATCTCCCAGTTGTCCACCGCAGCCATGATCGGGCCGGGGGTGAAATACAGCTTGCCGCGCTCGAGCCCGGGCATGTTGTGCATGCCGAACACCGCGTCCATCGGGAAGCGCTCGAAGAGGCCATCCTCGATCATCGCCACCGCGCCGCCCATGATCTCTTCGGCCGGCTGGAAGATCAGGTTGACCGTGCCCTTGAAGGCCCGCGTGCGCGCCAGGTATTGCGCCGCACCGAGCAGCATCGCGCTGTGACCGTCGTGGCCGCAGGTGTGCGACTTGCCTTCGACGGTGCTCTTGTGATCGCTGTCGACCATCTCCTGCACCGCCAGCGCGTCGGTGTCGGCGCGCAGGCCGATCGACTTCTCGCCCTCGCCGCACCGCATGCGGGCAACTACACCCGTCTTGCCGATGCCCTCGGTGACCTCGTAGCCCCAGCCGCGCAGCAGCTCGGCGATGTAGCGCGCGGTGCCGTGTTCGTCGAAGGCCAGCTCGGGGTGGCGGTGCAGGTGATGCCGCCAGGCCTTCATCTCTTCGTGGTCGGCCGACAGGGCATTGATAAGCGTGTCCATGATGACTCCTTGATATCTGAAAGCGATCGTCGAGGCCCCCGGGGCGCTGCGCTCAGGGCACGCTCGGCCCCGGTGCTGGATCTCGGTTCGGCGCCTGCGCGCTCGCGGCGGGCGCAGGATGAATCTGCTGCGATGGATGCCCGTTTCTTACTGGGCTTTCTTCGCCGCCACCTTGGGGACGGTGAGCATGATCGACATGATCGCCACCGCCACCATGAAGACGTTGAACATCAGGGCGATGATCGCGGCCTCACGCACCGCCAGGTTGTCCTGACGACCGACGAAGGTGATCACGCCGGCCAGCCAGGAGACGCTCTCGGGGTTGGCGCTGAGCGCGGTGAAGATCGCCGCCGAGATGGCTACGCCGAAGGCAGCGCCGAGCGAGGAGGCCATCTTGTAGATGCCCGCTCCGGAACCCGCCTGAGCGGCCGGCAGGCTGGAGAGCGCTGCGTCGGTCGAGGGCGTGGCGTAGAAGGCGAGGCCGACACCGAACAGGGTGTAGCCGATCATGGCGAGGATCTTGTAGTCGGCCAGCAGCAGGTTGGCCGGCGACAGCAGCACGATGGCCAGACCGGTGATCAGACAGCCCCAGATCATCGGCTTGCGCGCACCGAAGCGTTGCAGCAGTTTCTCGCCGACGCGGATGAAGGCGATGATCGCCACCGCATAGCCCAGGGTCAGCGTGCCCGCCTGCTGGGCAGTCAGGTTGCCGCCGAACTGCACCAGTTGCAGCGAGACCAGCAGGGTGCCGGCGACGCCGTTGAGCAGGAAGTTCGAGATCGTCGCGCCGGTGTAGGTCGGATTGCGGAACAGCTTGAAATCGACGAAGGGCTGGCCCGAGCTGTTCTCGATGCGGAAGAAGAGCGACCCGAAGACGATCACCACCGCGATCAGGCTCAGGATCAGCGGGCTGGTCCAGCCCATCTTGTTGCCCTGGGTGACGACGATCTGCAGCGCGACCATGGTGATCATGAAGGTCAGCACGCCGGCGAGGTCGAACTTGTACGCGCCCTTGGTCTCCGCCTTGCTTTCCGGCGTGCCCTTGATCATCAGCAGGCCGATGATGGCGACCACGATCGAGGCGAAGAAGATGTAGCGCCAGCCGATGTTGTCGGCCACCAGGCCGCCGAACAGCGAGCACACGCCCGAACCACCCCAGGAACCGATCGACCACAGGCTCACCGCACGCTGGCGCGCCGGACCGTCCCAGTAGGTCTTCACCAGCGCGAGGCTGGCGGGCATGATGCACGCAGCCGACACGCCCTGCAGCGCACGCCCGACGAGCAGGAAGGCCGTCGCCATGCTGCCGGTGGGGGCCAGCGCGATCAGCAGCGAGCCGACGATGCTGAGATAAAAGCCGATCTGGACGGTCTTGACGCGGCCGACGCGGTCGGCGAGGCCGCCGATGACGACGATGAAGATGCCCGAGAACAGCGCCGTGATCGCCACGGCGATGTTCATCATGCTCGCATCCAGACCGAGGTCCTTCTGCATGGCGGGCGCGATGTTCAGGGTCGTCTGCGCAAAGAGCCAGAACGTGATGACGCCCAGGATGATGCCGTAGAGAAGCTTGTCATTGCCCTGGTAGGGCGTGGTGGGGGTACCCGCAACGGCTGTCATGGTGATCTCCTAAAGGAAGCGGGGTGAACGATTTCTGCACCGCCATCCTAAGGATTCCCCTACAAAACATAAGGCATTCCGTTGTCCGCGGTGACCACCAACTGGAATCACCTCGAATCGCTTATCAAAGCAGCCATTCCGGCTTATGGAGACAGTTGAACCCGCCACGTGAAGGCGATACCTTGCACGAGCGACAACTACAGGCGAACACCGGGCGGACCCCATGAAAGACCATCAACTCAGAGCGCTGGTGCAGGTCGCGGAATGCAGCTCCATTCGCGCCGCCGCGCGCGCCATGAACCTGAGCCAGAGCGCCCTGACTAAGGCCTTGCGCGAGCTGGAGCAGGACGTCGGCGCCGAACCGCTCACCCGCAGCTACAAGGGCATCGAATTCACCGAGGCCGGACGGGTCCTGCTCGCCCGCGCCCGGCTGGCCCTGTCCATCCTCGACAAGGCGCTGGCCGAGGTCCGGCTGCTGCATGGTGGTCCGGGCGCACGCGTGGTGATCGCGGTCACGCCCATGGCGGGCGCGCTGGTGCTGCCACGCGTGCTGCGCGAGTACGAACAACAGCAGCCCGACACCGAGGTTCACCTGACCGAAGGCCTGCTCACCCAGGTGCTGCCCGATCTCATCGAGGGCCGGCTGGACTTCGCGATCGCCGTGGCCGATGCGGCCGACCTGCCCTACGAGATCGTGTTCGAGCCGCTCGGGCCCGCCGACGCCGTGCTTGCCGCGCGCGCAGGACACCCGCTCGCGGGCGCGACGAGTTGGGCCGAGCTGAAGGACGCGAAATGGGTCATGAACCTGAGCCCGGGCAGCCTGGGACGCAACCTGCTCACCTGGCTGGGCGAGCAGGGGCTGCCGCCCCCGAAGCACATGATCCGTTGCGCATCGACCATGCTGATGCTGGAACTGATGCAGCGCACCGACTGCATCGGCATCGGCCCTTCCCGCCTGTTCGAGGACAGGCTGGTGGGCCATGGCATTCGCTGCTTCAAGGTGGCGCCGCTGCCGCCGCCGATGAAGTTCGGGCTCCTGCGCCTGCGCGGCGTGCCGCTGTCCAGCGCGGCGAAACCCATGGCCACGCTGTTTGCACGCTATCTGGCGGCGTGAGGGCACGCGCCGAGCACCTCATCGCGTCATGGCGGTGGGCGACGAAGGCCAGAGGCGGAAGAACTGACTCGGGACCGGACGCAGGAACTCGCACCGGGCGCAGGCGGCATGGTTGTCGGCGCTCAAGGCTTCCACGGCAGCGCGGTCACCACGGTCGCGGCCTTGCGGTGCCAGCGCCAGTTGTCGCGGTAGGCGCGCGCAAGCTCGCACTGACCGCGCACGATGAGGATGTTCTCGGCGTTGCGATTGCGTGCCGACCAGGTGAAGTTGTACGAGCCGGTCAGCACCGCACACCCCGGTCCGTCCGCATCCACGATCAACACCTTGTTGTGCGCTGCGTTGTACGCGGTCTCGAAGGCCACAGGCACGCCGGCGGCGAGCAGCCGGCCGACGGCGTCGCCCTTGGCGCCGGGCTTCGCGCGCCGGTTCATCTGCGCATCGGCCAGCACCGCCACCTTCACCCCACGTCGATGCGCCGCCACCATCGCGTCGGCGATGTTGCGGCTGGTGAAGACGTAGGCATGCACCTCCAGGCTCCTGCGCGCGCCGCGAATCAGCTCGATCAGCACCTTCTCGGCATCGTCGCGCGGCGAAAACGCGAGCTCGATCTCGCCGCGCGCCGCGAAACGCTGGCTGGCCTGCACCGGCAGCGCCACGCCAGCCGCGAGCATCAGCGCGACCAGGGCCAGCACGCGCCGCCCGGCCACCCTGCGCTCAGGCACCCGCCCTGCGCTCCAGCACCGCGGCGAAGAAACCGTCCGTGTCGTGCACATGCGGCAGCAGGCGCAGGCGCTCGCCGGTCTCGAGCTCCACACCCTGACGCGCCAGCACCTCCTGCGCCGACACCGCCTGGAACTCGGGATGCGCCACCAGGAAAGCATCGACGATGGCGTCGTTCTCTTGCGCCAGCAGGCTGCAGGTCGCATAGACCAGGCGGCCGCCCGGACGCACCAGTCGCGCCGCCGCAGCCAGGATCGCGCCCTGCTTGGCGACCATCTCCTCGACCGCGGCCGGCGACTGGCGCCACTTGAGGTCGGGGTTGCGGCGCAGCGTGCCCAGGCCGGTGCACGGCGCATCGACGAGCACGCGGTCGGCCTTGCCGGCCAGGCGCTTCACCTTGGCGTCGGCCTCATGTGCGATCAGCACCGGATGCACGTTCGACAGCCCGGCGCGCGCCATGCGCGGCTTGAGCTTGGCCAGGCGTTTCTCCGACACGTCGAAGGCGTACAGGCGCCCGGTCGAGCGCATCATCGCGCCCAGCTGCAGCGTCTTGCCGCCGGCGCCGGCGCAGAAGTCCACCACCAGCTCGCTGCGCCTGGGCTGCACCAGCAGACCAAGCAGCTGGCTGCCTTCGTCCTGGACCTCGAAGCTGCCGTCGAGAAAGAGCGGATGCTTCTGCAGCGCTGGCTTGCCGGCGAGCCGGATCGCCTGCGGCGACAGCTTGCCGGCCTCGGCCGCGATGCCCTCTTCCTGCAGCCGGGCGAGCACGGCGTCACGGTCGGCCTTGAGCAGATTCACACGCAGATCCAGCGGCGCCGGGCGGTTCAGGCCATGGGCGAGCGCGATCACCCCGGCCTCGTCCATCTGCGCGAGCAGACGCTCGGCCAGCCAGTCGGGAAGGTCGGTGCGCTCGGCCAGCGACAGCTCGCCGGGCTCGACGGCCTTGACCGCTGCCACCCAGTCGCGCTCGGTGGGGCTGACCAGCCCTTCGAAGTTACGCATCGGCCAGCCCTCGCCGCGCGCGAACCACGTCAGCAGCAGCATGCGCGGCGTGGCCTCGTCTCCGGCGAGCCGGCGCAGCCAGCGCAGGCGGCGCAGCACGCCATACACCGCCTCGGCGATGAAGCCGCGGTCGCGGTGGCCGAGCTCACGGTTGTCGCGGAAATGGCGCGACAACACCGCGTCGGCGGGATATTCGAAGCTCAGCACCGCCCCCAGGGCCTGCGCAGCCTGGATGAAAAGCGGGCGCGACACCGCGCCTTCGGCGACTGCGGCGGGCTTGCCGGCCGGGGCGGCCCGGCCGCTTCTGGCCGGCCTTGCCGGCTTGTTCGTACTCTTCGTTGCGTTCATCTTGCTCATGTCAGTTCGTGTTCCTTGCGTCCGCCTGTGCGCCGAGTTCGATGCGCGACGCGCGCTGATCCAGCACCCCGCCCTTCTCGTCCTCGATGCGGATGCGGACCGGTAGCAGGCCGTGCCGCGGCGACAGCCAGATGGTGATGTCGAGCTCGCCCTTGTCCGCCCGCGCATGCAGGCGGACGGTGTCGAGCTCGCCCAGCGCGAGCTTCAGGCGCTCGCTGCCGAGCGGCTCGAGGCGCGCTTTCTTGATGCTCTTGTTGGTGACCACGGTGAGCTCGACCGGCTTGCCGCCCTGCGCCACCCGGCGCGCCTGATGCCACAGGCTCAGCACGTCCTGGTCGCCGGCACGGATCTCGCCGCTCTTGCGCTCCTGGCCCGCGCGACGCACGCTCACCCGCCCCTGCGCCCAGTCGAAGTGCGCGCTCTCCGGCTTGCGCCCACGCTGCTCGACACTGAAGCGCTCGGGCCGCAGGCCGTCGGCCTCGCGCGTGCCCACGCTACGCTGCGCGTACTCCAGCCCGAACAGCCCGGCCAGGCCCTTGGCCTCCAGAGTCAGGCTCAGGTCGTAGCGCGCGCCATCGAAACGCCAGGTGTGGCTGGCCTGCCCGACCTTGAAACCCTGCGAGCCGTAATGCACGTCGAAGAAGATCCGGCCTGCGGGCGGCGGCACGTCGGCAGCCAGCGCCGGGCCAACCGCGACCAGCGCGCACACTGTCGCCAACATCGCGAACACACGACCGATCACGCCGCCTCCTGCCCCGCGGGCACGATCAGCGCTGCGCCCGCGTCCTCGGCCACGCCCGTCACCGTGACCCGGCCGCCGCCCAGCACCAGCCGGTCCTCCACGAACCAGCGCACCGCCTGCGGATAGATGCGGTGCTCCTGCGCGAGCACGCGCGCAGCCAGGGTCGATTCGTCGTCGCCGGGCAGCACCGGCACCGCCGCCTGGATGACGATCGGGCCGTCGTCGAGCTCGGCGGTCACGAAATGCACGCTCGCGCCGTGCACCCGCACGCCGGTCTCGAGCGCACGCCGGTGCGTGTGCAGCCCCGGGAACGACGGCAGCAGCGAGGGGTGGATGTTGAGCAGCCGGCCTGCGTAGCGGCGCACGAAACCGTCGGTGAGCACGCGCATGAAACCGGCGAGCACGACGAGATCGGGTGCGTGCGCATCGATGCAGGCGGCCAGCGCCGCATCGAAGGCGGCACGATCGGGGTAGGCGGTGTGATCGAGGAGTTCGGCGGCGATGCCGTGCGCACGCGCGAACGCGAGCCCGGCGGCGTCCGGGCGGTTGCTGATCACGGCGGCGATGCGCGCGCCCGGGATCTGCGCGCGCACGATCGCTTCCATATTGCTGCCACGACCGGAGATGAGGATGACGATGGACTTCATGAGAACGATCAAAGGGGAAGGGTCGGCGGCGAAGACGGCGCGTCCGCCGCTCCGCATGAGTAATCAATAAACCGGCAGGAACACCGCCGTTGCGAGGTTCTGCACCACGCGCGTGACCGTGCGGTCGGTCTCCTCCTCGACGATGTCGGCGAGCACGTCGAGCAAACCGATGATGCGGCCGAACTCGCGCTCGAAGCTCAGGTTCGACACCTCGCCCATCTCGTTCGAGAGCAGCAGCAGCCGGCCTTCGCGATCGCGTGCGTTGGCCAGCTTCCAGGCCACGATCTCGACGTTGCGGGCCGCATTGTAGAGGTGCTGGGGTTCCAGATCATCCAGCATGTAGAAACTTTCCCGATCGCCGAGCGCCGCCTGCACCATACTCGCCAGCCCCACCGCCAAGGCCTGCACGCGATCGCCGCGGTAGTCGGGGTGGAGCGCGATGTGCATCGCGTCGATGTCGCGCCGGTAGCCGAGCGAGGCAAAACGCCAGCGGTGCTTGCGCTCGAAGATGCGCGACACCGAGGCCTCCATGCTGCCGGTGTCGCTCTTGCGCCATTCGCCCGGGTTACGCCGGTAGAGCTTCTCGGTCAGCCGCCGCACCCCGGCGAGCACATGCATCTGGTGCGTCTCGGCCACACGGTTGATATCGGTCTTGGCAAGCTGGCGCACGTCGAAGCCACCGCCGCGCTGCAGCGCGGGCGCGGTGCCGGGCGACGAGCACGCGCCCGACAGCAGCGCCGCGAGCAGCAGCACCGGCGCGCGTGCGCGCCGAACGGCACGCCGCGCGGGTTCGCACCCGTTCATCACTGTCCTCCCAAAGCACGCCACCGGCCGCGATCATACCGCGCTCACGCGTGGCGGACCCCATCGGCCCGGTCTGTATAATGCCGACCTGCCCGTTTCAAGACCGCCCATGCCCCATATCCAACGCCTGCCCGACCTGCTGGTCAACCAGATCGCCGCCGGCGAAGTCGTCGAACGCCCCGCCTCGGTCCTCAAGGAGGTGCTGGAAAACGCGGTCGACGCGGGCGCACGCGCCATCGAGGTGCAGCTCGAGCAAGGGGGCGTGCGCCGCATCCGCGTGAGCGACGACGGTTGCGGCATCGCGCGCGAAGAGCTCGCGCTCGCGCTCGAACGCCACGCCACGAGCAAGATCGCCAGCCTGGACGACCTCGAGCACGTGGGCACCATGGGCTTTCGTGGCGAGGCGCTCGCCGCGATCGCCGCGGTCGCCCGCACCAGCATCACCAGCCGCGCCCAGGGCGCGGCCCACGCCTGGCGCATGGACGCCGGCGCGTGCGAGCCGGTGCCGGCCGCGCTCAACCAGGGCACGGTGGTCGACGTGGCCGACCTCTATTACAACACCCCGGCGCGGCGCAAATTCCTCAAGACCGAGGGCACCGAGTTCGCCCACTGCGACGACATGTTCCGCCGCATCGCGCTCGCGCGCCCCGAGCTCGGCCTGCAGCTCACGCACAACGGGCGCGTCATCCATCGCCTGCCGCCCGCAGCGCCCGACGCACGCGCCGCGGCGCTCATGGGCGACGACTTCATCCGCAACGCGCGCGCGCTCGACGCCGACGCCGGCCCGCTGCGGGTGAGCGGCTTCGTGTCGCTGCCCGCTTACTCACGCGCCAGCCGCGACGCGCAGTATTTCTTCGTCAATAGTCGCTTCGTGCGCGACAAGCTGCTCACCCACGCGGTGCGCGAAGCCTACGCCGACATCCTGCACGGCAGCCGCCATCCGGCCTACGTGCTGTTCCTCGAGCTCGACCCGGCGGGGGTGGACGTCAACGTGCACCCGGCGAAGATCGAGGTCCGCTTCCGCGAAGCGCGCGCGGTGCACCAGTTCGTCTATCACGCCCTCAAGCGCGCGCTCGCCGAGAGCGGCGCGGCACAGGCCCGGGGCGGTCCGGCGCAGCACGTCGATCACACTTCCGGCGCCGGCGCACAAGCGATGGCCGCGCCGCCCCTCACCGGCATGCGTCAGGCCTGGCCGCCCGCCGGCGCGCAACAAGGCCGGCTGGCGATGGAGTCGGCGAGCCGCAGCTATCTCGACTTTGCCGCGGCCGCGCGCCCGGCCTCGACCGACGGCCCTGGCGTGCAAGGCGCCGCATCCGCCTACCCGGCGGCAGACGCGGCCCCTTCCATGGCCGCCAGCGCGCACAGCCACTCCGGCGAAGGCCCACCGCTCGGTTTCGCGCTCGCGCAGCTGCATGGCGTCTACATCCTCGCGCAGAACGCCAGCGGGCTGGTGCTGGTGGACATGCACGCTGCACACGAACGCATCCTCTACGAGCAGCTCAAGACCGTGCTCGACGGCCGCCCCTCGGTGCAGCGCCTGCTCATCCCGGCGGTGTTCTCGGTCGGCCCCAAGGACATGGCCGCCGCCGAAGAGTGCGCCGAGGTGCTCGCTGCCATGGGCTTCGACATCGGCGCAGCCGGGCCGCAGGAGCTGGCCGTGCGCAGCGTGCCCGCGCTGCTCGCCCGCGCACCGGTGGCGGAGCTGATGCGCGAACTGTTGCAGGAACTGCGCGACTACCCGGCGACCGAGGTCGCCACCGCCCGCCGCAACGAGTTGCTCGCCACCATGGCCTGCCACGGCGCGGTGCGCGCCAACCGCCAGCTCACCCTGCCCGAGATGAACGCCCTGCTGCGCGACATGGAAGCCACCGAGCGCGCCGACCAGTGCAACCACGGCCGGCCCACCTGGACGCAGTTCAGCATGGCCGAGCTCGACCGCTTCTTCATGCGCGGCCAGTGAGGGGTTGCGGGCGCCGCACCGGCCCTCAGGCGCGGTAGATCAGCACCCCGATCACCACCGCCGCGACCGTCGCCCAGCCCAGGGCGTCGACATATTTGCGCAGCGCCGCCTCCATGCGCGCCCCACCCCAGGCCATGAGCCCCGCCACCAGAAAGAAGCGCGCCCCACGGCCGATCATCGAGGCGAGCGTAAACGGCAGCAGCGCCATGCCCGCGACCCCGGCGGCGATCGTGAACACCTTGTACGGAATGGGCGAGAAGCCGGCCACGAAGATTGCCCAGAAGCCCCAGGCCTCGAACCACGCCACCGCCTGCTCGTAGGCTGCCCAGTAGCGGCTCTGGCTCAGCCAGGGTTCGATGAGGTCGAAGGCGAAGAAGCCGATCAGATAGCCGAACAGCCCACCCAGCACCGAGGCCACGGTGGTGATGAAGGCGAACCACCACGCCCGCCTCGGCTCGGCCAGGCTCATCGGCGCCAGCATCACGTCGGGCGGAATCGGAAAGAAGGACGATTCGGCAAAGCTGAGTCCGGCGAGAAACCAGGGCGCGCGCCGGTGGCGCGACCACAGCATCGCCCGCTCGTACAACGGAGAGAAAATCTTCAACGCAACACCTCGGATGATCCGCCCGGCGACAGCCCCGGCGCGGGGTGCGCAATGATAACCGCAAGCGCCCGCCAGCACGCCCTGCCGAGGCGGCGCGCCGTCCTTCTGCCTGGCGCGCTGCCTGCATCGAGTTGTTGCAGCGCGAAGGACAAGCGCCGACAATTCGCCCGCCATAAATTCGCAGCCACAGACAATGCAACAGCGCCGCAGCCGACGGATTTCGCTCCGTGTCGTCCTCACCGTTCCGTACGTCCTGCTCGTGCTCGGCCTCGCTCTTGCGCTCGGCATGCTCTCGTACGACACGGGCCGGCGCGCCGTGTCCACCGTGTCCGGGCAGCTGCTGCTCGAGGTGGTCGGGCGCATCGCGCAGGCGGTGGACCGCCACATCGTCGGCTCGGGCGCAGCGCTCGAGACCGCCTTCCCCGAAGGCCTGCCCGCGCCCAACAAGATCGAGGACGACTTCCACGAGCTGCGCGGCCGGCTCTGGGTGGCGACCTCGATTCACACCGACCCGAACAACTACGTCTATTACGGCAACGAGTTCGGCCAGGGCATCGGCCTGTTCCGGCGCGACACTGAAGAGGTCGAGCTGCGCATGAAGCTGCAGGCCGATGAACACCGCGCCATCCATCGCTACGTGGGCATCGACGGTCCGCTCGAGTTCGTCCGCCGCGAGCAGAACCTCTTCGATCCGCGCACCCGCCCCTGGTATGCAAACGGCCGCACCGCCACGGGCGACACCTGGACCTCGGTGTACATCGACTTCGGCACGCTGCAGCTCGTCGCGACACGCGCCCGGCGCGTGCTCGCCGCCGACGGCACGTTCGCGGGGGTGGTCGCCACCGATGTCTCGCTCGAGGCGCTCAACCAGTTCGTCGGGCGCCTGCAGGTGTCCGCCAACGGCGTGGCCTTCATCATCGAGCCCGACGGCAACCTGATCGCCTCGTCCGCCAGCGACAACGTCGTCACCCTGCCCGACGGCACGCGGGGCCGGCTCGCCGCGAGCGCGAGCGACCACCCGCTGGTGCGCGCCAGCTACGAGACCGTCCGCCAGCGCATCGCAAACCGCAGCGACGAGCGCCTGCCGCGCGTGTTCGAGTTCGAGGACGACACCGGCAACCTCATCCACGCCGCCTTCGACCGCGTGCGCGACCAGGCCGGGCTGGACTGGATCACTGTGGTCGCCATGCCGGCGAGCGACTATCTCGGCGACGTGGTCGAGAACGTGCGCCGCACCATCGCGCTCGCCGGCATCGCGGTCGCGGTCGCGATCCTGATCGGGCTGTCGATCCTGAGTTGGGTGGCGCGCGACCTGCGCCGACTCTCGGCCATCGCGGGCCGGGTCGGCGATGGCGACCTCGACAGCGTGGTCGGCATCGACCGTCGCGACGAGATCGGCGAGCTCGCGCGCAACTTCGAGCGCATGCAGGCGCGCCTGCGCACCGACCGCCTCACCGGGCTGGCCAACCGCGAGGCCCTCGTACAAGCGCTGCAGCGCCGCATCGAGCGCATCCGCGACGACCGCCGCCACCCCCACCTCGGCGTCATCTTCATCGACCTGAACCGCTTCAAGGAGATCAACGACTCGCACGGGCACGAGGTCGGCGACCGCGTGCTCGAAGAGATCGCGGCGCGGCTGCGCCAGGCCGTGCGCGCCGAGGACCTGGTCGCCCGCTACGCCGGCGACGAGTTCGTCATCCTGGTCGATAAGGTCGGCGACCGCGAGGCGCTCGAAAATGTCCGCCGCCACGTCGACAGCGTGCTGCAGCAGCCGCTCGAGATCGACGCGCTGCCCTTGCTCAACGCCGGCGGCGCCACCGGGGCGGCGCTCTTTCCCGATGACGGCGACAGCAGCGAGAGCCTGCTACGCAGCGCCGACCACGCCATGTACGCCGACAAGCTCGCGCGCCGCACGGAGCGCGGGGCATGAGCGCCAGTTTGTCCCCAGGCGCCGTGAACAGGGCACGGGACAAGCTGTGGACAACTGCTGCAAGTCGCTGTATCGAAAGCGCTCTTCGAGCCTGCCTCGTTTTTGGGCAGACGCGCAGCGGAACTATGTCTCACTTCCGTGCAGGCTCGAATTGAGCTGGCCGATGCGTTCTGTTAGTTTCCATGCGGCCTGGAAATACCCTGTTTCAATCAACCCACGCCATGGTCATCGGCATGCGATGACCACGGCAACCCCGTTGCGGAGATCCGACTCGATGAAGAAAAGCCTCACCGCCGCTGCCGCCGCTGCCCTGCTGGCAACGGCCTGCGCCACGCCCTACGCCCCCGCGCCGCTGGCGACCAACTTCGAGGCGAGCAAGCAGCACAAGCTGCAGGCCGCAGCGCACTGGAACACCATCGCCCAGGACGTGGCCGCCAAGCTCTCCGCCCGCCTGCCCGAGAACACCGCGCTCTTCGTCAACCAGCAGGCCGACGCCTCGCCCTTCGAGCGCGCGTTCACCGGCCAGCTCATCACCGCGCTGATCGACGCCGGCCACCCGGTCATGCGCACCCCCGAAGGCGCGCTGCGCGTCGGCGTGGAGACGCAGGCCGTGCCGTTCTCCGCCGACCGTCCGCAATACCGCTACGCCGGCGCGGCGACCACGCTCGGCGCCGGCCTGTGGGTGCTCTACGACATCGTCGAATACGCCTCCAACGGCCCGGCCAAGGCCGCCATGCTCGCGCTCGGCGGCGCCGACGCCTACGCCTGGTTCCAGTCCGAGTTTGCCTCGGGCGGCACGCCCGCGATGGAGATCATCGTTAACACCAGCGTGACCGACGCGAACCGCTACCTCGCGCGCAACACCAGCGTGTATTACGTGGACGATGCCGACCAGAGCCTGTACATGTCGCGTGCACGCAGCGCGCAGCCCATCACCAGGACCTTCCAGGTCGTGGGAGGCGAATGATGCTGATGAAGAAGACGCTGCTCGCCGCCCTGGCCGGCGCCCTCGCTCTCGGCGCCAGCGGCTGCGCCACCGATACCGCCAGCGCACGCAAGGACCCCACCTACGAGCAGGCGGCCGCCAACCCGCTGATCCCGGCCAACTACGCCGCCGCCACCAGCCTGCTCGCCCGCCTGCAGGGCCAGCTCGCCAAGGACCAGGCGCTGATCGCCGCGACCGTGGTCAACATCGACGCGCTCGACCGCTCATCCACGCTCGGCCGCCTCATCTCCGAGCAGGTCTCGGCGCGCTTCACGCTCGCCGGCTACCGCATGATCGAGATGAAGTTCCGCAACAACGTCTACATGGCGCGCGACCAGGGCGAGCTGATGCTCACGCGCGAGATCCGCGACATCGCCAGCGCGCACAACGCGCAGGCCGTCATCGTCGGCACCTACGCGCAGAGCAGCGACATGGTGTTCGTGAACCTCAAGGTGATCCAGCCCGAGACCAACGTCGCGCTCGCGGTGCATGACTACGCGCTGCCGCTCGACAGCATGACGCGCTCGATGCTGCGCGGCGCGCGCTGAACGCCTGGCCCGCAGCGCGCGTCGGCGCCGCCTGCGGGCACCGCGACCCCGGCCCCACCAAGGCGATGAGCGCTCGAGCTCATCGCCTTTTTCGTTTCCGGCGCCGGCTTGGGGGATAATCGCGGGCATCGCGCGCGCACCCGCGCCGAACGCAGATCGCATGCCCCACCCGACCACCTCGGCCCGCCCTTGACCGCCTCCACCCTCGCGCTCCCACCCGCCCTGCTGCTGCTCGGCCCCACCGCCAGCGGCAAGACCGCCAGCGCGCTGGCGCTCGCGCGCACGCTCCCGGTGGAGATCATCAGCGTTGATTCGGCCCTGGTGTATCGCGACATGGACATCGGCACCGCCAAGCCCAGCGCCGACGAGCGCGCCGCCTGTCCGCATCACCTGATCGACATCGTCTCGCCCGAAGACAGCTACTCCGCCGCGCAATTTCGCGCCGATGCGACCCGGCTCATGGACGAGATCACGGCACGCGGCAACATCCCGCTGCTCGCCGGCGGCACCATGCTGTACTTCAAGGCCCTGCGCGAAGGCCTCTCGGACCTGCCTGCGGCCGACCCCGCGCTGCGCCGCGCCATCGACGACGAGGCCGCCGCGCGCGGCTGGCCGGCGCTGCATGCCGAGCTCGCCCGCCTCGACCCCGCCGCCGCCGCGCGCCTGGAGCCGGGCGACGCGCAGCGCATCCAGCGCGCGCTCGAGATCGTCCGCCTAACCGGCCGTCCGCTCGCCGAAAGCTACGCCAGAAAGGAACACGCCCCCCTGCCCTGCAGGCTGCTGCCGATCGCGCTCGCACCGGGCGATCGCAGCGTGCTGCACGCACGCATCGCCGAGCGCTTCGACGCCATGCTGCATGCCGGCTTCGTCGACGAGCTGCGCCAGCTGCGCGCGCACTACCGGCTCGACCCGGCCATGCCCTCGATGCGCTGCGTCGGCTACCGCCAGGCCTGGGAATATCTCGATGGCGACATCGGCTACGACGAGTTGCGCTTCAAGGGCATCGCCGCCACCCGCCAGCTCGCCAAGCGCCAGCTCACCTGGCAGCGCCAGTTCCGAGACACCTGGCCTGGCCTGATCGAGCTCGACTGCCTGCGCCCCGACCTGCCCGAGGCCGTGCGCGCGGCCGCACTGCGGCTGATCGATGCGCCCGCGCACGCCCCGCTTTCCAACACCGCCAACACTTGAACGGAACCCAGCCCCATGGATGAACAGATCATCACCGACGTCGAACAATGGCTTGACGACGTCGTCATCGGCCTCGACCTCTGCCCCTTCGCCGCCCGCCCGCGACGCGAGAAGCGCGTGCGCATCACGGTCAGCCACGCCACCACCGCCGAGGCCCTGCTCGACGATCTGCAGGCCGAGCTCGAGCACCTGTCCGACACGCCGGTGACCGAGCTCGAGACCACGCTGCTCGCCATCCCCGACATGCTCGCGGACTTTGCCGAGTACAACGACTTCCTCGACGCGGTCGATCTGTGGGTGGAGCAGTTCGGCTGGGAGGGCGAGCTGCAGGTGGCGAGCTTTCACCCGCAGTACCAGTTCGCCGACACCGAGCCCGACGATGCGGGCAACCTCACCAACCGCTCGCCCTGGCCGCTGCTGCACATCATCCGCGAGGAGAGCCTGGAGAAGGCGATCGAGCACTACCCCGACGCCGATGGCATCCCCGAGCGCAACATCGCCCGCATGAAGGCGCTCGGCCCCGACGAGCGCGCGCGGCTGTTTCCCTACCTTTTCGGCTGAGCCACAGACCCGCGCCAGCGCAGGCGCTGGCCGGGCACCCAAAGCGGGAGTAGACTGATCTCAACCGCGAACTCAAGCTGCACCCGAGCTGATTTCGAGCTTTTTCGAGCATCCGCTGGTGCATTCTTTCGGATTTTTTGCAACCCTGACCGCAGGAGTCTCCCATGTTCCCCGAATATCGCGATCTGATTACCCGTCTCAAGCACAACGATCGCCACTTCACCCAGCTCTTCGAGAAGCACAACGAGCTCGACGAGAAGGTGCACAACATCGAAACCAACATCGTGCCCGCCGGTGACATCGAACTCGAGATACTCAAGAAGGAAAAGCTGCTGATCAAGGACCAGATCTACGCCTACCTCAAGCGGGTCGCCGCCGAAGCCTGACCCCCGCCGCGGCAGCCCCACCAACCCCGCCAGCGCGACGCGCGCGGCGGGGTTTTCAGTTTTCAGGCCGCGGCGCCCTGCTCGACCGCGGCAGGCGCCTCGCGCTCACGACGCGCGAGCAGGGTATAGACGGTGGGCACCACGAAGAGCGTGAAGAAGGTGCCGATCAGCAGGCCGCCGACGATCACCCAGCCGATCTGCTGCCGGCTCTCGGCGCCGGCGCCGGTGGCCAGCGCGAGCGGCACCGAGCCGAGCACCATGGCGCCGGTCGTCATCAGGATCGGGCGCAGGCGCAGCACCGAGGCCTCGACCACCGCCGCGCGCAGTTCGCGGCCCTGCTCGCGCAACTGGTTGGCGAACTCGACGATCAGGATGCCGTGCTTGGTGATCAGGCCCACCAGCGTGACCAGGCCGATCTGGCTGTACACGTTGAGCGTGCCGCCGGTCAGCCATAGCGCACCGAGCGCGCCGGTCATCGACAGCGGCACCGTGAGCATGATGATGAAGGGGTCGCGGAAGCTCTCGAACTGCGCCGCCAGCACCAGGTAGATGAAGGCGAGCGCGAGCAGGAAGACCAGCGCCAGGCTCTCCGAGCTGGTCTTGAACTCGCGCGACTGGCCGTCGTAGTCGGTGCTGTAGCCCGGCGGCAGGATGCGCGCGGCGGTGTCGTCCATCCACTGCAGCGCCTCGCCCAGCGCGTAGCCCGGCGCCAGGTTGGCCGAGATCGTCACCGCGCGGCGCTGGCCGAAGTGGTTGAGCTCGCGCGGTGCGACACGCTCACTCACCTTCACCACACTGGTCAGCGGCACCATCTCGCCGTTGCGCGCCCGCACGTAGATGTCGCGAATGTCGCTCGGATCGCGGCGTTCGGCCTCGGCGACCTGCACGATCACGTCGTACTGCTCGGCATCTTCCTTGTAGCGGGTGACCTGGCGGCCACCGAGCATGCTCTCGAGCGTGCGCGCGATCGCATCCACCGCCACGCCCAGGTCGGCGGCGCGGTCGCGATCGACCTCGACCGCCAGCTCGGGCATCGTCAGCTTGAGGTTGGTATCGGGCGACAGGAAGCCCGGGTTGTCGGCCATCGCATCCAGGAAGGCGTCGGAGACGCGCGCGAGCGCGTCGTAGCTCTCGGAGGTCGCGATCACGTAGCTCACCGGCCGCGAGCGCACGCTCTGGCCAAGCGAAGCGGGCAGGATCGGGAAGGCGTTCACCCCCGCTACCGCGCGCAGCCTGGGCTGCAGGTCAGCGGAGATCTCACCGGCTTTGCGCGCGCGCTCCGACCAGTCGGTGAAGCCCACGAAGGAGATACCCTGCGACACCGTCGGGTTGCCGGCGATCACCATGTAGCGATCGACCTCGGGCAGGCCGGCATAGATGCGCTCGATCTCCTCGGCGTAACGCGACATGTAGTCGAGCGTGGCGCCCTCGGGGCCGGTGAACATGCCGATCACCCGACCGCGGTCCTCCAGCGGGGCGAGCTCGGTCTTGAGTTGCCCCATCAGCCACACCGAGCTCCCGGCCACGAGCGCGAACACCAGCATCACCAGCCAGCGCGCCTTCAGCGCCGCCGCAAGCACGCTGCGGTAGCCGGCGGTGAGCCCCGACAGCAGGCGCTCGATGCCGTTGTAGATCACGCCGTGCTTCGGCTCGTGGCGCAGCAGCTTCGAGCACATCATCGGCGACAGCGTCAGGGCCACGAAGCCCGACACCAGCACCGCCCCCGCCAGCGTGAGCGCGAACTCGGTAAACAGCTTGCCAGTGCGCCCGGTCATGAACGCCACCGGCGCGTATACCGCCGCGAGCGTGATCGTCATCGCCACGATCGCGAAGCCGATCTCCTTGGCGCCCTTGAAGGCTGCGGCCACCGGCGCCATGCCTTCCTCGATGTGGCGGTAGATGTTCTCCAGCATCACGATCGCGTCGTCCACCACCAGGCCGATCGCCAGCACCAGCGCGAGCAGCGTGAGCGTGTTGATCGAGAAGCCGAACACCAGCATCAGCGTGAACGCGCCCACCAGCGACACCGGGATCGTGACCAGCGGCACCAGCATCGCGCGCCAGTTGCGCAGGAAGAACAGGCACACCGCGGCCACCAGCAGCACCGCCTCCCAGATCGTCGAGAACACCGCGTCGATCGAGCGCTCGATGAACACCGTGGTGTCGTTGGCGATCTTCATCGACATGCCCTCGGGCAGCTCCGCCTCCAGGCGCGGCAGCATCTCGTCGAGCCCGCGCTTGAGGTCGAGCGGGTTGGCGGTGGATTGCTTGATCAGGCCCAGCGACACCGCCGGCCGCCCCATGAAGCGCACCGAGGTGCGCTCGCTCTCGGGCGCGATCTCCACCCGGCCGACGTCGCGGACGCGCACCGGGTAGCCGTCGGCGCCGGCGCCCTGGCGCAGCACGATGGCCTCGAACTGCGTCGGCTCGGTGAGGTCGGTCTGCGCCACCACGGCGAACTCGCGCTCGCGGCTCTCGATGCGGCCGGCGGGCAGCTCCACGTTCTGGCGCCGGATCGCGTCCTCCACGTCCTGCACGGTGAGGCCGAAGGCGGCGAGCCGGTCGCGGTCGAGCCAGATCCGCATCGCCTGCCGGCGCTCACCATACAGGCGCGCATCGGCCGCGCCGGGCAGGGTCTGCATGCGCGGCTTGATGATGCGGTTGGCGAAGTCGCTGATCTCCATCGGCGAGTGGCGGTCGGACGAGAACGCCACCCAGATGATCGGGCTGGCGTCGGCCTCGACCTTGGCGATCACCGGCTCGTCGATGTCGTCAGGCAGGCGCTGGCGCACGCGCGACACGCGGTCGCGCACGTCGGCCGCGGCCGAGTCGGCGTCGCGCTCGATGCGAAAGCGCACCGTGATCTGGCTGCGCTCCTGGCGGCTGATCGAGGACAGCACATCCACCCCCTCGATGCCGGCGAGCGAGTCCTCCAGCGGCTTGGTGACCTGCGACTCGACGATCTCGGCGCTGGCACCGCGGTAGGTGGTATCCACCGTGACCACCGGTTCGTCGATGTTGGGATACTCGCGCACCGTGAGACGCGAGTAGGACATCAGGCCGATGAGCAGCACGAGCAGGGACAGCACGGTGGCGAACACCGGGCGGCGGATGCAGATATCGGAGATGACCATGGCTCAGTCCGCCTGCGGCGCCGCGCTCGCGGCCGCCACCTTCACGTCGGCGCCATCGCGCAGCTTGAGTTGCCCGGCGGTGACCACCACCATGCCCGGCTGCAGCCCATCGACGATCTCGACCATCGCGTCGCGGCGCTGGCCGGTGCGCACATTCACGCGCTGCACCTTGCCGTCGGCCACGCGATACACGAACTGCACGTCGCCCGGCGCCGGCACCAGCGCCGCCTCGGGCACCATGGCCACCTCGCCGCGCTCGGCCAGGATCAGCCGCACGCGCACGAACACGCCCGGGCGCAGCCGCATGTCCGGGTTGGCCAGGCGCGCGCGCAGGCGCACCGCGCGGCCCTCGGCATCGACGAGCGGGTCGATCGCGTCGACGGTGGCCGCGAAGCGCTCGCCCGGCAGCACGTCGCTGGAGAGTTCCAGCGTCTGCCCGGGGCGCACGCGGTCGAGATAGAGCTCGGGCAGGCGGAAATCCAGCTTCAGCGTGGCGATGTCCTCGAGGTTGATGAGCGCATCGCCATCCTTGACGAAGTCGCCCGGGCTCACGCTGCGGATGCCCACCACGCCGTCGAAGGGCGCGCGGATCTGCATGCGCGCCAGCCGCGCCTGCGCCAGCGCCACCCCGGCGCGCGCCACCTCGAGCTTGGCGCGCGCATCGTCCAGGCTGCTGCGGCTGACGAACTTGCGCCCGAACAGATCCTGCGTACGGCTGAAATCGGCCTCGGCCAAGGTCAGGTTGGCGCGCGCCTGCTGCAGCTCGGCGCGCTGCACGGCGGCGTCGAGCTCGACCAGCACCGCGCCGCGCTGCACGGGCTCGCCGTCGCGAAAGCGGATCGCCTCGATCCGCCCCGACACCTCGGGGCGCAGCACGACCGATTCGTTGGAGACCAGCGAGCCGACCGCGCTCACGTCGTCCGCGAGCGCGCGCGTGGCGACGACCTGGGTTTCCACCATCACCGGCGCGCTCTTGCCTCCGCCCGCACCACCACCCTGCGCACCGCCCTTGGCCTGCGCGGCCACCGGCTGCGCCGGCGCCCGGTTCGCGTACCAGGCATAGCCACCGAGCGCCGCGATTCCGGCAAGACTTAGGACGAGGATGAGGCGACGACTCGAGGACATGGGCGACTGGACCGAAGGAGGATCTGGCTGTGGGTCGGGAGCGGGGAAAGGCTCGCCAGGCGAGCGTCACCGCGGGCAAGGCGTCGCGCGGCGGCAAGGCACGAGTTTAGGGACAAACGCCGTGCTTGTCCGGTTCCGCGGCCACGCGGCGGCGCACCCCGGCCGCGCTCAATCCGCGGGCAAGGGCCACTTCGGGTTCCAGGCCACCTCCCACAGATGGCCATCGGGATCCTGGAAGTAGCCCGCGTAGCCACCCCAGAAGGTGTCGCGCGGTGGCTGCGTGATGCGCGCACCCGCGGCACACGCCTGCGCGAGCACCGCGTCGACCTCGTCGCGCGTGGCGACGTTGTGGCTGAGCACGCACTCGGTCGCGCAGCGCGTTGCGGCCACCGGCTCCGCAGGTCCGCCCGCGGCAGTCAAGCCTGCGTCATGCGCCAGACTCCTGCGCGCGAACAGTGCGAGCTTGAGCGCCGGCTGCAGGTCGAAGAACACCACCGCGCCGTGCTCGACGTCGCTGCCGAGGATGCCCTCGGTGGGCCAGCCCAGGCCGTCGCGATAGAAGACGAGCGCGCGCTCGAGCGAATCGACGCCCAGGGTGATGACGCTGATGCGGGGTTTCATGATCGATCTCCTTCTGTGCGCTCGCTCGTGCGCCGTACTCAGTCCTTCGCGCGCGCCAGCGACCACAACACCAGCACCCCGAACCCGATCAGCAGCGCCCACTTCATCGTCGAGCAGGCCGTGGTGTAGAGGTAGGTGTGCGGCGTGCCGAAGCGTGGCATCTCGGTGAGCCACCAGTGAAAGGCGTTCTCGGCGGCGTCGAAACCCGCCGCCAGCGGCAGGCACAGGCGCGCGAACATCTGCCCGCCCCGGCCCAGCGCCGCGAACACCGTGGTGCGCGTCGCCAGCAGCCAGCCGAAGATCGCATAGGCCGCCAGGGTGACGAAGTCGACCGGGATGTGGCTGCGATACCGCTCCAGATCCTCCAGCGGCCACAGGTGCACGATGGCGCCGAAGGTCTGCGGATGCCAGGCGAACTGCAGCGCAATCACCCCCGGCTTGAGCGGCCACAGGTAGACCACTGTCCCGATGAACAGCACCGCCGCCAGCACGCCACTCACCCACACTGCACGCATGCCTTGTCCTCCCGATTCAGTCCCTCAGCTCGCCTGCGCAGCGGCGTCGAGCAAGCGCTCGCACTCCAGCATCAGCGCCTGCCCGAGCTCGGATTCGTAGTTCGCATCCAGGGCTTCCATCATCTCGTGCGCGGTGTAGAGCCCCGCCTCGCGTGACAGCGTGGCGGCAATCTTGCGCGCCAGCTGGTCGCTGAGCGCCGACAGCTGGCGGCGCTCGGCCAGCGGCAGCTTGCGGCGGGTGCGCGCCAGCCAGTCCGCGGCCAGCGTGGCGCCCTGCGCCTCGGTGGGCCACTGGCCATGCTCGTACCACAGCGACAGGCGCTCGGCGGTCAGCGCAAAGATCAGCGCGGCGCGCGAGCCGCGGCTGTCGGCTGACGGCGGAACTGCAGCGGGCGGGATCATCCAGCCGTGACCCTGGTTGATGGCTGCATGCTCAAGGCCGGCGCCGGGCGTCGCCGAAGCGCTTGCCGCCCGGTCGGCGGCCGTAGGGACGGCGCCGCTCGTCCTCCTCGTCGCGCTTGGGCTTGGGCATCAGCAGGTTCTTGCCGCCCTGCTTCGCGAGCTTGGCGTGATCCTGCAGCGCGGCCTCGAACTGCGCGGCACCGATGTCGACGCCGGCATGCTCGACCGCCGGCCTCCAGGCCGCCAGGCGCTCGCGCACCAGGAACACGCGCTCGTCGGCCTCGGCCTTCTTGGGCAGGCCCTCGACCAGTTGCACGGCAGCCGGCGTCAGCACGTAGCCCTCGCCGTCCGCAGCCAGCAAGCCGTGGGTGAAAAAGCGTGCAAAAGCCGCCGCCCACGGGCCCGGCGCGGTCACCGGAAAACCCATGAATTCGGCCGCTGCGACGATGTCGGTGAGCGCGGCGGGCCGCCTCTTGGCGGCGATCAGGGTCGCCAGGAGCAACTGCGCGTCGGTGTCGTGGATGGGATACATGGGGAGTCTGCCTGCCGCTGAGCTTGTCGAGCGCGCCATGATGCCTCAGGCGCGGCGATCCGGCGCGAAGGAATTCTTGCGGGACCGGGCGCGCAGGGCCATCGAAAGAATCGTGACGGTCCGCTCGGCACCCCGCCCGGAAGCCTCAACCGACCTGACAGGCGAGCCCCTTGAGGTACTCGCCTTCCGGCACCGCCAGCCCGATCGGATGGTCGGGCGCGGCCGACAGCCGGTAGATGATGCGCGCGTCGACACCGGCGTCGATCGCCGCGCCGGCGACGATCTTCTGGAACAGCTCCTGGCCGATGCCGCCCGAGCACGAGTAGGTCATCAGAATGCCGCCCGGGTTCAACAGCCGGAAACCGAACAGGTTGATGTCCTTGTAGGCGCGCGCGGCACGCTCGGCGTGCGCGGCCGAGGGCGCGAACTTGGGCGGGTCGAGCACGATCAGGTCGAACTTGCGGCCCTCGTCCTTCAATGCGCGCAGGGCCTTGAACACGTCCGCCTCCTGCCACTCGGCGCGGCGGGCGTCGAGCTGCGGGTTGAGCGCCACGTTGCGGCGGGCGGACTCCAGCGCCGGGCCGGAGGAGTCGATCGATAGCACCGAGGCCGCGCCGCCGGCGAGCGCCTGCAGCGAGAAGCCGCCGGTGTAGCAGAAGCAGTTGAGCACCGCGCGCCCGCCGGCGAGTTGGCCGGTGAGCAGGCGGTTGTCGCGCTGGTCGAGGTAAAAGCCGGTCTTGTGGCCGCCCTCGGCATCCACCTCCATGCGCACGCCGTTCTCGACGATGGTGAGCCCGCCCGCGGGCAGCTCGCCATGCGCACAGCCGGTGCGCGACTCCAGGCCTTCCAGCCCGCGCACCTCGGAGTCGGAGCGTTCATACACCACCGCGCAGCCGGTGGCCTGCACCAGGCCGGCGACGATCGCGTCGCGCCACTTGTCCGCGCCCGCGCTGGTGAGCTGCAGCACCACCACGTCGCCGTAGCGGTCAGCGATCACGCCGGGCAGGCCGTCGGACTCGCCATGGATCAGGCGCACGCCCTCCTGCCCGCGCAGCGCCGGGATCGCCGCCCGCCGCGCCACCGAGGCCGCCACCGCGCGCTTGAAGAAGGCATGGTCGATCGCCGCCTCGGCGTCGAAGCTCCACACCCGCGCGCGGATCTGCGAGGACGGCGACCACGCCGCGCGCGCCAGCGCCTTGCCCGCGGCGCTCACTACCGTCACCGTGTCGCCTGGCCGCGTGCGGCCCTCGAGGCGATCCACCGAGCCGGCGAAGATCCAGGGGTGGCGGCGAAACAGCGAGCGTTCCTTGCCGGGTTGGAGGATGAGTTGGGCCATGAGGGATTCCGGAGATTGCTTGGGTGAGGTCGCGGAGTTTAACGGCTGCGGGGCGTCGCACCCAAGGCCGCGATCCAGGAAGAACAGCGCGCGCGAACGGGGCCATCGAGGACGGATCGCGCTCGAATCGGGCGAGTCCCGCACGCGGCAGACGCAGCTCAAACCTCCACGGCCCGCTTCAGCCGTGCCACCGCCCCCTCGACCGCGCCCTCGTCCAGATTGCCGTAGCCGAGCACCAGCCCGTTGCAGCGCACTGGCGGGCGGGCGTAGGCGGACAGGGCGCGCACGCCCAGCCCGAGCTGCGCGGCGCGCTCCGCCACCGCGACATCGGGGAGGTCGTCGGGCAGCCACATCACCAGATGCAGCCCGGCCTCGCCGCCCGACAGCTCCAGCCCGGGGCCGAAGGCCTGCTGCAGGGCGGCGCGCAGCGCGGCCTGGTGAGCGTTGTAGCGGGCGCGCATGCGGCGAATGTGGGTGGTGTAGTGGCCGCGCGCGATGAAGTCGGCGAGCGCGCGCTGCTCGATGCCCTGGCCGGCGCGGGTGGCGCGCGCCGCAGCGTGGATGAAGTCGTCCGCGATCGCGCGCGGCAGCACCAGGTAGCCCAGGCGCAGGCCCGGATACAGGGTCTTGCTGAAGGTGCCGGCATAGACCACCGGGGCGTCGGCGTGCAGGCCGAACAGCGCGGGCGGCGCCGGGCCGGCGCGGCGGAACTCGCTGTCGTAGTCGTCCTCGACGATCCAGGCGCCGGCCGCGCGGGCGCGCTCGATGAGCGCGAGCCGGCGCGGCAGCGACATCACCCGCCCGGTGGGGTACTGGTGCGAGGGGGTGACCATGATCAGCCGCGGCCGGTGGCGCTGCCAGTCGTTCGCGACCGGGGCGAGCCCCTCCTCGTCGACCGCGACGTCGTGCACCTGCAGCCCGGCCAGGCGGAAGGCGACGCGGGCGGCGAGATAGCCCGGATTCTCGGCCCACACCGTGTCTCCATCATCCGCGAGCAGCCGCGCGCACAGGTCGAGCGCCGCCTGCGTGCCGCTGGTGATAAGGATCTGCGCAGCATCCACCGCCAGGCCGCGCACGCTCGTCAGGTGGGCCGCGAGCGCCGCACGCAAGCTCGGATCGCCACCGTGTGCAGCGTAGCCGAGCTGACGCCAGCCGGCATCGCGCCACGCACGTTCGAGGCAGGCGCGCCAGGCGCGGAAGGGAAAGGCGCCGAAATCCGGCACGCCGGGCGAGAACGGCAGGGCTTCGGCGTCGCGTGCGGGCTCGTGCTGCCGCGCCGCCGCCGCGCGCACGGACAGCGCCAGCGGCGCCTCCAGCCCGGAGCCAGTCGGCATGGCGAGCGGCGCGGCGGGCAATGCGGCCACGCGGGTGCCCTGCCGATCCGCGACCAGACAGCCTTCGGCGACGAGCTGCTCGTAGGCGAACAGCACCGTGTTGCGCGCGATGCCGAGCGTCACAGCGAGGCTGCGGCTCGCGGGCAGGCGCGCATCGGCGGGCAGTCGCCCCGACAGGATGGCCTCGCGCAGGCGCAGGTAGAGCAAGCGCTGGCGCGGCACGGCCTCGGGCAGCGGTGGGGCAAGCAGCCAGTCGAGCTCCATCGTGGCTCCATTCGTGCATTTTTTTGTGGCGCTACGCAAGGTACCACTCTCCGCCTACGATGGTGCAATCGAAACCCCTGGAGCCCCTGCGCCATGTCTCACGCCCCTGCCCACTCCGCGCGCACCCGCGTCCGCCGCCTGCCCGAACGCGCGCACTACGAGGCCGACACCGTCGCCGCCATCATCGACGCGGCGATGCTCTGCACCGTCGCCTTCCAGATCGACGGAATCGTCCACGCCATCCCCACCATCCACTGGCGCGAGGGCGAGCATCTATACCTCCACGGCGCCAAGGGCTCGCGCATGCTCAAGGCGCTGAGCGCGGGCGAAGCCTGCGTGACGATCGCGCTCGCCGACGGTCTGGTGCTGGCGCGCTCGGCGATGCACCACTCGATGAACTACCGCTCGGTGGTGCTCTACGGCCGCTTCGAGCCGGTAACCGACCCTGGATGCAAGCTCGCCAGCCTGCGTGCCTTCATCGACGGGCTCTACCCCGGGCGCTGGGACACGCTGCGCCCGATCAGCGACAAGGAGCTCAACGCCACCACGGTGCTGCGCATCGCCCTCGACGAGGCCTCGGCCAAGGTGCGCGACTGGGGCGTCAAGGACGATGAGGAGGATCTCGACTGGCCGGTGTGGGCGGGTGTGATCCCGCTGCGGACGGTGCAGGGCGAGCCGGTTATGGAAGCCGACAGCGTCGGACGCGAGCCGCCGCCCACCCGCCTCGGCTGAATCCGCGCCACCACGCCGCATGTGCGCGGCCGCCCTCGCCTGTCGAGCGGCGCCACGCCCCAAAGGCGGTGCAGGCCGCCCACCCAGAGCGCACCAACCCGCCGCCTGCGCGAACGGTGCCATTGCGTTATTTCGATATCCCGCCCGCGCTGGCTATACTCCTCGCCACTTTCACCCAAGGGGAGACCTGACACATGAAGCTCGAGACCATCGCCGTGCACGGCGGCTATTCGCCCGACCCCACCACCAAGGCCGTCGCGGTGCCGATCTACCAGACCACCTCGTACGCCTTCGACGACACCCAGCACGGCGCGGACCTCTTCGACCTCAAGGTGCAGGGCAACATCTACACCCGCATCATGAACCCGACCACCGCGGTGCTGGAGCAGCGCGTCGCCGAACTGGAAGGCGGCATCGGCGCGCTGGCCGTGGCCTCGGGCATGTCGGCGATCACCTACGCGATCCAGACCATCGCCGAAGCCGGCGACAACATCATCTCGGCGTCGACGCTGTACGGCGGCACCTACAACCTGTTCGCACACACCTTCCCGCAGTTCGGCATCGAGGTGCGCTTCGCCGACTACCGCGACCCGGACAGCTTCGTCGCCCTGATCGACGAGCGCACCAAGGCGATCTACTGCGAGTCGGTCGGCAACCCGCTCGGCAACGTCACCGACATCGGCCGCCTGGCCGAGATCGCTCACAAGGCCGGCGTGCCGCTGATCGTGGACAACACCGTGCCCTCGCCCTACCTGTGCCGCCCCTTCGAGCACGGCGCCGACATCGTGGTGCATGCGCTCACGAAGTACCTCGGCGGCCACGGCAACTCGATCGGCGGCGCCATCGTCGATTCGGGCAAGTTCCCCTGGGCCGAGCACAAGGCGCGCTTCAAGCGCCTGAACGAGCCGGACGTGTCCTACCACGGCGTGTGCTACACCGAGGCCCTGGGCGCCGCCGCTTTCATCGGCCGCGCGCGCGTGGTGCCGCTGCGCAACACCGGCGCGGCGATCTCGCCCTTCAACAGCTTCCTGATCCTGCAAGGCATCGAGACCCTGGCGCTGCGCATGGACCGCATCTGCACCAACACCATCAAGGTCGCCGAGTACCTCAAGCAGCACGCCAAGGTCGAATGGGTTAACTACGCCGGCCTGTCCGACCACGCCGACCACGCCCTGGTGCAGAAGTACATGGGCGGGCGCGCCTCGGGCATCCTGTCGTTCGGCGTGAAGGGCGGGTTCGAGGCCGGCGGCCGCTTCCAGGACGCGCTGAAGCTGATCACCCGCCCGGTGAACATCGGCGACGCCAAGTCGCTCGCCTGCCACCCGGCCTCGACCACGCATCGCCAGTTGTCGCCGGCGGAGTTGGCCAAGGCCGGCGTGTCGCCGGACATGGTGCGGCTGTCGATCGGCATCGAGCACATCGACGACATCATCGCCGACCTGGAGCAGGCGCTGGCGGCGGTTTGATCCGGTAGATCGGGCCCCGGCCGTGCCGGCACGGGACAGACTGCACGTTCTCTTTGAAACTGCAGCCTGTCCCGGATGAGTTCCCTGCTCCCCGAGCCACGGCCCCCGTCCGAACACCTTCCGCACCGACGCCGCCGCCGCCCGATCGGGACCGCGTCCTCGCCCCGCATGACGCGTCGCCCGCACGCCTTTCTAAGGGCATGCTTCCGGGACTCGCCTGCAGTAAGCGGCCTGAACCTGGCGGCCTCTGGTATCACGCACGGTCCGCACATCATCGGCCGTGATCGTCAGCTCTTTGAGCTTCGCCATCCTCAGCAGCGTTTCGTCGCTCGCTGTCAGCATCGCCTGCCTGACGTAGGGTGCCAGGTCGATGTTCTGGCCCTTCCTCGCGTCCAGGTATCCCCGGAACAGGTTTCGGTTGCTGTGGCCCACGATGTTCTCGAAGCGCTCTTGCGTGAGCGTCAGCTCCGGGCGTTTTACGCACACTTCACGCGTAAGGTAGTCGGCTTCACGCAGGCAGGCGTCGAGCTGGACAGGGGTCAGCATCACCTCTTTGCGTGCATACGCTGCGCGTCGGGTGCTCTCGTCGGGTTCCTCCAGCGCACGCGCCACCTGGGCCGGGGTCAGTCTGATGCGGCTTTGCATCAGCCAAAGATATCGGGTGTGCCTGTCCGGGCTCGTCAATGCCTCCTCGATCATCTGCGGCGACGGGGTGTGATCGTCCCGCACCCTGTACCAGAATGAAACTTTCTCGTTCGGATGCATCACGCCCCGCTCGTACTGCGCACGGGTGAGCCGAAAGTCGCGATTGCGGACAAGCCAGATGTGGTGGTCTGGATCGTCGCTCGCCAATATTCGGTCGATTTGCTCCGGGGTATAGGGTGGCGCGTATGTCTGGATCAGATGCACGATCGCCGTCCTGTTGCCTGCTTCCAGGACGAGGTCGATCACTTTCGGCGTGATCGCCCGTAGCCGCTTGAAGGCGAACACCGTTTCGGTCTCGTCGCCAGCACGCAGGACCCTCTCCAGCTCTTCGAGCGCGGCGGCGCCGCCGCCGGCCAGTCTGGCCATGCTTCTGGTTTGCGTGTTCTCCAGCAGGCCGTTCAGTTGGGCCTCGGTGAGTGCGTCGTAGCGGTATCGGAGCACGCTCTCGTGATGTCGGAGCTTGAGGAGTCTCTCGATCTGCGCCGTGCTCAGCGGGGCGTCTGCATTCGCGATCAGGTCATCGCGGATGTCTCTGTCGTCGGACTGCGCCAGACGCTCGATTTGATCCGAGCTCAGCCACGCATAGCTCGCCAGGCTGCTGAGCTCGCGCCGCTTGCCCTCCTTGAGGATCGCTTCAGCCCATTCCTGCGGCTGGCGCTCCTTCCTCTTGACCGTGTCGTAGATCTGCTGCGCCCTCTGCTCCTCGAGCATCTTCTGATATTTGGCCGCATCCGTTTCCCGCGCGCCGCACATCATCGTCACGCCCTCTGTGCTCTTCTGCGGCCCGAAGGGATGATATCCGTCGCCTATCCAAACGTTGTATTCGACAGGGCCTCGGGTCAGCTTTCCGGAGAAACCAACCATCGGTTTGGTCATGGGCTCGAACGTGTAGCCGCGTTCTTTCAGCGTCCGAACGATCGCATCAGTGCTACTCGTTGCGCTCCATCCCAGCGCTCCGCCACCGCCTTGCCCGCCCGCCGTCAAGAGCCGGCGGAAGACGTGGCCAAGCACCCGAAACTCGCCGACGAGCTCGCCGCTCCCCTTTGCTGGGTTTTTTTCCTCGAGGTGACCGAGCACCTGAAAGAAGCGGTTTGGGCCCAGCGATGAACCCTTTTTCGTCATCCATTCGCACTGCAGCAGATCCGTAAGCGCGCGGTCGACCTCGCCCTGGCTGGGCTTCTCGCCCCTTTCGCCTGCAGGGAAAGCCGTTTGTGCGTGTGCTGGCCGGGTCAGCGCGTGCTGGCCAAAGCCTGTAAAAAGCGCGAGCAGGATTGCGCCAATCAAGGCTCGGCGCCTGCCTGAGTGTCGATGGAGTATCGGAGTCATGCGTTTGATCCTCGTTTCCCGGTTCAAGATTGGTTCGTGTCTTTTTGGCGATCGCCAGCAAAACATGGTCACGACAGATCCCAGACCTCGATGGTCAGCACCTTGTCGGCCGGACAGGCGGCGATCCGGTCGGGATGAAAAATCACCTCGCGCACCCGAGTGCGGGCGATGCTGCCGTCCTCGTCCTCGGCAGCGGAGGCGCCGGACGGCGGCCGACCAGCGTCGATGAGCGGCAGGACATCGGCGGCACTGGCCGTATATCGATCCGGATAACCCCCGCGCACGAGCTGCACCGCCTTGCCAGCCTCGACGAGCGCTCGCAGCCATGCGTTTCCACCCACGCGGGTTTCCCAGTTCGCGAGCACGGCTTCGCTACGACCAACGCCAGCATCGCGCTCTTCAGGGGTCTGGGTGCTGATCACGATCCACCAACCGACCATCTGTCTCTCCCTCGAAGTCTGATTAAAAAGCGGCCCCATCCACGACGAACAACTCACGTGGAACGATCCCGGCACTCACCAACTTGGCGAGCGACTGCATGGCCGCGGCGACGATGTCAGTTGGCCATTGGCGCGGCTGTCCTGCGGGATGAGCCGGCAGCGGAAGTCGCCCCCAGTTATGGGCGTCTGGCGCCTCGAAGCCCGCTTCCTGGGCGAGCCCGAGCCAGTACCCCTCAAATCGGGAGGCAGCACTCTGATCGCCGTCCACCCCGCACAGGACAACTGCATGCACCTCGACCGCCTCCAGTGCGGCCCACTGGAAAAGGCCATAGGAGCCTCGCCCCGGTCGAGGACGAAGTAGATGCTCACGGAACCTGCGCCTGAGGTTCACCGTCTGGCCCACGTAGCATGCCTTGCGCGTGCCGTCGCTGCTGCAGGCAACCAGCGCATATATCCAGCTCCCGCGAACGCGGATCTCGCTCGCAGGCGCGCCGTCCTCCGGCGTAACTGCCAAGGCCGGCGATACATCAGCCGAAAAACGGAAATAAATCCGGAACCGCTTCCCGTCAGCTCCGAGCAAGCCAAGGTAGTCACGCCCATTTCTCGTGATTACCAGCCCAAGGGCTGCCGCACGGTCAAGCAGCGCTTGCTTGGTGGTGATTTGTCCGCGAAGGATTTCGGATTGGAGCGCTGTCTTCAAAGTCATTGCCCGTTTGTCCTCGACCCCCTCATGACAAGAAGGGGAATAGCCGAACAGATGCAGGCGTGAATGATAAATCACTTTTCCAAAAAATGCTTTTAGCATTCTTAGCAACGCGCGCACTTTCGCTCCCAGAGCGTTCATCGCACCTCCTCGAGCGGGCAAGTCACGTGAACCGAGTTCGACCCGTCGGCCTGATCGACCGAAAGCAGCCCCACGAACAGGAACGGGGGAAGACCACCATATTGTCCTCACCCATAGGAACGCCGGCATGGAACCGTGGCATTGCACCAGTGATTGCACTCGGCTAAAGTGCAATCACTCTCATCAGTGCGAGGCTTTGCAACATGCCTTCCATCACCGTACGCAACATCCCTGACGAGGTGCATCGCGCGATCCGCGTTCGTGCGGCGATGCATGGCCGCAGCGCCGAGGCCGAGGTACGCGATATTCTCGAGCAAGCGGCGAAGCCCGAGGGGCGCCTGAAGCTCGGGACCTTGCTGGCGTCGATCGCTCGCGAGGCCGGCGGACTGAGCGATGAGGAGCTCGCGCTCTTCGAGAACGCGCGTGACAAGACCCCGGCCCAGCCGATGCGCTTCGAATGATCGTCGTCGACACCAACGTCCTGTCGGCGTTGTGGCGGGTTGCGCCCGATCCCAAGGTGCTGGCCTGGATGGATGCCCAGGTCGTGGAAACCCTCTTCCTGTCCGCCATTACTGTCGCCGAGTTGCGCTTTGGCGTCGCTGCCATGCCCCAAGGCAAACGCCGCACGATCTATCAGGAGCGGCTGGAACGCGAAGTGCTGCCGGCATTCGCCGGGCGCGTTCTACCCTTCGATCTGGACGCCTCGAAGGCCTACGGCGAGCTGATGGCGCGATCGCGGGCGGCGGGCCTTGCGATCGGCAACGCAGACGGCTACATCGCGGCTACCGCCGCCGCGCGTCGCCTGATGGTCGCCACGCGCGACACAAGTCCGTTCAAGGCGGCTGGCCTGGCAGTCATCGACCCTTGGGCGCATTGAAGGACTCGCAACGCACCTCGCCACCCCTCTCGTAAGGATTTTCGATGCTCGCAGTGCTGCAACGCGTCTCCGAAGCGCGCGTGATCGTCCACGGTGAAACCATCGGCGAGATCGACCATGGCCTGCTCGCGCTGGTGTGCGCCGAGCGCGGCGACACGACGACCGAGGCCGACAAGCTGCTCGCCAAGATGCTCAAGCTGCGCATCTTTGCCGACGAGGCCGGCAAGATGAACCGTTCGGTGCAGGACGTGGAAGGCGGCCTGCTCATCGTCAGCCAGTTCACCCTCGCTGCCGACACCTCGGGCGGTAACCGGCCGAGCTTCACCAACGCGGCCGACCCGCAGACCGGCCAGGCGCTCTACGCGCATTTCGTCGCCCGCGCGCGTGCCGCCCACCCGCAGGTGCAGACCGGACGCTTTGCTGCCGACATGAAGGTGCAACTCATCAACGATGGCCCGGTCACAGTCCCGCTGCGCATCGCCCCACCGGCATGAGGTAGACGCATGGTGGCAAACCGCCTCACGCAACATCAGACTCCCCCAACAGAAAAGGAAACGCTCAATGAAGCTCTACCTGAAACCCGGCGCCTGCTCGCTCTCGCCCCACATCGCGCTCGAGGAATCCGGCCTGCCCTACGAGACCGAAGTCGTTGACCTCAAGACCAAGATCACCGCCAGCGGCGCGGACTTCACCAAGAGCAATCCCAAGGGTTACGTGCCGGCGCTGCTGCTCGACAGCGGCGAGTTGCTGACCGAAGGCGCGGCGATCGTGCAGTACATCGCCGACCAGGCGCCGGGCAAGAAGCTCGCGCCGGCCAACGGCACGATCGAGCGCTACCGCCTGCAGTCGTGGCTCAACTTCATCGGCACCGAGCTGCACAAGTCGTGCAGCCCCTTCTTCAACCCGGCCTCGGGCAAGGAGTGGAAGCAGATCGCCAGCGCCAACCTCGAGCGCCGCCTCGCTTACGTAAACGCGCAGCTCGAGGGCAAGCCCTACCTGATGGGTGAAGACTTCAGCGTCGCCGACGGCTACCTGTTCACCGTGCTGGGCTGGATGAAGTTCATCAAGATCGACCTGGCGAAGTGGTCCAACCTGGCCGCCTATGTCGATCGCGTCGCGGCTCGTCCGGCGGTGCAGGCTGCGCTGAAGGCCGAGCAAGGCGCCTGATTCCGCCCGCTGAGCCGGCATCCGATGCCGGCATCAAATCCCGGCGCCGGGCGCCTCCGCCCAAGCGCCATCACGCTGCGCCGCCCGGCCTTCAGGCCCGCGGCGCAGTGCCCAGCAAGCGATCCCAGAACCCGCTCAGCGTCCCGAACGCCCGGCGCGCATCCTGCGCGTGGTGGAACCCATGCTCCCGGCGGCGGACGGCGAGCCATCCCCTGCCCTCTCCCGCTTGGTGGCCATGCTCATCGCGGCGATGCAGACGCTCATGCACCACCTCCTGAACGATCTCGCCCGCCAGCAGACCGATCGCCAACGCAGCGCCGAGGGCCACGTTGCGCAGCAGCAGCGTAGGCGCCAGCAGCATCGTCAGCATCAGCGGCACGCTGAACACGAGCGGGATGCGGATCGGCTCGTCCGGCAGGCGGTGGTGCAGCGCGTGCCAGGCCTCGAACGGCCACAGCCCATGCAGCACGAACCGGTGCAGCAGGTATTCGAGCAGCGTCCACAGCACGAAACCACTGACCATAAAGACGAGCGCCAACCACGGCGGCAGCCCGGTCTCCGTCAGCACATAGCCAGCGAACAGCAGGCCCGCGCCCGACACCACGAGTGAAGCGGGATAGGCCAGCGCCATGCGATGGCCGGCGGCCTCAGCCACGATGCGCTCCTTCGGTCGCGCCATCGGCGCCGGCTTCACCCTCGATCTGCCACGCGTACATCAGGCTGGCCTCCGAAAAGCTCAGGCCGGTGTCCACGTCGCGCCACCAGCCCAACTCGCGCGCATCCGCGCCCTCGAAAAGCCAGCAGCGTAATTCGCCGCTGCACAGCCGGATCGTGTAGCGCTGTCCGATGCGTGGTTCCATCCGTGCCTCTCCTTGCCGGCTGGCGGGGTAGCGCCCGCGGTCCAGTCAGCTCTTGATTGCTCGTCTTCATGATAGTCGCTGCGATCGACAGCGGCAGCGACCGCGCTGCCCGGTCGACCCGTGCGTGGAACCTTGCGCGCCCTCGCTTGACTATACAGTACCGTTTTAGTACTTTTATATCACATCGACAGGCGATCAGGCAGACCCTCATGCTGCGCATCAGCAAACTTACCGACTACGGCACCCTCATCCTGGCCCACATGGCGGGCCTGCCCGAACGTGTGCACAGCGCGAAAGGGCTTGCCGACGCGCTCGGGCTCGGACTGCCCACGGTCAGCAAGGTGCTCAAGACGCTCGGTCGTCACGCCTTGGTCAGCAGCCAGCGCGGCGCGCACGGCGGCTATGTGCTCAGCCGCCCTGCGGCGCAGATCAGCGTGGCCGACGTCATCGACGCACTCGAAGACCACCCCTTCGGCCTCACCGAATGCAGCGCCAGCACCGGCGTGTGCAGCATGGAAAGCGACTGCCGGATCCGCGACAACTGGCTGCGCATCAACACCGTCGTCCGCCAGGCCCTGCAGGCGGTCACCGTCGCCGACATGGTGCACCCACAAAGCAACTCGCCCTTCGCCCGGCTCCGCCCGAGCGGCGCGGGAGCCTCTGGCGCATACACCGAACACCGCCTGCACGGCCCCGCAAGCGCCGGCAGTCGCACAGCCGCCGCGTGCATCCCCCCGGCATGCATCCCCAGCACGCGCGCAGACGACCAGGAGATCTGACATGAACGCCCCCACCCGCAGCGACGCCATCGGCGCATTCCTGGAACAGGACTACGCCGCCGGCTTTGTCACCACGCTCGAAACCGACACCGTGCCCAAGGGCCTGTCGGAGGACGTCATCCGCCTCATTTCGGCGCGCAAGGGCGAGCCCGACTGGCTGCTAGACTGGCGCCTCGAAGCCTACCGGCACTGGCTGACGATGACTCCGCCGAAGTGGGCTGCGGTGCAGTTTCCGCCGGTGGACTTCCAGGACATCGTCTATTACTCCGCACCCAAGTCGAAGAAGGACGGCCCCAAGAGCTTGGACGAGGTCGACCCCGAGCTGCTGCGCACCTTCGAGAAGCTCGGCGTGCCGCTGCACGAGCGCGCCCGCCTGGCCGGCGTGGCGGTCGACGCGGTGTTCGACTCGGTCAGCGTGGCCACCACCTTCAAGAAGGAGCTCGGCGAGCACGGCGTGATCTTCTGTTCGTTCTCGGAGGCGGTGAAGGAGCACCCGGAGCTGGTGCGCCAGTACCTCGGCACCGTGGTGCCGCCGGAGGACAACTTCTACGCCGCGCTCAATTCGGCGGTGTTCTCGGACGGCTCCTTCGTCTTCATCCCCAAGGGCGTGAAGTGCCCGATGGAGCTCTCCACCTACTTCCGCATCAACGCCCGCGACACCGGCCAGTTCGAGCGCACGCTGATCATCGCCGAGGAAGGCGCCTCGGTCAGTTACCTCGAAGGCTGTACCGCGCCAATGCGCGACGAGAACCAGCTTCACGCCGCGGTGGTGGAGCTGATCGCGCTCGACGACGCCAAGATCAAGTATTCGACGGTGCAGAACTGGTACCCGGGCGACAAGGACGGCAAGGGCGGCATCTACAACTTCGTCACCAAGCGCGGCGACTGCCGCGGCGCGCGCTCGCACATCTCGTGGACCCAGGTCGAGACCGGCTCGGCGATCACCTGGAAGTACCCGAGCGTGATCCTGCGCGGCGACTCGTCGGTGGGCGACTTCCACTCGGTGGCGCTGACCAACAACCTGCAGCAGGCCGACACCGGCACCAAGATGATCCACATGGGGCGCAATACCCGCAGCACCATCCTCAGCAAGGGCATCTCGGCCGGACGCGGCAGCAACACCTTCCGCGGCCTGGTCAAGGTCACGCCCAAGGCCGAGGGCGCGCGCAACTACACCCAGTGCGACTCGCTGCTGATCGGCGACCGCTGTGCGGCGCACACCTTCCCCACCATCGAGGTGCGCCACCCCACCGCCCACGTCGAGCACGAAGCCACCACCTCGCGCATCGGCGAAGACCAGCTCTTCTACGCGATGCAGCGCGGCATCAGCGCCGAGGACGCGGTGTCGATGATCGTCAATGGCTTCTGCCGCGAGGTGTTCAAGGAACTGCCGATGGAGTTCGCGGTGGAAGCACAGAAATTGTTGGGCGTGAGCCTCGAAGGCAGCGTCGGCTAAGGACCTACAGGAGAATCAACATGCTGAAAATCAATAACCTGCACGCCGCGATCGACGGCAAGGACATCCTCAAGGGCCTTAACCTCGAGGTCGCCGACGGCGAGGTGCACGCCATCATGGGCCCCAACGGCTCGGGCAAGAGCACGCTCGCCCAGGTGCTGGCCGGGCGCGAGACCTTCACCGTCACCGACGGCAGCGTCGACTGGGACGGCACCGACCTGCTCGCGCTGCCCGCCGAGGAGCGCGCGCGCGCCGGGCTTTTCCTCGCCTTCCAGTACCCGGTCGAGATCCCGGGCGTGTCGAACGCTTACTTCCTCAAGGCCGCGGTGAACGCGGTGCGTCGTCATCGCGGCCTGCCCGAGTTCGACGCCATGGACTTCCTCGCCAAGGTGAAGGCCGAGATGAAGGCGGTCGGCATGAAGGAAGAGTTCCTCTACCGCTCGGTGAACGAAGGCTTCTCGGGCGGCGAGAAGAAGCGCAACGAGGTGCTGCAGATGGCGCTGCTCGAGCCCAGGCTCGCGGTGCTGGACGAGACCGACTCGGGGCTGGACATCGACGCGCTGAAGATCGTCGCCGAGGGCGTCAATCGCCTGCGCTCGCCCGAGCGTTCGATGATCGTCATCACCCACTACCAGCGCCTGCTCGACTACATCGTGCCCGACAAGGTGCACGTGCTGTCGCAGGGCCGCATCGTGCGCTCGGGCGGACGCGAGCTGGCGCTGGAGTTGGAAGAACACGGCTACGGCTGGATCGACACGGCGCAGGGCGGCAAGGCCGGCGGGGCGTCGGCGGGAGCGCGGCCATGAGCGCGATCGACTTCTGGCTCGGACGCCATCGCGATGCCGCCGGCGACCTGCCCGGCGCGGAGCTGCCCTGGCTCGCCCGTCTGCGTGAAGAAGCGATCGACCGCTTCGCCGACGAAGGCTGGCCGACGACACGGCGCGAGAACTGGCGCCACACCTCGCTCGCCTTCATGGGGCAGCAGGCGCTGGCGGCCGAGGCGGGCGAAAAGCCCGAGGCGGTGCTGGCGCGGCTGCGCGAACGTTATCGCACGGCCGTTCGCGGGCAAGCCCGCTCTCACGGGGCGGGCAGCACCCTTGGCGAGGGAGCCCGCTCTCACGGGACGGAAGGCGCTGTGGGAGCGGGCTTGCCCGCGAATGCTGCGGCCTTCGCCCCGCAGGACCTCGACCACTGGCTGGTCTTCGTCGATGGCCGGTTCGCCCCCGCGCTGTCGGCGATTGGCGGACTGCCCGGCGGTGCGAAGATCGGTAGCCTGGCCGACGCGCTGAAGCACACCCCGGAGGCGGTCGAGGCCGCGTTCGGCTCCGCCAGCGACGGCGAAGCACCGCAGGCCCTCAACGCCGCCCTGGCCACCGACGGCGCGTGGATCCGCCTTGGCCGCGGTGTTGCCGTGGAGCAGCCGATCCACCTCGTCTTCATCGGCGCCACCGCCGCCGACCGCCACCTGCGCAACCTCATCATTGCCGAGGCCGGTGCGCAGGCGACCATCGTCGAGCACTACCCGGCCGGTGCCGCGGGCAGCACGCTGACCACCGCCGTCACCCGCGTGCTCGCCGCGCAGGACAGCCAGGTCACGCACCTCAAGCTGCAGCAGGAAGCGCCCGAAGCCATCCACTTGGCGACGATCGAGGCCGAGCAGGCGCGCGGCGCGGTGTTCGCCTCGCACTCGCTGTCCTTCGGCGCGCGCCTGGCACGCAACGACATCCGCACAAGGCTCGCCGGCGAAGGCGCCGAAGCGCTGTTGAACGGCCTTTACCATGCCGATGGCCGCCGCCACGTCGACCACCACACCCGCATCGACCACGCGCGCCCGCAGGGCACCAGCCGCGAGTTCTACCGCGGCCTGCTCGACGGCAACGCGCGCGGCGTGTTCACCGGCCGCATCCTGGTCGCCCAGGACGCCCAGCGCACCGACGCCATGCAGCGCTGCGACAACCTGCTGCTGTCCCGCCTGGCCGAGGCCGACGCCCGCCCCGAGCTCGAGATCTACGCCGACGACGTCAAGTGCGCGCATGGCGCCACTGTCGGCCAGCTTGACGAGGACGCCCTCTTCTACCTGCGCAGCCGCGGCGTCGATGCCGCGCACGCGCGCCAACTGCTGACTTACGCCTTCGCCGCCGAGGTGCTCGAGCGCATCGCCCACGCGCCGCTGCGCGCGCTCGGCCGCGCCGCGCTGCTCGACCGCCTGCCCGACGGCGCCCGACTGGAGGAACTGCTGTGAACGCTCCACGCGAACCCGGCGTGCAGACGCCCATCCTGGACCTCGCCGCCGACTTCCCGATCCTGTCGCAAGCCATCCACGGCAAGCGCCTGGCCTACCTCGACAACGGCGCCACCACGCAGAAGCCGGCGGCGGTGATCGACGCCGAGGCGCGCTTCTACCGCGAGTCCAACGCCAACATCCATCGCGGCGTGCATTGGCTGTCGCAGCACGCCACCGAACTCTATGACGGCGCGCGCGCCACCGTGCAGCGCTTCCTCAACGCCGCACGCGCCGACGAGATCGTGTTCACCCGCGGCACCACCGAGGCGATCAACCTGGTGGCGCAGAGCTGGGGCCGCCCGCGCCTCACCGCGGGCGACGAGATCCTGCTCAGCACCATGGAGCACCACTCCAACATCGTGCCCTGGCAACTGCTGTGCGAGCAGACCGGCGCGGTGCTCAAGGTGATCCCGGTGCAGGACAACGGCGAGCTCGACATGGAAGCCTTCGAGGGCCTGCTCGGCGAGCGCACCCGGCTGCTGGCGATCACCCATGTTTCCAACGCGCTCGGCACGGTGAACCCGGTGGCCGAGATGACGAAGCGCGCTCGCGAGCTCGGCGCGGTCGTGCTGGTCGACGGCGCGCAGGCGGTGGCCCACCAGGCGGTGGACGTGCAGGCGATCGGCTGCGACTTCTACGCTTTCTCCGGCCACAAGCTCTACGCCCCCACCGGCATCGGCGCGCTCTACGGCCGCGCCGAGCTGCTGCGCCACATGCCGCCGTGGCAGGGCGGCGGCGACATGATCCGCACCGTCGCCTTCGACAACACCACCTTCGCGCCGCCGCCGCAGCGCTTCGAGGCCGGCACGCCCAACATCGCCGGCGCGATCGCGCTCGCCGCCGCGATCGATTACGTGCAGGACGTGGGCCTGGCGCGCATCCACGCCCACGAGCAGGCGCTGCTGGAATACGGCACGCGCGCGCTGCAGGAAATCCCCGGCGTGCGCCTGGTCGGCACCGCGCAGGACAAGGCGGGCATCCTGTCCTTCCTGGTCGACGGCATCCACCCGCACGATCTCGGCACCATCCTCGACGCCGAAGGCGTGGCGATCCGCGCCGGCCACCACTGCGCGATGCCGCTGATGACGCGCTTCGGCATCCCCGGCACCGCGCGCGCTTCGCTCGGCCTGTACAACCAGCGCGCCGACCTCGACGCGCTGGTCGCCGCCATCCACAAGGCGCAGGCGCTGTTCGGCACCAGGAGAGCCTCATGACCGACATGCAGGATTCGCTGCGCGAGCTGTACCAGGAAGTGATCTTCGATCACAACCGCAACCCGCGTAACTACCGCCCGCTGCCCGCCGCCAGCCACCACGCCGACGGCCACAACCCGCTGTGCGGCGACCAGCTCACGGTGTATCTGCAGGTCGAGGACGGCATCGTGCGCGACGCCAGCTTCGTCGGCCACGGCTGCGCGATCTCCACCGCCTCGGCCTCGCTGATGACCGAGGCGGTCAAGGGCAAGCCCGTCGAGGAGGTCGAGGCGCTGTTTCGCGACGTGCATGCGCTGCTCACCGAAGGCCGCGAGGCCGCCGACCCGGGGCGCGACTTCGGCAAGCTGGAGGTGCTCGCCGGCGTCAAGGACTTCCCCGCGCGGGTGAAGTGCGCCACGCTCGCCTGGCACACGCTGCACAACGCGCTCGTCGGCGAGCACGAGACGGCACACACCGAATAGGACATCGAGGACCACATCATGGGCGACCACTACGGCGAAACCGATTCCCGCGTGCTGCAGCGCGAATGCGCGGCGGTGAGCGTGCCCTGGGGCAAGGCTGAGACGCTCCCCGAGGGCGCCTACGCGCTGGTGACCCAGCGCCTGGGCGGCTCGATCACGGTGATGTGCGGCGGCAACCTGTATCGCATCGACGAGCGCAACGCCGACGCGCTCGGCCTCGAGCCGCAGCTCGCCGCCGCCCCGCCGGTCGCCGCGGAGGGCGAGCAGACCGCCGAGAGCATCGAGCAGGCGGCCTGGGCACAGCTCGGAACCTGCTACGACCCCGAGATCCCGATCGACATCGTCAATCTGGGCCTGGTGTATGCGTGCACCGCGGAGCCACTGCCCGACGGCACGTTCCGCATTGCCGCCGCGATGACCCTGACCGCGCCCGGCTGCGGCATGGGCACCCTGATCGCGGACGAGGCGCGCGACAAGCTGCTGCAGATTCCCGGCGTGGCCGAGGCCGAGGTCACGCTGGTGTGGGATCCGCCCTGGAGTCGCGAGATGATGAGCGAGGCGGCGCGGCTGGAGATGGGCATGTTCTGAACCCGCTCACTTGGTCGTCTGGCAGGCCACGAAGCCGTCGCGCGCCTGCGGCTGCAGGCACCACTTGCGCATGTCGGTGACGTAGGCGTCGCTGCGGAACCGGCGCACCACGCCGAGCACCAGATCGGCTTCGCCACGATCCGCCCGCAACGCCACGCTCGCGTAGTAGCCGTTGCGCAGGTAGATGCCCGTATCCTCGACGCCGTTGCGCGCCGCGCGTCGCAGCTCGTCCTGCGCGGCCCCCAGGGTCGGATCGCTGCCGAACACCACGGCCCACGGCCGCGCATCGAAATCGATCGCGCCACGCGCCTGCGATCCCGCATCACCCGCCGGGCCGGAGCCGCCGGCCGGCCACAGCATCCAGGCCAGCGCCGCGACCAGCGCGAGCGCACCCATCACCAGCATCACCTTGCCCCCACCTCCGCCAGCCTTGGCCGAGGGGACGCTCGTCGCCGCATCCTCCGTGCCGCGCGCGGACGCTTCCGCTGCAAGGGGCCGGGGCGATGATTCGACCGTCCCAGGGCGCTCGGCATCCCGCGCAGCGGCGGGTTCCGCCTCGACCTCTTGCGCCGCGCGTGGCGACGCCGCCTCGCCCGCCCCACCCTCCAGCACGCGCGCCAGCACCTCGGTCAGGCGCGCGACGTCGGCGTCGAAACGCGAGTTGCTCAGCTCGATCGCGTTGCGCCACACGAGGGCGTGAAGGGCCTGCGGCAGATCGGACTCTCCGGGCATGGGCGTGCCGTCGAGCAGCACCGGAATCACGCGGATGTCGCGCGCCAGCGCCGCGGCGATCTCCAGGCGGACGAAGTCGCGCTCGTCCTCCAGCCGCGAGCGCCCGTCCGCCCCCGGCGCCAGCCAGCGCGCGCCGATGAGCACGAGCAAGACCTTGCACTGCCCGACCGCATCCCGGATGACCTCGTCGAAGGGCAGGCCGGGCTCGATCGCGTCCACGTCCATGAACACCGCCTCGGGCGGGAAGCGCTCGGTCAGCTCCTCGTAGATCGCGCGCGCGTAGCCGGCCGCATCGTCCCGCCGATAGCTGATGAAGACCTTGTCCATGGATGTTTCCTCCTCGCGCGGCGACCCTGACGCCTTAATGATAGCCCCCGAAAGCACGACGGGAGCCGCAGGGCCCCCGTCCATCGCGCATGCCTTGCACCCTGACCGGTCCGTTCAGCGCAGCGAGAACTGCACTTGGCCGCCCTCGCTCGCGGCTTCGACCTTGGGCTCGAGCACGAAGACGCGCTCGCCCGGCACGGCGCCCTCGCCCACCAGCCACTCGCGCACGGCCTGGGCGCGCTGCTGCGCGAGCAGGCGCAGTTCGGCGTCGCCCGCCTTGACGTTGGCGCGCATCAGCGCCTCCATGTCCGCCACCGGGATACTCTTGGTGAGGCCGATGAAGTTGCGCGGCTTCTTGAAGTCGGCCGCCTTGTAGGCCTTCTCCAGCAGCGCGGGATATTCGTCGGCACCGACCTCGATGTCCTCGAGCGAGGGGGCGTCCTGGCCGCGCGCGATCATCGCCTTGAGCTTCTGCGCGCGCACCGCGTTGTCGAGCGCGACCTGGCGCAGGCCGTCCAGATCGGTCGCCGGGTCGGCACGGCCGGTGATGTCGAGCTTGAGCGCCGGGCGGTCGATCAGCGCCTGGGCGAGCGTCTTCAGCTTGTCCTGCTGCGCCTCGCCCGCGCGCGCCACACCCGGCGCGAGCTCGAGCTGCGAGAGCTCTTCGCCGCCGCCGAGCGCCGAACCGAGCAGCGCGAAGGGCGAGGTGATCGCCTTGCCGATGAGATTGAACAGCATCTTCACCACCAGCCCGAAGACGCTGAACTCGGGGTCGTCGAGGGTGCCGCTCACCGGCAAGCGCAGGTCGATCTCGCCGCGGCTGTTCTTGAGCAGCGACACCGCGAGCTGCACCGGCAGATTCACCGCGTCGGGGCTGTCGACCTTGTCGCCGAAGGTGAGCTGGTCGAGGAAGATCTGGTTGGTCGCGGTGAGCTTGCGCTCCTCGATCTTGTAGTTGAGCTCGGCCGAGAGCTTGCCGCGCGAGATGCCGTACCCCACGTACTTGCCGGAGTAGGACGACAGCCCGGTGAGCTCGAAGTCGTTCACCTTGGCCAGGATGTCGAGGTGCGCGTCCTGGCGGAAGGGGTTGAGCTCGCCGGTGATGCTGAGCGGCGCGGTCTTGTCCACCTTGCCCTTCAGGTCGAGCTTGGCGATGGTGTCCTGCGCGGTGGAGAAGCCCACCAGCGTGCCGGCCATGTCGGTGAGGTTGGCGTCGTAGTTCGGGCGCACGAAGCGATCGCTGAAGGCGACGTTGCCGCGCTTGATCTCCACCCGGTCGATGCGGATCGGCGGCGGCGGGGTGGTCGGCGCGGCGACCTCGACGCTGCGCGCAGATCCGGCCGCGGGCGCCTCGGTCGGCGCAGGCGCTTTCGCCGCGGCGGCCTTGGGGGGCTCGCCGCCTGCGCCGCCGATCTCGCGCACATTGAGCCGGCCCTCGTCGTCCAGGATCAGGCGGGTGTAGAAGTCGTCGAGCAGCACGCGCTTGACGCCGAGCGAGAACGGCTCGAGGCGCGCATTGATACCGCCCACGCGCAGCGTGCGAAAGCGCACGAAGTCGGTCGCGTTGAGGCGATCGACCGAGGCGAAATTCGCCATCGCCACATCACCGGCAAAACGCCCGAGCAGCTGCCCGCGTCGGCCGGTGCTCAGGTTGAGCCGGCCCTGCGTGCTCAGGTTGCCGCGCGAGATCGCGATCTTGGTCTGTGCGAGCACATAGGGCTGGAAGGGCAGCAGGTCGACAGTGCGCAGGTCGAGCCGCAGGTCGGCCTTGAGCGGCTCGAGCGTGAGCGGGCCGGAGGCCGCGACCTTGCCACGCTTGTTGAGGCGCGAGTCGAGCTTGATCTGCAGCGGTGTGCCCTTTTCGGTGCTGAAACCATCGAGCTCGAAGTCGATGCCATCGACCGCGGTGACCACCGGCCGCCCCACGCTGCGGTCGTCGAAGCGCACCGACGCCGCCTTGAGCGCGAGCTTGTCCACCGCCACCACCCACTCGGGCGCGGCGGGGGGCTTGGGCGCCGGCCTGACAGACGGCTTGCGTGCGGGCGCGGGCGGCAACAGCGCCTTCATGAGATCGATGTCGCCGTTCTTGAGCCGTACCAGCGACACCGCCGCGCCCCTGGCCTCGACGCCCGCCACCCTGACCCGCTGCGTGCCCAGGTCGACGGTCGCCGCCTTGACGTCGAGCTCGGGCACCTTCACCGCAGGCGACTTGGCGCCCTTGAGCAGCAGCGCGAAATCGCGCAGAGCCAGCGTCTCGGCGTCGACCTGGATCGCGGGTGCGCCCTGCTCGTCGAGGATCACACGGTAGCGTGTGCTGCCGCTCAGCGAGCCTGCGCTGATCTGCGCGCCCGGCAGCGCAGCCGCCAGATAGGGGGCGTAGCGTGGCAGACGAATGGACTCGAACTGCAGGTTGCCGGCGTACTCGAAGGGCGCAAGACGCAGCACGTCCTCGTGCATGAACTTCTCGCCCGCATCACTCACGTAGTCGAGCCGGATCTCGGCCGGCACCTGGCCCTCGGTCGCCAGATCACGCATGTCGAGGTTGATGGCCTCGATGCGCGCGCTGAAGGGTTCGGCCAGCGTCCGGTCCTCGAAGCGGATCACGCCATCGCGGATGCGCATGAGGGCGAGCAGGAAGTCCACCTTGTCCGGTGCGGCGCCCTCATCGGCCTCGGCATCCTCGACCGGCGCGCTGTCGGCCTGCTTGTCGGCCTGCTTGTCGTCGTTCTGGTCGGCCGCCACTTTGGCGGGCGCCTGCGCAGCCTCGGCCGGCGGCAACAGGCCGAGCACGTTGAGCGAGCCGTCCTTCAGGCGCACGAGGTCGATCTCGGGCTGCGCCAGGCGCAGGCGCGTGAACTGCCAGCGCCCGATCAGCGGCTGGACATCCGCGAACTCCAGCGCCACCTCGGCCACGCTCGCGACCGGCCCGCCGTCGCGATCCTGCAGCACCAGACGGTCGAGCTGCACCGGCCCGCGCAGCGCGAGCACCGGCGTGGCGTCGGCGGCCTGGCTGAAGGAGAGCTCCAGATTGGTCGTGAGCAGCGCCGAAGGCAGCCGGAAGCGGGGCTCGATGGGCAGGTACGCCACCCAGGGCGTGAGGTCGAAATCCCGCAGCACCACGTCGAGGATGGTCTCGTGCGTCTGCGCGAAGGGCTTGGTGCGCGCGTTGAGCAGGATCGGGTCGCCATTGATCTTCGCCGACAGCGAGGGCTGCACGAACACATCCACGCGCACCGGCAGGTTGGACACGAAGGGCACGCCCAGGCCGAAATCGCTGATCTCGTGCTTCAGCCCGCGCGGACGGTCGTCGAGGGTGAACAGGCCATCGACGATGCGGATGTTGCCGACCGAGAACGGCAGCGGCGCGCTCGCCTCGTCCGGCGGCGCCTCGCCACCCAGGCTCGCCAGGCGATCGACCACGTCCTGCCAGCTGTGCCGACCCTCGTCGTCGAGCGTGACATTCACGCGCGGACGGGTGAGCTCGACCTCGTGCAGCACGACACCCTTGCGCACGATGGATTCGAGCTCGAGGTTGGCGCGCAGCGCATCGAAGGCGAGCGCTTCGCTGCTGCCGTCGGCCTCCATGATGCGCAGGCCGCCGACCTCGGCGGTGAGGCGGAAGGGGTTGATCAGCACACGCTCGACGCCGACCTCGCGCCCCAGGGTCTCGGCGAGGATCTTCTGCGCATAGTGACGCGCGATCGGCGGCACGGCGAGATAGGCCACGACCGCGAGCGCCAGCACGACCCCCGTGCCCCACAAGACCCGCCGCCGGGCCTTGCCGCGCGGCGGCGATGCACTGCTCGAGTCGGCTACATCGTCGGACATGAAACGCTCCATGCTGCGGCAAATGTTGATGGATGCATGACGCGCTGCTGCCGCCTGGGCAGCGCGCCGTCGTTGCCGCATTGCGGCAAAGGATCGAAGAGCGTATTTTGCGCCGCTTCACTCTCGACAGGTAAGCCCGTGACGTATGCATTCGCGCCCGCAGCACCCGAGGGTAGCGCCCATTTCGACGTCATCGTCGTCGGAGCCGGCGCAGCGGGCATGATGTGCGCCGCCACCGCGGGCCAACGCGGCCGGCGCGTGCTGCTCATCGACCACGCCACCCGGCTCGCGGAAAAGATCCGCATCTCCGGCGGCGGGCGGTGCAACTTCACCAACCTGCGCGTCGGGCCGGAGCACTACCTCAGCCGCAACCGGCATTTCGTGCGCTCGGCGCTGTCGCGCTACGGCTCGGGCGAGTTCATCGCGCTCGTGCGGCGCCACGGCATCGCCTACCACGAGCGCGAATGGGGCCAGCTGTTCTGCGACGACTCGGCGCAGCAGATCATCGACATGCTGCGCGCGCAATGCGAAGACGGCGGCGTGCAATGGGCGATGCCGGCCACGGTGCACGAGATCGTGCACCACCCCGCAGCGGCCGACGCGCGCTTCGTGCTCGACACCGAGCGTGGGCGCTTCAGCGCGCACAGCCTGGTCATCGCCACCGGCGGGCTGGCCATCCCCAAGATCGGTGCCACGCCCTTCGGTTACCGCGTCGCCGAACAGTTCGGCCTGCCGATCGTCCCGCCGCGTCCGGCGCTGGTGCCGCTCACGCTGGGCGCCGAGACCCTCGCCCGCCTGGCCCCGCTGGCCGGCATCTCGCTCGTGGTCGAAGCGCACTGTCGCGGGCCGGCGTTCCGCGAAGCCGCACTGGTCACGCACCGCGGCCTGTCCGGGCCGGCGATCCTGCAGGTCTCGAGCTACTGGCAGGCCCAGGCCTACGAGGCGGACGACTGGGCGCCGGTCAGCCTGAACCTGCTACCGGGCTGCGACGCCGAAGCCTGGCTGCTGGCGCATGCGAAAGGCCGTACGCTGCTGCCCAACCTGCTCGCCGAGAAACTGCCGCGGCGCTTCGCCCAGGCCTGGTGCGAGCTGCACGGCTGGACCCGCCCCCTGAACGAATTCCGCCACGCCGAACTGCGCGCCATCGCGGCCAGCCTCGCCGACTGGCAGCTCAGCCCCTCCGGCACCCAGGGCTACGCGAAGGCGGAAGTGACGCTCGGCGGCGTCGACACCCACGCCCTGTCGTCGAAGACCATGGAAGCGCGCGCCGTGCCCGGTCTGCACTTCATCGGCGAGGTCATGGACGTCACCGGCCATCTCGGCGGCTACAACTTCCAGTGGGCCTGGTCCTCCGGCGTGGCCTGCGGTCTCGCCGCCTGAGCCCTGCCCGCCACACGCTCAGGCGCGCGGCTCGTGCGCCGGCGCCCGAAACAGCAGCGGCAGGTAACCGAGCACCTGAAACGCGATCAGGCCCGCAAAACTGAACTGCAGCGCGGCCGCCATCTCGTGGCCCTGCGCACGCAGCGCGTCGAGCGCATAGCCGAGCCCCCACTGCAGCGCAAAGGCGCCGGCGAAGGCCATCAGGTTGAGCGCCGTGCTCACGCGGCCAAACAGCGCCGGCTCGAACGCCCGCGCCGCCGCCAGATAGCTCTGCGAATTCACCGCGGAGAAAAAACCGAACACGAACCACGTCATCAGGCTCGGCCCGAACGAGAACAGGATCGCCACCTGCACCAGCAGCATCGCGACATAGCCCACGCGCAGCAGGGTCAGCGGCTCGACGCCGCGGCGCGCAAGCCGCACGCCGAGCAGGCCGATCGACAGCTGCCCCGCCAGGCTGCCGAGGTTGAGCACCACCAGCATGCCCGCGGCCTGCGCGAGATCGAATCCGTCCACGCTCATCAGCCAGGGCACGGCCCACAGGCTTTGCAGCGCCATGAAGCTGCCGATGAAGGCCGCCGAGGACGCGGCGAAGCGCAGGAAGGCCGGCGACACGTAAATGCCGCCCAGCACCCGCAGCGCATCGCGAAGGCTGCCGTGCGGACCCGCGGCCGGCGCCTCGGGCACGCCGCGATGGATGACGAGCGCCGCGACCAGCGCCAGCGCGGCGATGATCCAGAACGCCCCGCGCCAGCCCAGCACCGGCAGCGCTGCCTCGAGCGGCGAGCTCGCGGCCAGCGCGCCGAGCGCCCCCGCCGCCATGATGAAGCCGGTCATCGAGCTCTGACGGTCGCGCGGGTACCACAGCGCAAAACCCTTGAGCGCGGCCATCAGGCAGGCCGACACGCCGAGGCCGATGAGCCCGCGCGCCACCCCGAGCGACTGCAGGCTGTCGCCGAGCGCGAACATCACCGCGCCCAGCGCCGTGACCAGCAACAACACCCCCTCCACCCGTCGCGGCCCGAAGCGGTCGAGCGCGATCCCCACCGGCAGCTGCGCCAGCCCGAAGGCAAGAAAATACGTGCTCGTGAGCAGCCCCAGGTGCGCCGCCGACAGCCCCAGCTCGGCTGTCAGCGCGGGCGAGATCACCGCATTGACCGTGCGCAGCAGGTAGGACAGGAAATAGCCGAGCGCGAACGGCAGAAAGATTCGTCCCCAGGCGCTGGGCATGGCAGTCGGCTGCATCCGTGCGGGATCCTCGACCAAAAGGCTCGCATTGTGCCCGCATCGCCCGATCAGGGCGAGTACATGCCGGCTGCACGCACCGCCGGCGGCGATGCGCTCCGCAATGCCCGCAGGCTGCCCGGTCGACTTGACTCGTATCAATGCCATTGCGTCGCCGATGCGGAGAATTCAGCAGACTCACCGCAGGAGCGCTAAATGACCTCGATCGCCGAACTGATGACGCATGATCACCGCAGTTGTGACCACGACTTTGCTCGCGCCGAAACCCTGGCAATGAAGAACGACTGGGACGGCGCCGCCGCCGCGTTCGAAGCATTCGCCGAAGGGCTGGAAGCCCATTTCCGTGCCGAAGAAGAAGAGCTCTTCCCGCGCTTCGAGGCTGCCACCGGCATGACCCAGGGCCCGACCCAGGTCATGCGCGGCGAACACGCCGACATGCGCAACACGCTCGCCCAATTGCGCGCCGCAGTGCAGGACCGCGACGCGGACGAGTTCGCCGGCGAGGCCGAGACCCTGCTGATCATGATGCAGCAGCACAACATGAAGGAAGAGAACATCCTCTACCCGATGTGCGACATGCACCTGGGCGAGCAACGCAGCACGCTCGTCGACGCGCTCGGTCAACGCGTGACCCACGAGTACGCAGCATGAACGCGCAGACCGTGGATGCCCGCGGCCTCGAGCCGCCCGAGCCCTTCGAGCGCGCGATGGAGGCGATCATGGCCCTCCAGCCTGGCCACGCGTTCACCCTGCTCCTCGACCGCATGCCGCACCCGCTGCTGCGCGTGCTCGACCGCGACGGCTATATGCACGACGAGCGCTTCCGCGAGGACGGCTGCGTCGAAATCCTCATCTCCCGCCCATGAGCAGTGCAAACCCCGGGCTCGCCTACGAAGACACCCCGCCTCTGTCGGCCCCGCTGCGTTTTTTCCTGACCGCGCCGCTGTTCGGGATTGCCGCCGGCGTGCTGCTGCTGGCCGACGGCGAGCTCCTCGTGTCGCGCTGGACGCCGGGCGCGCTCTCGGCCGTCCACCTTTTCGCAGCCGGATTCATGCTGCAGGTCATGCTCGGCGCGCTGCTGCAGATTCTGCCGGTGGTTGCGGGCGCGGGCTTTCCTGCGCCGCTGCGCATCGCCACCATCACCCACGCCCTCGTCGGTTCCGGCGCGGCCAGTCTGGCCTATGGACTGGGCGCCGGGTCACCGAACGCCATCATCGCCGGCGGCGTCCTGCTCGCCGCCGGGCTGCTCACCTTCCTCGCCGCCAGCCTGGTCGCGCTCGCGCGCGCGGCCCCGGCCCAGGGCGCCAGCCGCACCCCGCGCGACCTGCGCCTCGCCCTCGGCGCGCTCGGGCTCACCACCTTGTTCGGCATCATGCTGGCGCTGGTCCTCGGCCGTGGCCTGGCGCTTCCGTTTGCGCTCCCCACGCTGGTCGATCTGCACGCCATCTGGGCCTGGCTGGGCTGGGGCGGGCTGCTGCTCGCGGCGACGAGCTGGGTCGTGGTGCCGATGTTCCAGATCACGCCCGCCTATCCGGCACGCTTCACGCAACTCTGGGCGCCGGTCACGCTCGCCGTGCTCACGCTCTGGTCGGTGAGCCTGCTCGCCGGCGTCGAGCTTGCGGTCAGCGTGCTCGGCAGCGTGCTGATCGCGCTCTCGGCCGCCTTCGCCCTGCAGACCCTCAAGCTGCAGCGCAGCACCCGCCGCAGCACACCCGACGCGCCCTTTCGCGCCTTTCGCATGTCCATGATCGCGCTCGTCGGCAGCGTGATCGCCCTGCTGCTGGCGCTGCTGCACGACGCGCCGCAGTGGCCGGTGCTCGCCGGCGTGCTCGTGCTGCACGGCACCTTCGCGGGCGCCATCAGCGCCATGCTGTACAAGATCGTGCCCTTCCTCACCTGGCTCCATCTGACTCAGGCCCGCGTGCGCGCGCCGAACATGAAGAAGCTGCTCCCGGATGTCCTCATCCGGCGCCAGATCCTGGTGCACGGCGCCGCCCTCGGCGCGCTCGTGCTTGCCGTTTTCGTCCCCGTGCTGACGCCGCTGGCCGGTCTGCTGGTGGTGATCGAATTCGGCTGGCTGCTGCTCAACCTGCTGCACGCGGTACGCGAATGGCATCGCGCCGCACATGCGTGAAAAACACGCAAAATCTGTTTGACGCACTGCGGAGCAGTCTGTATAGTTCGCGGCTCTCGGGGTGTAGCGCAGTCCGGTAGCGCGCTTGCTTTGGGAGCAAGATGTCGGGGGTTCGAATCCCTCCACCCCGACCAGCTCACACTCCGATTGCCCGCGGGAATCTGCCCGTAGCTCAATTGGATAGAGCACCGGCCTTCTAAGCCGGGGGTTGCAGGTTCGATCCCTGCCGGGCAGGCCAGGACGGGACAAGTTTCAGGGTTTCGGTTTCACCGGGATCCGGTAGTGGCGGCATTAGCTCAGTTGGTAGAGCGTTGGATTGTGGCTCCAAAGGTCACCGGTTCGAAACCGGTATGTCGCCCCACAAAATCAAGCACTTAGCGCACATTCTGCAGCACGCGAAAAGTCACGGTAAGCATATGGCAAGCAGAAGAACCCACCCCAAGCGGTGGGTTTTTTCGTTTCAGGACACTCTGCTTACTGCTGTATGCGCACAAAAAAGACTCGTCCGGGAAGTACCGACCGCCCTTTTTTCGGTTCATACCCCTAACGACACCACCACGGCTCGGCCCCTTTGACCACTTTGCGGTCCTGATCGGCGCGCTGTGGTTCAAGGACGGGCACCTGCGACGCGGCCTGGTCGCGGGCAGTGTCTGTCGTCATGGCCGGGGTGTTTCTGCTTCGCCAGTGGCAGTCGGGATGATCGGCAAATCAACCGTCAGAATGCTGCAATAAAATCGCCATATTCATATTATATAAACGTTTTATATTCTTATCTGTCGGCAGTCCCTCCCAACAACGCACTACAACGATCCGCTCGCGAACATGGCCAAGGAACGTCTCTCCTCCGCTCCTCCCCCGGGTGCCTGGGCAGTCATTCATTGCACGAAGACGGACACGTATCTCCTGGGCAAGCGCTCACAGGCCGTCAATAACGGCGGCGCCTGGAACCTGTTCGGCGGCCGGGTCGACCGTGGCGAGGCGCCCGCCCGAGCCCTGACGCGAGAGCTCGCCGAGGAAGCCGGGCTGCGGATCAAGCCGAAAGCCCTGAGGCGGATCTCGACCATCCGCTACCGCGACGCCGACGATCGCGAACTGCATTATTTCCTGCTCGAAGTCGAGCGCGAACTCGCGCCCCGCCTGAACCGCGAGCACTCGCGCTACGGCTGGTTCAAACGCCGCCAGTTACCCTCCAGGTTCAACCTCCCGACCAACGTCGCCATCAAGCACGGGCTGCTCAAGAAGGGCAAGGCCTGACGGAACCAGGCGAGCCCCTGGCTTCAGGCGCCCGCTGGCGCGTCGCCTAGCGGAACCAGGCCGGCACGACCATCTCGCGCGGAACCGGATGGCGGGTGTAGTCGGCGTGGCGCACGCGTGCGGGCAGTTCGACCAGCGGCCGCTGCACTTCGGTGTAGGGCATCTGACCGAGAAGATGGTGGATGCAGTTGAGCCGCGCCGCCTTCTTGTCGTTCGCCTCGACGATCCACCACGGGGCTTCTCGGATGTGGGTGCGCTCGAGCATCGTCTCCTTCGCGACCGTGTAGCGCTCCCACCGCGCCCGTGACTCGAGGTCCATCGGGCTCAGCTTCCACTGCTTGAGCGGATCGTGGATGCGCGACATGAAGCGAAAATGCTGCTCCTCGTCGGTGATCGAGAACCAGTATTTGATGAGCTGGATCCCGGAGCGGAAGAGCATGCGCTCGAACTCGGGCACCGAGCGAAAGAACTCCTCGTACTCGTCGTCCGTGCAGAACCCCATCACCCGCTCGACGCCGGCGCGGTTGTACCAGCTCCGATCGAACAGCACGATTTCACCCGCTGCGGGCAGGTGCGGAACGTAGCGCTGGAAATACCATTGCGTGCGCTCGCGGTCGTTGGGCGCCGGGAGCGCGACGACCCGGCAGACACGCGGGTTGAGGCGCTGGGTGATGCGCTTGATGACTCCGCCCTTCCCCGCCGCATCGCACCCTTCGAAGAGGATCACCACCCGATGCCTGGTGGTGGCCACCCAGTCCTGCAACTTCACCAGCTCGCCCTGCAAGCGCAGCAGTTCGGTGAAGTATCTGCGCCGTTTCGAGCGCTCGTCCGCCGTCTGAGGCTGCGACGCCCCTTCGCCAAGCTCATCGAAGCGCCGGTCATCGAGCTCGAGTTCAAGCTCCTCGTCGTAGCTGTCCAGCAGCTCACGTTCGATCCGGCGGTGAAGATCGCCAATATCCTGCTTGTCCATAAGTCCCTCGGCGCGAGCTCGACGAATGCGTTTTGTTGCGCCCATCGTCTTACAGAATCATGACGGTAACGTGACACTACTGACGCCGCCGACGCCCGAGCTTCACGGGCTTGCAACCCTGGACACCGACACTGCAGGACACAAGGCTTCACTCCAGGACACCGCTGACCAGCCGAGGGGTGTGCATGCCGCTCACGAGCAGACATGAAAGCCAGCATTCGATCGATCTGTACCGCGAGGCTACGAGACATCGCGCCGGGCTCGCGGGCATGACTGGAGGTCCCGTCCATGCACGTTCTCTTCCTGGGTAAGGGCAACGACTGCCGCACGTTACTTGCCGAAGCCATCTTCAACCATCTGGCGCCGCCCGGCTACACAGCACGACGCGCAAGCTGCGACCATGCAGGCACACCCGATCCCGCTGCCCTCCGCCTGCTTGCGAAGCAGGGTATCCAGCCGGCCCTGAAGACTGCCGAATCACCCCTCGACAGCCCTTCCGAGAACGACGTCCTGATCACCGTTTGCTCGGTCGGCGCAGAGCAGACCTGCCCGTGCTGCAGGCCAAATGCGCTGCGCGCGCACTGGGGTGTCCACAAACCCGCCCGGCACGAGGGGTTTTCAAATCGCAGCGACCACGAACTGCTCGACCTCTATCACATTCTCCGCGCCCGCATCGAGCGCCTGCTCGTCCTCGTGCAGGCTGGAATCGAGACGGATCGGCCACGCTTGCAGCGCGAGTTGGCGAGGATCGGCCGCTACCTGCCCTGAACCGACGCCGAGGCATCCGAGCGTGCTCGCGGATCAGGATTGCACGGCAGGCACAGACTGGTGATGCAACGCATCTAGGCGCGCAAGGAGCGCCTCGGGCACGGTCTCGACGATCCCCGTGGCGCCGGCGTAGATCGCGCCTTCGTTGCCGTCGAGGGTGAGCACCGCGCCCTCGGGCAGCACGCGTTCGCCAAAGTGCACGCTGCGCGCGGCCTCGTCGATGTGCAGGGCCTCGCAGCCGACCAGGCACACCTTGCCGAGCTGGCGCGCCACCACCGCCGCGTGCGAGGTGCGCGCCCCACGGCAGGTCAGCAGCCCGTCGGCCAGATCGAGCGCGGCGATGTCGCGCGTCTCGGCGTCGTGGCGCACCAGGATCACGCGCGCCCCGGCCTTGCGCCGCGCGCGGGCGCGCGCCTCGTCGAGCGCGATCTCGCCGCAGGCGACCCCGCTGGCGGCGCTCGGTGCGTAGGCGATGGACTCGATCGGGGCGCCGTCCACCGACCCGATGCGACGCTGCACCAGCGCGCGCGCATCGAGCCCGCGCGTGCGTTCGGCGGCCGTGTGCGCTTCGATCACGCCCTCGTCGAGCAGATCGAGGGCGATGCGCGCCGCCGCCAGCGGCGTGCGCTTGCCCTTGCGGGTCTGCAGCAGGTGCAGTTGCCCCTGCTGCACGGTGAACTCGAAGTCCTGCATGTCGCCGAAGGTGCGCTCCAGGCGCCGCGTCGCCTCGAGCAGCGCCTGCCACACGGTGGGCGCCACCGCCGCCAGCGCTTCATGACCGAGCGCACTGCGCCGCCCGCTCACCACATCCTCGCCCTGGGCGTTGAAGAGGAAATCCACCCACGGCTGCGGCTCGCCACTGCTCGGGTCACGCGTGAAGCCCACCCCTGCCCCCGACAGCCCGCCCGCATTGCCGAACACCATGCGCTGCACCGTCATCGCCGTGCCGATGCGGTGATCGATGCTGTGCAGCGTCCGGTAGGTGCGCGCCTTGTCGCTGCTCCACGACGCGAACACGGCGGCGATGGCCTTCCGGAGCTGCTCGTGTGCGTCCTGCGGAAACGCTTCGCCGGCCTCGCGCCGGTAGGTGTCGAGATGACGTTCGGCGAGCGCGCGCAGCACGGAGAAGTCCAGCTCGCGCTCGTCGGTCGCGCCGCGCAGTTCATCGAGGTCGGCCTCGAAGTGGGCGGCATCGATGCCGGCGACGACCTCGCCGTAGCCGGCGATCAGGCGGCGGTAGGCGTCCCAGGCCAGGCGCGGATGGCCGGTGCTGCGGATGAAGCCGGGCAAGGTCGTGGCGCTGAGGCCGATGTTGAGCAAGGTCTCCATCATCCCCGGCATCGACACCGGCGCGCCGGAGCGCACCGACACCAGCAGCGGATGGCGCGGATCGCCCAGGCGCAGCGCGCACGATTGCTCGAGCAGCTCGAGCGCGGGGCGCCAGTGGCCGTCCTCGAGCGCTTGCGGCTGCATGCACCAGCCGGTGCCGATCACGAAGCCCGGCGGCACCGGCAGGCCGAGCGCGGCCATGCGCGCGAGGTTCCACGCCTTGGCGCCCAGCGTGGCGGGGCCGCTCCCCGGCGGCAGCGGCACGTCGCGATGAATCATGTGCACGACGCAGCGCTCGTCGGTCGGAAGGCGGGTGGCGTCGCCCGGCGTCGCCTGTTCCACTCGCGCGTTCATTGCCCCACCCCCACGCGGCTGAAGGCCAGCCGGCGCAGGCCGTAGCCGGTCGCCAGCAGCCAGTCGGAAGCCGACTCCAGCGCCTGCGCGAAGTCGGTGCTCAGGTTCAAGGTCGCGGCGTCGCTGACATGCTCGGCCAGCGCGCGCCGCACGTCGCGCAGCAGCACGTCGCACTGGCGTTCGGCGTTGAGCACGCGCCACAGCGCGGCGACGAACTCCTCGTGGTCCTCGGCGCTGCTGCCCTCGCCCATCGTGCGCGCCACCTCGAGCGCACGCACATGGTCCTGCGCCGCGCCGAGCACCGCATCGGCGAGCAACTGCATGGCCTGGTGCACTTCCCCGCGCCAGCCCTGGTGATGGTCGGCCGCGATCAGCGACAGCAGGAAGGCGGCCTCCTCGAGCGCGTCGGCCACGTCGTCGGCGGTCTGCACCAGCTCGGCGAACGCTTCCCAGCGCGGTCGGGCTGCGGCGCGGGCGCGTGCGGCCATCACCAACTGGTCGGCGCGGCGTTCCCAGTCCTTGGCGCGCTCGGCAAACTCGCGCGCGGCCTTGCGGTCGCGCTCGTGACCGTGGGCCAGGCCGTCGCGCAGGCCCTCGGCCATGGCGTGGCAGTAGGCGGCGTGCTCGGCGAGCAGGTCGAACTCGTCGTGCCGGTGCAGGTAGCGCGTGAGCAGCAGGCGTGTGTCGTCGGCGACCAGCGCCAGCGGCTGGTGCTGCTGCGCGGCACCCATCGCCAGCGCCATCACGTCGAGCACGAAGGCGCGCGCCTTCTCGGTACCCATCACGGTGTCGAGGCGGTCGCCGATGCGGAAGTAATCCGCGCCCAGCGCCTGCATGGCGTCGAAGATCAGCTTCTCGCCGCCTGCCTCCAGCCACGCCATGTGACCGCAACGCCGGCGCGCGGCCTCGCTCAGAATCGCCACCGCGTCGGTCTTGCTGACGAACTGCTCCAGGCGCTTGCGCGCACGGTTCCAGTCGATCAGGAACACGATGCGCGCGCCGATGCCTTCGAGCACCGTCCACAGGTGGGACTCGTCGGTGCAACTGAAGCGGGCGGTGCCGACGTAATAGGTGGCGCCGAAGTTGAGATCGGCGCTGGTGCGGGCCTGGGGCTCGCTCCAGTTGGCGCCGACCTCGCACAGCAGCGACTGGAAGAAGGCGAAGCGGCGCCGGTGCAGATCGGAATAGGTGAGCGTGACCTCCAGCCCTTCGACCTGGATCACCAGCACATGGGCGTCGTTAGTGCTGATGTCGTTCTGCAGCAGCAGGCGCTCGCCGTCGCGGGTGGCGGCGGTGTCGAGCCCCGGATGCGAGAGCTTGAGTGCGCACGTCTGGTTGATGCCGCGCATGAAGGCGGCGACGCGGGCACGGTCGGCCTCGTCGATCTGCCACACGTGGGCACCGTCGATGTTCTCGCTCGAGAGCTCGGCCGCGAGGCGGTTGATCGCCTTGTGCAGGTCCATCACCAGCAGGTGCAGGCTGTCGTCCTTGCCGCGCTTGCCGGCGCTGAGCGCGTGCAGCTCGTCAGTGGAGAGCGTGTCGGGCTCCAGCGCATCGAGCCAGACGCACCAGTGCTCGATCCTTGCATCCAGATCGCCCTGATCCTCGACCGGGCGCCCCATCAGACGCAGGTCCTCGGCGATCAGCGCCCGCAGTCGCGGCAGGTCGGCGATGTGCAGGCGCTTGCCTTCACGGAACGCGTTGGACGGCACTTCGGCCAGCCACGCCGCCTTGACGCCCGCCGCCGCAAACTCGCGCGACAGGTCGAGCGCCGGCGCATCGGCGCCCGACGCATGCTCGTGCGCGGCCTGCAGCACGCTGAGGTAAAGCTTCAGACGGTCGTTGGCCGCCAGTGCAGCGCGCACGCGCGCGGGCTTGAGCAGCTCCGTCTGCCCCAGGGTGGCGACGGCTTCCATCTTTTCCATGACACGCTCCCATTCACTTGGGGGCGATTTTCGGCGCGCAATGTGACAGTCGTGTCACACCGCAGCGAGGGCTCTGGTGAACCGTCAGCACCTGAATTCACGGAAGTGAAATACGCCTGTCAAGCAACAAGCGCACAGTCGCACTGCAATCACGAGTTGCACCGGTGGCGGGCCGGTGAACCCGCTCAAGCTCAGTTGGAGTCATCGGCATGCGCACGCCCAGCCACGCTGGCAGGCATCCCCCCGAGGGCCGGACGCATCCTCGCAGGCAGGCTTTCAGTCACAACGGCGTTCCCGACGGAAAGGCGCTGTATCGCCAGGTCGTCGTCCTGAAAGACGGCCTCGCCGCCCGCGCCGACCCCTTCGGCGTCGCCGCGCCCCTGCTGCATGCCCAGCTCGCCTGGCTCATGCATCCGCAGGAACTGAGCGAGCGCATGGCCGCGCTTACAACCGACCTCTGGCAGTTGCAGTGGCACAGCGTGCAGCGCGCGTGCGGTTTGCCGAGCCACGATCCGGTCCGGCCCCACGCCGACGATCCGCGCTTTGCCGACCCGGTATGGACCAATTCGCCGACCTGGGATCTGGTCAAGGAGTGGTATCTCGCCTTCACCCACCACATGCAGGACATGCTCTTCGAGACCCCGGGGCTGTCGGGCAAGGCGCGCCGGCGCGCGGCCTTCTGGTGGCGCAAGTGGCTCAACGCGGTGGCGCCCACCAACTACCTGTGGACCAACCCGATCGCGCTGCGCCGGCTCGCCGAAACCCGGGGCGAGAGCCTGTGGCATGGCTTGCACAACATGCTCGACGACCTGCAGGCCGGCAACGTGCGCATGACCGATCCCGACCACTTCCGGGTCGGCGAGAACCTGGCGACCACGCCCGGCGCGGTGATCTTCCGCAACCGCCTGCTCGAGGTCATCCACTACGTACCGACCCAGCCGCAGGTCCATACCGAGCCGGTCGTCATCGTCACGCCCTGGATCAACAAGTTCTACGTTCTCGATCTCAACCCCAGGAAGAGCATGGTGCGCTATCTGCTCGACCAGGGCCTGGACGTCTTCATCACGAGCTGGAAGAACCCCGAAGAATCGATGCGCGAAGTGAGTTTCGACGACTACCTCCGCGACGGCGTCGACGCCGTCGTGCGCGTGGCGCGCGACTTCACCGGCGCAGACAAGGTGCACGCGGTGGGTTACTGCATCGGCGGCACCGCGCTGGCGATCTACATGGCATGGGCTGCCCGACATTTCGGCGAAGAGGCGGTGCCGGTGCGCGACTGGACGCTGCTCACCACGCTCGTCGATTTCCACAAACCGGGCGACATCGAGGTCTTCATCGACGAGGGCAGCGTTGCGCACCTGACCGCGCAGATGGCGCGCAAGGGCTACCTCGACGGCAAGGACATGGCCTTGTCCTTCCGCCTGCTGCGCTCGAACAGCCTCGTCTGGCACTACGTCGTGCATGGCTGGCTGTACGGCGAGGCGCCCGCCCCCTTCGACGTGCTGTACTGGAACATGGACACCACGCGCATGCCGTATGCCATGCACGCCTGGTACCTGCGCGAGCTGTACCTGAACAATCTCCTGATCCAGCCCGGCGCGCTGACCGTGGCGGGCGAGGCGATCGACCTGCACGCGATCCGCCAGCCGCTGTATGCGGTGGCTGCGGAGGACGACCACATCGCGCCGTGGACACAGGCATTCCGCACCCTGCATCACATCGCCGCCGACAAGCGCTTCGTGCTGTCGAGCTCGGGCCACATCCTGGGCATCGTGAATCCACCAGTGCGCCCTGCCAAGCGGCGCTATTGGGTCGGTAGCGCGCACCGCACCGACAAGGCGGCGCAGTGGCGCGAGCGCGCCGAGGCGCACGCGGGGAGCTGGTGGGACGACTGGATGGCCTGGCTCAAGCCACGCGCCGGCCCCCCCGTCCCGGCCCGCCCCGCCTTCGACGAGCGCCATCCCAGCCTCGGCGCCGCACCGGGCACCTACGTGCTCGAGCCCTGAAGGCCCGTGCGGCAAATACTGGCCAGACCCGGATCGAATCCATCAACCCCGCCAGACCTGCTTTCTTTCCAAAGTTCAATTCAACAGGAGGTACGCAAAATGCGCACGCATCAAGCTTCGACCACGCTCTCGCCAAACCCGGTCGCCGTCGCGACACATACGAACATGGCGAGCAACGAGTCCGGACAGCTCTCGAACTACAGCGCCTGGACTGCCCGACGCAAGCGCACCATCGCGGATCTGGTAGATGACCAGGACGCGCTGGAGGATTGGCATCGCAACCTGGCCCGGCTGCGCGCGGCCCTGGAGGACTGACGTCGTCCGGCTCCGCCCCTTGCATGCAGGCTGGGGCGGCGCCGGTTGCACGTGCGTCAGCGCGAACTCGCGCCTACCAGACGCTCACGCTCGATGCGGAACAGGGTCGCCGTTCCGCTGACCTCGTTCGCCACCACCAGCAGCGGCCCCCCGGCAGCGGACTCAGCTCGTGGGCGATCACGCGAATGCCCTCGGGGCCCAGGTCGAGCGCCTCGACCGTCTCCGGGGCCGCGCCGAAATTGCGATAGTTGAGGTACTGCGCGAAGTTCGGCGCCTTCGGGTTGGTCACGTCGTACACCATGATGCCGCCGACGCGCTCGAGCCCGATGAAGACAGCCAGGCCTCGGCCATCGGCGGTAAAGAAGGTGACCCACCCGGCGGCCGTCCTGTCGACGTTCTCGACGGCCACAGCGATCAGACCCTGGTGAGCGGCGACGCTATTGACCGTCCCGCCCAGGTACACATTGAGCATGAAGGTCGGCCGCGCGGGGGCGCGGACATCGAGGACGTCGATCAGGCCGCTCGCCGCATTGACGACGAACAGGCGCTGCGTCCAGGCGTCGTGGGCCACGATCTCGGCCGCCGCCTGATCGAAGAGCCCCGACCGATGCATTACAGATCCGACACCGTGGCCCGAACCTGCGCGGGCGCTGGCTTGGCACCCCGGCGCAGCTCCCACTGCTTGACCAGCGCATACAGCGCCGGAATCACCGCCAGCGTCAGCACGGTCGACGACACCATGCCGCCCACCATCGGCGCGGCGATGCGGCGCATGACCTCGCTGCCGGTGCCGGTGCTCCACATGATCGGCAGCAGGCCGGCCATGATCGCCACCACGGTCATCATCTTCGGGCGCACGCGCTCGACCGCGCCTTCCATGATCGCCGCGTACAGCTCGGGAACGCCGGCCGCGCGGCCTTCGGCCTGGCAGCGCGCCTGCACCTCGCGCCAGGCATGGTCGAGGTAGATCAGCATGATCACGCCGGTCTCGGCCGCCACGCCGGCGAGCGCGATGAAGCCCACCGCCACCGCCACGCTCATCTGGTAGCCCAGCCACCACATCAACCAGACGCCACCCACCAGCGCAAACGGCACCGACAGCATCACGATCAGGGTCTCGGTCAGGCGCCGGAAGTTGAGGTAGAGCAGCACGAAGATCAGCGCCAGCGTCACCGGTACCACGATCTTCATCTTCTCCTTGGCGCGCTCCATGTTCTCGAACTGGCCGCTCCAGGTGGCGTAGTAGCCCTGCGGGAACTCGACCTCCTCCGCCACCGCCTGCTGCGCGCGTTTGACGAAGGCGCCGAGATCGGGCTCGCGCGTGTCGACATACACATAGGCCGCCAGCAGCGCGTTCTCGGTGCGGATGGCGGGTGCGCCGCGCGTCAGCTTCACCTCGGCCACCTGGCCGAGCGGGATCGGGCCGTTCATGGTCGGCACGAACACGTCGAAGGCGAGCCGCGCCGGGTCGTCGCGCAGGCCGCGCGCGTAGCGCACCGACACGCCGTAGCGCTCCAGGCCCTCGACCGTGGTCGTCACCCTCTCGCCGCCGAGCGCGGTGGCGATCACGTCCTGCACGCTGTCGATGGTCAGCCCGTAGCGCGCGAGCTGGTCGCGGCGCGGCACGATGTCCACGTAGTAGCCGCCCGCCACGCGCTCGGCGTAGGCGCTGCTCGCGCCCGGCACCTTGCGCACGGCCGCCTCCACCGCCTGCGCCACCTTCTCCAGGGTTTCCAGGTCCTTGCCGAAGACCTTCACCCCCACCGGGGTGCGGATGCCGGTGCTGAGCATGT
>DITC01000042.1:0-1602 GCA_002422685.1 Thauera sp. UBA6194 | reverse complement strand
TCTCGAACATCTCGAGCGGCGCCGGGTCGGTGGCGGTGTTGGCGCGGCCGGCCTTGCCGTAGACGGATTCGACCTCGGGGAAGGTCTTGATGATGCGGTTGGTGGTGGCGAGCAGGCGCCCGGCCTCGGTCACCGACATGCCCGGCAGCGCCGCCGGCATGTAGAACAGCGTGCCTTCGTTCAGAGTCGGCATGAACTCCGAGCCGATCTGGCGCGCGGGGACGAGGGTCGCGGCCATCGCCAGCACGGCGAGCACGAGCGCGAGGACCTTGAAGCGCAGCACGCCCTGGATGATCGGCCGGTACAGCCAGATCAGCAGCCGGTTCACCGGGTTCCTGGCCTCGGGCAGGATGCGCCCGCGCACGAAGAACAGCATCAGCACCGGCACCAGGGTCACCGACAGCAGCGCGGCGCCGGCCATGGCGAAGGTCTTGGTGAAGGCGAGCGGTGAGAACAGCCGGCCCTCCTGACCTTCGAGTGCGAACACCGGCAGGAAGGACACGGTGATGATCAGCAGCGAGAAGAACAGCGCCGGCCCGACCTCCTTGCACGCGAGCACGATCGCAGCGGCGCGCGCCTTCTGGTCCGCCCCTTCAGGCAGGCGCTCGATGTGCTTGTGCGCGTTCTCGATCATCACGATCGCCGCGTCCACCATCGCCCCGATCGCGATCGCGATGCCGCCCAGGCTCATGATGTTCGAGCCGAGGCCGAGCGAACGCATGGCGATGAAGGCGAACAGGATGCCCAGTGGCAGCGTGATGATCGCCACCAGCGCGCTGCGCACATGCAGCAGGAAAACGATGCACACGGCGGCGACGATCAGGCTCTCCTCGAGCAGCGTCCATTTCAGGTTGCCGATGGCGCGCTCGATGAGCTCCGAGCGGTCATAGACCGGCACGATCTCGGCGCCTGCCGGCAGGCCGGGCGTGATCTCGGCGATCTTGGCCTTGACGTTGGCGATCACGTCGAGCGCGTTCTGGCCGAAGCGTGCCATGACGATGCCGGACGCCACCTCGCCCTCGCCGTTCAACTCGGCGATGCCGCGCCGCTCGGCCGGCACCAGCTCGACGCGGGCGACGTCGGCCACGCGCACCGGCGTGCCGCGCTCGGCCTTCAGCACGATGTCGGCGATGTCGTCCACGCTGCGCAGGTAGCCCCGGCCGCGAACCATGTATTCCTTCTCGGCGAGCTCCACCACCCGGCCGCCGACGTCGCGGTTGGAGGCGCGGATCGCCTGCGTCACCGCATCGAGCGTGATGCCGTAGCCCGCCAGGCGCAGCGGATCGACGGTGACCTGGTATTCCCGCACGAAGCCGCCGATGCTGGCGACCTCGGACACGCCCTGCGCCTTGGTGAGCTGGTAGCGCACGTACCAGTCCTGCAGGCTGCGCGTGTCGGCCAGGCTCATGTCCTTGCCGAGCACGGCATATTGGTAGACCCAGCCCACGCCGGTCGCGTCCGGCCCGATCTGCGGCGCCACGCCCTGCGGCAGGCGGCTGGCGGCGGTGCTCAGGTATTCCAGCACGCGCGAGCGCGCCCAGTAGATGTCGGTGCCGTCCTCGAAGATCACATACACGTAGGACGCGCCGAACATCGAGAAGC
>DITC01000007.1 GCA_002422685.1 Thauera sp. UBA6194 | reverse complement strand
ATGATGTCGATCAAGACGGTCAATGCGCTGTCGCACTACACCGACTGGACGGTTGGCCACGTGCACTCCGGTGCGCTGGGCTGGGTCGCGATGATCTCCATCGGCTCGGTCTACTTCCTGCTGCCGCGTCTCTACGGCAAGGCCGAGATGTACAGCGTCAAGCTGATCAACGCCCACTTCTGGATCGCCACCATCGGCATCGTGCTCTACATCGCCTCGATGTGGATCTCGGGCGTGATGCAGGGCCTGATGTGGCGCGCCACCAACGCCGACGGCACGCTCACCTATTCCTTCGTCGAAAGCGTGAAGGCCAGCTACCCGTTCTGGACGATCCGCTTCATCGGCGGCGTGATGTTCCTGACCGGCATGCTGATCATGTTCTACAACATGGTGAAGACCATCGCCGGCCAGAAGGCCTACGACGCCCCGGTGCTCGCCCCCGCGGCTGCCCACGCCTGATCGGAGAACGACAACATGGCTCAATCCAAACACGAAAAGATCGAACGCAGCGTATTCCTCATCATCGTGCTCACGCTGATGACCGTCAGCGTGGGTGGGCTGGTGGAGATCGTGCCGCTGTTCTTCCAGCACTCGACCACCTCGCCGATCGACCAGAAGGGCAACAAGCTCGACGTCAAACCCTACGACGCGGTGCGTCTGGTCGGCCGCGACATCTACATCCGCGAGGGCTGCAACAACTGCCACTCGCAGATGATCCGCCCCTTCCGCGCCGAAACCGAACGCTACGGCCACTACTCGGTGGCGGGCGAGTCGGTGTACGACCACCCCTTCCTGTGGGGTTCGAAGCGCACGGGGCCGGACCTCGCCCGTGTCGGTGGTCGTTATTCGGACGAGTGGCAGCGTGTGCACCTGCTCAACCCGCGTGACGTCGTTCCCGAGTCGAATATGCCGGCCTTCCCGTGGCTGGATCGTCCGATCCAGTTCGACGACATCGAGGACCGCATGCGCGCGCTCAACAAGGTGGGCCTGCACAAGTACAGCGACGAAGAGATCGCCGCTGCGCCGGCAGCGCTCGAGGGCAAGACCGAGCTCGACGCCGTCGTGGCCTATCTGCAGGGCCTCGGCACTGCGATCTCCGACTTCCGATAAGGAGGGTACGCGCCGTGGATATCAACGATTTCCGAAGCTTGCTCACCGTTCTGGGGCTGCTGTGCTTCCTGGCGATCTGCGCCTGGGCGTACAGCAAGCACGCCAAGCCGGGCTTCGACGCTGCGGCGCGGCTGCCTCTGAGCGATGACGACCTGCCGGCCCGGGGGGGCTGGCAAGACCAAGAGGAAAAGAAAAATGGCTGACTTTATCAGCGGTTTCTGGAACATGTATGTGATGGTCCTGGTGACCCTCTCCATCCTGTTCTGTGTGTTCGTGCTCGTGTCGAACATGACCAAGCGCGAGAAGGGGCCGGTCGAGCTGCACGGTCACGTGTGGGACGAGACGCTCGCCGAGTACAACAACCCCTTGCCGCGCTGGTGGATGTATCTGTTCTGGATCACCATCTTCTTCGCGGTGGCGTACTTGGCGATCTACCCGGGTTTCGGTAATTCCAACGCACACCGGGGCCAGCTGGCGCAGTACGAGGCCGAGATCAAGGCCGGCGAGGAACGCTACGGTCCTGTTTTCGCCAAGTACCGCGACATGGACGTGATGGCGGTCGCAGCCGACCCCGAGGCCGTGGCCATGGGGCAGCGCCTGTTCCTCACCTACTGCCAGCAATGTCACGGTGCTGCCGCGCAGGGGGCGAAGAGCTTCCCGAACCTGACCGACGCCGAATGGCTGTGGGGTGGTGCGCCCGAGAACATCAAGGAGACCATCACCAACGGCCGCAACGGGATCATGACTCCCTTCGGCTCGGTGCTCGGTGCCGATGGTGTCAAGGATGTCGCGAACTACGTCCGCTCCATGAACGGTCTGGCTCACGACTCGGTGCGTGCGCAGCGTGGCAAAGAAGCCTTCGACAACAACTGCGTGGCGTGTCACGGGGCCGATGCGAAGGGCAACCCGATGCTCGGCGCGCCTAACCTGACCGACAACCTCTGGCTGTACGGCTCCACCGAAGCGACGATCATCGAGACGGTCACGCACGGTCGCAACAACCAGATGCCGGCCTTTGGCGCCTTCCTCGGCGAGGACAAGGTTCACATCCTCACCGCCTATGTGCTGAGCCTGAGCAAGAAGTAAGCAGTGGCAGTGTTGTAGTCCAGCCCCGGGAGGAGGGGGTCCTCCCGGGGTTTTCATAGCAATAAGAAGAACAAGAATCCATCGGTAACGAGGCCATGAACAGCCCATCCCCTGAGCCGCGCACCAAAGCGCAGCAGCAAGATTCTTCCCAGGACACGCTCTATGCCGCGCGCAAGAAGCTGTTCGTCCGCTCCGTAACCGGTCTGTTCGCGAACTGGCGCTGGGCGCTGGTCTGGATCACCCAGATCATCTACTACGGCCTGCCGTGGCTGAACTGGAACGACCGGCAGGCGGTGCTCCTGCACCTGACCGAGCGCAAGTTCTATATCTTCGGCTGGGTGTTCTGGCCGCAGGACGTCTTCTTCCTCGCGATCCTGCTCATCATCTCGGCCTACGCGCTGTTCTTCTTCACCGCGATCGCAGGGCGGCTGTGGTGCGGCTATGCCTGTCCGCAGACGGTCTATACCGAAATCTTCATGTGGATCGAGCGGAAGATCGAGGGCGACCACATCCGGCGGCAGAAGCTCGACCAGGCGCCGATGAGCGCGCAAAAGGCGATGCGCCGTGGGGCCAAGTACCTGGTGTGGGCGCTGGTTGCCTTGTGGACGGGCTTCACCTTCGTCGCCTACTTCTCGCCGCTGGAAGAACTGCTCGCGTCGCTGACCTCGCTCAGCTTCGGGCCATGGGAGACGTTCTGGATCCTCTTCTACTCCGCATTCACCTATCTGTTCGCGGGCGTGATGCGCGAGCAGGTGTGCATCTACATGTGCCCGTACGCCCGCTTCCAGGCGGTGATGTTCGACCCCGACACGCTCGTGATCACCTATGACGAGGAGCGAGGCGAGCCGCGCGGCACGCGCAAGAAAGGCATCGATCCACGCTCCGTGTCCAAGGGCGACTGCATCGACTGCGGAATCTGCGTGCAGGTATGCCCCACCGGCATCGACATCCGCGATGGCCTGCAATACGAGTGCATCGGCTGCGCCGCCTGCATCGATGCCTGCGATCAGGTCATGGACAAGATGAACTATCCGCGCGGCCTCATCCGTTACTCCACCGAGAACGCGATGAAGAACCACTGGGGCCGCAAGGAAATCATCGGTCACGTGCTGCGCCCGCGCACCCTGATCTACGGCGGCGTGCTGGTCCTCATCTGCATCGCGTTCGTGTGGGGGCTCGCAGCGCGCGAGCCGCTGCGCATGGACATCCTGCGCGATCGCTCCTCGCTCGGGCGCGAGGTCGAGGGCGGCATGATCGAGAACATCTACCAGCTGCAGGTCATGAACATGACCGAATCGGCGCGCAGCTTCCGCCTCGAGATCTCGGGCCTGCCCGGCATTCGTCTGGGAGGTGACGCGCGTGTCGAGGTCGGGCCGGCCGGAGCGCAGTCGGTGACCATGCAGGTGCTGGTGCCTTACGATCAAGGCAAGCCCGGCGCCAACACGATCCACTTCCAGGTCACGGCCGAGGACGACCCCTCGCTGAGTCTCCGGGAAGAGACCACGTTCCTCATCCCACGCTGACATGTCCAGACATCACACCCCCGAGCACCCCGTCGAGCCCTGGTATCGCCAGGGCTGGCCCTGGTTCCTGATCATGTTCCCGGCCATCGCCGTCGTGGCCGGCATCGCCACGCTCGTGATCGCCGCCCGCACCTTCGACGGCATGGTGGTGGACGACTACTACAAGGAGGGGCAGGCGATCGTGCAGACGATCGGGCGCGTCGAGCGTGCGCGCGAGCTGGGTCTGCGTGCAGCGCTCGAGGTGCGCAGCGACGCGCTCGAGCTCGCGCTCTCGGCTACGGATGCTGCCAATCTGCCTGAGCGCCTGCTGGTCACGGTGGCGCACCCCACGCGCGGCGGTCTCGATCAGGTGGTGATTGCCGAGCGGGCCAACGGCGCTTATTCGGCCAGGCTCGCGCCGCTCTCCACCGGGCGCTGGCTGTTCGTCATCGAAGACGAGAGCCGAAGCTGGCGCATGGACGGCGCTGCGTATCTGCCCGGGGAGATGAGGATCACCATCGACCCCAATGCCTGATTCCGGGCTGGGCGCTCGGCATGTGCCGCACAAACAAGAACGGCCCGCCAATTGCGGGCCGTTCTTTTTGGATGCCGCTCGACCCGGGGGGGCGGGGTCAGCGGTACACGAGCACCGGCGTCTTGCTGTGCGTCAGCACCTTCTGCGTCTCGCTGCCCAGCAGCAGGCTGGCGAAACCGCGGCGACCATGCGAGGCCATGAAGATCAGGTCGCAGCCATGGCGATCGGCGGCGTCGATGATCGCCTCGTAGGGCACCTCGTTTACCGTGGTGTCGGTGTCGGCAGCCACGCCCGAGGCATCGGCGACGCCCTTGGATTTGTCGAGGATGGCCTGCGCTTCGGCCGCCGCCGACTTGGCGAACTGCTCGGGCGTGGTGGGGTCGATCAGCGCGCCCTCACCATAGATCGGCATCGGAAAGTCGGGCTGCGCATAGAAGAAGGTGATGCGTGCGCCGGTTTCCTTGGCGAAGGAGACGGCACGCGCGACCGTGCCTTCGGACAGGGCCGAACCGTCGGTCGGAACCAGGATGTGCTTGAACATGGCGGGATCTCCCTAGTGAATGTGACGAATCGATTATAGCGACGAGTCGGTGTCCGCACCGATTGATCGTGGTCAATCCGCGTGCGATGCTGCGAGGCACAGTGTGCCCAAAAGAGGTGTGCCATGAAAGTGACTTTCCACGGTGCGGCCGGTGAAGTGACCGGATCCTGCATGCGCGTCGATCATGCGGGCGGGAGTTTCCTCGTCGACTGCGGTCTCTTCCAGGGCGGCCGGGAGGCCGACCGCAAGAACCGCGAGGCGCTCGACTTCGATCTGTCGAAGATCGACTTCGTGTTGCTCACGCATGCTCACCTCGATCACACCGGTCTGGTGCCGAGGCTGGTCGCGCTCGGCTTCAAGGGGCGTTTTTTCGCGACCGCGGCGACGGTGGATCTGCTCGGCGTGATGCTGCTCGACTCGGCCTACATCCAGGAAAAGGAGGCCGAGTGGGCCTTGCGCAATGCGCGCACGCGCAAGGCGCGGCGTCGGCTCGAGCAGGGGCCGCTTTATACCGTCGAGCAGGCGCGCGCCAGTCTCAAGCGTCTGCACGCGGTGGATTATGGCGACGCCGTCGTGCCCGGCACGGGCGTGCGCTGCTGCTTTCGCGATGCCGGGCACATTCTCGGCTCGTCCATCATCGAGATCGACATCGAGGAGAACGGACACGCGCGTCGGCTGGTCGCCTCGGGCGATCTCGGCCAGCCGATGCGACCGGTGCTCGAAGATCCCACGTCCATCGCCAGGGCGGACTATCTGTGTATCGAGTCCACCTACGGCAACCGGGCGCACCGCTCGCTCGAGGGCACCTTCGATGAGCTTGCCGAGATACTGCGTCGCACCCTGCAAGTCGATGGCGGCAACGTGATCATTCCCGCATTCGCGGTTGGGCGAACGCAGGAGATCATTTTCGTGCTCGCCGAGCTGGTCCGCGCCGGACGCATCGACCGGCTAGACGTGGTCGTCGACTCCCCGATGGCATCCAAAGTGACCGAACTCACGGTGCGTCACGAGAATCTGTGGGACGATGAAACCCGAGCGCTGTACGCGTGGGCGCAGCGGAACACCGAGCGCTTCCGCCTGCGTTTCGTGCAGGACGTAGAGGAGTCCATGGAGCTGAACAAGGTGCGGGGTGGGCTGGTGATCGTGTCCGCGAGCGGCATGTGCGATGCCGGGCGAATCAAGCATCACCTGCTGCACAACATCGGGCGCCGCGAGTGCTCGGTCGTGATGGCGGGCTTTCAGGCTGCCGGCACGCTCGGCCGACGCCTGGTCGATGGTGCGCGCCAGGTGAGCCTGTTCGGCGAGCGCGTGCCGGTGCGGGCTCGTATTCACACCATAGGGGGTCTGTCCGCACACGCCGATCAGCCCGCCTTGCTGCACTGGCTGCGCGGTTTCGAGCGGCCGCCGCGCCAGACCTTCGTCGTCCATGGCGAAGCGTCAGCGTCCGCAGCGCTCGCCGAGGCGATCGAGCGCGAGTTCGGTTGGCAGGGTGTTACCGTCGCCGCGCCGCATTCGCCTTACGCACTGGAGTGAAGTCGGCTTACAAGGGGAAGGAAGATGACGCGTCGGAACGGTAGCGCGAATCGCAGCGCGAAGGCCACGACGAAGGCCGCGGCGAGCGACGGCGCCGCCCATGGCGGTGAGGTCTGCGAGGTGCCCGCACGCACGGGGGCTGGCCACAATGATGGCGGGCGCAATGGTGGCGGGCGCAATGGCCGTGCTCGTCGTGACACCGCCTCTGCCGCGGCCTTGCTGCACCGCTTTCACGAGCAGCTCGAGGACGCGCTCGACCCGCACGGCGTGACCGCGCCCATCGTCCATGCCCAGCTCGCGTGGCTGGCGCACCCGCAGGAGCTGGCCCAGCACATGCTCAGCCTGTCGTCGGACCTGTGGGATCTGCAGTGGCACTCGTGGGCGCGGCTGCAAGGCTTGCACAGCCCCGATCCGATCGCGCCCAACGCCGACGATGCGCGCTTTGCCGACCCGGTGTGGACCGAGCGCCCGACCTGGGATCTGGTCAAGGAGTGGTATCTCGCCTTCACCCGCCACACCCAGGACATGCTCTACGACACCCCCGGCCTGTCGGGACAGACCCGCCGGCGCGCCGCCTTCTGGTGGCGCAAGTGGCTCAACGCCGTGGCGCCGACCAACTTCCTGTTGACCAACCCGGTCGCGCTGCGGCGTGCGCTGGAGACGCACGGGCAGAGCCTGCGCGACGGCTTCGAGAACTTTCTCGCCGACATGCAGGCGGGCGAAGTGCGCATGACCAACCCCGACGACTTCCGCGTGGGGGAAAACCTCGCCACCACACCCGGTGCCGTCGTGTTCCGCAATCGCCTGCTCGAGGTCATCCATTACGCGCCGACGCAGCCGCGCGTGCATGCCGAGCCGCTCGTCATCGTCACACCGTGGATAAACAAGTTCTACGTGCTCGACCTGCAGCCGAAGAAGAGCATGATCCGCTACCTGCTCGAGCAGGGCGTGGATGTGTTCATCACGAGCTGGGCGAACCCCGACGCCGCCATGCGCGACGTCGGCTTCGACGACTACCTGCGCGAAGGCGTCGATACCATCGTGCGCGTGGCGCGCGAGTTCACCGGCGCGCACAAGGTGCACGCGGCCGGCTACTGCATCGGAGGCACCGCGCTTGCGACCTACATGGCGTGGGCGAACCGGCATTACCCCGAGGCCGAGATGCCGGTGGCCGACTGGACGCTGTTTACCACCCTGGTCGATTTCCACAAGCCGGGTGACATCGAAGTCTTCATCGACGAGGGCAGCATTCGCCACCTGATCGGCCAGATGGCGGAGCAGGGCTATCTGGACGGCAAGGCGATGGCGACCTCGTTCCGCCTGCTGCGCTCGAACAGCCTGATCTGGCACTACGTGGTGCGCGGCTGGCTGTATGGCGAGAAGCCGCCGGCCTTCGATGTGCTCTACTGGAACATGGATGCGACCCGGATGCCGTACCGCATGCACGCCTGGTATCTCGAAGAGCTCTACCTGCGCAATCGCCTCATCCAGCCCGACGCGCTGAGCCTGGCCGGAGAGCCGATCGATCTCGGCCGCATCCGCCAGCCGCTGTATGCGGTGTGCTGCGAGGACGATCATATCGCGCCCTGGCGACAGACCTTCCGCATCAACGATCACGTCAAGGGGCCGGTGCGCTTCGTGCAGTCGAGCTCCGGGCACATCCTCGGTATCGTCAATCCGGTGGTCGAGCCGCCCAAGCGCCGCTATTGGGTGGATGAGACCCAGGCCGGCGACACGCCCGAGCGCTGGCGCCAGCGCGCGCAGGCCTGCGAAGGCAGCTGGTGGCCCGACTGGATGGCCTGGCTCAAGCCGCGCGCCGGGGCCCTGGTGAGCGCAGGCGAGGCGGCCAGCGAGGCCTTCCCCGCGCTTGCGCCGGCGCCCGGCGAGTACGTGCTGCAGCGCTGAGCCGGTGTGCTCAGCCGCCGTGGCGCGCCAGGCGCGCCGGGTCGTGCAGCGTGACGCGCTTGCCCTGCACGCTGATCAGCCCCGCATCGCTGAGGTCGTGGAAGATTCGCGACAGGGTCTCCGGGGTCAGGTTCAGGCGCGAGGCGATCACCTGCTTGCTCGTGGGCAGCGCGATTTCGCATGGGCTGTCGCTGTCGGCCACCTGCAGCAGATAGCCGATCACACGCTGCGTGCTCGAGCGGAGGGAGTAGGTTTCCACGTCCTGGATCAGGCCGTGCAGACGAATCGCCATGCCCGCGAGCAGCTTGTGTGCGAAGGTCGAGTCCTGGTCGATGAGCTCGGTCACCACCTGCTGGCCCACGTGCACCAGCACCGTATCGGTGAGCGCCTCGGCAAACACCGGGTAGGGATGATTCATGAACATCACCGCCTCGCCGAAGCTCTGCATGGGGCCGATGATCTCCACCACCTTCTCGGTGCCCTGCGACGATGAGAACGCGAGCTTGACCTGACCCGAGACGACGAAGTAAAAGCCGTGCGGTTGATCCCCGCGCTGGAACAGCACCTCGCCACGCGCCACCTGGCGGTCGCGGGTGAAGCGTGCGACGAGCGCCATGTCTGCGTCCGACAGCTCGCCGAACAACGGAATGCGGTGCAACAGGGCGGGGATGTCGAGCTGGACGTGGGTTTGGGGCATCTCGGAACTCTCCGGTGGGGGCGCAATTCTAATCGAGCCGCCGCATCTTGCACCTCGGTGGCGGCATTTTCCGGCTCTGTGGCCGGTCGGGCAAAGGAAGACGGATGTTTTATTACGCGATCAAGAACCTGCATATCACCTGTGTCGTTCTCAGTGCGGCAGGGTTCCTGTTGCGTGGGGTGTGGATGATCACAGGCAACCCGCTGCTGCAGCACCGCCTGACGAGGATCGTGCCGCACCTGGTGGATACGACGCTGTTGCTGTCGGCAATCACGCTCACCGTGATGATTCAGCAGTACCCCTTCGTGGCGGGCTGGGCGACGGCGAAGATTCTCGGTCTCATCGTGTATATCCTGCTCGGCACGGTGGCGCTCAAGCGTGGGCGCACGCGCGAGGTCCGGATCGGCGCCTTCGTGGCTGCGCTGCTGGTCTATCTTTGGATCGTTTCGGTCGCCCTGACCAAGCACGCCGCCGGCTATCTGGCCTGAGCGCCGCGGCGTCGGCTCATCGCACACCCTGCTGGTGCTGGATCAGTTTCTTCAGTCCGGCGGGGTCGAGCAGTTGCACGTGCTTTTGCTGCACCGAGATCAGGCCGTCTTCCTGGAAGCGCGAAAACGCCCGTGACACCGTCTCGAGCTTGAGTCCGAGGTAGGAGCCGATCTCTTCGCGCGTCATGCGCAGGTTGAAGTCCTGCGGCGAGAAGCCGCGCGCATTGAAGCGCTGCGACATGTTGAGCAGAAAAGCCGCCAGGCGCTCCTCGGCGCGCATCGAGCCGAGCAGCATCATCACGCCGTGGTCGCGCACGATCTCGCGGCTCATCACCTTGTGAAACTGCAACTGCAGGCCCTCGATCTCGTGCGACATCTGCTCGAGCTTGTCGTAGGCGATCACGCACACCTCGCTGTCCTCGAGCGCGATCGCGTTGCACGAGTGCGCCTCGGTGCTGATGCCGTCCAGGCCGAGGATCTCGCCGGTCATCTGAAAGCCGGTGACCTGCTCGCGTCCGTCCTCGAGCAGCACATCGGTCTTGAACGAGCCGGCGCGGATCGCGTAGATGGCCTCGAAGGTGTCGCCTGCGCGATACAGGCTGTGCTGTCGTTTCACCTTGCGCCGCGCGCCGACCAACTCGTCGAGTCGGCTCAGCTCGCTGCCCGACATGCCGAAGGGCAGGCACAACTCGACGAGGTTGCATTGCGAGCAGGCGGTCTTCAACCCGCTCACGGTAATTGGCACGCTTGCCCTCATCTGCACGATAATCCTGCTTCCCAGAAAAAAGACATTGGCGGCGGGTTTGACCGGTGTCTAAAACAGCCCCGTTGACCCACGTCAACCTAAAAAATCCGGTGATCTGCCATTGTTCGGCTCACACCTCAGCAGCAAGATCATGAAAAGCCAGCACGAACTCATCTTCGATCCGCAATTGATTCGCAGGTTCGACATCAACGGACCGCGATACACCTCCTACCCGACAGCGGACCGCTTCGTCGAGGCCTTCAACGCAGAAGCGCTCAAGACCTGGCTCGCCAAAAGGGCGGTGGGCGGCGTAAGCAAACCGCTCTCATTATACTTCCACATCCCATTCTGTAACACGATCTGCTACTACTGCGCCTGCAACAAGATCATCACCAAGGATCACGGGCGCTCGGCCAAGTACCTGAAATATCTCGCCAAAGAGATCGCGATGCAGGCGGCATGCCTCGAGGGTAGCCGCCAGGTCACGCAGTTGCACCTTGGGGGTGGCACGCCGACCTTCCTGTCGCACGACGAAATGCGCGAGCTGATGGCCTCGGTGCGCGGGCACTTCACGCTCGTGCCCAACGGCGAGTATTCCATCGAAGTCGACCCGCGCAAGGTGGACTTCGACACCGTCAAGCTGCTCGCCGAGCTCGGCTTCAACCGCATGAGCGTCGGCGTGCAGGACTTTGCCGAAGACGTGCAGGTGGCGGTCAATCGCGTCCAGAGCTACGACGAGACCAAGCTCGTCATCGACGCGGCGCGCGCCAACGGCTTCAAGTCGGTCAGCATGGACCTGATCTACGGCCTGCCCAAGCAGAACGTGATCAGCTTCAACCGCACCCTCGAGCAGGTGCTCGAGATCTCGCCCGACCGCATCTCGCTCTACAGCTACGCGCACCTGCCTGGCCTGTTCAAGCCGCAGCGCCGCATCAACAGTGGTGACATGCCCTCCGCCGACACCAAGCTGCAGCTGCTGCAGCTGGGCATCCGTCGCCTCACCGAGGCCGGCTACGTCTTTATCGGCATGGACCACTTCGCCAAGCCCGACGACGAGCTCACCGTCGCCCAGCGTCAGGGGCGCTTGCACCGCAACTTCCAGGGCTATTCCACCCAGGCCGAGTGCGACCTGCTCGCCTTCGGCGTTTCGGCGATCGGCAAGATCGGGCCGGTGTACGCGCAAAACGTCAAGACGCTCGACGAGTACTACGACGCGCTCGACCGCGACGAGCTGCCGGTGCTGCGCGGCATCGAGCTCACCGCCGACGACCTGCTGCGACGCGCGATCATCCAGGCGCTGATGTGCCACTTCGAGTTGTCGATGCAGTCGATCGAGATCGCTCACCTGATCAACTTCCGCGAGTATTTCGCCGAAGAGCTCGCCGACCTTAAGGAAATGGAGAAGGCCGGCCTGGTGAAGGTCGACGGCGACTGGATCAGCGTGCAGCCGGGTGGGCGCCTGCTGGTGCGCGGCATCGCGATGGTGTTCGACCGTTATCTGCGTGCCGATCGCGAGCGGGCGCGGTACTCGCGCGTGATCTGAGCGCAGCCGGCTGACACGCAAGCCGCACGCCTGCGGCAGCGCAGCGTAAAATGAGGCCTCGCATTCACTGCGGGGCCTTTTCTTTCATGCCAGACACCGGTTATATCGCCGTCTTCCTCATCGGCCTGCTCGGCGGCACGCACTGCGTGGCGATGTGCGGTGGCATCGTCGGCGCGCTCACCATGCAGGTGCAGACGCCCGGCGGCAAGCCGCAGTGGCCCCTGCATCTCGCGTACAACTTCGGCCGCATCGCCACCTACACCGCACTCGGTGGTGCGGTGGGGCTGCTCGGCTCGGTCGGCTTGCTCTATGACGGCATGTTGCCGGTGCAGATGACGCTCTACGTGCTGGCCAACTTGATGCTGGTCGCGCTCGGCCTGTACCTCACCGGCTTCACCCGCCTGCTGACGCCGATCGAACGTGCGGGCAACGTGTTGTGGCGTCGCATCCAGCCCGCCACGCGGCGTTTTTTGCCCGCGCGCTCGGTCAAGCAGGCGCTGCCGCTCGGCATGTTGTGGGGGTTTCTGCCTTGCGGCCTGACCTACTCGGTGCTCGCCACCGCCCTCGTCACCGGTTCCGGTGCGCGCGGGGCAGGGCTGATGCTCGCTTTCGGTCTGGGTACCTTGCCCAACCTGCTGCTGGCCGGCATGCTGTTCAAGCGTTTTCGCGACCTCACCCGCAATCGCTGGGTTCGTCTCGGCTCCGGCCTGCTGGTGCTGGGGTTTGGCCTCTTCGGGCTGTACTACGCGCCCTCGCTGGGTGGCGACCTGTGGCGTGGCGTGGTGTGCGTGACCTGAAGGGCGCGAGGTCGTACGCTCGACATCCACAAGGAGTTTTCAATGAATGAAGTGACGATCAAGGTCGAAGGCATGAGCTGCGGCGGTTGCGTGAAGAACGTGACCGGCGTGCTGACCGCGCTCGACGGTGTCGAAGCCGCGCAGGTGTCGCTCGAGCAGGGCAGCGCGCAGGTGCGTTTCGACCCGGCGAAGGTGTCGGTCGAGGCGCTGCGTGCCGCCGTCGAGGATGCAGGCTTCGACGCGCCGGTCTGATACGCAGGGCGCAATGGGGCGATGCGGCAGTGCAAGACATTGCGGTTTCCCCCTATAATCCGCGCACAATTTTTCCACGGGAGGGGTAAATGGGCTTCGATATGGTCAGCGCCGGCAAGGACGTGCCGAACGACATCAACGTCATCATCGAGATCTCCGCGCAGGGCGATCCGATCAAGTTCGAGGTGGACAAGGACAGCGGCGCCGTCTTCGTCGATCGCTTCATGGGCACCTCGATGCGTTACCCGCTCAACTATGGCTATGTGCCGCACACCATCGCCGGCGATGGCGACCCGGTCGACGTGCTGGTCGTGACCCCCTTCCCGCTGCAGCCGGGCGTGGTGATCCGCTGCCGTCCGGTGGGCGTGCTCAAGATGGAAGACGACGGCGGCGTCGACGCCAAGGTCGTGGCGGTGCCGGTGTCCAAGCTGACCCCGCTCTACGACAAGGTGCAGACCACCGACGATCTGCCCGAGCTGCTGATGAAGCAGACCGTGCATTTCTTCGAGCACTACAAGGACCTCGAGCCCGGCAAGTGGGTCAAGGTGCTGGGCTGGGGCACGGTCGAGGACGCCAAGCAGGAAATCCTGAACGGACTCGCCGCCGGCAAGAAGTAAGCTCGGCAGCCGCATCGTCGCAGGCAAAGGGGCTCGCCGCGTGCGGGCCCTTTTCAGTCCACGAGGCCCCGATCGGCGTGGCTCGGGCCGGTGCGGCATCGTCGACGCTGTCAGCAATGGCAGCGCCGATGCCCGGTCTGGCAGTGCATGGCCTCTCTGGTGCGCGGCGTGGTGCGTCACGAACCGGGCTGGAGGCCGATATCGGCAGATGGCATCGTGCTTGCTTGCGCCTCTCCCGCTGCTACGATGACGGCATCGCAAACAACAGCGAAAACAGGGAAGACCCACCATGCTCGCGCTCCTGATGAAGATCAACAAGAACCTCATCTTCGCCATTCCGGTGGTGATGGTGCTGGGTTTCGGCTTCGGCCTCATCGCCCCGGTGGGCTGGCTGAAGTCGCTGATCGTGCCGCTCACCTTTCTGATGGTTTATCCGATGATGGTGAACCTCAAGCTGCAGAAGGTGCTCGAGGGCGGCGACCTGAAGGCGCAGGCGCTGGCGCAGGCGATCAACTTCGCGATCATCCCCTTCGTCGCTTTCGGTCTGGGCAAGCTCTTCTTTCCCGAGCAGCCCTTCTATGCGCTCGGGCTGCTGCTGGCCGCGCTGCTGCCCACCAGCGGCATGACCATCTCCTGGACCGGCTTCGCCGGCGGCAATCTCGGCGCGGCGGTCAAGATGACGGTGCTCGGCCTCATCCTCGGCTCGCTCGCCACGCCGCTCTACGTGCGCTGGCTGATGGGGGCGGAGGTCCCGGTCGACATGGGCGCGATCTTCACGCAGATCATCATCATCGTGTTCCTGCCCATGGTCGCCGGCCATTTCACGCAGAAGTGGCTCATCGCCCGCCACGGTCAGGCCGAGTACCAGAAGACCTGGGGGCCGCGCTTCCCGCCGTTCTCCACGCTCGGCGTGCTCGGCATCGTGTTCGTCGCGCTCGCGCTCAAGGCGAAGGACCTCGTCGCCCAGCCCGGCGAGCTCATCGTCGTGCTGGTGCCGTTGCTGTGCCTGTACGCGATCAACTACGTGCTCAGCACCGTGGTCGCACGCACCATGCTGCCGCGCGGCGACGCCATCGCGCTGGTCTACGGCACGGTGATGCGCAACCTCTCGATTGCGCTCGCGCTCGCGATGAACGTGTTCGGTGGCGAAAGCGCGGGCGCCGCGCTCGTGATCGCGCTCGCCTACATCCTCCAGGTGCAGTCGGCAGCGTGGTACGTCAAGCTCACCAACCGCCTCTTCGGCCCCGCCCAGCCCAAGCCCGGCTGAACGTCCCCCAATTCAAAATCAATGGGGTCAGACTCGATTGATCGGAAGATCAATCGAGTCTGACCCCATTGATTTTGACCCCATTGATTTCACTTCGAGGGTGCGATTGCCGCATCATGTGGGTGCAATTCTTCTTCTGGAGCTTCGATGTCGGTTAACGGCTCATCCCGCGCGGCGTTGCTCGCGCTCGCGGCGCTGTCCCTGATCTGGGGTTACAACTGGGTGGTCATGAAAAAGGTCATCCAGTATGTTGACCCCTTTGATTTTTCTGCGATCCGCGCTGCGTTCGGCGCGCTCACCCTGTTTATCGTGCTCGTGCTGCTCAAGCGCCCGATGCGGCTGGTGGCCGGGCGCGAGGTGCTGCTGCTCGGCTTGTTGCAGACGGGCTTGTTCACCGCGTTGATTCAGTGGGCGCTCGTCACCGGTGGGGCGGGCAAGACTGCGGTGCTGGTCTACACCATGCCGTTCTGGGTCATTCCGATGGCCTGGCTCACGCTCGGCGAGCGGGTGCGTGGCGTGCAATGGTTCGGGGTGGCGCTGGCCGGTGGCGGGTTGGTGCTGATTCTGGAGCCCTGGTCGCTGGGCGGCAGCGTGTTCGGCAACCTGCTCGCCGTGCTGGCCGGCATCACCTGGGCGGCGTCATCGGTGCTTGCCAAGCACATGCGCCACAAGCGCGAGTTCGATCTGCTCGGGCTCACCGCCTGGCAGATGCTGTTCGGCGCGCTCGCGCTGTGCATCTTCGCGTTTTTTCACACGTCGCGACCGATCGAGCCCACGCCGTATTTCTTCGGTGCGCTGATCTTCAACGCCGTGTTCGCCACCGGGTTGGCGTGGGTGCTGTGGCTGTTCGTGCTGCAGCGCCTGTCGGCGGGCATGGCGGGCCTGTCGGCGCTCGGGATTCCGATGGTGGGCGTGCTGTCGGGCTGGATCGAACTCGGCGAGCGTCCCACCGGGTCGGAGTTCGCCGGCATGGGCCTCATCGTCGGCGCGCTCGCGCTGGTGAGCCTGTGGGGGCTGTGGCAGGCGCGACGCAGCGTGCCGGGGTGATGTCTGCGGCTCAGCCCGCAGAGGCTACTGCACGCGGGCGACCGTAGGCCTCCCAGTGTGCGAAGCGGTGGATGAGGCTGCCGAGCGCGGCGGGAGCCACTGGCCGGCTCAGAAGATAGCCCTGCAGCGCGTCGCAGCCGGCGGCCATGAGGAGCTCGCGCTGGGCCTCGGTCTCGACCCCCTCGGCCACCACCCGCAAGCCCAGCGCGCGCGCCAGACCCACGGTGGCGTCGACCAGGACCTGGCTCTTCGGGTCTTCGGTCAGCCCGTTGACGAAGCTGCGGTCGATCTTCAGCTTGCTCAGCGCGAAGCGGCTCAGGTAAGCGAGCGAAGAGTAGCCCGTACCGAAATCGTCCAGAGCAACGCTCACGCCCATGCGGCTGATCCGGGCAACCTGTGCAGCGCTGTGCTCGGTGTCGGCCATCATCGTGCTCTCGGTGAGCTCGATCTCGAGCTGCTCGGGCGACAGCCCGTTGCGTTGCAGCGTGTCGCGAATGCGCTCGGGCAGATGACCGCTGGCGATCTGGTGTGCCGAGACGTTGACCGCGACGCGCACGGGGGGCAGCCCGGTGTCGTTCCAGGCGCAAACCTGGCGGCAAGCGGTTTCCAGCACCCAGTCGCCGAGCGCAAGGATGAGGCCGCTGTCTTCCGCCACCGGAATGAATTCGGCGGGCGACACCCAGCCGAGGCTCGGGCTGTTCCAGCGCACGAGCGCCTCGACCGTGCGAATGCGGCCATCGCGCACGCACACCAGCGGCTGGTAGTGGAGCTGAAGCTCCTCGCGTTCGATGGCGTGCCGCAACTCGCTCTCCACGGCCATCCAGCGCCGTGCCTTCGCGTCCATGCCGCTGGTGAAGAAGTGCATGCGGTTGTGATTGCCGTGGCGGATCGGCGCACGTGCGGCCTCGGCGCACTCGAGGAGGCTTTCGGCGTCCTGGGCGTCGTCCGGGAAGACCGCGATGCCCATGCTCGCGCTGACGACGACGCGCGTGTCCGCGAGCTCGACCGGGCGCGAGACTTCTTCGAGGATGGCGTGAGCGATCGCCGCGATCGCGTCCGCGTCCTCGAACTCCGGAAGCATCACGAGAAACTCGTCGCTGCCGTGGCGCGCCAGGTTGCCCGGCTGTTCGAGGCACCGCCGGATCCGGCCTGCGACGATTTTCAGCAAGGCGTCGCCTGCCGCCTGCCCGAGGCTGTCATTGATGCGTTTGAAACGGTCCACATCGAGCAAGAGCACCGCAGTCTGGCTCCTGCGGCTGCGTGCGCGCTCGATCGCCTGCGCGAGCCGGTCCTTGAACAGCCGGCGGTTGGGCAGTCCGGTGAGTGTGTCGTGATGGGTCAGGAAGTCGAGCTGCGCCTCATCCTGTTTTTGCTTGCTGAGGTCGCTGAACACCGCAACGTAATTCTGCGGCAGGCCGTCCGGGCCGCGCACGCTGTTGATCGTGAGCGCCTCGGGGTAGATCTCGCCGTTCTTGCGTCTGTTCCAGATCTCGCCCGACCAGCTGCCGGTGGTGATCAGCGTGTGCCAGAGCGTTTCGTAGTAGGCGCCGTCGTGCCGGGCCGACTTGAGCAGGCGCGGGTTGCGCCCCATCACCTCTTCCCGCGCGTAGCCGGTGATGCGCTCGAACGAGGGGTTGCAATCGACGATGTTGCCCTCCAGATCGGTCACGACGATGCCCTCGTCCAGGCTCTCGACCACCTGGTTCCATAGCCGCAGGCGTGCTTTCTTGCGCCGCAGGTCGTTCTCGGCGATGCGGCGTGCGCGGCGCTCGGCGGCCTCGCGCAGCTCGCGCACCAGCGCCGGGCCCAGGCGCACCAGGTCGTCCTTGAGCACGTAGTCGTGGGCGCCCAGCTCCATCAGGGCGGTGGCCTGCGTGCTGGAGATGGTGCCCGAGACGACGATGAAGGGCAGCTCGTCGCCCCGTGCGCGCACCAGCGCGAGCGCCTCGTCCGCGCCGAAGCCGGGCAGGGCGTAGTCGCACAGCACCGCCGACCAGCCGCCTTCGTCGAGCGCCGCGCGCAGCGCGTCCGCGCTGTCGACGCGCAGCGCGCTCAGTTCCATGCCGCTGTGTTCGAGGTGGCGCACGATCAGCTGTGCGTCCGGGTCGTGATCCTCGACCAGCAGCAGCTTGAGGGGACGATTCATTGCTGGGTACTCCGACTTCAGGTCTGGGCCAATGATACGGTTGTACGCCGATGCCGCAATGCAGCGGATTACCGAGATGCACCTAGGGCGCTGGAGCGGGGGTGTCGTCTCAGATCTTGCCGAGCGTGATCAGCCCGCGTCGGGCCGCCTCCAGCAGCAGATTGGCGATGTCGCGCACGCCGAGGCGCTCCATGATCTGGGCGCGGTGCGCCTCGACCGTCTTCACGCTCAGGTCGAGCCGGCGCGCGATGTCCTTGGTGCCGACGCCGCTGCCGATCAGGTGCAGGATCTCGGTCTGGCGGGGCGTGAGCACGCCGGCAGGGCGCGCCTCGTCGGGCTGGCGCGCGAGCATGTTGCCGACCAGATGGCGCGAGACCGCCGGGCTCAGATACACGTCGCCGCGCATCACCGCCGCGATCGCCATCTCGAGTTCGGCGACCGCTGCATCCTTGAGCAGGTAGCCACGCGCGCCGCAGCGCAGCGCCTGGTCGAAAAAGTCACCGGTGTCGTGCATCGACAGCATGATGATCCGCGCCTCGGGTTGTTCGGCGGTGATCGCGCGCGTTGCCTCCAGGCCGTCCATGTCGTTCATGGCGATGTCCATCAGCACCAGATCCGGCAGCTCGGCGCGCACGCGCTCGAGCGCTTCGCGCCCGCTGCTGGCCTCGTCGATTGACACCACCTGGGGTAGGGCGTGCAGCAAGGCGCGCACGCCGGCACGGACCAGGCTGTGATCATCCACCAGCAGTACGCGTAATCCTTCCATCGATCTCTCCCTGTCGTGTGTCCCGATCGTCATGGCAGGGTAGCGTGACGCGCAGCCGCGTGCCTTGACCCGGAGCCGATTCGATGCCGACATGACCGCCGATCAGGGCGGCCCGTTCCTCCATGCCGAGCAGGCCCACGCTCTCGCCTTCGAGCATGCGCCGGCGCGCACGTGCCACATCGAAGCCACAGCCGTCATCGTCGATCTCCATCAGGATCGTACCGTCCTGCTGCGAAACATCCACCCGCAAGGTGTTCGCGCCGGCGTGCCTGAGGACATTGGTGAGCGCTTCCTGCAGCAGGCGGAAACACACGATCGCGCAGCGCGCGTCGGGCGCGGGGCCGTCGATGCGGGCCGAGAACGCGAGCGACAGACCGGCGCGCTCGCACTGAGCCTGTGCATGCCAGCGCAGCGAAGCCTCCAGCCCCATGTAGTCGAGCTGTGGCGGGCGCAGGTTCAGCGACAGGCCGCGCACCTGGGCGAGCGCCTCCTCGGTGATGTGGAGCGCGGACGCCAGGCGCATTACCGCCGGCCCCTCGTCCACATGCGGCGTCATGCCCTGCAGCTCGAGCTTGACCGCGGTGAGGGCCTGGCCGATCTGGTCGTGCAGCTCGCGCGCCAGCTCGCGCCGTTCGGACTCCTGCGCCTCGAGCACACGCCCCGAGAGCTGGCGCAGGCGCAGGTTGGCCATGCTCAGCGCCTGTTCGGCCTCGCGATGGGCGGTGACGTCGTAGACCGTACCGATCAGCGCCGCGGGTGCGTCCGGATCGCCCCGGGTCCAGGCCGCGCATTCGCGCAGGTAGCGGATGCTGCCGTCGGTGCGCATGATGCGGTACTCGATGTCGCCCTGCGTGGCACCTTCGGCGAGGCGGTGGTGCATGGCCTGCAGCGCGCCTGCGTCGGCGGGGTGGACGCGCGCCAGCAGCGCATGCACCGGCTCTTGCGGATAGGGCGGGACGATGCCGAACAGGGCGAACAAAGTGTCGGAGCACCACGTCGAAGCCTGCCCGGCGTCCTTGCGCCACTGGCCGATGCCGCCGATGCGCTGCGCCGCGCGCAAGCTGGCCTCGCTCTCGCGCAAGGCGGCGAGGGCGCGGTGGCGTTCGGCGCGCACGCGGGCCTCGCCGATCTCGCGCTCGATGGCCGGGCCGAGGCGGGCGAGGTTGGCCTTCATCAGGTAATCGTGCGCGCCCTGGCGCATCAGCGCGATCGCGGTCTCGTCGCCGATGGTGCCCGAGACCACGATGAAGGGCAGGTCCAGCCCGCTCGCCTGCAGCTCGGCCAGGGCGCTGTGCGCATCGAAGCCGGGCAGGTTGAAGTCCGAGAGCACCACATCCCAGTGCGCGTCGGCGAGTGCGGCGCGCATCTCGTCGGCGCGTTCCACGCGGCGATGGCGCACGGCGAAGCCGGCCTGCCTGAGCGCGCGCAGGATCAGCAGCGCGTCGCGCTCGGCGTCCTCCACGAGCAGCACGGCCAGCTCGGTCTGCGCAGGCGGGGTGGGCAGGGTCATAGGTGCGCCTTCATTGTCCGCAGCTCATGGCCTGGCGTCGGCGCGTGCGGGCAGCGCTGGTCCCGGCTGCAGCGGCAGGGTGAAGCCGAAGCAGGCGCCTTCGCCCGGCTTCGCCTCGGCGTCGAGCTGGCCGCCGTGGCGCTGGATGATCCGGTGCACGATCGCAAGCCCGATGCCGGTGCCGGGGAAGTCGCGCTGCGAATGCATGCGCTGGAACGGCGTGAACAGGCGCCTGGCGTACTGCATGTCGAAACCGGCGCCATTGTCCTGCACGTAATACGCCTTCACCGCCACGCCGCTCGCCTGATCAGTCCGTACGCGGCTACCCAGCACGATGCGCGCCTGCGGCACGCGCGCGGTGAACTTGCACGCGTTGTCGAACAGGTTCGTGAGCACGATGTCGAGCAGGCGTCGGTCGCCCCACACCGTCAGGTCCGCCTCGATCTCGAAGACGATGTCGCGGTCCGGCCAGGCCGCACGCACCCGCTCGGCCACTTCGCGGGCGAGCCGGTCGAGCTCCAGCCACTCGAAGTCCAGTGTGCTGCGCGTGACGCGGGCAAGCTGCAGCAGGTCGTCGACGAGCTGGTTCATGCGCGTGCATTCGCCGCGGATGTGCGCGATGTAGTCCTTCGCCTCGGCGGGCAGGGTGTTGCCGAAGTCCTCGTCGAGTGCGGCCGCCCAGCCGTCGATGCCGCGCAGCGGCGCGCGCAGGTCGTGCGACACCGAGTAGCTGAAGCTCTCCAGCTCGCGATTGGCGACTTCGAGCTGGCTGCGCTGCTGGTGCAGGGCCTGCAGCGTCTCGCCGAGCGCGTCGGCCATGTGGTCGAACTGGCGAGCCACCGTGCCGAGCTCGTTATGCGCGTGCATGCCGATGCGGTGCTCGTATTCACCCTTCTCGATGGCGCGCGCGCCGCGCTCGAGCGCGCGCAGCGGTTCGAGCACCTGGCGCCGCACGATCAGGAACTGCAGGCCGAGGGCCAGCATCAGCAGCACGATCAGCCCGGCCATCAGGTGCTCCTCGTTGCGTTGCAGGCGGCCGAGCCGCGCCTGACCGAGCTCGAGCAGGGTCAAGGTGTCTTCGGCGATCTGCTGCGTGGCGTCCATGAACTGCACCGAGGTGGCCCGTGCCTGGCCGAGCACCGCCGGGTTCGGCGCCGATGCGTCGTCCTCGAGCAGGCGCTGGCGCGCGAGCGCCTCGAACAGCTCGGGCAGCTGTGCATGGCGTGCGCGCAGCGCGCTGATGATCGCTTCTCCCGGCGTGCCGTCCATGAGGGGCGCGGCGAGCATTGCGCCGAAGCGCGCGTGGCTCTCGTACCAGCGCCGGCGCGTCTCGGGCGTGGGCTGGGCGAGAAACTCGAAGGTGCGCACGCGCAGCTGCGAGGCGCCTACTGGCCCGATCTGTGCGGCCATGCGATTGCGCTCGAGCTCGGTGCGGAAGGCCAGGTTGCTGTTGATCCAGAGCCCGCTCACCACCAGCACGATGAGCAGCGCGGCGGCGGCAATGAGCGTTTGTTGCTTGCGAATCAGCACGTCGGTACTTCTCTCTCGAAGGGCTTGTCTAGTCCATACCCCTAGGGCCGGACACGGAGTTTTACCGATTGTCCCTAGAGGGGCCGAAGCGACACCATGCGCAGCGATCAAGTGAATGCTGGCGGCTGGATCATGTTGTGTGTGGATCTTACGGGTATTGCCCAAATCGGGTCTATCCGTAAAGGACGCAATCCGTGCGCAATGTCCGTGTCAGCCTCATCAAGACTGCGCCGCCCGAAGGCGGTCGCGGAACCTACGGAGAAGCGGTACGTGTCCCAGCCCCTCGTTTCCACAAACCTTCAGGCCCTGCCGCTGGCCGCGCTCGCGGCGCCGGGCCTGAGCGGAGCGCTGCTGCTGGCGTTCCTTGCCGCCGGCCCCGTCGCCCTGGCGACCGCGGCCGCGCTCGGCATGGCCAGCGTCGCGCTGCCGCTATGGATCCGACGCCGGCAGGTGGCGGCGCAGGCGCTGCGGCGTGCGCAGGATGCCGCCGAAGCGCAGGCCCGGCTGGCCGAGCGCGAGGCCTATCTGTTCAGCCTGCAGCACGTGGCGCAGGCCGCGCTCGCGCGCTGGCGCGACCATGTGGGTCTGTCGCGCACGCAGACCGAGACCGCGGTCGGTGCGCTTGCCGGCGAGTTCGCCGAAATCCTCGCGCGCCTGCAGCACGCACTTCAGCACTCGCGCCAGAGCGGCGCGGACGCCGGCGCCGACAGCGTCGTGGGCGTGATCGGCTTTGCCCGCACCGAGCTCGACGCCGTGCTGAGCGGGCTCAACGCCGCGCTCGCCGAAAAGCAGACGCTGTCGCAGGCGGTCGGGCGGCTCGCGCAGGTTACCGACGAGCTCATGCGCATGGCGAGCGAGGTGGGCGAGATCGCCAAGCAGACCAATCTGCTCGCGCTCAACGCCGCGATCGAGGCCGCACGCGCGGGCGAGGTCGGGCGCGGCTTTGCGGTGGTCGCCGACGAGGTGCGCAAGCTCTCCGACCTCTCGGGCAGCACCGGCCAGAAGATCCGCGCCAAGGTCGAGATTGCGCACGCCGCGATGGCCGAAGCGCTCGCCGCCGCCGAGCGCATGGGGCAGAGCGACGCCGCCCTGGTGCGCGACACCGAAGGCACGATCGGGCGCGTGGTGCAGCGCTTCGACCACGTCGGCAGCGCCATGGCGCAGGCCGCGCGCGAGCTCGAAGACAACAGCGCGGCGGTGCAGGCACGCATCGAGGGCGTGCTGGTGCAGCTTCAGTTCCAGGACCGGGTGAGCCAGATACTGGAGGCCGTGCGTGCCGACATGGCGCGCCTGGCTGAACAGGTCGCGGGCGACGAGGCCGCGCTGCAGGGCGGACGGGTGCCCGCTCCGATCGATGCCGCGGCCTGGGTCGCCGCGCTCGAGCGCACCTACACCACGCTCGAACAACACGCCCGCCGGCTCGATGCGGACACCGCATGCGCGGGCGGCGACATCACTTTCTTTTAAGCAGGAGCCCTCCCCATGTCCAAAACCGTGCTGATCGTCGACGACTCCGCCTCGCTGCGTCAGGTGGTGAGCCTGTCGCTCAAGGGCGCAGGCTACGCGGTCATCGAAGCCTGCGACGGGCGCGACGCGCTCGGCAAGCTCGCCGGCCAGAAGGTTCACCTCATCATCTCGGACGTGAACATGCCGAACATGGACGGCATCGCCTTCGTGCGCGAGCTCAAGAAGAACCCGAGCTACAAGTTCACCCCGGTGATCATGCTCACCACCGAAGCCGCCGAGGAGAAGAAGCGCCTTGGCCAGGAAGCCGGCGCGCGCGCCTGGGTGGTCAAGCCCTTCCAGCCCCAGCAGATGCTGGCGGCCGTCTCCAAACTGGTGATGTGAGGGCGCAGCGATGAAGGCCCCCGCCAGCGCCATGAGCCTGCGCCCGCAAGGCGAGCTCGGCATCTACACCGTCGCCACGCTGCGCCACGACTGGCTGCAGGCGCTCGGCGCGCACGACGAGCTCGAGATCGACCTCGGCGGCATCACCGAAATCGACACCGCCGGCCTGCAGCTCATGCTCATGGCCAAGCGCTGCCCGGGCAAGACGGTGCGCTTCGTCAATCACGCCGATGCGGTCCTGCGCCTGCTCGAGCTCGCCAACCTCGGCGGTGCGCTCGGCGACCCGCTGCTGGTCGCCCGCACCCGGCCGCAGCCCCAGGAGTAAGCGATGGATCTGTCTCAGGCTCTGGCCACCTTTCTCGACGAAAGCCGCGACCTGCTCGCGCAGATGGAAGACATCCTGCTGCGCGCCGAAACCGTGGCGCTCCCCGCCGAGGACATGCACGCCCTGTTCCGCTGCGCCCACACGATCAAGGGCTCGGCCGGTCTGTTCGGGCTCGATGCGGTGGTGGACTTCACCCACGTGGTCGAGAACGTGCTCGACCGCCTGCGCAACGGCGAGATCGCATTCAGCGACGAGCTCATCAACCTGCTGCTCGAGGCGCAGGACCACATCGCCCGCCTCGTGCGCGCGGTGGCCGACGCGGCGCCGCTGCCCGAACACGAAGGCGAACCCTTGCTCGCGCGCCTGCGGCTCTTCGGCGACGCGGCCGGTGGCGCCGGCGCGGGGGGGACGCAGGCGACGCTGCCGGCGCCGATCGACACGCCGGCGGTGACGCAGCCGCTCGAGGTCGACGCGGCGAGCAGCGTCTCGATCGGAGCCGAGCACTGGCACCTTTCGCTGCGCTTTGGCCGCGATGTGCTGCGCAACGGCATGGACCCGCTCGCCTTCATCAACTACCTGCGCACGCTCGGCGAGCTCGTCCACGTCGAAACCCTGGTCGACGCGCTGCCGGAGCTGGCCGCCGGCGACCCTGAAACCTGCCACCTCGGCTTCGAGATCGCGCTGCGCAGCGCGGCCACCAAGGCCGAGATCGAGGCGGTGTTCGAGTTCGCGCAGGATGACGCCACCATCACCATCGTGGCGCCCAATGCGCGCATCGACGACTACCTCGCGCTCATCGACGCGCTCGACGAGGACGCGCGCCGACTGGGCGAGATCCTCGTCGCCTGCGGCTCGGTCACCGAGCGCGAATTGGCGCGTGCGCTCGCGCACCAGCGTGCCGCGGCCGCCGCAGCGCCGATCGGCGAGCTGCTGATCGACCAGGCCGCCGTGCAGCCGCGCGTGGTCGAGGCCGCGCTCGGCAAGCAGAAGGCGGCGGACGGGCGCCGCAACAGCGAGGCCAAGAGCGTCAAGGTGCCGGCCGACCGGCTCGATGCGCTCATCGATCAGGTGGGCGAGCTGGTGATCGCCGGCGCGGCCACCCAGCTCCAGGCCCAGCGCGCCGACAGCCGCGCGCTGCACGAGGTCGCCTCCAACCTGCTGCGTCTGGTCGAGGATGTGCGCGACAGCGCGCTGCGCCTGCGCATGACGCCGATCGGCGAGGTCTTCAACCGCTTCCCGCGCGTGGTGCGCGACGTCGCGCGCGAGCTCGGCAAGAAGATCGAGCTCGTCATCAGCGGCGCCGACGCCGAGCTCGACAAGTCCATGGTCGAGAAGATCGGCGACCCGCTCATGCACCTGGTGCGCAACGCCATCGACCACGGCATCGAGGCGCCGGCGCGGCGCGCGCAGGCCGGCAAGCCCGCGCGCGGCACGCTGCGCCTCAACGCCTATCACGAGTCGGGCAGCATCGTCATCGAGGTCGCGGACGACGGCGCCGGACTCGACGCCGAGCGCATCCTGGCCAAGGCCGTCGAGCGTGGGCTGGTGACGGCCGACGCCCAGCTCGGCGCCGCCGAAATCCACCGCCTGATCCTCGAACCCGGCTTTTCCACCGCGGCCGAGGTCACCAGCCTGTCCGGGCGCGGGGTGGGCATGGACGTGGTCAAGAGCAACGTCGAGGCCCTGCGCGGCACGCTGGACATCGCCAGCGTGCCCGGCGGCGGCACGACGATGCGCATCTGCCTGCCGCTCACGCTGGCGATCATCGACGGCTTTCAGGTCGGGGTCGCGGGCTCGACCTTCATCCTGCCGCTCGACGCCGTGATCGAGTGCATCGAGCTGCCCGCCGCTGCGCAGACCGCGGGCTACCTCAGGCTGCGCGACCAGGTGCTGCCCTTCCTGCGCCTGCGCGAAATGTTCGCGCTCGACACCGAACCCCGGCCCGTGCGCCAGAACGTGGTCGTGGTGCGTTTCGCCGGTCGTCAGGCCGGCATCGCGGTCGATGCGCTGCTGGGCGAGTGCCAGACCGTGATCAAGCCGCTCGGGCGCCTGTTCGAGCGCGTCGCCGGTGTCGCCGGCTCCACCATTCTGGGGACCGGCGAGGTGGCGCTGATTCTCGACGTGCCGCAGCTGGTCCAGCGCGCGATCACTCACGAAGGGCGCGCAACCGCGGCAGTGCAGCCGCTGCGCACTCTTGCTGCATGAATTTCTTTTNNTTTTAAAAAACCGAAACTCCGGGAGTTGCAATGTTCAGGAACATGAAAGTCGGCATGAAGCTGGGTCTGGGCTTCGGCCTCGTGCTGGTGCTGCTGGGGGTGATCGTCGGCGTGGCGATCACCCGGCTCGCGCAGATCAACAAGGACGTCGACGCGGTGGTGAACGACCTCTGGCCCAAGACGCAGATCCTGGCCGAAGGCCTGGTCGGCGTGAATGAGATCGCCCTCGGCGGTCGCGAGCTGGTGATCTCCGTCACCCCGCAGGCTCAGCAGCAGGCCCGCGCGCGCATGCTTGCCGGGCGCGAGAGCCTGGGCAAGTCCTGGGAGCGGCTCGCGCCGATGCTCACCCAGCCGCGCGGCAAGGAGATGTTCGCGCAGGTGGTCGAGAGCCGCGAGCGCTTCATTCCGGCGCAGAACCGGCTCACCGAGCTGGTCGAGCAGGGCCGCCGTGACGAGGCGCGCGAATTTCTCATGAACGAGTACGATGCCATCGCCGTGCAGTACCGCCAGCGCGTCAACGCGCTCACCGCCTTCCAGGGCGAGCTGCTCACCGAAACCGGCACCGAAACCGCCGCCGCCGTGAGCGCCGCATCGATGCTGATGATCATCCTGGGCGCGATCGCGCTCGTGGCCGGCCTGGGCATCGCCGTGGTGATCACGCGCGGCCTGCTGCGCCAGCTCGGTGGCGAGCCCGACTACGCGGCCGACATCGCCCGCCAGGTCGCCGCCGGCGATCTCACCGTCGAGGTGAAGCTCGCGCGCGGCGACACCACCAGCCTGCTCGCCGCCATGCAGCGCATGGTCGAGAGCCTGTCGCACACCATCGGCGAGGTGCGCACCGCGGCCGATGCGCTGTCGGCGGCATCGGAGCAGGTGAGCGCGACCTCGCAGTCGCTCGCCCAGGGCTCGTCCGAACAGGCCGCCAGCCTGGAAGAGACCTCGGCCTCGATCGAGCAGATGTCGGCCTCGATCAACCAGAACACCGAGAACGCCAAGGTCACTGACGGCATCGCCAGCAAGTCGGCGAGCGACGCCACCGAGGGCGGCGCGGCCGTGCGCGCCACCGTGGATGCGATGAAGTCGATCGCCGACAAGATCGGCATCGTCGACGACATCGCTTACCAGACCAACCTGCTCGCGCTCAACGCCGCGATCGAGGCCGCACGTGCGGGCGAGCACGGCAAGGGCTTCGCGGTGGTCGCCGCCGAAGTGCGCAAGCTGGCCGAGCGCAGCCAGGTGGCCGCGCAGGAGATCGGCGAGCTCGCCGGCTCCAGCGTCAAGACCGCCGAACGTGCCGGCGCGCTGCTCGAAGAGATCGTGCCTTCGATCCGCAAGACGGCCGAGCTGGTGCAGGAGATCACCGCTTCGTCCGAGGAACAGTCCGCTGGTGCCGGCCAGATCAACACCGCGATGAGCCAGATCAGCCAGACCACGCAGCAGAACGCCTCGGCCTCCGAGGAGCTGTCGGCCACCGCCGAGGAGATGAACGGCCAGGCCGAGCAGCTGCAGCATCTGGTCGGGCAGTTCCGCCTCGACAACGCCCTGGCCGCAGGCACCGAGCATGCCGATGTGCCCAGGGCCCAGACCGGGCGCGCGGGCACCGGCAAGGCGGGTGCGCCGCGCCGCCTGCGCTACGACGCGCCGCAGGCGCCCCTCGGCAGCGCAGGCGCCGAGCCCGAGTACGTGCGCTTCTGAGCGGAGGGCAACATGTCCCAGGCCAACATCGTCGCCGCCGCGCCCGTGGCGGCGCGCCCCGAAGGGGGCGTCGGGCGGCAGTACCTCGTGTTCACGCTCAATGGCGAGAGCTTCGCCATCGACATCCTGCAGATCCGCGAAATCATCGAGTTCGGCGAGCTGACCTCGGTGCCGATGACGCCGCCCACGGTGCGTGGCGTCATCAACCTGCGCGGCGCGGTGGTGCCGGTGATCGACCTGTCCGCCCGCTTCGGCCGCGGCAGCGCCTGCGCCGGGCGGCGCAGCTGCATCGTCATCGCGGAGGTGGAAACCGAAGCCGGGCGGCAGACGCTGGGCGTGATGGTCGATGGGGTGAGCGAGGTGCTCGAAATTCCCGCCGCCGACGTCGAGCCCGCGCCCGCCTTCGGCGCCCGCATCCGCACCGACTTCATCGCCGGCATGGCGCGCGTCGAGGGCCGCTTCGTGATCCTGCTCGAGGTCGGGCGGGTGCTCTGCGTCGACGAACTTGCGGAACTTGGCACACTCGCCAGCGCAGGCTCGCCCTTAAACTGAGCGCCTTCGAGGCCATCGCACCATGTCGGAAATTCTCATCAGCCAGGACGAGTTCGAGCAGTTTCGCGCGCTCATGCGGCGCGTGGCCGGCGTCGACCTGTCGCCGCAGAAAAAGAGCCTGGTCAGCGGCCGGCTCGGGCGCCGCCTGCGCGCGCTCGGGCTCGGCAGCTTCGGCGAGTACTACCGCATCGTCTCGGGCGGCAAGGATCCGCACGAGTACGAACGCATGGTCGATCTGCTGACCACGCACGAGACCTATTTCTTCCGCGAACCGCGGCACTTCGACTACCTGTCCGACGCTGTGCTGCCGCAGCTCAGCCGGGGCAGCCGGCCGCTGCGCGTGTGGAGCGCGGCCAGCTCCTCGGGCGAGGAGGCCTACAGCCTCGCCATGGTGCTCGCCGACCGTGTGGGCGCCGACGCGCACTGGGAAGTCTTCGCCTCGGACATCAGCCGCGAGGTGGTGGAGAAGGCCCGCGCCGGGGTGTACGCGATGAACCGCATCGACGGCATCCCGCCCGACTACCTGCGCCGCTTCTGCCTGCGTGGCGTCGGCAGCCGCGAGGGCACGCTGCAGGTCGACCCCGCGCTGCGCAGGCGGGTGCGCTTCGATCAGGTCAATCTCAACGAAGCCCTGGTGGGGGTGGGCGAGTTCGATGTCGTCTTCCTGCGCAACGTGCTGATCTATTTCGACCTGCCCACCAAGCGGCGCATCGTCGAGCGCGTTGCCCGCCAGCTGCGCCCCGGCGGCTGGCTGTTCATCGGCCACTCCGAGAGCCTCAACGGGCTCGATCTCGCCCTGCGCCAGGAGCGCCCCACCGTCTACAGGCGCAGCTGAGCATGCGCCCGGCCGCGCGCAACGTGATCGAGATCTTCCTGCAGCCCGGAGACTTCTACTTCGGCGATCGCGACACGCGCATCCGCACGCTGCTCGGGTCCTGCGTGTCGATCACCATGTGGCACCCCCGCCTGCACGTCGGCGGCATGTGCCATTTCATGCTGCCCGAGCGCGGCCCGCGCGCGCGCAGCGACGGGCTGGACGGGCGCTATGCCGAAGACGCGATCGCGCTCTTCCAGCGCGAGCTGCGTGCGCTGCGCGTGCGTGCGGAGGAGTTTCAGGTCAAGCTCTTCGGCGGTGGGCGCATGTTCCGCCCGCATGCCAGGTCGGTCGCGCACGCCGCCATGCTCGATGTCGGTCAGCGCAACGTCGATGCCGCACGCGGCCTGCTGCACCACCACGGTTTTCGCGTCAAGGCCGCGCACGTCGCCGGCGAGGGGCACCGCAACCTGATCTTCGACGTGGGCAGCGGCGAAGTCTGGATGCGCCACGTCGGTCCCGCCGCACCCCCGGGTGCGCAGGCGGACGAGGAGGGCGCGCGCGCATGAGCACTTCCATCGGCACGCCCGGCGCCAAGCCCGCGGGCAAGTCCATTCGGGTCATGGTCATCGACGATTCGGCCGTGGTGCGCCAGGTCATGAGCGAGATCCTGCGCAGCGCGCCCGACATCGAGGTCATCGGCACGGCCTCCGACCCCCTGTTCGCGCTCGACAAGATGCACAAGGACTGGCCCGACGTGATTACGCTCGACGTCGAGATGCCGCGCATGGACGGCATCAGTTTCTTGCGCAAGCTCATGGCCGAGCGCCCGACGCCGGTCGTGGTGTGCTCGACCCTGACCCTGCGCGGGGGCGAGACCGCGCAGCAGGCGCAGGCTGCCGGTGCGGTGGCCATCATCACCAAGCCCACGCTGGGGCTCAAAGGCTTTCTCACCGAGTCGGCGCAGGCGTTCATCTCCGCGGTGCGCTCGGCCGCACGCACCGCTCCGCGTGCGCGCGGGCATGCGGCGCCGGTCACTCCCGCTGCTGCTGCCTCCGCGCCGCCGTCCGGGGCGATCAAGCCGGTGGTCGGGCTGTCCGCGCGCATCGCCGCACGCGCCGCCGCCACGCGCGCGGACTCGGGCGCGGACCCGGGTGCACCGCCTCCTTCCGGCGCACGCGAGCCCCTGTTCGCCACCACCGATCGCATCATCGCCATCGGCACCTCCACCGGCGGCACGCAGGCGCTCGAGGTGGTGTTGCGCGGGCTGCCGCGCACGGTGCCCGGCATCGTCGTCGTGCAGCACATGCCGGAGAAGTTCACCGCGCTGTTCTCCCAGCGCCTCAATCAGGTGTGCGCGATCGAGGTGCTCGAGGCGCAGGACGGCATGCGCGTGATCCCCGGGCGCGCACTCATCGCCCCGGGCGGGCGGCACATGTCGGTGCGCCGCAGCGGTGCCCAGTACACCGTCGAGGTGCGCGACGGCCCGCCGGTCAATCGCCACCGCCCGTCGGTGGATGTGCTGTTCCGCTCGGTGGCCAAATGCGCCGGCCGCAACGCGCTCGGCGTGATCATGACCGGCATGGGCGACGACGGCGCGCGCGGCCTGCGCGAGATGTTCGACGCCGGCGCCCAGACCCTCGCTCAGGACGAGGCCAGCTCGGTGGTGTTCGGCATGCCCAAGGAGGCGATCCGGCGCGGTGGCGCCGGGCGGGTGCTGAGCCTGGAGGCGATCGGTTCGGCGCTGGCGCAGTACGGACGCTGAGCCCGAGCGCCCGCTTCGCGTGCACGCCGCCGCCGGCCTGGTGGGGGTGGGCTGGAATGCGCGATCGCCGCGTGGCAAAGTAGCGCGCCTTCTCGCCGCTCGCGCGGCCCCCCCCCCTTGTGGCCCAGCCACAGCCCCCTCGCGCACGGACACTTCGATGTTCTACGGCATCACCGACCTCAGCACCTTCATCCTCGGCACCGTCTTCATCGTGCTGCTGCCCGGGCCCAACTCGCTCTACGTCATGGCCGCGGCCTCGCGCTGGGGCGTGCGCGCCGGCTACCAGGGCGCGGCCGGCATCTTCGTCGGCGACACCCTCCTCATGCTGCTCACCGTCACCGGCATGGCCTCGGTGCTGCGCGCCACACCCGAGCTGTTCATGCTCATCAAGTACGCCGGCGCAGCCTATCTGGCCTGGGTAGGCTTGAGCCTGCTGCGCGGCGCGCTCGCCACCTGGCGGCGCGGCGACGAGAGCGCCGAAGAGGTCGGCGACGGCAGACCCGACTACCCGCCGGTGCGCAGCATGCCGCACCCTTTTCGCACCGCGCTCGTCATCAGCCTGATGAACCCGAAGGCGATCCTGTTCTTCGTGTCCTTCTTCATCCAGTTCGTCGATCCGGCCTACGAACACCCGGCGCTGTCCTTCGTCATCCTCGGCGTCATCGTGCAGATCTGCAGCGTGCTCTACCTGTCCACGCTGATCTACGCCGGCGCCCGCCTCGCCGCCCAGTTCCGCCGCCACCGGCGCGTTGCTGCCGGGGTCACCGCGGGCGTGGGCGCGGCGTTCATCGGCTTCGGCGCCAAGCTGGCGACGGCGACGCTGGGCTGAATGAGTTTCCCGGAGACCTCTGAACGGCGCGGCAGCAGGGGCGCGGTCGTGAGCGCCCACGATCTCCGCTTGTGCAGATCCAGTGGGAGCGGGCTTGCCCGCGAACGAACGCCGACAAAACCCCTCGCCTGCGAGTTGATCGCGGGCAATCTAGCCTGTGCGGGCGAGGTGATCCGGGTGCAGGGCGTGCGTGACAAAACGAGGTTGCAGAGCCCACTCGACTTGCGTGCCGGTATTTCTTCGTCCTAGCGCATGCTCCCGCGACGCGCCGCCATTCCAAGCAGGCCAAGACCGAGGAGCGCGAGAATCGAGGGCTCGGGGACTTCCTGCCAAGGCGACGTCGCCTCGAGTGACGAGTAGAGATGCACCTCGAGCCCGTAGCTTTCGCCGCCTAACAAGCTTGCGGTGAAACTCAGCGTTCCCTCGCCGGCGCCTTCAGTCAGGGAGAACACGTCCCAGACGGGCGGTTGCGAGCCGCTGTCGTTGTTGGCGGGGTGATTTTCGTCCGGCGTATGGCTGATGTAGAACGCGACGCGCGAGTATTGGCTGTTGCCTTCACCGAGGAGACTCGTCGAAGAGATGACCTCGATCAGGTAGTCGATGGAGAAAGTCAGCGTGATGTCTTGTTGGATGGCGATCGACGTGGCGCGATGCTGGTCGGCCGTGGCGCCAGCCAGGTAGGCCGTGGTGCCTTCGGCCTGCGCGGTTGCCGAGACGGACAGGAGGCTACTGGCGATACCGGCAGTGCCTTCGGCGTTGGCATTGCTGTTGCTCACCGAATGAGACGTCGGCCAGATACCCGACGCGGTGTAGGGTGTGCCGATGCTGGACGTGTCATTGAGCCTGCTGTCTGCACGTAGGTAGGTGAAGCCGGATTCCAGAGCGGCGAAACTGACGAGCGCGCCACTCTGATCCGTGATGCTCAGCGAGTCCCAGTCCACCTCGACATTGGTACTGATCACCGAGAGTGCTGCGACAGGCGCCGCCCAGGTGAGAGCGCCACCAAGCACCGCAGTGGAAAAAACAGTCCTGATCGTTCGGGTCATGATGATCTCCTCTGTCCAAACTCGTTTCAAGAACGAAAAGCAGAATTCATGCCCAGGCTTTCGGGTTGAGAAGATGCCGGTGAATCAGCGGGTTGAGTGAGGCGCTGCAGAGTGCTTACGGACCACTGTAAAGTATCCCGACACTCAGGCAGAGCCAGAGAATGCCGCATGAGCGACGTCTTCGGCGGTGCGCAGATCGCGGCTGCGCATCGCCCGCGATCAGGCGTCGCGACGATGGGGAAGCAACTAAGTCGGCAAACCGGCAAATCCGCAGCAAATCCGGGACCTACCCCGATTTACCCCAAAAATCGCGGGCGTACCCCGGTTTCCCGGGGCCGCCCTCTTCCGTCCGTCAGCCAGGCTTAATCGCGGTCGTCGTCTTTGTCGCCGCCCCGCTTCGCAGGCTCGGGTGCGTTCAGCGGCTTGGCGCCCCAGGCGGCGCGCCAGGTTTCGGCGGAGCTGAAGTCGCACTGTTCGTTGGCGCCGACCTTGCCGAGCAGTTCCAGGTTGGGGCGGGGCAGGACTTCGGTCTGGGCGGCGATCTGTGCGCGGATCTGGTCGCAGGTCTCGGCCTGTGGCGTTGCGGCGAAGGTGCTGGTGCCGAAGACGGTGAGCAGGGCGCCGAAGGCGAGGCTGTGGGCTGTGTGTCGGGCGTTCATGATGATCTCCTGTGGTGGGGCAAACACGTTGCAGCGCTGAAGGCACGGAGCAGGACAGGCCTGGCAGATTCTCCGGTGCTGCTTTCTGCTGCTCGGGGTGTGATGCAGCCCCGAAGCTGGCGCCATGTTGCGCCTGGCCGACTGAACCGACGCTGAAGGCCGCGTTCATCCTGCGTTCATGTGCGCATCGCACACCGGCAGCTCAGTGCGCGCCCCGTGTGCAGGGCCTTGCCCGACAGCGGGTGTTGCCCGACAGCGGGTTGCGCCATTCCCAGCGCTCGAAGAAGCTGTCCAGCCTCGCAGCCGCCGGTGCTGCCGGGTCGTAGCGGACCGACACGCGATCGCCCACCCGCCCACCTCGTCGGCGGGCGGATTCGCCCCGGTCGAAGAGACGAAGCTCAACGCATCGCCCTGCGCGGCCGCTCGCCGGTGCGGGCGGCTGGGGCTGGCGGTCGATGTTCTGCTATCTTGGGCCGATGGACTCCATCATCTCGATCTCCGGTCTATCCAAGACCTATGCCTCCGGCTTCGCCGCGTTGAAGGGCGTCGACCTCGACATCCGCCGAGGCGAGATTTTCGCCTTGCTCGGCCCCAACGGGGCGGGCAAGACCACACTCATCAGCGTCGTGTGCGGGCTGGTCAACGTCAGCGCCGGCACGGTGCGCGTGGACGGCCACGACATCGTGCGCGACTACCGCGCCGCACGCGAGCGTATCGGCCTGGTGCCGCAGGAGCTCACCACCGACGCCTTCGAGACGGTGTGGAACACGGTGAGCTTCTCGCGCGGCCTGTTCGGCAAGCCGCCCGATCCAGCCTACCTCGAGCAGCTGCTCAAGGACTTGTCGCTGTGGGCGAAGAAGGACGCCAAGCTGATGATGCTCTCGGGCGGCATGAAGCGCCGGGTGCTGATCGCCAAGGCGCTGTCGCACGAGCCGCGCATCCTCTTTCTCGACGAGCCCACCGCCGGCGTCGATGTGGAACTGCGCCGCGACATGTGGCAGCTCGTACGCCGGCTGCGCGACAGCGGCGTCACCGTGATCCTGACCACGCACTACATCGAGGAGGCCGAGGAGATGGCCGACCGCGTGGGCGTGATCACCCGCGGCGAGCTGATCCTGGTCGAGGACAAGGCCGCGCTGATGAACAAGCTCGGCGGCAAGCAGCTCACGCTGCAGCTGGCCGCGCCGCTGGCCGAGGTGCCGCCTTCCTTGGCTCACCACGGGCTGAAGCTGGCCAAGGGCGGCGCCGAACTGATCTACTGCTACGACATGAGCAAGGACGCCGGGGCCGACGACACCGCCATCGCCGACCTGTTGCACGCGCTCGGCGCCGCCGGCATCGGCTTCTCCGACCTGCACACCACGCAGCGCTCGCTGGAAGAGATCTTCGTCAGCCTGGTGAGCGAGCGCGCACCGGACAAGGGCACGGCCGCAGGGGAGGGGGCACGATGAACTGGCATGCAGTCCGTTCGATCTATTTTGCCGAGATGGCGCGCACCAAGCGCACGCTGCTGCAGAGCGTGCTCGCGCCGGTGATCACCACCACGCTGTACTTCGTCGTCTTCGGCTCGGCCATCGGCGCGCGCATCCCCGAGGTGGAAGGCGTGAGCTACGGCGCCTTCATCGTGCCCGGCCTGATCATGCTCAACCTGCTCACGCAGAGCGTGTCGAACGCGTCCTTCGGCATCTTCTTCCCCAAGTTCTCGCGCACCATCTACGAGATCCTGTCGGCGCCGGTGTCGCACTTCGAGATCGTGCTCTCCTACGTCGGCGCGGCGGCGACCAAGGCCATCCTGCTCAGCCTCATCATCCTCGTCACCGCCACCTTCTTCGTGCCGCTGCGCATCGAGCACCCGCTGTGGATGATCGCTTTTCTGCTGCTCACCGCGGTCAGCTTCAGTCTGCTCGGCTTCATCCTCGGCATCTGGGCGGACAACTTCGAGAAGCTGCAGATGGTGCCCCTGCTGATCATCACCCCACTCACCTTCCTGGGCGGCAGCTTCTACTCCATCGACATGCTGCCGGCCGGCTGGCGCGCGGTGTCGCTGCTGAACCCGGTGGTGTATCTGGTGAGCGGTTTTCGCTGGAGCTTCTACGGCACGGCCGACGTGGCGGTGGGCGTGAGCCTGGCGATGACGCTGCTGTTCCTGGCGGTGTTCGCGGGGGTGGCGGCTTGGATGCTGCGGACCGGGTATCGCCTGAAGCCGTGAGGCAGAGGCAGCGATGACCGCGCTGGAGCGGTTCAACAGTTTCAGCCACCTGCTGGGCGCGCTGGCGGCGGTTGCGGGCATGGTCTGGCTGCTGGTGGTGACGCCTGCGGGCGACCCCTGGCGGCTGACCAGCTTCAGCATCTATGGTGCCTCGCTGATCCTGCTGTACGCCATCTCGTCCCTGTCCCATGGCTACGAGGGCGGGCGGCGCGGCATCCTCACGCGGCTGGACCACTGCACCATCTACCTGCTCATCGCCGGTACCTACACCCCGTTTACCCTGGTGACGCTGCGCGGCCCCTGGGGCTGGTCCCTGTTCGGCGTGGTGTGGGGGCTGGCCGTGATCGGCATCCTCGTCGATCTGCTCTGGAAACAGGACCGGCGCATCGTGCCGGTGCTCATCTATCTGGTCATGGGCTGGCTGGTGGTGATCGCCATCGAACCCCTGCGCGCAGCGCTGGACCCCGCGGGTTTTGGCCTGCTGGTGGCGGGGGGTGTCGCCTACACCCTTGGGGTGCCGTTTTTCGCCCTCGGCCGCTACTGGCCCATGCTGCACGGCATCTGGCATGTGCTGGTGCTGGCCGGCAGCGCGCTGCACTATCTGGCGATTCTCTGGTACGTGGCGCCGGAGACCTAAGTCGGTAAATCGGGGACGCACCCCGATTACCCCGCACCGCTTATCCCGCGCCGATCACGTTGCCGCTCAGCGCCGTGCGGATGGGTCTGGCGTGCGCAGCCAGGCCGCCGCGCCCAGCACGTGCGTCGCCGCCACGGCGCGGTCGTCACCCAGCATCATCAGCGCGAACAGGCGCTCTTCCAGCGTCGCGCACGCGGCGCTGCGGCGGGCGAGGAGCGGCGTGGCTTGCGGGTCGAGGACGACGAAGTCGGCTTCCTTGCCCGCGGCGAAGTTGCCGATGCGGTCGTCCAGGTAGAGGCTGTGCGCGCCGCCCAGGGTGGCGAGGTAGAAGGCGCTCGACGCCGACAGCGACTGGCCGGCGAGCTGCAGCACCTTGTAGGCCTCGTTCAGGGTCTGCAGCATCGACAGGCTGGTGCCGGCGCCCACGTCGGTGCCCAGGCCCACGCGCACGCCCAGCGCGCGCGCGCGCCCCAGATCGAACAGGCCCGAGCCGAGGAAGAGGTTGGAGGTGGGGCAGAAGCTCATCGCCGCGCCGGACTCGGCCATGCGCCGGCGGTCGGTGTCGTCCAACCAGATGCAGTGCGCGTACACCGCGCGCATGCCGAGCAGGCCGTGGCGGTCGTACACGTCGAGGTAGCTGCGCGTCTCGGGGTGGAGCTGCGCCACCCAGGCGACTTCGGCGCGGTTCTCGGCGACGTGCGACTGCACGAATACGCCCGGGTGCTCGGCGAAGAGCCGCCCGGCGAGCGACAGCTGCGCGGGGGTGGAGGTGGGGGCGAAGCGCGGCGTGATCGCGTAGTGCAGGCGGTCGCGGCCGTGCCAGCGCTCGATCAGCGCCTTCGATTCGGCGTAGCCCGATGCGGCGCTGTCGCGCAGGTCCTCGGGGCAGTTGCGGTCCATCAGCACCTTGCCGGCGATCATGCGCATGCGGCGCGCCTGCGCGGCCTCGAACAGGGCGTCGACCGAGCCGGCATGCACGGTGGCGAAGCTGCAGGCGGTGGTGGTGCCGTTGCGCAGCAGCTCGTCGCAGAAGAAGTCTGCGGTCGCCGCCGCATGCGCAGGATCGGCGAAGCGGCGCTCGGCGGGGAAGGTGTATTTCTCCAGCCACTCGAGCAGTTGCTCGCCGTGGCTGGCGATGATGTCGGTCTGCGGGTAATGGACATGGGTGTCGACGAAGCCGGGCAGGATCAGCTTGCCGCGGTAGTCGGCCACCGGCGTGCCGGCGGGCAGGCGGGGCAGCAGTTCGGTGGCCGGGCCGCACTCGGCGACGTGGCCGTCGCGCACGACGAGCAGGCCGTCGGCGAAGTGCTCGAGCGCACGCGCGTCCTGCGCGGGGTCGGCGACGAAATGCACGATCTCGCCGCGGACGGCGGTGAGGCGGGGCAGGGGCGTGGGGGCGGCGGGCGTCATCTCGTCAGGGGGGCCATTGCGTTGCGGGCGCGGTACGGGGCGGCGGGGCGGCCCGGCTGGGACAGAGCGCGTACTATAAGCGCTTCGATTCGCCGCATGCGCGCGCGATCTTCACGACAACCCTGGGGAGTCACGCCGATGATCGATCTCTACACCGCCGCCACGCCCAACGGACACAAGGTCTCCATCGCGCTCGAGGAGCTGGGCCTGCCCTACGCCATGCACGTGCTCGACCTGTCGGCCAACGAGCAGAAGCAGCCCGCCTTCCTCGCCATCAACCCCAACGGCCGCATCCCGGCCATCGTCGACCGCGACGAGGGCGACTTCGCCGTGTTCGAGTCAGGCGCCATCCTGATCTACCTGGCCGAAAAGACCGGCCGGCTGATGCCGCAGGACATGAAAGGCCGCTCGCGCGTGCTGCAGTGGCTGATGTTCCAGATGGGCGGCATCGGCCCGATGATGGGGCAGGCCAACGTCTTCTACCGCTACTTCCCCGAGAAGATTCAGCCCGCGATCGACCGCTACCAGGGCGAGGTCAGGCGGCTGTTCCGCGTGCTCGACGGCCATCTGGCCAGCAACGAATACCTCGCTGGCGACTATTCCGTCGCCGACATCGCCAACTGGGCCTGGGTGCGCACGCACAACTGGTCGGGCGTGGCGATCGACGACCTGCCGCACCTCGCGCGCTGGCGCGACCAGATCCGCGCGCGCCCGGCGGTGCAGCGCGGCATCGAGCGGCCGCCGTCGAGCTTCGACCGCGATGGCGACTCCGAGGAGCAGGCCAGGGCCTTCTCGGAGAAGGCGCGCAGCATGGTCGAGACCGGCCAGTCGCGCAGCGGCGGGGTTTGATTTACCCCAATAGGACATTCAAGGAGGACTCATGAAGCTCTACGTTTCACCGCGCGCGCCCAACCCGCGCCGCGTGCAGATGTTCATCGCCGAAAAGGGCATCACCGGCATCCAGGAGGTGGTGGTCGAGATCGGCAAGGACGAACACCGCAGCTCCAACTACCGCGCCAAGAGCCCGCTCGCCAAGGTGCCGGTGCTCGAGCTTGACGACGGCCGCTACCTGGGCGAGACGCGCGCGATCTGCAGCTATCTCGAGGGTCTGTACCCCGAGCCCAACCTGATGGGCGAGAGCTTCGAGGAGCGCGCCTTCATCGAGATGGCCGACCGCCGCATGGAGCTCTATCTCTTCGGCACCATCGCCAACTGCATCCGCCACACCCACCCCGGGCTGGCGCCGCTCGAGCAGCCGCAGTTTCCCGACTTCGGCCATTCGCAGGGGCAGAAGGTGCGCGAGGTGGCGCGCTGGCTCGATGGCGAGCTCGCCGATCAGCCCTTCGTGGCCGGCGAGCGCTTCACCATCGCCGACATCACCGCCTTCTGCGCGATCGAGTTCGCGCGCGGGCTGATGAAGTTCAAGCCGGGCGCTGAGGGCCTGGCGCACCTGCAGGACTGGCGCGATCGCATCGCCGAGCGGCCGAGCGCGAAGGCCTGAGCCCGGTGCGCGCGGGCACGTCTTTTCAGCGTGCAGCGAGGCGTTCGCCTGTGGCGTGATTTTTTACCTTGATTCAGCTTTTCCGCCGCCTGACCATCATTCGCCCTCGGGGTTCGCTCGAGCAGCTGCAACGGCCGGGGCTCCCCCCGCTCATTCGAGTTTGCCCCGCATGTCGATCCATCGGATTTTTCTGCTCCTGTCGGGCTTGTTGCTGGCCCTGACCGGGCTTACCTATCTGCCTGCCTTCTCCGGCTACAAGGCGCAGGTGTTGCACCTGCAGTCGCTTGCCGAGGCCAACGCGATCACCGCGGTGGCGCAGCGTTTCGTATCGGCCGTGGCCTCGGAGCGCGGTCTGGGGGCCTTGCTGCTCGGCGCACCCGAGCCCGCACCCGAGCTGCATGCGCGCCTGCTCGAAGCGCGCGAGCGCTCTGACTACGAACATGCACGTCTGCGCGCCCTGATCGAGCGGCGCCTGATCGAGGCTCCGGACCCGACCTCGGCCTTGCTCGCACGCGAGCTCACGCAGCGCTTCGAGGGCCTCGAGACCTTGCGCGCGGCCATCGACCAGGGCGAGCGCAGTGGCGACGAGGGCGTGAGCGCCGAGCAGTGGATTGAGCAGATGGTGCTGCTCATCGACACCGTGCACCTGATCGGACGGGTGGTGGCGAACGCGAAGCCGAGCGCCGAGCGTGAGGTGGCCCGGCTGGCGCTGGTGCAGTCGCTGCTGGCACAGGCCGCCGAAAACCTCGGGCGCGAGCGTGCGGTGGTCGGCGCGCTGATCGCGGCGCGCATGCCCATCCCGCCGAGCAAGCGCGAGGACCTCGCGCAAGAGAGCGCGCTCGTCAAAGCGCATCTCGAGCGTGCCGTGCAGCTGCTCCAGCTCGCGGAGGGCTCGTCCGGGCTCGCCGTCGTAATCGAGAAGATGCGGGCGGTCGCGCTGCCGTTTTTCGACAAGCTGCGTCCGAGCATCATGCACAGTAGCCTCGCCGGCACATCCTATCCGGTGGATGAGCAGGGCTGGTTCGAGGCCGTCAGCGTCCTCATCGATTCGGTGCATGCCCTGTCGGCTGAAGTTGGAAGGAGCAGCCAGACCCACATCGCGCACATGCGTAGCGCCGCGAGCGAGCGTGCGGTGCTGGGCATGCTGTCGCTGTTCGCGCTCGTGCTCGTGCTGGCCGGGGGGCTGTGGGGGCTGCGCAAGCGAGTGCTGGAGCCGCTACGCGGTCTCGAGCTCGCAGCCGGGCGCGTGTCGCGCGGCGAGCTGCAGGAAGGGTTCGCGCCCACCGGCTACAACGAGGTGGCCCGGGTCGGGCGCGCGTTCGAGCAGATGCGCACCACCCTGGTGGCCGACATCGAACGGCGCGAGCGCGCCGAGAGCAGCTTGCGCCGGCTCGGCACCGCAGTCGCGCAAAGCCCGGCGAGCATCATCATCGCCGACCTCTCGGCGCGGATCGAATATGTCAACGCGGCCTTCGAGCACACCTCGGGTTACCGGGCGGACGAGGTCCTCGGGCGCAATCCGCGTTTCCTGCAGTCCGGACGCACGCCGCCCGAGACCTACATGCAGATGTGGGCGGCGCTGACCGCGGGCAAGGTCTGGCGCGGGGAGTTCCACAACAAGCGCAAGGACGGCCGGCTGTACCGCGAGCGCGTCACGATGGCTCCGATCCGGGGCGCCGACGGCCGCATCTGCAACTACCTCGCGATCAAGGAGGACGTGACCGAGAAGCAGCGCATGCTCGAGGAGCTGCTCGTCTATCGTGAGCGGCTGGAGTCGCTGGTGGCCGAGCGCACCGCCGAGCTGGTGGCAGCGCGGGATGCAGCCGAGGTCGCCAGCCGCGCCAAGAGCGACTTCCTCGCCACCATGAGCCACGAGATCCGCACGCCGATGAACGGCGTCATCGGTCTCGCGGATGTGCTCGCACGTTCCAGCCTGTCCGCCTATCAGTCGGAGCTGGTCGACACCATGCGCGAGTCGGCGATGAACCTGTTGCGCATCATCGACGACATCCTCGACTTCTCCAAGATCGAGGCCGGGCGCATGGAGGTGGAGCGTCAGCCCTTCGAGCTCGAGGCGGTGGTCGAGGGCGTGGCCGAGGCCTTGCTGCCGGTGGCCGAGCGGCGTGAGGTGGCTTTGAGCGTGCACGTCGCGCCCGCGCTGCCGGCGCGGGTGCTCGGCGACGAGCTGCGGGTGCGTCAGGTGCTCACCAACCTGGTCGGTAACGGCATCAAGTTCTCCGCCGGGCAGGCGCATGGTGGCCGGGTGTCGATCAGGGCGGGGATGAGTGGCGAGGGGATGTTGCGGCTGAGCGTTCGTGACAACGGCATCGGCATCTCGCCCGACCAGCAGGCCCGGCTTTTCCAGCCCTTCGCGCAGGCCGAGAGCAGCACTACGCGCCGCTTCGGTGGCACCGGCCTCGGGCTGGCGATCTGCAAGCGGCTGGTCGGCATGCTGGGCGGGCGCATCGAACTCGAGAGCGCGCTCGGGCAGGGCAGCTGCTTCCATGTGCTGCTGCCGCTGGAAATGGACGTCCGAGCCGAGGTTCCCGCGGCCGCCGAGGCCGGTCCGCTCGACGGCGTGTGCGTCGCTCTGGACGGCGTGGCGCCCGAGTGCGCCGCCGACATGGCCGATTACCTGCAGGCCGCAGGTGCGCAGTTGCTGAGCGCGCAGGACGCCGCGGCGCGCCAGGCATCGGACGCGTGCGTGGTGCTGTGCGCGCGACCCGGCTGCGTGGACGCCGACGCGGGCAAGGAGGCCTGTGCCGGGGGTGCGCTGGTGGTACTCGAGTCGGGGCACCGGCGTTGGCCGAGGCTACGACGGCCGGGCGTTGCGGTGCTGGACCTCGGGCTCTTGCGGCGCAGGGCGCTGATCGAGGCCGTCGAGCTGGCGCTGGGTCGGGTTCAGGCGCGCGACGAGCGCCTGGTGACGACGGAGGCGGCGAGCCCGGACGTCCCCGCCATCGACGAGGCGATCGCCCAGGGCACGCTGATCCTGGTCGCCGAGGACGACGCGATCAACCGCCAGGTCATCCGGCGCCAGCTGGCCTTGCTCGGGTTCGCCTCCGAAATGGCCGCTGATGGCGCCGAGGCGCTGCAGCGCTGGCGCAGCGGGCGCCACGCCCTGCTGCTGACCGACCTGCACATGCCGAACATGGACGGCTACGAGCTCGCCGGCGCGATCAGGCGCGAAGAGTCGGGCGCCGGGCGCGCCCGCACGCCGATCCTCGCCCTCACCGCGAACGCGCTGCGCGGCGAGGACGCACGCTGTCTTGCGGCCGGCATGGACGATTACCTGAGCAAGCCGGTGCACATGGATGTGCTGCGTGCCGCGCTGCAGCGCTGGCTTGTCCGCAGTGGCCCCGCACCCGCCGCATCCGAAGCCCATGAGACCGCGGGCGCCTTGCCGGTGCTCGAGCCTGAAACCCTGCGCGCGCTCGTCGGGGACGACAGCGACATCGTGGGCGAGCTGCTGCGCGACTACGCCGTCGGCCTGGTGAGTCAGGCAGTGGAGCTGCGTACCGCCCGTGCCGCCAAGGTCTTGCGTGCGCTCGGGGATGGGGCGCACCGGCTGAAGTCGTCCTCGCGCTCGGTGGGGGCGCTGGCCATGGGAGAGCTGTGCAGCCGGCTCGAGAGCGCTGCGCGCGCGGGCGACGATGCGCGCGCCGAGGCCTTGATGGTCGAGTTCGAGGCGGCGCTGGCCGAGCTGCTCGAAGCGCTGCGCGCTACCGGCTGAGGCGCCCGGCCGGGCCGCGGCCGGTTCAGCGCCCGCCGGCGGGCAGGAAGCGGACGAGCTTGGAGAGCAGCTTGTCGCGCTCGAAGGGTTTGACCACGAAGTCGGCCGCGCCGGCCTGCAGGCTGGCCTCCAGGATCGCGCGCTCGCTGTGCCCGGTGATCATCACCACGGGCACGCTCGAGAGCACGGGATGCGCCTTGATGCGACGGGTGAGGCTGACCCCGTCGGCATCCGGGAGCTGGACGTCCATCAGGATCAGGTCGGGGCGCTGGCGGCTGAGCAGGCTGAAGGCCTCGGCGCCGGTGTGGGCGAAGAGCAGTCGGCAGGCGTGGCCTTCGAGCAGCTTGCCCAGCAGTTTGCACTGGAAGCTGTCGTCATCGACTACCAGCACCAGCGGCGGCGTGCGCTCGGCGATGTCGCGCAGCTTGCGTGCCGCGTCGAGCTGCGGGCTCACCTCCTTGCGCAGGCTGCCGACCCACTCGGTGAGCGGGACGACACGCTTTGCGGCCGCGTCGACGTGTTTGCGGATGGCAAAGGCCGGGTGCGGAATGGGTTGAGGTTGGGACTGAGCCGGCAGCGGCTGCGCAGCCGGGATGGTGAACACCGGCTCGATGGGCGCGGGCGGCGGGGCGTGCAGGGGTTGTTCTGGCGCCGTGTCCCCGGAGGCGAAGCCGGAGGGCACGCCGTCGAGGTCGAGCTCGAAGTGATCGACGAGGGCGTTTGCGGCCTGGCTCGCGCTGTCGAGCTGCGCGGCGAGCCCGGCGAGCTGCGCTTGCCCCGCGTCGAGCCGGGGCTCGAGCACTTCGTCCAGGCGCGCCACCGTGCGCGCCTGGGCCAGCAGCTCCTCGCTCGCGTGTCGCTGGCTGCTGTGCGTCAGGCTGCGCGCTGCGGTGAGGATGGACATCGGCAGCCGGGTGCTGTCGTGCACCAGCGGCCAGTACAGCACGTAGTCGTCGAAGTATTCCTTGCGGCACAGCTCGAAGGCGCGTCGGACATGGTCCTTGTCGCACAGGACGATGCTGCGCAGCGAGCGCAGGTGTGCGCGCTCGCTGTGCCGATACAGGCCCAGGCAGCAGCGTTCGGCCTGCTCGAGCTGGCGAAAGGCGAGCACCAGGATGTCCGGCAGGCAGGCGTCGAAGTCGCTGATGAAGCGGCTTTCGTCGATCGAGCTCGACACGTGCGCAAAATCGTCTGCGAGCAGGGATACGACCTGCTGGGCCTCGATCGGCATGTCCGAAAGGACGAGGATCTTCACGTCGGCGACGTTCATGGGATGAGCTCCTCGCAGCGGCGCAGCCAGTCGGCATGCCAGGCCGGGAGCGCGGCTGCCGGAATCGGGCGCGAGATGAAATAGCCCTGCGCCTGCGTGCATCCGCTCGCACGCACGAAGTCCCAGTCGTCACGCGTTTCCACGCCTTCGGCGACAGTGTGGATGCGCAGCTCGCGCGCCATGTCCAGGCAGCCGCTGAAGATCGCCTTGCGTACCGGCTGGTCGCGTGCGCCGGTGACGAAGCCGCGGTCGATCTTGAGCTCGTCGAAAGGCAGGTCGCGTAGCTGGCGCAGCGAGGAGTGGCCGGTGCCGAAGTCGTCGATGGATACGCCGATGTGGCGCAGCCGCAGGCGGGTGAGGATGTCGAGCGCGGCCACCGGGTCGTGGCCGAGGCGGGATTCGGTGACCTCGAGGATCAGGTCGGTGGGCGAGAGGCTTGCGTCGTCGAGCGCCGCGCAAACGAACTCGGGGAAGGCAAGGCGATGCAGGTTGTCCATCGAGACGTTGATGCCCATGCGCAGGCGCAGGCCATGGCCGTGCAGCACGCGCATGTCCGCCGCTGCACGTAGCAGCACGGCACGCGTCATGTCGTCGATGAGTCCGCACTCTTCGATCTTGGCCACGAAGGCGTCGGGGAAGACCAGGCCGTGATCAGGATGCTGCCAGCGCACCAGGGCCTCGATGCCCACGCAGGCGCCGGTGTGCAGATCGACCTTGGGCTGGTAGTGGTTGAGCAGCTCGTCGTTCTGGATCGCCCGCACCAGCTCGATGAACTCGAAGCCGCACTCGGGGGGCGTCGGGTGTCTGCCCTCTGGTCTGGTGTTCACCCAGCGCTCGAGCATCGCGGCGAGCATTTTCGGTTGCACCGGCTTGGTGAGACCGCCGACCACGTCGATCCGATAGGCAGTGGCCAGGCGTTCCGCAGTCTCGAGGATGCGCTCGTCCTCGCCGCTCACGAGCAGCACCTTGCCGTCGAAATCGCGCTCGGCGAGCTGGCGCAGGAAGACGATGCCGTCCATCTCGGGCATGTTCAGGTCGAGCATGATCAGCGGCTTTCGGCCGCTGAGCGTGCGCACGTGCTCGAGCGCTGCGGTGGCGCTGATGTGGCCGTCGATGGTCGCCTCAACGCCGGTGTTGCCGAGCTGGTGCGTCAGCAGCTTGAGTTGGAGCGGATCGTCATCGACGATGACGATCGTATGCGTGAGTGGGGTCATGGTCCGGTGGTGCCTGAGGCGCGCGTGGCGATGGCGTCGAGGGCGCGGTCGAGCGCTTCGGCGAAGCGCTCGACGAGGGGAAGGGCGGCGGGTGGCGTGGTTTGGCGAGCGGCCTGCTCGATTTCGGCGCACAAGGTGCCGAGCGCCATGGCGCCGACCGAGCGGGCCGCCGATTTGAGGCGGTGGGCGACGGGGCCGGCATGCTGCCAGTTGTCGGTGCGCAGGGCCTCGCTGATCTCGGCGCCGGCCTCGCGTGCCGACTGCGCGAAGTCCTGCAGGAGCTCGTCGATGAGGGCGGCGGCGTCGCCGATGAGGCGGGCGAGCACCGCGGTGTCGAGGGTGGCGTCGGGGGGGCTGGCGGGGGTGTTTGCCGGCGTCGCAGCCTGTGTCGTGTCGATGCGGCGCGTATCGGCTGCCGAGGGCGCCTCGTCCGTGCCGGACGCGAGGTGGCGTTCGAGCGCGGCCTTGAGGGCTTCGAGCTGCACCGGCTTGACGACGTAATCGTTCATGCCGGCCTCGACGCAGCGCTGATCTTCACCGCGCAGCGCGTTGGCGGTGACCGCGATGATCGGCAGCCGCGTGCCGGGCGCTTCCTCGGCGCGGATGCGCGCGGTGAGCGTGTAGCCGTCCATCCGGGGCATGTGCAGGTCGGTGAGCAGCATGCTGTAGTGGCCCTTGCGCCACCTCGACAGGGCCTCCTCGCCGTCTTCGGCCATCTCGCAGCGCACGCCCAGCAGCTCGAGCTGGCGGCTGATGACCTTGCGGTTGATCTCGTTGTCCTCGGCGACCAGGATGGGGGCGATGGCCGGGCCGATGGACACCTTGGGCGCGTCGGCGCGCGCCGTGCGATTCGCCACGCCGATCGGCGGCGCGGCGACGCGGCCGCTGGCCAGGCCGACTGCCTCGATCAGGCTGTGGTGGTGCATGCCCTCGAGGTCGACCGAGTAAATGCGCTCTTCCTCGCGTCGCGCGTGCCGGCGCGCGCCGTGTGCGATGAGCACCACCCCTGGCCGGGTGGCCGCGGCAATCGCCTGCCACTGCTGGCGTGCCGCGGCGGGGAGCGGGCAGTCGGTGATCAGCACGTAGCTGCGACTGTCCGTGGCGGCCAGAAAATGCAGCGCCTGTACCACGCTGCGGGCACGCTTGAGCCGCGCCCCGGCGTGGGCGAGATAGGCGCCCAAGTCGGTCAGCCGACGCGGGTCTTCCACGCACAGGATGCAGGTGAGCCCAGCGAGCGAGGTCGCGTCCGCCTGCGTGCCGTCGCCGGGCACCGCCTGCAGTGGCAGCAGCACGGTGAAGCACGATCCTTCGCCGACCACGCTGCGCACCGAGATTTCTCCGCCGAGCAGATCGACCAGGCGGCGCGTGATCGCCAGCCCCAGGCCGGTGCCGCCGAAGCGCCGGGTGGTCGAGCGCTCGGCTTGCGCGAAGGGCTCGAACAGGCGCGACTGCGCCTGTGCGTCGATGCCGATGCCGTTGTCTTCGAGCGTGATCGACAGGTGCTCCGGCGCCTTGTGTGTGATGCGCAGCTCCACCTTACCGGCGCGCGCGGTGCCTGAGGAAAACTTGATCGCATTGCCGGTGAGGTTGGTGATGATCTGCTGCAGCCTCAGGCCATCGATCAGCAGCCGCGCGGGCAGGTCCGGAGCGATGAACACGCTCAGCCCCACCTCTTTGCGCGTGGCGAGGGGCTGGAGATTGTCGACTGCACGCTCGACCAGGGGGGCCAGCTCCACGGCTTGCATGTCCAGTTCGAGATGCCCCGACTCGATGCGCGAGAAGTCGAGGATGTCGTCGATCAGATGCAGCAGGATCGCGGCCGACGCCTGCATGGTGTCGACCAGTTCGTGCTGCTCGGCACTCAGCCCGCTGTGGGTGAGCAGGTCCACCAGGCCTACCACGCCGTTCATCGGCGTACGGATCTCGTGGCTCATGGTGGCGAGAAAGTCGCTCTTGGCGCGGTTGGCGGCCTGGGCGGCCTCCAGCGCGGCGCTCAGTTCGCGAGTGCGCGTGTCGACGAGGTGTTCGAGGTGTTCGCGGTAGCGCTGCAGCTCGGCCTCGAGGTGGCGCGCCTTGGTGATGTCCTCCTTCACCGCAACATAGTGGGTGACGCCGCCGGTCTCGTCGTGGATCGGGGTGATGGTCGCGCGCTCGAAGTATTCGCGGCCATCCTTGCTGCGGTTGTGCAGCTCGCCACTCCAGGTATCGCTGCGGGCGAGCGTTGCCCACATGTCCTGGTAGGTTCTGCGCGGGGTCTTGCCCGACTGCAGGATGCGCGGGTTTTGACCGATGACTTCGGCCGGCGTGTAACCGCTGCGCTGGGTGAAGCTGGCGTTGACGTACTCGATCTCGGCGGCGAGGTTGGTGATGACGATGCTCTCGGGGCTCTGCTCGACCGCGCGCGAGAGCTTGCGCAGCGTGGACTCGGCCGCCTTGCGGGCGCTGACGTCATGCACGATCGAAAAGAGCAGGGCGCGCGACCCGAGGGCAAGCGGGCCGCTATAGACCTCGACATCGCGAATCGAGCCATCGGCACGGCGGTGGCGAAAATTGAAATGGAAGCGCCCGGCGTCGCGCGCCGCATCCATTTCGGTCCTGATCTGCGCGGGCGTCAGCATGTTGATGTCGCTGATCAGCATGCGCTGCAGGTGCTTGCGCGGCCAGGCGTAGAAGGCCTCGGCCGCCGGGTTGGCGTCGACGATCTCGAAGGTGGCCGGGTCGATGATCAGCATCACCGCGTGGCTGTTGGTGAAGATCGATGCGTAGCGCGCCTCGCTCGCGTCGAGCGCATCTTCCGCGTGGTACTGGCGGGTGAGGTCTTTGGCAAATGACAGCAGTGAGACGATGCGCCCCCGCGCGTCGCGGCGCACGCGGTTGTGCCATTCGCAATGCAGGAGCTTGCCGTCGCGGGTGAAGTTGCGCCCCACGACCGGGTCGGGCTTCGTGCCGGTAAAGGCCTGGCCGATCGCGCGCTTTACTGCGTCGCGGTCTTCGGGGTGGGTGAAGCCCCAGTCGTCGGGGCGCTTGCCGAGCACCTCTTCTGCACGCCAGCCGAACACCCGCTCGGCGTCGGCGGACCAGCGCAGCACGCGCATGTCCCGGCCCCATTCGATGATTGCGAACGGGCAGGCGTCGATGAAGAAGTCGAGGCTGGCGTCGGTGTCAGGGGCGGGGTGAGCGTCATGCATGGCAGGCCTTGCCTCAGGTCGTCGCCGATATCAATCGCGCGGCCTGCACAGGGTTGAAGTCGGCCGACATCTGTCGTGCGTGGTCCGGCTCTTCGAGCCGGGCAGCGAACGCCGCTTCAGCCTCCGGCCGCGCGAACAGGTAGCCCTGGAAACCGTCGCAGCCGTTGTCCGCCAGACAGGCGTGCTGCGCGGGGGTCTCGACGCCTTCGGCGATGACGCGAATGTCGAGCGCGTCGGCCAGCGCCACGATGGTGCGCACGATGGCCAGGCCGCTTGCGCTGTCGGGCAGGTCGCGCACGAACACGCGGTCGATCTTGAGTTCGTCGAGCGGGAGCTGCTGCAGATAGCTCAGCGACGAGTAGCCGGTGCCGAAATCGTCGATCGAGAAGCGGATGCCCATGTCGCGCAGACGCCGCATGCAGGCGCTCGCGTGCTCGATGTCGGTGAGCAGCAGCGACTCGGTGATCTCGAGCTTGAGCCGTTCGGGTGCGGCGCCGGTGTCGGCCAGGATGGCGCTCAGCTCGTCCACGAACCCGGGCTGGTAGAGCTGGGCCGCGCTGATATTGACCGCGAGCGACAACGCGCGCGTGCCGGGATGCTGTGCCCAGCGCGCCAGCGTGGCGCAGGCCATCTCGAGCACCTGGCGGCCGAGCTCGGGCATCAGGCCGATCTGCTCGGCGAGCGGGATGAAGACGTCGGGCGGCACCATGCCGTGTCCCGGACGCTGCCAGCGCAGCAAGGACTCGGCGCCGATGATGCGGCCGTCGCGTCCGAGCTGGGCCTGGTAGTGCAGCTGGAACGCGCGCGCCTGCACCGCAGCGCGCAGCGCGGCCTGATCGTGCAAACGCTGGCTGAGTGCGCTGTGCATGGCGGGGTCGAAGCTGCGCACCGTGTTCTTGCCCTGGCGCTTGGACTCGTACATCGACAGGTCGGCGCGCTGCATCAGCTCATCCACGCTGTCCTGGCCGCCATGAAACATCACCAGGCCGATGCTTGCCGTGCACGACTGGTGGCGGCCGTCGATGCGGTAGGGCTCGCCGAGGCGGGCGAGGCTCTTGTCCGCGACGATCTCGGCGGCGGCGATGGCGTCTTCCGGTGCGTGCGGCAGATGCTCGAGCAGGATCACGAACTCGTCTCCGCCGAAGCGCGCCACGGTGTCGGTCTCGCGCACCACGGCGTGCAGGCGCTGGGCGGCCTCGCGCAGCAGCAGGTCGCCGGTGTGGTGGCCGTGGAGGTCGTTGATGTTCTTGAAGTCGTCGAGGTCGATGAACATCAGCGCGCCGTGCGTGCCGGCGTGCTGGCTGCTGGCGAGCGCGGATTCGAGGCGCTCGGTGAGCAGGCGGCGATTGGGCAGGTGGGTGAGCGGATCGTAAAAGGCGAGGCTGCGGATCTCGGCCTCGTGGGCGCGCGCCTGGGTGACGTCCTGCACCAGCGCGACCACGGCACGCTTGCCGTCCAGCGGCTGATCCATGGCCTCGATCGAGGCATGGAAATCGCGTGCGCCATCGGGGGTTTCGAGCGTGTAGCTCAGGGTCTGGCGCGTGCCGGTGGCAATCGCATCGCACACCGCCTTGAAGCCCGCAGCGGCCTCGGCGGCGGGCAGGACCTCGTCAAGCCGCTTGCCGATCACGTGATCGGCCGGGGCGTGGAGCAGCGTGTAGCGACGCGTGATGACCTCGAGGTAGCGGCCGTCCTCGTCGATCAGGAACAGCACGTCGGGCAGGGCCGCCGTGACCGCACGCAGCCGAGCCTCGCTCCTGAGCAAGGCCTGCTCGGTGGCGCGCCGCTGCGTCATGTCGTGGAGCAGCATGCCCAGCAAGGCGGTGCCGGCGCCCATGATCAAAAGGTAGGACATGCCCAGGGTGTCGAACACCGCGGCCGGGTTCTGCCCCGGAACCTGCGCGAGCAGCAGCAAGGTGCCGAAGTGCAGCAGGACACCGAAGGCGAACAGCGTGAGCGGCCCGCGTGGCAGCCGAGCACGGCGCATCGAGTGCCGATACGCCAGCCCCGCTGCCACCGCGATCGCAATCGTGACCAGGCCGACGAGTGTGCCACTGCCCCCGATCCACAGGCGATAACCCGCCGCGATCAGGCCGGCGATCATGCCCGTGAGCGGCCCCCCGAACAGGCTGGCCAGGCTCAGGATCACCGAGCGTGGGTCGACGATGACGCCGGGCGCGAGGGTCAGCGGCATCATCATGCCGGCCACGCAGATGAGGCCGAAGATGAGCCCCGCGCTAGCTCTCGCATGCGGGTGTTCGGGCGCCCAAAGGCGCATCGTCAAGCCCACGAGCATGCTCAGGGCAAGCAATAACGCGGTGGTCTGGATGAGATCGAGCAGCATGGGCGGGGAGGCGGTGCGGCCTCGCCGCGTAGACTCGAGGGGGCAATTTTACGCTGCCCAATACGGGCGGTTCGCGCAAAATGTCACGGCAGGCCGTGTATCAGCGCATCAGGCGTCCGGCCGGTAGGGCTTGCCCAGTGACACCGGCGAATTGAGCCGGATCGCGTTGGCGTTGCGCGAGATCGCCACCAGCACCACGATCGTCGCCCAGTAGGGCAGGGACGACAGCAGCTGCGACGGAAAGTCGATCTGCAGCCCCGAGCCCTGGATGAAGAGCTGGGTGATCATCACGCCGCCGAACAGATACGCCCCCACCAGCACGCGCAGCGGCCGCCAGGTGGCGAACACCACCAGCGCGAGCGCGATCCAGCCGCGCCCCGCGACCAGCCCCTCGGCCCACATCGGCGTGTAGAACACCGACAGGAAGGCGCCGCCGATGCCGGCCATGGCGCCGCCGAAGATCACCGCCAGATAGCGGATGCGGATCACCGGATAACCGATCGCGTGCGCCGACGCGGGCGACTCGCCCACCGCGCGCAGCACCAGTCCGGCGCGGCTGCGATACAGGAACCACAGCAGCCCCCAGAACAGCGCCCAGGAGAAATACACCAGCGCCTGCTGGTTGTAGAGCGCCTCGCCGATGAGCGGGATGTCGGCGATGAAGGGAATGCGGATCGGCGGCACCGCCTGCAGCGCGATCGCCTCGTAGGGCTTGCCGATGAAGGCCGACAGGCCGACGCCGAAGATCGCCAGCGCCAGCCCCGAGGCCACCTGGTTGGCCATCAGCGTGAGCGTGAGCACGCCGAACAGCAGCGCCATCGCCGCGCCCGCGCCCATGCCGGCCGCCACGCCCAGCCAGGGGTTGCCGCTGTGATGGGTGACCGCGAAGGCGGCGACCGCGCCCATGGCCATCATGCCCTCGGCGCCGAGGTTGAGCACGCCGGCCTTCTCGCTCACGAGCAGGCCGAGCGCGACGATGATCAGCGGCGTGCCCGCCACCACGGTGGAGAACAGCATCGAGGTGAAGAGGCCCGCGTCCATCGTCCGCCCCCTTCAGACCGCGCGGCGGCGCAGCCGCAGGCGGTAGTTGATGAACACGTCCGACCCCAGCAGGAAGAACAGCAGCATGCCCTGGAACACCATCGAGATCGAACTGGGCAGGTTGAGGTACTGCTGCGCCTGCTCGCCGCCGATGTAGAGCAGCGCCATCAGCAGGCTGGCGAGCAGGATGCCGAAGGCGTTGAGGCGGCCGACGAAGGCGACGATGATCGCCGCGAAGCCGTAGCCGCTGCCCACCTTGTCGGTGAGCTGGCCCATCGGCCCGGCGACCTCGCCCATGCCCGCCACACCGGCCGCGGCGCCGCCCAGCAGCAGGCCCACCCAGATCATGCGCGCGGCCGAGAAGCCCGCGTAGCGCGCGGCCTCCGGCGCCTCGCCCGCCACCCGCATGCGAAACCCCGCGAAGCTGCGGTTCATGAACGCGTAGCCCGCCACCAGCACCCCGAGCGCGATCACGAAGCCCGCGTGCAGGCGCGTGCCCTCGAGCACCATGGGCATCAGCGCGGCCTCGCCGAACATCCGCGTCTGTGGAAAGTTGAACCCGTCCGGGTCCTTCCACGGCCCGAACACCAGCCAGGACACGAAGAGCTGGGCCACATACACCAGCATCAGCGAGACCAGGATCTCGTTGGCGTTGAAGCGCGTGCGCAGCAGCGCCGGGATCGCCGCCCAGGCCGCGCCGCCGAGCGCGCCCGCGAGCACCATCGCCGGCAGCACGAACGCGCTGTCGGCGCCGTCGAAGTGCAGCGCCACGCCGGTGGCCGCCACCGCGCCGAGCATGAACTGGCCCTCGGCGCCGATGTTCCACACGTTGGCGCGAAAACCGATCGCCAGCCCGATCGCGCACAGCATCAGCGGCGTGGCCTTGAGCAGCAGCTCGGAGACGCCATAGAGGTCCTTGACCGGGTTGAGGAAGAAGATGCGGAAGCCTTCGACCGGGTCCTTGCCGAGCGCCGAAAAGACCAGCATGCCGCCGGCCAGCATCAGCGCCACCGCGAGCAGCGGCGAGGCCCAGGACATCAGGCGCGAGGGTTCGGTGCGGGCTTCGAGTTCAAGCATTGGCGGGCTCCGTCGGCGTGCCGGCGGGCGGTTGATGTTCGAGGTCGGCGGCGGGCCACATGCCGCTCATCCACACGCCGATGTCCTCCACGGAGGTCTGCGCGGCGGGGCGGGTGGGCGACAGCCGGCCCTTGGCGATGACGGCGATGCGGTCGCACACCTCGAACAGCTCGTCGAGCTCTTCCGAGATGACCAGCACCGCGCAGCCGCGGTCGCGCAGGTCGATCAGCGCCTGACGGATGAAGGTGGCGGCGCCCACGTCCACGCCCCAGGTGGGCTGGGCGCACACGAGCAGCCTGGGCGCCTGCAGGATCTCGCGCCCGACGATGAATTTCTGCAGGTTGCCGCCCGACAGCGACTTGGCCGCCGCGGCCGGGCCGTTGCACTTGACCTTGAAGGCCTCGATGCAGCGCTGCGCGAAGGCGTGCGCGCGCCCGAAGCGCACGAAGCCGCCGGCCAGCATGTCCTGCCCGCGCGCGGCGGTGAGCAGCGCGTTGTCGGCGAGCGACATGCCGGGCACGGCGCCGCGGCCCAGGCGCTCCTCGGGCACGAAGGCGAGCCCCAGCCGGCGTCGCGCCGCGGGCTTGAGCCGGCCGGCCTCGACGCCGCAGATCTGCACGGGGAATTTCACCGCCAGCGTCTCCTCGCCCGAGATGGCGCGCAGCAGCTCCTGCTGGCCGTTGCCCGAGACGCCGGCGATGCCGACGATCTCGCCCGCGCGCACGTCGAGGTGGATGTCCTTGAGGTCGGTGCCGAAGGGGTCTTCGCAGGCGTGCGACAGGCCGGCCAGGCGCAGGCGCAGCTCGCCGTCGCCGCGCGCGCTGCCGTGCACGCAGTGCGGCAGGTCCTTGCCGATCATCAGGCGGGCCATGGACTGCGGGGTCTCCTGCGCGGGGATGCATTCGCCGGTGACCTTGCCGCCGCGCAGCACGGTGGCGGTGTGGCACAGCTCCTGGATCTCGTCGAGCTTGTGGCTGATGTAGAGGATCGAGCAGCCCTCGGCGGCGAGCTGGCGCAGGGTCTCGAAGAGCTTGCGCACCGCTTGTGGCGTGAGCACCGAGGTGGGTTCGTCCATGATCAGGAGGCGCGGGTTCTGCAGCAGGCAGCGGATGATCTCGACGCGCTGGCGCTCGCCCACCGACAGCGCATGGATGTGGCGGCGCGGATCGACCGGCAGGCCGTAGCGCTCGGAGACCTCGGTGATGCGCTGGGCGAGTTCGTCCAGCGCCGGCGCACCGGGCAGGGCGAGCGCGACGTTTTCCACCACGGTCAGCGTCTCGAACAGCGAGAAGTGCTGGAACACCATGCCGATGCCCAGGCTGCGCGCGTGCGCCGGGTTCTCGACGTGGACCGCCTTGCCCTCCCACAACATCTGGCCGGCGCTCGGGCGCGTGACGCCGTAGATGATCTTCATCAGCGTCGACTTGCCGGCGCCGTTCTCGCCCAAGACGGCGCGGATCTCGCCGGGGCGCACCTCGAGGTCGACCGCCTCGTTGGCGACCACGCCCGGGTAGACCTTGCCGATGCCCTTCAGCACCAGGCGGGGCGTGCCGTCGGGGGTCTTGCCGTGGGTGGGGCGTCCGGTCATTGGGGGCGGGAGGCGTGTGCGAGTGGGTCGGTCGGGGGCATGCAGGCCGGGGGGCGCTGCGATGGGGCGGAAGATACGCGTCCGGGCACTTTCGAGGCAAGCCGCCGGGTCAATTACGCGCCCGGATGTGGCATTTCCGTGACCGTGGCGCGTCAGGCGGAAAGTATGAACGCGCCCCATGCCGCGCGCTGCGGCGATGGATCAACAGGGTTTATGGGGGTGATCCGAATGTTCGAATGGACGTTCTAGCTCGGGCTGCTACAATTCGCAGCGTTATGCTGCAGTGCAGCAAGTCCAGCTCTCGTGCGTTCGCCTCGTTCGCTCGCCCCAAAAGGAATCCATCATGTTCAATCGTCTTTCGACCGCTCGTGCTGCGCTGGCAGCCCTCTCGCTCGCGGCTGCGTCGCTCGCCTTCGCTCAGCCCGAGGCGCCGCTCCAGCTCGCGCTCGCCACGCAATCCGAAGCCGCCGCCCAACTCGACCTGCAGGCCGATGCCGCCCAGCCGCTCGCCGTCATGCTCGACCAGCCCACCGGCGGGCGCTTCGTCTACCGCGCCGGGGAGGGCTGGACCTACGCCGGCCGCCAGGCCGACGCGCAGCCGGCTGCGGTGGCCGAGGCCGGCCAGCCGGTCAGCCTGTTCATCGACGAGGCCAGCGGTTTTGTCTTCAATTACGTGGTCGATCAGGGCTGGGTGTTCGCCGGCCGTATGGACGCCGCCCGGCGCTGAGCCGTTTCGACGCGCGCTGCGCCGCGCTCAGTCGCGCGCGCGCGAGTCTGCCGCGGGGGTCGAGATGGAGGTCGAGCTCGGTGCCGAGCTCGGTGTCTCGGGCGCGTCCTCCGCACCCTCCGCCTCGTTTGTCGACAAGGCCTGAGCGCGCTTGAGCGCCTCGGCTGAGAGCTTGATCGCGATGCTGTCGCGCTCCTGCACCCCGTCCATGTTCAGTGCGGCCGCCGCGCGGTTGAACCAGACATAGGCCTGCACATCGTCCTGCTCCACGCCGATGCCGCTGCGGTGAAGGCGGCCGAACTCGACCATGCCTTCGGGGTCGCCGGCACGCGCGGCCTCGCCCAGCCAGCGCGCGGCGATTTCGTAATTTTGCGGCGTGCCGATGCCGCTGCGATAACGCTTGCCCAGCAGCACCATGGCGCCGGTGTGTCCGGCCTCGGCGGCGCGCTTGAGCCAGACGCCGGCCTCCTCGCTTTTCGTGCGGTTGCTGTCGGCTTCGAGCAGCAGGCTGCGCCCGAGGCGGAACTGGGCCTCGGCATCGCCCGCGCGCGCGGCCTCGAGGGTGGGGGCGATCGCGCTGGCAGCCTGAGGCGTCGGCGCCGCGTCCTCGTCGAGCGCGACCAGGACAGTGCCGGCGACAATGCCCGCGATCATCAGCACCGCCCCCAAGCCCACCCACAGCGGCCAGCGCCGGCGCTCGACGGTGCCCGCGTACGGGGCCAGAAAGCGGTGGCCGCAGGCGCTGCAGCGAAAGGGGTGCTGTCCCGGATGTGCGACGCGCTCTTCGTGCGAGTGCCAGCGCGACTTGCGGCTGGACTGCGCGGAGCAGGCCGGGCAGCGGGCGGGTGCGTTCATGTCGGCGGCGCGCTCAGCTCTTCCAGATGATCATGATCACCGTCACCGCGATCATGAACACCAGCGTCGGGACGCCCAGCATCGCCACCAGCGGATTGTCGACCAGCCAGCTGGGCGGCCTGGGCGCATAGAAGCGATGCACGCAGGACATGCAGCGCCACGCCTGCTCGCCCTTGTGTGCGCGCTTCTCGTCTTCCGATTGCCAGGGCGATTCGCGGCAGTCGGTGCTGTCGCAGCGGGGGCAGGTGGGCATGATCGATCATGCGGGCGCGACCGGATCGGTCGGTACCCGTCGGGGCTGGTTCGGACAGCCGCGATTATAGGCGATGAAGGCGTGCCGATTGTTGCCGGCACGCCTTCATCACGCAGCTGCGCTCATTCTCAGCCGCAGGTCCCCACTGCGCCGCAGGCGGTGCAGAAATCGCAGCCGTCCTTGCGGATCACGGTGTGGTTGCCGCACTCGGAGCACAGCGCGCCCTGCATCAGCTTGGGCTCGTTGTCGTCGCGCGGCGACTCGAGGATGCCCATCTCGCGCGTCGGGTAGCCGCGCTCGTCGAGCACGCCCAGCATCGCGTAGCGGTGAATGATGAGCTGCGCCAGGTAGGCGACGGTGCTCGGCCAGTTCTGCTGGCGCTTGGTGCCGGGCACGAAGGCCATGAAGTCGCCGAGCGGCTCGGGGTAGTCGAGCAGCTTGCGCAGCTTCATGCCGATCCAGGCCGGGTCCATGACGCGCATGTCGAGCGACAGGATGCGGGTCAGTCCGTCCAGGGCGCGCGGGTAGTTGCCCGACAGCCAGACCGAATACGGGCGGGTGACGCCGTCCGGCAGGGTGATCTCCTTGAGGCCGAGCACGAAGTCTTCGCCGGTGGCCGGGTTGTAGATGTCCACCGTCCACGACAGCGTGCCGTCGGTGCCGGTCTTGGGCTCTTCGAGGCTGAACAGGGTGTCGAGCACCGGGTTGTGCTCGTCTTCCTTGTCGAACACGCCGAGCTTCTCGCAGCGGTAGCGCACCACCTGGGCGAAGGCGGACACGGTGCCCGGCATCAGCTTCTTCTCGCCGTGGGGCGGGAAGGGCATCTCGAAGGACTTCTCGCCGACGTTGCGGGCCAGGGTGTCGAGCTTCAACTTGAGCCAGGCGCGGTCGTTGGCGCGCATGTCCATCGACAGGGTCTTGGCCACGGCACCCAGGCCGCGCGGCTGGTCGGCGCCGTTGACCCAGACCTCGAACGGGAAGCTGCCGCCGTTGTTGCCCACCTGGCCGACGAAGAGCGCGAAGTCGCCGGTCGGGGTGCTGAGCATGTAGGTCCAGGCCATGTTGCCGTCGGGCATCTCGGGGCGGCCGGGCCAGCGCAGGCTGGCGAGCACCGGGGCGGGCAGGCTCTTGATCGACAGACGCTTGTTGGCGTCGACGAGCTCGACGTCGTGCGGCTGCTTCTGCTCGGTGGTCGGCGTCACCGACAGCACCGAACCCAGCACCGAGTTGGGGCGGTAGGTGGCCAGGCCCTTGAGGCCGGCTTTCCAGGCGGTGAGGTAGAGGTCCTCGAACTCGGTGTAGGGGTAGTCCTCGGGCACGTTCACCGTCTTCGAGATGGAGGTGTCGATGTACGGGGCAACGGCGGCGACCATGTCCTTGTGCGCCTGCGCGGAGATCTCGAGCGCGGTGACGAAGGATTCGGGCAGCGCCTCGACGTTGCCGCCGAGGTGCTTGTACAGGCGCCAGGCGTAGTCCTCGACCGCGTACTCCTTGAAGGTGCCGTCGGCCATGCGCTTGCGCCGGGTGTAGGTGTAGGAGAACGGCGGCTCGATGCCGTTGGAGGCGTTGTCGGCGAAGGCCAGGCTGATGGTGCCGGTGGGCGCGATCGACAGCAGGTGCGAGTTGCGGATGCCGTGCTTGCGGATCTTGTCCTTGACGTCGGCCGGCAGGCGCGAGGCGAAGTTGCCGCCCGACAGGTACAGGTCGGCGTTGAAGAGCGGGAAGGCGCCGCGCTCGCGGGCCAGCTCGGCCGAGGCGAGGTAGGCGCGGTTGCGCATGTATTCGGAGATCTTGCGTGCCTCGTCACGTGCCGCCGGGGTGTCGTAGCGCTGGCCGAGCATGATCAGCGCGTCGCCCAGGCCGGTGAAGCCCAGGCCCACGCGGCGCTTGGAGTCGGCCTCGTTCTTTTGCTGCTCGAGCGGCCAGTGTGTGGCCTCGAGCACGTTGTCGAGCATGCGGATGGAGACGTCGACCACCTTGCCGAAGCCGGCGTAGTCGAACTCGGCCTTGTCGCTGAACGGGTTCTTGACGAAGGGCGTGAGGTTGATCGAGCCCAGGCAGCAGCAGCCGTAGGGCGGCAGCGGCTGTTCGGCGCAGGGGTTGGTGGCCTCGATGGTCTCGCAGTAGTACAGGTTGTTGTCTGCGTTCATGCGGTCGAGGAACAGGATGCCCGGCTCGGCGTGGTCGTAGGTCGAGCGCATGATCTGGTCCCACAGCTCGCGTGCGCGCACCTTGCGATACACCCAGACGCCGTCCTCGCGCTGGTAGGCGCCGGCTTCCTTGAGCTCTTCGGTGGGCTCGGCCTTGTGCACCAGTTCGACGAAGCCGTCGGCCTCGACGGCCTGCATGAAGGGGTCGGTGACGCCGACCGAGATGTTGAAGTTGGTGAGGTCGCCTTCGTCCTTGGCGTGGATGAATTCCTCGATGTCCGGGTGGTCGCAGCGCAGCACGCCCATCTGCGCGCCGCGGCGCGCGCCGGCCGATTCCACCGTCTCGCACGAGCGGTCGAACACTCGCATGTAGGACACCGGGCCGGAGGCGTTCGACGCGGTGCCCTTGACCAGCGCACCCTTGGGGCGAATCGACGAGAAGTCGTAGCCGACGCCGCCACCGCGGCGCATGGTCTCGGCGGCCTGGGCGAGCGCGGTGTAGATGCCGGGGCGGCCGTCGACGGCTTCGGTGACCGAATCACCCACCGGCTGCACGAAGCAGTTGATCAGGGTGGCGGCGAGCGTGGTGCCCGCGGCGCTGTTGATGCGGCCGGCGGGGACGAAGCCTTTTTCCTGCGCTTCGAGGAACTTCGCTTCCCAGTGGGCGCGCTTGTCCTCGGATTCGATCGCGGCGAGCGCGCGCGCGACGCGGCGGCGCACTTCGGCGACGGTCTGCTCGTCGCCCTTGGCGTATTTTTCGACGAGGACCTCGCCGGAGATCTCCTGCATCGGCAGGTTGGCGGCGGAGGGCTTGGCGTGTTGCGGCGTGGAGGTGCTGGTGGTCTCGCTCATGGTCTTTTTCTTTGTCCTGGTTGGAGGCTCAAAACGGACGCAAGAATAGCGCGGAAAGCGAGCATGTGCAAAAAAATAAAAACGTTATAAATCAATAGTTTATAATTTTTGCTTGTGTTTTCAAAGTCTTGTACGCACTAGATGTAGTAGCTCGAGAACTGCGCTCAGTTTGCTGGAAACCCAGTGCTCATGCGGGTTTCGGCGGCCTGGCGGGGCACGAAGACGAGCGGCTGCGCAGGCGGGAGCTCGGGCTGCAGGGTGACGTGCTCGATGTCGAAGCGGGTGTGAAGCAGTTCGCGCAGCGCGGCGAGCGCCAGCGGCCAGTCGGCCGCCGAGTCGAGCACGATGTGCGCCGATAGCGCCGGGCGGCGCGAATCCAGGCTCCAGATGTGCAGGTCGTGCACCGAGCGCACGCGCGCCACCGCCGCCATCGCGCGGCCGACCTCGGGCAGCGACAGCCCGTCGGGCACGCCCTCGAGCAAGGTGTTGAGCACCTGGCGCAGCAGCGACAGCGTGGAAAACAGGATCAGCCCGCAGATCAGCATGGTCAGCAGCGGGTCGACCGGCGTCCATCCGGTGTACAGGATGACGATGCCGGAGGCGAGCGCCGCCACCGAGCCGAGCAGATCGCCCATCACATGCAGCAACGCGCCGCGGGTGTTGAGGTCACCCTCGCCGCGGGTGAGCAGCCAGGCGACGACGATGTTCAGCACCAGCCCGCCGAGCGCGACCGCGATCACCGCCTCGCCTGCAACCTCGCGCGGATTGAGCAGGCGTTCGACCGCATGCCACACCAGGCCGCCGACCACGGCGAGCATGAACAGGCTGTTGACCAGCGCGGCCAGCGCCTCGACCCGGCGCAGACCGTAGGAGTGGCGGCTGCTCGGCGCGCGCTGCGCGACGCGGGCGGCGATCGCGGCCAGGCCGAGCGACATGGCGTCGGTGAGCATGTGGCCGGCGTCGCCGAGCAGCGCGAGCGAGCCCGACCACCAGCCCGCGATCGCCTCGACCGCGGCGAAGCCGAGCGTGAGCGCCAGCGCCAGCGGCAGGAAGCGGCTGGCGGCGTGGTCGTGGTGGTGGTGTGCGGCGTGGCCATGACCATGGTCGTGTGCCGCGTGGTGGTGCTCCGGCTGGTCGTGTGAATGCGGGTGTCCGTGATCGTGCGCGGTCGACATCGAGAAGTCCGGGAAGGCTGGGCGAGCAGCGATTATGCCTCCCGCGCCGGCTTGCCGGGTGGCCGTGCTCCGGGCCTTCAGGCGGCGCGTGTCGGGGGGCTGGGCACGCCTTCCGCCTGCAGCGTGGCAAAGGCCTCGGCCTGGGTCATGAAGATGCGGCCGGACAGCCAGTCGCTGACGGCCGTACGGTCGAGCCGGTCGCGCACAGGGCCCTTGAGTTCGGAAAAGTGCAGCTGCAGGCCGCGTGTGCGCAACTCGCGGTCGAGCTGCATCAGCACCTCGAGTCCGGTCAGGTCGATGCCATTGACGCCACTCATCATCAACACGACGTGGCGCAGTCGGGGTCGGCGCGCCATCGCCGAGGACAGGGTGTCCGAAATCCAGCGCGAGTTGGTGAAGACCAGGCTCTCGTCCACCCTGATGGACAGCACCTCGGGGAGCGTCTCGACCTCGAATCGATTGACGTTGCGGAATACCTCGGTGCCCGCGAGCCGGCCCACTTCGGTCCAGTGTGGGCGTGCCGTGCGTTGCAGCAGCACCCCGATCGCCACCACCACGCCGGCCAGGAGCGCTTCCTTGACCCCGGCCGCCAGCGTGAGCAGCGTGACCATCAGCATCAGTGCGAACTCGGTGCGTGAGTAGCGCCAGGCCAGCACGAAGGGCGAGAGATCCACCAGCGACAGCACGGCGATCACGATGGTGGCGGCCAGCACGGCGCGCGGCAGGTACTGCAGCATGTCGCCCAGCAGCGCGATGGCGAGCGCGAGGAAGAGCGCCGTCCATACGCCGACCATGCGTGTACGGGCGCCGGCGTCGAAGTTGACGATGCTGCGTGCGAACCCGCCCGTGACCGGCATGCCGCCCGAGACGCTTGCGGCTGCGTTGGCGGCCGCCAGACCATAGAGCTCGCGCCGCGGCGAGACCTTCTCGCCGCGGCGCGCACCGAGCGCCTCGGCGACCGCGAGACTCTCGACATAGGCCACCAGGCCCAGCAGCACGGCGGGCCCGAGCAGTGCGGTCCATACGGCGACCGGTGCCTCCCAGAGTTTCGGAAAGCTCAGCCCCTCGCCGAGGCTGATGCGTCCGGACAGGGCTACGCCCTCGGCGAGCGTCGGAAATCCGGCCACCCAGGCGATCGAGGCCCCGACCACCACGATGGGCGCGGTGCGCGCGAGCAGCTGTGCGCTGCGGGGCTTGAGCCCCAGCGTCTGCAGGACGCTGCTCCCGAACCGACGCAGACCCCACAGGACGAGGAGGGTGAGCAGGCCGATGGCTGCGGTGGTGGCATGCGGAAACGGATGTGCGGACTGGGCGAGCGATGCGCCCAGCGCGACCACGGTGCTTCCGCCGGCCTGCACGCCCAGGAGTGCTGGCAGCTGGCCGACGGCGATCACCAGCGAGGCGCCGGTGATGAAGCCGTGCAGCACCGGGGCGCCGAGCAGCGCCGCCAGGGTTTCGAGCCGGAGCAGCGCCGCGACCAGGAACACCGCGGCCATCTCCAGCGCCAGCACCAGGGCGGCCAGATGCGCAGTGACCTCATGTGCGGCGGCGACATCGCCCACCGCCTGCGCCGTCATCATCGCCAGCACTGCGACCGGCCCCACGGCCAGGCTGGTGCTGGAGCCGAAGGCGGCATAGCCGAGGATGGGCAGCAGGCTCGCCATAACGCCCACGACCGGTGGCAGGCCGGCGAGCATGGCGTAGGCCAGGCTTTGCGGGACGAGCAGGATGGTGACGATGAGCGCAGCGACGAGATCGTCGGCAAGGGCGCTGCGGGCGTAGGCGCTCCAGCGCAGCGCGTGCGAGGCGGACGGAGCCGCGGTGTTCTCGGGCATCGACGCGCTCAGAGCAGATCGAGGGGAATCTTGAGGTAGCGCACGCCGTTGTCTTCGGCCGGTGGCAGCTTGCCGGCGCGCACATTGATCTGGATTGCGGGGAGGATCAGCGTGGGCATGGCGAGCGTCTTGTCGCGCGCGGTCCGCATCGCGACGAAGTCCGCCTCGCTCACGCCGTCATGGACATGAATGTTCCTGGCGCGCTGGTCGGCTACCGTCGTTTCCCATTGCGGCTCGCGACCCTCGGGCGGGTAGTCGTGGCACAGGTGCAGGCGGGTCTCCGGCGGCAGGGACAGGACCTTGCGGATCGAGCGGAACATGGTGGCGGCATCGCCCCCGGGGAAGTCGCAGCGCGCGGTGCCGTAGTCGGGCATGAACAGGGTGTCGCCGACGAAGGCGTCGCGGCCGACGATGTAGGTGAGGCAGGCTGGCGTATGGCCCGGCGTGTGCATCACCTGGACCTCGAGCTCGCCGATGTGGAAGCGCTCGCCGTCCTGGAACAGGTGATCGAACTCGGCGCCGTGGGTGTTCAGGTCCTTGGCGTTGAAGATCTCCTTGAACACACCCTGAACGCCCCGGATGTGGGCACCGATGCCGATGCGCCCGCCCAGCGCCTCGCGCAGGTAGGGCGCGGCCGAGAGGTGGTCGGCGTGGGCGTGGGTTTCGAGCAGCCAGTCGACGTCGAGGCCCGACTCGCGCACATGGGCGATCACCTCGTCGGCGGCGCGGTGGTCGGTGCGGCCCGATCGCATGTCGTAGTCGAGCACGCTGTCGATGACTGCGGCACGCCGGGTCGCAGGGTCGGAGACCACGTGGGTGACCGTGTACGTGGCCGGGTCGAAGAAGGACGTGATCGTGGCTTGCGACATCGGAGGCATCTCGTGTTCGTTCTACCCCCGCGCGCTTCTGGCGGGCGGGGGCAGGGTAAAGCGCCCGCAACGGGCCTGCCCCGCTGCGGGACGCTGCGCCTTACAGCGCCTTGGTCGAGAAGTACCAGTCGACCGTGTTGTAGCCCTCGGACGCGCGCTTGTCGGCGGCTTCTGCGGTCTTGGGCGGGGAGACGATCACGTCCTTGCCCGGGCACCAGTTCTCCGGGGTTGCGACACCGTGCGCATCCGAGGTCTGCAGTGCCTGCAGCAGTCGCACGAACTCGTCGATGCTGCGGCCGTTGCTCATCGGGTAGTAGACCATGGCGCGCAGGATGCCATTGGGATCGATGAAGAAGGTCGCCCGCACGGCCTGGGTGTCGGCAGCGCCCGGATGCACCATGCCGTAGGCGCGAGCGACATCCATCTTGATGTCCTCGATGATCGGGAACGGGATGTCGACACCGAACTTCTCCTTGATGTTGCGCGTCCAGGCCAGGTGCGAGAAGAGGCTGTCGATCGAGAGGCCGAGCAGCTCGCAGTTCATCTCGGCGAACTTGGGTGCGGCGTTGGCGAAGCCGATGAACTCGGTGGTGCATACCGGGGTGAAGTCGGCCGGGTGCGAGAACAGGATCAGCCACTTGCCGCGGTAATCCTCCAGCGAGCGCTCGCCATGGGTGGTGCGCGCATTGAAGGCGGGGGCCGGTTCGTTCAGGCGGGGGAAGCTGGCTTGCTGGGTGTTTTCCATGATCGTGCTCCGTTGGGGTTGGGTTGTGTCTCGCGACGGAGTGAATATAAGTGATTTCTAATTGTTTAAAGAAGTTGATTGATGGCATCGTTTCGATAGCCGAGCCTTATCGACCGCCGTTCGTTTCCCCGGGTCGCATCGGGTGCAAGCAGCGGCTGAGCGCGGCGGGGCGAGCGGGGCAATAGGTAAAACCATCTAGTCCCCTGCCTCATCTCCCCAATTTTTGTACGGGTATCGAAAGCCTAGAGTGGCACCCACGCCAATGGCTCGTGGAGTACCGCAATGAACAAGGCTTCCGAATTCCCGTCTTCCACCCCCGCATCGGTGTCGCGGCGCAACTTCCTGCGCGGCGTGCCGGTCGTCACGGCCGCGGCGGCGATGGCGCCCACCCCGGCGATCGCCGCCTCCGGCAAGCAGCAGTGGGCGATGCTGATCGACGTGCGCAAGTGCATCGGCTGCCAGGCTTGCACCGTGTCCTGCATCCAGGAGAACGCCGTGCCCGAGGGCAGCTTCCGCACCGTGGTGTCGACCTACAGCGTCAAGCTCGTCGACAGCGCCCAGCCCGCCGGCACCTACGTGCTGCCGCGCCTGTGCAACCACTGCGACAACCCGCCGTGCATCCCGGTGTGCCCGGTGGGCGCCACCTACAAGCGCGAGGACGGCATCGTCGCGGTCGACGGCGACCGCTGCGTGGGCTGCGCCTACTGCGTGCAGGCCTGCCCCTACGACGCGCGCTTCATCAACCACGAGACCAACAAGGCCGACAAGTGCACCTTCTGCGCCCACCGCGTGGATGCCGGCCTGCTGCCCGCCTGCGTCGAGACCTGCGTCGGCGGCGCGCGCATCTTCGGCGACATCAACGACGCCGAGGGCGAGCTCGCCCGCCGGCTCAAGGAAGCGCAGCCGCAGTTGAAGGTGCTCAAGCCCGAGCTCGAGACCGCGCCGCGGGTGTTCTACATCGGCCTGGACGAGCGCTTCACCGGCAAGGTCGAGGGCGAGGGCACGCTGTGGAAGCCCCGCAACCTGCATTCCACGGCCCACGGCTGAACCGCACGCGAGGAGATCCAGCATGAACCCGAACATCGTCGAAACCATCAACGTCGCGCGCGAAGTCGCGTGGCTGCCGTGGGCCGTGCAGTACTTCTTCCTCATCGGCCTGTCCTACGGGGCCTTCCTGCTGTCGCTGCCGGGCATCGTCTTCCGCCGTCCGGGCTGGGCGGGCATCTCGCGCCTGGCGCTGCTCGGCGCGCTGGTGTGCGGCCTGGCCGCGCCGGTGGCGCTGCTCGCCGACCTGCACCAGCCGGGGCGCTTCTGGCACTTCTATGCCTACTTCACGCCTACCTCGTGGATGTCCTGGGGCGCGTTCTTCATCCCGGTGTATCTGGGCGGGCTGCTGGTGTACGCCTGGCTGGCCTTGCGCCCGGAGCTGGCGCGCCACGCCGCGAGCGGCGGCAAGCTGGCCGGGCTGGCGGGCGTGCTCGCCTACGGCGGCCACGAGAGCCGTGGCGCGTTGAAGGCCGCGGCGCTGCTCGCCGGCCTCGGCGCCGTGCTGGTCGCGCTCTACACCGGCGCCGAGGTCGCGGTGGTGCAGGCCCGTCCGCTGTGGAACACGCCGCTGCTGCCGCTGCAGTTCGCGGTCACCGCCTTTGCCGGCGCCGTGGGCCTGGCGCTGCTGTTCAACCGTTTCGGCCCGCGTGACGCCGCCGCGAACCGTCGCATGGCCGGCGTGCTGGCCGCGAGCCAGGTGGTGGCGCTGGCCGTGGGCGCGCTGTGGCTGGCGCTCGGTGTGAGCGGGATCTCGCCGGTCCATGCCCAGGCCCTGGCCGAAGTCGGCCCCTCGGCCAACTGGCAGGTCTCCGCGGCGTGGGCGGTGGCGGCCACCGTGCTGACCCTGGTGCTGGCGTGGAAGGCGCCGGGCTCCGGCCTCGTCATCGGCCTGCTTGCGCTGCACTCGGCGTGGATGATGCGCTGGTCGATCTTCATCGGTGGCCAGGAAGTGCCCAAGACCGGCGCCGGCTACTACACCTACGCGCTGCCGCTCGGCCCCGAAGGCCTGATGGGCATCGTCGGCACCGCCGGGCTGTGGGTCTTCCTCTTTGTCCTCATCACCACCTTGCTGCCGCTCGATCGTCTCGCGGCCGGTTCCACCGACAAGGCTGCCGCCTGAGCGCGGGCGACCAAGGAGAAACATCATGAAAATCGAACGTCGTGAAATCATCGCCGCCGGTGGCCTGGCCGCCTTTGCCGCCGGCTTCTCGCAGACCCTGGGCCGCATGGTGTCCAACTTCACCGGTCCCGAAGACAAGAAGATCGCCGAAGGCCGCCACATCCACGGCCGCTCGGCCGAGCCGGAATACAGCGTCGATCCGGTGACCGGCGAATTCACCCCCAACCCCAACCAGCAGGTCAGCTACACCGCCTGCCTGGGCTGCACCACGCAGTGCGGCGTGCGCGTGCGGGTCGACAAGGCCAGCGGCCAGGTCATCCGCGTGGTCGGCAACCCCTACAGCCCGCTGTCGACCGAGCCCCACCTGCCGATGAAGGTGTCGGTGAAGGAGAGCCTGATCGCCCTGTCGCGCTTCCAGGACCAGGGCCTGGCCGGGCGCTCGACCGCCTGCGGCCGTGGCAACGCGGCCATGGACCAGATGAGCTCGCCCTTCCGTGTGCTCACCCCGATGAAGCGCGTCGGTGCGCGCAACTCGGGCCAATGGCAGCCGATCTCCTTCGAGCAACTGGTGAAGGAGGTGGTGGAGGGCGGTGACCTGTTCGGCGAAGGCCATGTGGACGGCCTGGCCGCGCTGCGCGACCTCGACAACCCGATCGACCCCGCGGCGCCCGAACTGGGCAAGCGGGTGAACCAGGTCGGCGTGCTCACCAGCGTCAATGACGGCCGCGAGGCCTTCAGCCGCCGCTTCTGGAACCAGTCCTTCGGCACGCTCAACCACGTCGGCCACGGCTCGTACTGCGGCGGCGCCTACCGCTCCGGCTCGGGCGCGCTGTTCGGCGACCTGAAGAAGATGCCGCACGCCAAGCCCGACCTGTCGAACGCCGAGTTCGTGCTCTTCATCGGCACCGCGCCGGGCAACGCCGGCAACCCGTTCAAGATCTTCGGCTCCAAGCTCGCCAAGGGCCGCGCCGAGGGGCGGCTGGACTACGTGGTGGTCGATCCGGTGCTGAACAACTCGAACAACCTCGCCGCCGCCGACCGCGGGCGCTGGGTGCCGATCCGCCCGGGCACCGACGGCGCGCTGGTGCTGGGCATGATGCGCTGGATGTTCGACAACGAGCGCGTGAACGCCGCCTACCTCGCCTGGCCGAACCTCAAGGCTGCGAAGGCCGCGGGTGAACCGTCCTTCACCAACGCCGGCTGGCTGGTGATCGCCGAGGAAGGCCACCCGCGCCAGGGCCGCTTCGTGCGCGGCTCGGACATCGGCTTGGAGGTTGCCGCCGAGGACAAGTACAAGGACGCCGACCCCTACGTGGTCGCGACCGCCGCGGGCGAACTGGTCGCCGCCGAGACCGCGATGGTGCCGGCCGTGCTCGAGGCCACCCGCGTGATCGAGCTCGGCGGCAAGCCGGTGACGGTGAAGACGCCCTTCGAGCTGCTGCGCGAATCCGCGCGCCGCTTCGCGCTGGCCGAGTATTCCGCCGCCTGCGGCATCCCGGAAGCGGTCATCGCCGGGCTCGCCGAGGAGTTCACCCGCCACGGCCGCAAGGCGAGCGCGGTGGCGCACGGCGGCATGATGGCCGGCAACGGCTTCAACAACGCCTATGCGGTGGTCACGCTCAACGCGCTGATCGGCAACCTCAACTGGAAGGGCGGCTTCATCATCAACGGCGGCGGCTTCAAGGACAATGTCGCCGGCCCGCGCTACGACCTCGCCGGCTTTCCCGGCCAGGTCAAGCCGAGCGGCACGCCGATCGGGCGCAACGTGCCCTACGAGCGCTCGACCGAGTTCAAGCGCCGCCAGGCCGAAGGCAAGCCCTATCCGGCCACCGACGCCTGGTTCCCCAACGCGCCCGGGCTGGGCACCGAATGGTTCACCGGCGCGCTGCGCGGCTACCCGTACAGCCTCAAGGCGCTGGTGCTGTGGAGCTGCAACCCGCTGTACGGCATCCCCGGCATCCGCCCGCTGATCGAGGAGGGCCTCAAGGACACGAAGAAGCTGCCGCTGATCATCGCGGTCGACCCGCTGATCAACGAGAGCAACGCCTTCGCCGACTACATCGTGCCCGACTCGATCATGTACGAGAGCTGGGGCTTCCCGGCGCCGTGGGCGGGCATCCCGACCAAGGCCACCACCGCACGCTGGCCGGTGGTCGAGCCCAAGGCCGCGAGCACCGCCGATGGCCAGCGCATCGGCATGGAGACCTTCTACATCGCGCTCGCCAAGGCGATGAATCTTCCCGGCTTCGGCGCCGACGCGATCGCCGACATGGACGGCAAGCGCTACCCGCTCGATCGCGCCGAGGACTGGTACCTGCGCGGCGCGGCCAACATCGCCTTCGCCGGCAAGGCGCCGGTGGGCGATGCGACCGACGAGGACATGGCGCTGACCGGCGTCGAGCGCATCCGTCCGCTCATGGAGGCTACGCTCAAGCCCGAGGAGTGGCGCAAGGCGGCGATGATCTACACCCGCGGCGGGCGCTACCAGGGCGCTGGCGAGGCGCAGGATGCCGAGAACCCCGAGTGGCAGACCAACCGCTTCAACAAGCCGCTGTGGGTGTGGAACGAGCTCATCGGCACCGCGCGCAACACCATGACCGGCCAGCGCACCAGCGGCTGCGCGACCTGGATGCCGCCGTCCTTCTTCGACGGCACACCGATGCGCGAGATCCACACCGAAGCCGACTGGCCGTTGCAGGTGGTGAGCTACAAGTCTGCGCTGCAGAACTCCTACAGCATCGCCACCCGCATCACCGGCCTGCACCCGGACAACCCGGTGATCGTGCATCCGGCCGATGCCGAACGGCTGGCGCTGAAGACCGGCGACAGCGCGCGCATCCGCACCCCGGGCGGGGCGGCCGAGTGCACCGTGATCGTGCATGAGGGCGTGATGCCGGGGGTGATGGCGGTCGAGCACGGCTACGGCCACCGCGAGCTGGGCGCGCGCGCGCACCGCATCGGCGATCACACGCAGCCCGAGCGGCCCGACCTGCGCGCCGGCATCAACCTCAACGACCTCGGCCTCACCGACCCGACCCGCGGCGACAAGGTGATCTGGGTGGATTCGGTGTCGGGCACCGCGGTGCGCCAGGGCCTGCCGGCGCGGCTCGAGCGGGTGTGAGGCAGTGCGGCGGAGCGGGGCGCAAGTTGCCCGCTCCGCCGCGCCTTCAGTCCAGCGCCGCCGGGTCTGCGCGCAGCATCAGGCGTGCGAGCTCGGCGGCGCTGCCCACCCCGGTCTTCTCCATGACGTGATGACGGTGCACATGCACCGTCTTTTCGCTGATGTCGAGCTCGCGTCCGACCAGCTTGTTGGGCAGCCCCAGCGCCACCAGGCGCGCCACTTCCAGCTCGCGCGGCGACAGGCGCTCGAGCAGGGACTTTGCCTCGGCGCAGCGCGCCATCTGCTCGCGTGTCGCGCAGCCGAGCTTGACCGCACGGCCGACGGCATCGATCAGCGCCTGGTCCTTGAAGGGCTTCTCCAGGAAGTCGCAGGCGCCGTGCTTCATCGCCTGCACCGCCAGCTCGACGTCGCCGTGGCCGGTGATGAACACGATCGGCACCTGCCAGCCGCGCTGGCGCAGCACCTGCTGCAGCTCCAGCCCGCTCATCATCGGCATGCGGATGTCGAGCACCAGGCAGGCGGTGGCGCCGGGCTCGGGCGTGGCGGCGAGGAAGTCCTCGGCCGAGGCGTGGCTGGCCACCGTCCAGCCCATGGATTCGAGCAGAAACACCAGCGAGCGGCGAAAGGCGGCGTCGTCGTCGATGACGTGGATGAGGAGGTCTTCGGTCGCGGTCATGGTCGGTTCTTATGCGCTGGGCGCCTCGGCTGGCGTCGCTGCGCGCGCGGACGGGGAGAGCGGAAGGCTGAGGATGAAGGTCGCGCCGATGGCGTTGGTGTCCGCGGACGCGTGCACCGATGCGCCGGCCGCTAGATCCGGCGAGGCTTCGGGTGCGCCGTCGGTGGCCGCCACAGCGAGCCGCCCGCCGTGCGCCTCGGCGATGCTGCGGCAGATCGACAGGCCCAGTCCGAGGCCGTCGGCCTTGGTGGTGAAGAAGGACTCGAACAACTGCGCGCGCGCGGTTTCGTCCAGGCCGCTGCCGTAGTCGCGCACCCGGATGTGCAGGCTGCCCGCGGCCGTCTCGAGCCGGATGTCGATGCGCTGGCGCGCGGCCGGCAGGCTGCGGCTGGCGTCCCAGGCGTTCTTCAGCAGATTCAGCAGCACCTGCTGGATCTGCAGGCGATCCACCTCGATGCGCAGGCCGGGTGGCAGTGCGTCGTCGACCGCGACCGGCGGCGCGTGCGCGAGCATGCCGCGGAACAGGGTGACGGCCTCGTCCACCAGCTCGCGCGGCGCCACCGCTTCACGGCTGGCCGTGCGTTTGCGCGCGAAGGCGCGGATGCGGCCGAGGATGTCGGCGGCGCGCTCGGCCTGGCCGGCGATCTCGCCCGCGGCCTCGCGCACCGCGGCTTCGGTCAGGCGCTGGTTGTCGGCGCGGCGCACCAGACTGTTGGCGTAGTTGGCGATCGCGGCCAGCGGTTGGTTGAGTTCGTGCGCGAGCGTACCCGAGAGCTCGCCCAGCACCGACAGGCGCGACAGGTGTTCGGCCTGCTCCTGCGCGCCGCGCATGCGCGCTTGCATGGCCTCGCGCGCGGCAAGTGCGTCGCGCAGCGCGCCGGTGCGCGTCTGCACCAGGTACTCGACGCGCACCGTGTACAGGATCCAGCTCAGGATCAGCAGCGCGAAGCCGCCCACCCAGGGCCAGTAGCGCTCGGCCAGCACCATCAGCGTGGGCGCGCGCAGGTAGGCGTAGGGGCCGATCTCGAGGCGGCGGAAGAGCTCGTGCACCGCCTGGTAGTCGGCTGGGACCGACCAGGCCAGGCCGTCGCGGTCCTGGCGCATGCCGAGCAGCGCGATCGCCACCGCGCGCGCCAGTTCGGGCGGGGTGTGGCGCAGCGCGGCGAGCGGCCAGTCGGGGTAGAGCGCGGTCGAGGTGGCGCAGGCGAAGCCGACTTCGTTGCGTGGCGACAGGACGCGAAAGCGTGCACGCCAGTCGGGCTGGCTTTCGAGCAGACAGCTGCGCAGCACGCCGGCGTCGGCCAGGCCGGCGTCGAGCGCGTCGATCACGCCGCCCATCGGGAAGCCGACCTCGTGCAGCGCGGCCAGATCGGTTTCGGGCTCGATGCCGAGCGCATCGAGCTCGCCCCACACCAGCTGATAGCCCCCGAAGCCGCCGCGGCCGACGATCGCGAGCCGGCGTCCGCGCAGGTCTTCCAGGCGCCGCAGCGGGCTGGCTTCGGGCACGATCACCACTGCGCCGAGCGCCCTGTGCGGTGCGGGCTCGCCGCCCCTGTCCAGGGTGAGGATCCGGCTGGCGCCGAGCGTGGCCTCGAGCTCGACGTAGTGGCCGGGGTTGGTGATGATGAAGTCGAGCTCGCCGCGCCGCGCGGCCTCGTGCAGTCCGTCATGGTCGAGCTGAACGAGCGTGGCGGTGTAGTCGGGCAGCGTCGTCTGCAGCCTGCGCAGCACGGGCGACCACTCCTCCTGCGCAGCGTCCGCGCCGAGGAAGGCGAGCACGCCGATGCGCAGCGGCTGCCCGGCGGCGAGCGCGGGGCTGGACAGCAGGCCGCTCAGAAGCAGGCTCGCGAGGATGGTGCGCAGACGTGCGAGCCGGCTGTGAACGGTGCGTGGACGGGCATGTGCAGGCATCGGGCGAACATCGCCTGTTGTGTCAGCGGCGTCAAGTGTGCACCAGGGGCGCGGCCACGCGCCCGCCCAGCAGCATGTGCGCGCCGGGCCGGTCGGGGCTCAGCGCTGCAGCAGCGCCGCGAAGCGCTCGACGACACCGACTACTTCGGCTGCGCCCTTGCGGATGTCGCCGATGACCTGGCCGGCCTCGTTGGCGAGCCCGACGCTGGCGGTGGCGGTTTCGTGCATGCTCTCGACGCGCGCGATCGCCGTGCGCGTGCCGTCCTGCACGGTGGAGATCATGTTGGTGATCTCTGAGGTCGCGTTGGAGGTGCGCTCGGCGAGCTTGCGCACCTCGTCGGCCACCACCGCGAAGCCGCGCCCGTGCTCGCCCGCGCGGGCGGCCTCGATGGCGGCGTTGAGCGCGAGCAGGTTGGTCTGGTCGGCGATCTCGCGGATGGTGTTGACGATCGAGGTGATCTGCGCGGTCTCGTCGCCGAGCTGGCCGATCGAGCTCGCCGCGCCCTCGGCGCTGGTGGCGATGGCGACCATCTGCTCGGTCGCGCGCACGATCACGTTGGTGCCGGAGTCCGACAGGCGGGCGTTCTCGCGCGCGATCGTCAGCGCCTCGGCAGCGTTGTTCACCTCCTGCTCGAGCGCTTCCATGCGGGCGCTGATGTCGGAGGCGAACTTGATGAACTTGTACGGCGCGCCGTCGTCGTCGAGGACCGGGTTGTAGCTCGCCTCGAGCCACACCTTGCGCCCGTTGCGGGCGACGCGCTGAAAGCGCCCGCTGAAGTATTCACCGTGGCGCAGCCGGGTCCAGAACTGGGCGTAGTCGGCCGAGGCGGCGTAGTCCGGGTCGCAGAAGCTGCGGTGGTGGCGGCCGATCAGCTCCTTGCGGGTGTAGCCCATGACGCTCAGGAAGTTGTCGTTGGCGTCCAGGACCTTGCCTTCGAGGTCGAACTCGATTCTCGCCATCGAGCGGTCGATGGCGGCGAGGATCGCCCGCCGCTCGGCGCCCTCGTGCACACGCGCGCTGATGTCGGCGGCGAGCTTGACCACGCGCACGACCTCGCGGTCGGGGCCGAGCACCGGGCTGTAGGTCGCCTCCAGCCACACCGGGTTGCCCTGGCTGTCCTGGCGCAGGAAGCGCCCGCTGACCGGCTCGCCGCGCCGCAGCCGCTGCCAGTGCGCGGCGTACTCGGGCGAGAGGGCGAAGGCTTCGGCGCAGAACATGCGGTGGTGCTCGCCGATCACCTGCTCGCGGCGATACTTCATCGCGGCGAGAAATTGATCGTTCGCGAAGATGATCGTCCCGTCGGGGCTGAACTCGATGCGTGCGGTGGAGCGATCGATCGCGTCGATGACCGCGTGCTGAGCGGCGAGCTGAGAAGACTGCTCAGCGAGGGTTTGCTTGAGTTTGCTGTTGAACATGGGCTGGAGCGCTCTGCGTGTGGACCTGGGGGCGGGGAGGCCCCGTCGTGATGCCTTGCTGGCTATATCGGTGGCGGGCGGCATATCTTTAACCTCGTCCACGAAATGACCCCGGCCGCAGCCGGGAAGGTGAGGGTGACATGCGCTTGTTGAGCTGGAACATTCAGTGGGGACGCGGTGCCGATGGCCGCGTGGATCTCGCCCGCAGCGCGGCCGCGATTCGCGCGGCGGGCGAATTCGACGTGATCTGTCTGCAGGAGGTGGCGTGCAAGCTGGCCGGCCTGGCGGGCGGTGCCCGCGAAGACGAGGTGGCCTTCTTCGCGGCGGCGTTTCCGGAGCATGAGCCGGTGTTCGGCGCGGGCCTGGACGTGCCCGACGGCGAGGGCGGGCGCGCGTATTTCGGCAACCTGCTGCTGTCGCGGCGGCCGGTGGGGCAGGTGTTCCGGCACCTGCTGCCGTCGCCCGCCGACCCGGCGTATCCGGCCATGCAGCGGGTGTGCGTCGAAGCGGTGGTGGATGCGCCCTGGGGGCCCTTGCGCGTGATGAGCACGCACCTGGAGTACTACTCGCAGCGCCAGCGCCGGGCGCAGGTCGAGGCCTTGCGCGCGCTGCAGGCGCAGGCCGCCGACCTGGCGCGCCTGCCGCCCATGGGCAAGGACGCGAGCCCGGCGTTCGCCGCGCGCCCGCGTCCGGCCTCGGCGGTGCTGTGTGGCGACTTCAACTGCGAGCCGGGCTCGGACGCTTACCGCGCGCTGCAGCGTCCGCTACCGCCCCCCGACGATGCGCCCGCCAACGCCAACGCCAATGCCCACCCTGCAGGGGCGCTGCGCCCCAATTGGGTCGATGCGTGGCCGCTCGTGCATGGCGCGCGTCCGCACGCGCCCAGCGTCGGGCTGCATGGCGCGGACTGGCCCGACCGTGCGTACTGCTGCGATTTCTTCTTCGTGAGCGCGGACCTTGCGCCGCGCGTGCGCGCGCTCGAGGTGCTGGCCGACACCGCGGCTTCGGATCATCAGCCGGTGGTGCTGACGCTGTCCTCGGCGGCGGGCTGAAGCAGGGCTGCCACCACCGCGGCGGGGTCTTCGTCGAGCATCGCGTGGCCGCAGCCGGGCAGGTCGACGCGGCGCACCTCGCCGCCGCCGGCGCACAAGGCGTCGAACAGCGGCCCCACGGCTCTGGTCGGCGTCATGCGGTCGAGCGCGCCGCACAGCAGCAGCGTCGGGCAGCTGCGGCGCGTGGCCGCGGCCAGCCCGTCCTGCCAGGCGTTGCAGGCGCTCAGGTCGGTGGCGAGCGCGGCGCTGCCGTTGCGCTCCATGCGCGCGCGGTTGGCGGCCTCGAGCGCGCGGCGGCGGTCCTCGCCCAGCACCTCCTCGGGGGCGAACGAGAACTTGTTGATGAGCGCATGTGCCTGCGCCGGGTCGTTCTGCGCGGCCTCCAGCATGAAGGGCGCGACCGGCATTGGCGCGAGGCTGCCGAGCAGGTAGAGCCGGTCGATGCGCTCGGGCGCGGTGGCCGCGGCGGCGAGCGCGATCAGCGAGCCCATGCTGTGTCCGCCGAGCGTGTAGTGGTCCAGGTCGAGCGCGTCGGCGAGGGCGTGCACCCAGCCCGCGAGGGCGTCGATCGATGGCAGCGCCGTGCCGGCCGAGTCGCCGTGGCCGGGCAGGTCGGGCACGATCACGCGCTGGCCGGTGGCGGCGAGGCCGGCGGCAACCGTCTGCCAGATGCTGCGGTCATGGCCTGCGCCGTGGATGAGCAGGGTCGCTGCGCCTGCAGCGGGGCCGTAAGTGTCGAAGGCGACCAGCTGGCCGCCGACCTGGGTCGAGTGCATTGTTCGGGTGTCGGCTATGGGGTGCGGGGTGCGCGGTGAAGGGGATGCGCCCACAGGGCACGAGGGCCGAGTGGGCGGGTGATCAGCGGGGCGCGTTCAGATGCGCCCGTATTCAGGCATATTCGTCGGGCGAGAGCAGGTTCTCGAGCGCGACGATGCGGTCCTTGAGCGCGAGCTTGCGTTTCTTCAGGCGGCGCAGCATGAGCTCGTCTTCGACCGGGGCGGCGGTGAGGCGAGTGATCGCTTCGTCCAGGTCGCGATGCTCGAGGCGCAGTTCTTCCAGCTGCTGGCGCAGGCTGCTCGCCTCGTCGAGGCTCCCGTCGGTCATGCTCTTTCTCCCTGCGTGGCAGCACTGGCAGCACGATGGACGCGCGTCAGATGCAGATGGTTTGCGCGCAATGTTATGCGCCGGGGCGGGTACTGACAACCTGAGCCGCAGCCGCACCCGTCAGCGTGTGTCACGGTGTGCCGCAACGCCCTTGCTGCGGTGTCCCGTGGCCGGGGCTTGGCGCTCGGTGTGCCGATTTCTTACCATGCGTGTGTGAACGATCGACAGGACTCCAAGTGAACAAGGCTTTCGTCAAGGAAAACGACGGCGCGGACGACGAGGGCGAGGAGCTCGCCTCCGCGCCGCGCCTGCCCGCGGGCAGCAAGAACTACATGACGCGGCGCGGCTACGACGCGCTGCGCGTCGAGCTCGACCAGCTCGTGCGCGTCGAGCGCCCCAAGCTGGTCGAGACCGTGGCCTGGGCCGCCGGCAACGGCGACCGCTCGGAGAACGGCGACTACATCTACGGCAAGAAGCGCCTGCGCGAGATTGACCGCCGCATCCGCTTCCTGATCAAGCGCATCGAGAGCGCCGAGGTGGTCGACCCCGAGCGCCAGCAGGGCCTGGAGCAGGTGTTCTTCGGCGCCACGGTGAGCTTCTGCGACCTCGAGAGCGAGGACGAGCAGACCTGGCAGATCGTCGGCGTGGACGAGGCCGACGCCGCGCAGGGGCGCATCAGCTGGATCTCGCCGCTGGCGCGCGCGGTGCTCAAGGCGCGCGCGGGCGACGTGGTGCGCTTCCAGAGCCCGGCGGGCATGCGCGAGATCGAGATCACCGACGTGCAGTACCTGTGAGCGCAGGGCGGCGCGCGGCAGGGGCTTGAAAGCCGGGCGGGCGTCCCCATCTGCCGACGCACTGATCCGTAACCCAAGCTGGAGCCTTATTCATGTCCGAAACCGCAGCCGCCCAGACGATGAACTTCCAGGCCGAGGTGAAGCAACTGCTTCACCTGATGATCCACTCGCTGTATTCAAACCGCGAGATCTTCCTGCGCGAGCTCGTCTCCAACGCGTCCGACGCCTGCGACAAGCTGCGCTTCGAGGCGCTCGACAATGGCGCGCTGTACGAGAGCGACAGCGAGCTCAAGATCCGCATCGGCTTCGACGCCGAGGCGAAGACCATCACCATCGCCGACAACGGCATCGGCATGAGCCGTGACGAGGCGATCGCCCACCTCGGCACCATCGCCAAGTCGGGCACGCGCGAGTTCTTCGGTCAGCTCACCGGCGACCAGAAGAAGGACGCCAACCTCATCGGCCAGTTCGGCGTCGGCTTCTACTCCGCCTTCCTGGTCGCCGACCGCGTCACCGTGCTCACCCGTCGCGCCGGCCTGGCCGCGGGCGAGGGCGTGAAGTGGGAGTGCTCGATGGTGGGCGACGAAGCCGGCGCCTACACCGTGGCGCAGACAGACAAGCTCGGCCGTGGCACCGAGATCACCCTGCACCTGCGCGAAGGCCAGGAAGACCTGCTGTCGTCGTGGAAGCTCAAGAGCCTGATCCGCAAGTACTCCGACCACATCGTGCAGCCGATCGTGATGAAGAAGGAGGAGTGGAACGAGGAGCAAAAGGCGCAGGTACTGACCGACGAGGACGAGACGGTCAACCAGGCCAATGCGCTGTGGACGCGGTCGAAGAACGACATCTCCGAAGACGAGTACAAGGGCTTCTACAAGCACGTCGCCCACGACTTCGAGGACCCGCTGGCGTGGACGCACTCGCGCGTCGAGGGCCGCCACGAATACACCAACCTGCTCTACATCCCGAAGAACGCGCCCTTCGACCTGTGGGACCGCAGCGCCAAGCACGGCATCAAGCTCTACGTGAAGCGCGTCTTCATCATGGACGACGCCGAGAAGCTGATGCCGACCTACCTGCGCTTCGTGCGCGGCGTGGTGGACTCGGCCGACCTGCCGCTCAACGTGTCGCGCGAGATTCTGCAGGAATCCAAGGACATCGACACCATCCGCGCCGGCTGCACCAAGAAGGTGCTGACCCTGCTCGAGAGCCTGGCCAACAGCGACGAGGCCGCGGACAAGGAGAAGTACGCCGAATTCTGGAAGGCCTTCGGCAAGGTGTTGAAGGAAGGCGTGGGCGAGGACTTCGCCAACAAGGACAAGATCGCCGGCCTGCTGCGCTTCGCCTCGACCCAACTCGACACCGCGGAAGAAGTGGTGTCGCTCGCCGACTACATCGGCCGCATGAAGGAAGGCCAGGACAAGATCTACTTCGTCACCGCCGAGACCTTCAACGCCGCCAAGAACAGCCCGCATCTCGAGGTCTTCCGCAAGAAGGGCATCGAGGTGCTGCTGCTCACCGACCGCGTCGATGAGTGGGTGGTGGGCAACCTCACCGAATTCGGCGGCAAGCCGCTGGTGTCGGTCGCCAAGGGCGGCCTGGATCTGGGCGCGCTCGAGGACGAAGCCGAGAAGCAGGAGGCCGAGAAGGCCGCCGACGAGTATAAGGAACTGCTCGACAAGATGAAGGCGAGCCTGGGCGAGCGCGTCAAGGACGTGAAGGTGACGCTGCGCCTGACCGACTCCCCCGCCTGCCTGGTGGCCGACGAGCACGACCTCGGCATGAACCTGGCGCGCATCCTCAAGGCCGCGGGCCAGAGCGCGCCGGTCTCCAAGCCCATCCTCGAGATCAACCCCAGCCACCCCGCGGTGCTGCGCCTGAAGTACGAGGACAAGCACTTCGACGACTGGGCGGCGGTGCTGTTCGACCAGGCCCTGTTGGCCGAGGGCGGCACGCTCGACGACCCGGCAACCTTCGTGAAGCGCATCAACCAGCTGATGATGGCGATGAGCGGCAGTTGATTCGGCATTTGTCGGCGTATTGACGGGCACGGGCGGCGCGCTGGAAAGCGGCCGCCCGTGCCTGTTTACGCGGTGCCTGGAGGGCGCGTCGCGGGGCTGTCCTCATCCTCCGGCGGATGGGGCGGCGTCACGGCGGGCTCTGCCGCGCCGGGTGCCGGTGCAGGCGACTCTGGTGCAGGCGACTCCGGTGCGGGAGACTCCGGTGCGGGAGACTCGGGCGTTGGCGGCTCCGGCGCCGGTGGGGCGGCTTTCGGTGAGGCCGGCGCGGGCGTGGCCGCTGTCGTTGCGGGGTCGGCTTCTGCTGGCGCGTGCTTTGCGCCGATGTTCGCCGCGGTCGTTACCGGGTGCAGCTGCTTGTTCGCCTTGCGCAGCCAGGCGTGCGAGAGCGCGTGATACAGCGGCACCGGCGCGACCGAGCGCGCGACGCCGTGCGCGACCATGGCGGCGGCCATCAGCGGCAGCAGCATCTGGTGGTTGGCGGTCATCTCCATGACGATGACGAAGGCGGTGATCGGTGCCTGCGTCATCGCGGACAGAAAAGCCACCATGCCCAGCACCAGGATCGCAGGGTCGGGGTCGCCCGGCAGCAGCAGCGCCAGGTCCGACCCCAGCCCCGCGCCGACGGCGAGCGCCGGCGCGAAGATGCCGCCCGGAATGCGCGACACGAAGACCAGCCAGATCACCGCCATCTTCATCAGCGTGAATGCGACCGGCAGCGCCGCGCTGCCTTCGAGCGCGGCCTTGGATTCCGCGTAACCGGTGCCGTAGGTCAGGCCGCCGCTGGCCAGGCCGATGAGCGCGGTGAGCAGCCCGCACATGGCGGCGAAGGCGACCGGCCGGGTGCGCGAGATCACGCCCAGGCGCCCGGGTAGCCCGCGCGCCGAGGCGATCAGCACGCGCGTGAAGATGCCGCCGAGCAGGCCGCCCGCCACACCGCAGGCGAGCACCGGCCAGATGCCGTCCGGCCAGCCGATCGCCGCCAGCGTGCGGCCGAAATAGGTGTAGTTGCCGAGCACGGCGAGCGACATCAGGCCGGCGAAGATCACCGCGGTGAGCGTGGTGCTGTTGGCACGGAAGGCCTGGTAGCGGCACATCTCCTCGATCGCGAACATGACGCCGCCGAGCGGGGTGTTGAACGCCGCCGCGATCCCCGCGCCGCTGCCGGCGACGATGAGGTCGCGGCTCGAGGCGATGCGCCGCCGCCGCTTGCGGCTCGACAACAGGTGCATGATCGACGCGCCGATCTGGACCGACGGGCCCTCGCGGCCGACCGAGGCGCCACTCAACAGCCCGCCGAGGGTCAGGAACACCTTGGCGATCGCGATGCGCAGCGAGAGCAGCTGGCGCCGCACGCGGCCGTCGTCCGACATCGAGGCCGCGACCGCCTGCGGGATGCCGCTGCCCTCGGTGCCCGGGAACAGCCGGAACGAGATCCAGCCGAGCAGGGCGAAGCCGCCGGGTGCGATGAACAGGGTGAGCCAGGGGCGCTCGCCGATGATCGCCGCGTGCGTGCTGATCGCAACCTCGGCGCCGATGGCGAACGCGATCGCGATCAGTCCGGCGAACAGCGCCGCGCCGACCAGCAGCAGCCGCACGCGCCAGCGCCGCAGCGACAGCCAGGGCAGGAAATAGCGCCGCCCGCCGCGCAGCAGGCGGGCGGGTGTCCAGCGCGAAGAGGGGGGTGCGGTCTTGTCGCTACGCTGCTCGGGAGCGGACTCGGGGGTCATCGGGGTGTGGGTGGGGCGGAGGTTTGCGCTGCCGTGGGCGAATTGGGCGCCGCGCCGCGCGTGGTTTTTGCGCTGCGGCACATGCGAAGGGTGGACGATACCGCTACCATAGCCGTTGCTGCACCCTGTGATGTTTTTTTGACAATGATGCTTTGAGCAAATACAGTTTGCGCGAGATTCAAATGGCGGAATCGCAACAGAAAGTAAAGAAGCCGGCCGCGCCGGCGAACCCCTTGTCGGTGCTGCAGCGCTTCCGGATCCTGATCCGCACGGCACAGCGGCACTCACAGTGGATAGAGCGCCAGAGCGGCGTCACCGGGGCGCAGCTCTGGGCCCTGCAGGAACTGCGCGAAGCGGACGGGCTGCGTGTCGGCGAGCTCGCAAACCGCATGGCGCTGCATCAATCGACCACGTCGAACATGGTCGATCGGCTGGAGACGTCGGGGTTGCTGCGCAAGGAACGCACGAGCGCAGACCAGCGTGTGGTGCGGCTGTACCTCACCGACGAAGGCCACGCGCTGCTCGCGCGCGCGCCCTCACCGGCGCGTGGGGTGTTGCCCGAGGCGCTGCGCCTGATGGACGACGAAGGCCTCGCGAGCCTGCAGAGCGAGCTCGACAAGTTGCTCCGCCAGATCAAGAACCTCGATGACGGTTTCGGCATGCAGCCGCTGCCCTTTACCGAATGACACACGGCCGGCCCCATGGGCGGGCCGGATCACCGTGTTCCCCGACGTGTTCAAGCATGTTTGAGGACAGCAGTTGGAGCGGCCTTGCGGCCGCTCTCTTTTTGCCCGTTGCTTCAGCTCGATCGACGCATGCGACTCCCGCAAAGGCCCAGCAGGCCAAGGCCAAGCAGAGCGAGCACACCGGGTTCGGGCACGGTGCCGTTGTCGTCGTCGTCGATGTCCTCGTCGTTGACCTGCGACACCGTGAAGCTGGTGGTGAAGCCGAGGAAGAACACGTTGTCGTCGTTGGTCGGGTTCACGGTGTTGAAAGTGATGGACGTGTCGCCCGTCTGCAGGAAAGGCGTCGCATCAGCGCTGTTGCCCAGCGCGAGGTTGTAGAGCTCGTCGTCACCGGCGCCGCCGGCGCAGGCAGGATCGGGGTTATTGATGCTGTCGCCGATGCCGCCGACGGTCATCAGGCTGCCGTTTGCAGCGACAAAATTGCCGTCGTCATTGCCACCCGCGCAGCCCGTGAGCAGACGCGAAGCCGTGGAACTCGTGACGACATCGACGATCGTTACCTGCCCGCTGTTGTTTATAGTCGAGTCGCCGTTATAGCTGTAGCTCGATGCCAGGGACATGATCACGTCGCCGCCGGCGTACGGGGAGGCGAAGCTCAGCGTGGTGCTGTCGCCCCTGGTGGCGAGTTCGCCATCCATGATGATCGCCGTGCCGCCGGCTGTGGTGGTGTGCTTGTAAACAACGACCAGCACCGCGCCGTCCATATTCCCCAGTTCGGAATAACTGAAGGTCTGCAGGCCGAAGGTCGACTCGATCAGCGGTTCCATGAACGAGGTCACGTCCCAGCGCATCGTGCTGGCCGAGTTGACGTCCGGCGCAAGGAGCGTGCCGCCGGCGACGTTGAGCGTGTTCCCTTCGAGGGTTACGTCGCTCACTGCCCCTCCCCAGACGCTGGACGCATAAAGATAGGCCTTCAGGACCTCCGAACCCGTGGGGGTGGATACGGAGAGCTCGCCGCCACTGCTGCCACCCCAGCCGTCGATCGACAGCGCGGCATCCTGATAGGCAGCGCTCAACTGCAATGACGCCAGCGCAGGGGCGGCGAGGCCGGCGAGTGCCGCGGCGACTGCGGTTTTTTTGAGCGCCCGCAGGGCGCGCGTGGTTTCTTGCTTTTTCATTTTGGGTCCCCTCTTGATCTGGATTGAGGTCGCACACGGATACAGTCCGAGCTGCGTGGTTCAACAAAGCAAGAGTGATGCCAAATAAAAAAAATTATATTTATCAGATGCCTGTGCTCCTGTTTCGCAGTATGTAAGCTGCTGATGTAAATTTTTCCGACACAGCAAATGCTGATTTAAGACGGTCGGATACAGTGCGGAGCAGCCCGCCTTCAGGTCAGCGTTTCTTCGTCAGCGCCTGCATCGCGCGCGCGATGCCCTCGAGCGTGAGCGGGTACATGCGCTCGCCCATGAGCTGCTGGATCAGCTCGATCGACTTGCGATAGGGCCACAGGCGTTCGGGCTCGGGGTTGAGCCAGGCGGCGGCGGGGTAGGCGTCGAGCAGGCGGCGCAGCCAGGTGGCGCCGGCCTCGGCGTTCATGTGCTCGACCGAGCCGTGCGGATGCAGGATCTCGTAGGGGCTCATGGTGGCGTCGCCGACGAAGATCAGCTTGTAGTCCGGCCCGTACTTGTGGATGACGTCGAGCAGCGGCGTGCGTTCGCTGTGCCGCCGCCGGTTGTCGCGCCACACGCCTTCATAGACGCAGTTGTGGAAGTAGAAGTACTCGAGGTGCTTGAACTCGAGCCGGCAGGCGGAGAACAGCTCCTCGCACACCTTGATGTGGTCGTCCATCGAGCCGCCGACGTCGAGGAAGAGCAGCACCTTGACCGCGTTGTGGCGCTCGGGCCGCATCATCAGGTCGAGCCAGCCGGCGTTGCGCGCGGTGGCGGCGATGGTGCCGTCCAGGTCGAGCTCCTCGGCCGCACCCTCGCGGGCGAAGCGGCGCAGCCGGCGCAGCGCGACCTTGATGTTGCGCGTGCCGAGCTCCACCGAGTCGTCGAGGTTGCGGAACTCGCGCTTGTCCCACACCTTGACCGCCGTGCGGTTGCCGGCCGACTCGTCGCCCACGCGGATGCCCTCGGGGTGGGTGCCGTTGTTGCCGAAGGGCGAGCTGCCGCCGGTGCCGATCCACTTGCTGCCGCCCTCGTGGCGCCCCTTCTGTTCTTCCAGGCGCTTGCGGAACGCGTCCATCAGCTTGTCCCAGCCGAGCTTCTCGAGCTGCGCGCGCTCCTCGGGCGAGAGGTGCTTCTTCGCCAGCGCGCGCAGCCATTCCTCGGGCAGTTCCACATCCAGCCCGGGCAGGGCGGTCACGCCCTTGAAGTATTCACCGAAGGCCTGGTCGAAGCGGTCGTAGAGCGACTCGTCCTTGACCAGGCAGGTGCGCGCATAGAAGTAGAACGCGTCGATGGACGCACCGCACACGCCGTCGCGCAGGCCTTCGAGCACGGTGAGGAACTCGCGCGTCGACACCGGGAGCTTGCGGGCCTTGAGGTGCAGGAAGAAGTCGATGAGCATGGCGTGTGCGGGCGCTCATTCCTGGAGCTGCATGGCCCAGCCCAGCGCCTGCATGTGGCAGTCGGAGGCCTGCTCGGGGCTGATCGCGCAGCGGCTGGCGAGCTCGCGGATCTGGTCGCTGTCGGCGCGCTCGCAGGCGATGGCCAGCTCGAGCAGGGCGGCGTGCGGGCCGCTGCCTTCGCGTAGCGCGGCTTCGATCTCGGGGCTCAGCGCCAGCGGCGCGAGGGCTTTCTCGAGCGGCACCTGCATGATCACGTCGACCAGGGACAGCAGGCCGACCAGGAACAGCGCGTCGCGCTCGCCGGCGGTCCGCGACGCGCCCATGAGCTCCATCATGCGGCCGCGCACCAGCGCCGTCTCCAGCGCCGCGCTGCCGCGCTCGTTGTCGGCGTCGGCGCTGCACACCAGCAACACCAGCCAGCGGTAGAGCTTTTCGCGGCCGAGCAGGGCGAGCGCATGCTCGATCGAGGACACGCGCTGCGGCAGCGCGATCGCCGCCGAGTTGAGGTAGCGCAGCAGACGCAGCGACAGCGCGGCGTCCTGCTTGAAGAGCTCGGCCAGCTCGCGTGTGTCGGCGTCGGCACGCACGCGGGCGATCAGCACGCCGATGCGCAGCGTGCTCGGGCCGGGGTCGCGGTCCTCCCAGGCCTCGCGGCTGGTGACGAACGGGCCCTGGAACAGCGCCGCCCCGAGCTTGTAGCTGAAGCGGAAGTCGTCGAGCGAGGGCAGGTCGCGGATCAGCAGGCGGGCGTTGTCGGCGATCTCGAGCGCGATGTTGCTCAGCCTGAGCCCGCGGCGCGGGTCCAGGCCGTGGGCGGGGGCGATGATGAAGCTCGCCATCGGCAGCAGGTGGGCGAACTCGGGGACCACGCTCGGGTCGGGCAGGCCGAGGCGAAAGCCGCGCTGGCGCAGGCTCTCGACCGTCTTGTGCAGTGCCGCCGGCTCGGGCGCGCCCTCGTCGTCGTGCAGGGTGGGCATGATCACCACGTTGGCGGCGGGCAGGCCGAGCAGGCTGGGGTGCGACAGGAAGGAGTCGGGCAGGTCCAGAAAAGCCAGGCGGTGGCCCAGCAGCTCGCCGATGTCCGCGTGCGCCAGGTTGTGCACCAGCACTTCCGCATACACGTGGTGGATGCGACGGCTGCTGCGGCGGATGCGCGCGCGCACCGCCTCCTGGAGCATGAACTGGTAGCCGGCGATGCGCTGGTTGCGGCCGAGCACCGCCTCGCGGCACAGGAAGCCGCGCCCGGCGCCCTCCGCGTCTTCGTCCGCGGCCTCGGTGCGCAGCGGCGCGTTGCGGTTGAGCTGCTCGAAGCCCTTGCGCTCGTCGGCTGCAGGGGGCCGGGGGGCGCGCTTGCGCCCGAACAGCCAGCCGAACAGTGTGCTGAACATGGCGCGACCGTCAGCGGTTGTGGCGCGCCATGAACATCAGGCGCTCGAACAGGTGCACGTCCTGCTCGTTCTTGAGCAGGGCGCCGTGCAGCGGCGGGATGACGGCCTTGCCGTCGGTGGCGTGCAGCGCCTCGGGCGGGATGTCCTCGGCCACGAGCAGCTTGAGCCAGTCGATGAGTTCGGAGGTCGAGGGCTTCTTCTTCAGCCCGGGGATGTCGCGCAGGCCGAAGAAGACCTCGAGCGCCTGGGTCAGCAGCGCCTTCTTCAGGCCCGGGAAGTGCACGTCCACGATGCGCTGCATGGTGTCGCGATCGGGGAACTTGATGTAGTGGAAGNNTGGAAGAAGCAGCGGCGCAGGAAGGCGTCGGGCAGCTCCTTCTCGTTGTTCGAGGTGATGAAGACGATCGGCCGGTGGCGCGCGCGGATGGTCTGGCGCGTCTCGTACACATGGAACTCCATGCGGTCGAGCTCGCGCAGCAGGTCGTTGGGGAATTCGATGTCGGCCTTGTCGATCTCGTCGATCAGCACCACGGTGGGCTCATCGGCCTCGAAGGCCTGCCACAGCACGCCCTTGACGATGTAGTTGGCGATGTCCTTGACGCGGTCGTCGCCGAGCTGCGAGTCGCGCAGCCGCGACACCGCGTCGTATTCGTACAGGCCCTGCTGCGCCTTGGTGGTCGACTTGATGTGCCACTGCAGCAGCGGCAGCCCGAGCGCGGCCGCGACCTCCTCGGCGAGCATGGTCTTGCCGGTGCCCGGCTCGCCCTTGATCAGCAAGGGGCGCTGCAGGCGGATGGCGGCATTGACCGCGAGCATCAGGTCGGGGGTGGCGACGTAGTCTTGCGAGCCTTCGAAGCGCAGGTCGGACATGCAGGTTTCCTCGAAACGGTTAGCGCCGATTATAGGCGGCGGACGTGCGGAGCCGGACAGCATGACGCGCCGTTTTGTGAGCGGCGACACGCTGCCGCTGCCGAAGGCGCGATCTGGTGCGCGCGGCACAGGTCGAGGTGCTAGCATCGCGCGCCATGAACATCGACGCCATCCGCCAGCGCCTGCGCGCGCTCGGCGCCCGTCCCAGCCACGAAGCCCGGCTGCTGCGCGCCTGGCTGCAGGGGCGCGCGCTCGACGCCGGCCCGCACACCGAGTCGAACCGCCTGCCCAAGGCGCTGCAGGCGGCGCTGCCTGCGCTCGAGGCCGAGCTGCTCGCGCTCGCCCGCGTGCGTGCCGAACACCCGGGCGAGGATGGCACCCGCCTGCTGGTCGAACTCGCCGACGGTCAGACGGTGGAGAGCGTGCTGCTGCCGCGCGAGGGGCTGTGCGTGTCCACCCAGCTCGGCTGCGCGGTGGGCTGCGTGTTCTGCATGACCGGCAAGGACGGCCTGCTGCGTCAGCTCGGTAGCGCCGAGATCGTCGCCCAGGTCGCGCTGGCGCGGCGCATGCGCCGGGTGCACAAGGTGGTGTTCATGGGCATGGGCGAGCCGGCGCACAACCTCGACGCGGTGGTCGAGGCGATCGAGCTGCTCGGCACCGAGGGCGCCATCCCGCACAAGAACCTGGTGCTCTCGACCGTGGGCGACCTTCGCGTGTTCGAGCGCCTGCCGCAGATGGCGGTCAAGCCCGCGCTCGCGCTGTCGCTGCACACCACGAAGGCGGCGCTGCGTGCCGAGCTGCTGCCGCGCGCGCCGCGCATCGATCCGGGCGAGCTGGTCGAGCTCGGCGAGGCCTGGGCACGCGCCAGCGGCTATCCGATCCAGTACCAATGGACGCTGATCGAAGGCGTCAATGACGGCGCGGATGAGCTCGAGGGCATCGTGCGCCTGCTCGCCGGCAAGTATGCGGTGATGAACATGATCCCGTTCAATACCGTCGAGGGCCTGGCCTACCGCCGCCCGAGCACGGAGCGCGCCGCCGAGATCGCGCGCACGCTGCACCGCCGCGGCATCCTCACCAAGCTGCGCCAGTCGGCCGGGCAGGACGTGGATGCGGGCTGCGGGCAGCTGCGCGCGCGCGAGATCAAGCTGGGCTTCGTGCGCCGCGAGGCGAAACGCGCGCAGCTGCCGCGGCCTTCCGGGGGCGCTTCCTGACCGTGTCGGTCGAGGTTTTTGGCGAGGCTGCCGGCGCCGTGTTCACGGCGCGGTATTTCCACGGGTGCGCAGGCATGCGGTGCCGCCGCGATGGCCCCTTGCGTCCGGGCGGCCGGCGCTCAGTGGCTGGCGAAGACTTCCGTTTCGCCCTTCGCGTCGAAGCTCACCACGTCGTAGCGCTCGGCCGGGTAGGGGCCCTCCATCCCCGGCGATCCGAGCGGCATGCCGGGCGCGGAGAGGCCGGCGATGGCCGGCTTGTCGTCGAGCATGCGGCGCACGTCGGCGGCGGGGACGTGGCCTTCGACCACGTAGCCGCCGATCTTCGCCGTATGGCATGAGCCGAGCGCCTGCGGCACGCCGGCGTCGCGCTTGACCAGATCCATGCGGGCGCTGGGGACCTCCTTCACCGCAAAGCCGTTCGCGCGCATGTGCTCGGCCCATTTGCCGCAGCAGCCACAATTGGGGTCCTTGTACATCACCACCTCGTCGTCGGTGGCAAAGACGGGCGAGGCGGCCAGGGCGGCAAGGCCGAGCAGCGCGGCGGCGCTCAGCGTGCGCAGCGGCGCGTGCGCGTGATGGCGCGCGCGGGTGTCGGCGCCGTGGCAGTGGTCAGGCGTAGCAGGGGTGGTCGTGGCGCGGCTGGCACCGAAGAGGGGGCGGATGTTCATGATGTGGGCTCCTGAGGGAAGGGCGAAAGGAAGCGTCCGGCGTGTGGCCGCTGGTTGAAGGCGCTGGGGCCGTGGACGGCGCGGCAGCCTCATGCGCCCTCCGCGCCCGGTGGCGCCTCGAGCACGTAGCCCATGCCGCGCACGGTACGGATCAGCTTGGGCTCGAAGGCCTCATCCACCTTGGCGCGCAGCCGGCGCACGGCGACCTCGATCACGTTGGTGTCGCTGTCGAAGTTCATGTCCCACACCTGCGAGGCGATCAGCGCGCGCGGCAGCACCTCGCCCTGGCGGCGCAACAGCAGCTCGAGCAGGGCGAACTCCTTGGCGGTGAGCTCGATGCGCTGGCCACTGCGGGTGACGCGACGGCGCAGCAGGTCGAGCTCCAGGTCGGCGGCGCGCAGCTGCTCGGGCTCCTTGGTGCGCGTGCGGCGCAGCAGGGTGCGCACGCGGGCGAGCAGTTCGGAGAAGGCGAAGGGCTTGACCAGGTAGTCGTCGGCGCCGAGCTCCAGCCCGCGCACGCGGTCCTCGACCTGGTCGCGCGCGGTGAGGAACAGCACCGGCATGTCCTGGCCGCTGCGGCGCAGCACCTGCAGCACACCCCAGCCGTCCAGGGTGGGCAGCATCACGTCGAGCACGATCAGGTCGTAGCTGCCGGTCAGCGCCAGATGCAGCCCGTCGGCGCCGTCGCGCGCGAGCTCGACCACGAAGCCGGCCTCGATCAGGCCCTGGCGCAGGTAGTCGCCGGTCTTGGGTTCGTCTTCGACGATCAGGATCTTCATGGCCGTGATTCTGCCTCGGCGTAGCCGCTGCGGACGAAGCTGACAGGAATGTAATGTGCGCGTCAGCCTGCGGTCGACCGCCGCTCCCGATACTCGCCCCATCTTCGCCAAACCAGAAAATCAATGGGGTCAGACTCGATTGATCGGCAGCTGGATCAATCGAGTCTGACCCCATTGATTTTTGAGAGTTGATTGACCTTCCCATGTTGGTAATGTCTACAGTGCTTGTTACCTCGAACTGCAGAACAGGACTCCGAAATGAACACCCGTACCGCAAGTCCCGTCACGGCCGCTGTGCGCACGTTGAACATCGCCGGCATGACCTGCGCCTCGTGCGTGGCCCACGTCGAGCGCGCCCTGATGAAGGTGGATGGCGTGCAGGCGGCGAGCGTCAATCTCGCCACCGAAAGCGCCACCGTGACCGCGCCCGCCTCGGTGCCCTTGTCGGCGCTGATCGAGGCAGTTGCCAGGGCCGGCTATGAGGTGCGGCGCGACACGCTCGAGCTCGACATCGAGGGCATGAGCTGCGCCGCCTGCGTCGGCCGCGTCGAGAAGGTGCTGCAGCGCGTGCCGGGCGTGGTGAGCGCGAACGTGAACCTCGCCGCCCGCCGCGCCCATGTGGAACTCGCCGGCAGCGTGCCGACCGCGGCCTTGGTCGCGGCGGTCAAGAAGGCCGGCTTTGGCGCCAAGCCGGCCGCGGAGGTGAGCGAGGGCGCGCGCGCGGCCGATGCCGCTGCCGAGGAGGCCGCGCTGCGGCGCGCGGTGTGGATCGCGGTGGCGCTGACGTTGCCGGTGTTCGTGCTCGAGATGGGCTCGCACCTGATCCCCGGCATGCACGACTGGGTGATGGCGACGATCGGTCATCGCACGAGCTGGCTGCTGCAGTTCGCGCTCACCAGCGCGGTGATGTTCGGCCCCGGGCTGCGCTTCTTCAAGAAGGGCGTGCCCGCGCTGCTGCGCGGCGCGCCGGACATGAACGCGCTGGTGGCGATGGGCACCGCGGCGGCCTGGGGCTATTCGGTGGTGGCCTTGTTCGCGCCCGCGTTTCTGCCGGCGGGCACGGTCAATGTGTATTTCGAGGCCGCGGCGGTGATCATCACGCTGATCCTGATCGGGCGCCTGCTCGAGGCGCGTGCGCGCGGCAAGACCAGCGACGCCATCCGCCGCCTGATGCGCATCCAGCCACGCAGCGCGCGCGTGCACCGTGGTGCCGAGGTGGTCGAGATCCCGATCGGCGAGGTGATGGTGGGCGACGTGGTCGAGGTGCGCCCGGGCGAGAAGGTGGCGGTCGACGGCGAGGTGGTCGAAGGATCTTCGTTTGTCGACGAGTCGATGATCACCGGCGAGCCGGTGCCGGTGGAGAAGAGCGTCGGCGCGACCGTGGTCGGCGGCACGCTCAACACCCGCGGCGCCTTCGCATTCCGCGCCACCCGCGTCGGCGCCGACACGGTGCTCGCGCAGATCGTGCGCATGGTTGAGACCGCGCAGGGCGCCAAGCTGCCGATCCAGGCGCTGGTGGACAAGGTGACGATGGTGTTCGTGCCGGTGGTGATGGGGGTGGCGGCGCTCACCTTCCTCGCCTGGCTGGTGGTCGGCGCTGCTTGGCTGCCTGAGGACGTGCCCGCGCTGAGCTTCGCGCTGGTCAACGCGGTGGCGGTGCTGATCGTCGCCTGCCCGTGCGCGATGGGGCTGGCGACGCCGACCTCGATCATGGTCGCCACCGGGCGCGCGGCGCAGATGGGCGTGCTGTTCCGCAAGGGCGACGCGCTGCAACTGCTGCGCGACGCCGAGGTGGTGGCGGTGGACAAGACCGGCACGCTCACCGTGGGCAAGCCGCAGCTCACCGATCTGGTGGTGGCCGACGGCATCAAACGCGCCGAGGTGCTGGCGTGGGTGGCCGCGGTCGAGCGCCGCTCCGAGCATCCGATCGCCGAGGCCATCGTCGCCGCGGCGCGCGCCGAAGGGCTGGCGCTGGACGAGGCGGAGGGTTTCGCGGCCGACGCCGGCCACGGCGTGAGCGCGACGGTGGCGGGCCGGCGCGTGGAGGTCGGCGCCGACCGCCTGATGCGCCGACTCGGCCTGGATGTGGGCATGTTCGCCGACACCGCCGCGCGCCTGGGCGACGAGGGCAAGTCGCCGCTCTACGCCGCGATCGACGGCCGCCTGGCGGCGATCATCGCCGTGGCCGATCCGCTCAAGCCGAGCTCGGCGGCGGCGGTGAAGGCGCTGCACGCGATGGGGCTCAAGGTGGCGATGATCACCGGCGACAATGAACGCACCGCGCGCGCGATCGCCCGCCAGGCGGGTATCGACGAAGTGATCGCGGAGGTGTTGCCGGACGGCAAGGTGGCGGCGCTGCGGCGGTTGGCGGAAGGCGGCCTCGGCCAAGCTTCGACCGGCGCGGCGGGCGCGGCGTCGGGTGCGGAGGGCCCGGGGTCGTCGAAGTCCGACGCTGCCGGCGTGGCCGGTTCCGCCGGGGCAGTTGGTACGTCGACCTCGGCGGGAGCGGGCGTCCGGCGCCGCGTCGCCTTCGTCGGCGACGGCATCAACGACGCGCCGGCGCTGGCCGAGGCCGACGTCGGCATCGCCATCGGCACCGGCACCGACGTCGCGATCGAGAGCGCCGACGTGGTGTTGATGTCGGGCGACCTGAT
>DITC01000029.1 GCA_002422685.1 Thauera sp. UBA6194 | reverse complement strand
CGCCGCTCAGTGACCGGTTACCCGCCGCCAGCATGCCCAGCAGCGCGGTGTTCTGCGTCAGCAAGCCCAGCAGGCTCGGGCTGCCCCCGCGCCCGAGTGCGACGCCAAACGCCACCACGCCGACGCCGGCCAGCAGCAGCGCCTGGCGCTTCTGCGCGCGCGCAAGCTGCGGCCACAAGAGCACGGCCGCGCCCCAGGCTGCCAGCCCGGCGATCCACACGGGCGGCCCATGTCCGGTGCCCGCCAGCGCGGCGAGCACCGTCATCGCAAACAGCAGCACGGCCGCCAGCGTGCGGCGGCGGGGAGAGGTGGTGGGGAATTCAGGGGGCAAGGGAGCGAAGGGCGTTGTTGATCTGCGGGGGCTTTGCTTGCGGGAATCCATTTTCTACCAGATGCCGATGACGGCACAGCGCGGCATCGACCACCTGCGGGACGAACCCACCGAACGGCGCGGCCTGGCGCCGCTGCATCCCGCCCCCCGCATCGGGGATAATGGCCGCCCGGAGACTCGCACCGCCCCCCCATGTGCGCCAACTACCGCCCCGCCTCGCGTGAAGCGCTCGCCGCGCTGCCGCTGCCGCCGCCGGACTTCGGCTACGGCGAGGCCTATCCCGGCTCGGTCGTGCCGGTCGTGACGAACTTCGCCCCCAGGCAATGGGTACCCGCCGTCTTCGGGCTCGTCCCGGCCTGGGCGCACGACCTGAAGATCATCCGCTCGACGTACAACGCACGCTCGGAGACGCTCAGCGAGAAGCCCTCCTTTCGCCACGCCTGGCAGCGCGGCCAGCTTTGCATCATCCCGGCCGAGGTGCTCTTCGAGCCCTGCTACGAGACCGGGAAATCGGTGCGCTGGGCGATCCGACGCGCCGACGGCAAGCCGATGGGGATTGCCGGGCTGTGGGAGCGCAAGGCGGACGAGGCCGGCGAGCTCCACTGGTCGATGACCATGCTGACGATCAACGCCGATGGCCATCCCCTCATGCAGCGATTCCACAAGCCCGGCGACGAGAAGCGCTCGGTGGTGATCCTGCCCGACGAGGCCTGGGGAGACTGGCTGCGGACGAAGTCCGAAAGCACAGCGCGCGCGTTCCTCCGGGGTTTCGACGCGGGCGCCTTCGTAGCCGAGCCGGCACCGCGCTGCTCTAGTGAGAACCAGCCCTCGTCACCACCCCATCCACATCCCTGAATCTGTCAAAGATCGCCGGACTCTCCCCCGTCGCCAGCGCGGCGAAATGCGCTGCGCCGCACTTGATCTTGCCGCCCTCGCGGTCACGTAGATCCTCGTCGAACAGGCTGCTCTTCGTTTCCACGACAAAGTAAAGCCGCTCCTGGCCGTTCAGCTCGACCACCACTGCCCAGTCGGGGTTGTAGCTTCCCAGTGGGGTCGGCACCTTGAACCAGCCCGGCAGCTTGGCGTACACCTTGATCGCCTCGTTGCGCTCCAGGGCTTCGGCGAAGTCACGCTCGACGGTGGAGTCATGGACGACGTGCTCGTACACCGACTTCCTGGTGTCCAACACCAGATTCCGTAGATAGCCGGTCAGTTCTTCGGTCTCGAACAGCGCCTGGGCGTAGTAGTGCTCTTCCCCCAGACGCTGGTACTTGATGCCATCGACCAGGGCCAGCCGCTTGCAACGGTTGATCGCATCGGCGGCCACTTCGATGAACTGCTGCGGATTGCGCTTGAAGTCGTTCAGGCGCCGACTCTCGGTGAGGATGCGGGCGATGGTCTTGCGGGTGAGTTGGGTGCGGTCCTGGAGCTCGGTCAGCACGTCCGGCAGCACGATGTCGCCCTCCCAGAGTGCGGTCGGTTCCGAGACGGACAGTTCCTTGGCGCCCACCCCGGCCTTGCCGATCTCCAGCCCGGCCTTCTTCCACTGCAGCCGCGTCGCGGCAATCGGCGGAGCATCGTTCAGGGCCTCGGTGCAGCGCGCGATCAACTGGTCGTTGTCGAACTGCACCCGGTAGGTGGTCTTGTGCTTGATGCGATCCCAAAGGGCCTTGAACTCCGGGCTGATCAGCACCGACTTGCGCACCGGGATGTGCTTGCGGTCGTCGGCGTTCTTCACCTCGAGCTTGCCGGAGACCTTCTTCAACACGGCCACGACCTGCTGTCGTTGTGGCTCGAAGGCCTCAGGCAGCACGAGCGTGCCGTCCTTGAGCGCGGCCTTCAGGCTGTCCTGCACCTTCCCCTTGTCGTTGATGTAGCCCTGCGCCTTCAGATGCGCCCACAAGACTCGGGAGGCATCGAACCCGAGCGGTGCGATCTCGCCGTTCTCCTGCTTGACGGCGATACCGGCGAACGCGTGGTCCTGCACCACGCCAAACTGGATGCCAGTGTCGTTCTCGATGTCCTTCTGCAGATTCTCGGCGAACTGCTCATAGCTCTCGGTGGCGATCACCGTCAGCGTGTTGATCTCGAAGCCGCGCAGGCGCTCGCCATTCTGGTTCACGCACAAACGCAGGCCACGGCCGATGGTCTGGCGGCGCCAGCGCTCTGTTTCGCGGGTCGAAAAGTTGCAGATCTGGAACACGTTCGGGTTGTCCCAGCCTTCCTTCAGTGCCGAGTGCGAGAAGATGAACTTGAGTGGCGACTCGAAGCTCAGCAACTTCTCCTTGTCGCGCATGATCAGGTTGTAGGTGTCATCGTCGGCTGCCGTGCTTCCGCTCGTGTCCTTGATCATTTCGACGGTCTTGCCGCCCACCTTCTTCTTGTCGATCGAGAAGTAGCCGTTGTGCACCGCTTCGGCCGCGCTCGACAGGTCGATCTCGGCGAAGAGGCTCTGGTAGTCGGGGTGGCGCGCCCAGCGCGTGTACTCCTCCTCGAACATCCGCGCGTACTCACCCTTCACCGGGCTCCCCTTCTCGTCGTACTGGCGGTACTTCGCCACCTCGTCGATGAAGAACAGGCTCAGCACCTTCACCCCGAGCGGGCGCAGGCGCTTTTCCTTGTCGAGATGCTCCTTGATCGTGCGACGGATCATTTCGCGATGCACGGCACTCGCATCGACGTCGCCCCAGGCTTCGCCGACGCGCAGATACACCTCGCTGCCCGGCACTTTCAACTCCAGGAACTGATCGCCGCGGGCAGTGCGGATTTCGCCGATGCGGATATTGGCGTACAGCGGACGGCCGGTTTCCTGCTCCAGGTCGAAGCCGTCCTGCACGGTGATGGCGTCGCGGCGCACCACGCCGGCGGCATTTTCACGGTCGACCTCGATGCTGGCGGAGATCACGCCACGCTTGTTGCTCACCCCGAGCAGCTTCACATAGGGCTTGTTGTTACCGCCCTGCACCGTGGCCGCGGCCACCTCGATCTGTTTCACCAGCTTCTGTTCGTAGGCATCCACCGCGTCCAGGCGGTACACCATGTGGTGCTTGTCCGCGTGGGTCGCCGAGTAGCGCAGGGTGCACAAGGGCGACATATGGGCGAGCGCCTTCCTGCCCTTGCCATCGATGCCGCCGTCCACACTCTGCGGCTCGTCCACGATCAGGATGGGGCTGGTCTGGCGGATCAGGTCGATCGGCCGCTCACCGCCGGTCTTCTCGCTGATCCGGTACATCTTGTTTTTGGATTTCTCGCGCCGTTTCGCTTCGTCTGACTCCTCCGCCTGCGCGGCAGCTTCGTCCCCGAACTTGTGGATCGCGCCCACCGTGATCACCATGATCTGGATGTTGGGGCTGGTCGCGAAGTTGCGTACCTGGCCGAGCTTGTCCGAGTCGTACGGGAAGAACTCGTAACCCTTGGCCGTCGGGTACAGGCGCTCGAAATGCTCGCGGGTAATCTGCAGCGTCTTGTTCACGCCTTCCTTGATCGCCACCGAGGGCACCACCACTACGAACTTGGTGAAACCGTAACGCTGGTTGAGCTCGAACACGGTGCGCAGATACACGTAGGTCTTGCCGGTGCCCGTCTCCATCTCGACGGTAAAGTCCAGCGCCTGCTTCACCTTCAAGGCGCCAGAGGGCGGCAGGCCGTTGCGCAGTTGCACCTGCTGCAGGTTGTCGCTCAGCTCCTCATCGACCACGAGCTGCAGCGCGTTGCCGATGCCGCCGCTCTCGGTAAAGTGCTTGCCCTCGAAGCTCTGCTGTCCGCTCGCAGCGCCCAGCGCCTGCGCGGTTACGGTGAACACCGAGCGGCACACCTCCTGGCCACGAAACAGGTCGCACACCGCCTCGATCGCGTCGATCTGGTACGGCAGGTCTGATTCAAAGTGCAGCTTCATCGCATCATCCCATACGCGGCTTTGCTAGACCGAGCCACGCAACCAAACTTATAAAATAAACAAATCAAGGCCTTACGCAATCTCATTTGCTAGAAACCGGCTAGTTCTCTTGTCTAGTTCCGATGCTTAGCAGAGTCGTCGAGCCTCCAGACGGCCGTTGCCTTGGTGCCGTCCCGCACGATCACCTGATTACGGCGCAGCGCTTGCAGCAGGTTGCGCACCTTATGGCCCTTCTGTGCAGCGTCGAGTGTCAGTCCCTCATTCGCCATCTCTCAGACCCTGAAGGGCTTCGATCTCCTCGCGCTCACGCTCGATCTCATCGCGAAGCTCCTCCTCGCTGGGCAGGATCAAGCGGTACTTCGAGGCGAAAAGCTGCTCGCTTTCGTGTAGCACCGAGTAGCGGACAACCGACTTGTCCTTGTACTCACACAGCAGAATGCCTACCGTCGGGTTGTCGCCTTCGCCGCGCTTGAGGTCGTCGTACATGCGCACGTACATGTCCATCTGCCCGATGTCCTGATGTGTCAGCTCGCTCGTCTTCAGGTCGATCAGGACAAAGCACTTGAGCAGATAGTTGTAGAACACAAGATCGATGTAGAAGTCTTTGGTCTCGGTGGTGATGCGCTGTTGCCGCGCGACGAAGGCGAACCCCTTGCCCAGCTCCAGCAGGAAGCCCTGCAGCTTGTCCATCAGCGCCTGCTCCAGCCGGGACTCAAGCAGTTTTCCGGTGTCGGGCAGGCCCAGGAATTCCAGCATCACCGGGTCTCGAACGAACTCCCGGGGCGTTTGCGGCAAGGCAGCGATGTTCGCTTCCGCCTCTTCCCGGACACCAGCCTTATCGCGGCTGAGCACCAGCCGCTCGTAGTAGAGCGTACCGATCTGCCTGTCCAGCGCACGGGCGCTCCAGTTCTGCTCGGCAGCCTCGTTGGCGTACCACTGCCTGGCACGGTTGTCGCTGACGCGCAGCAGCGTGCGGTAGTGGGTCCAACTCAATTCGTGACGCAGTGCGTCACGAATCGGGAACGCCTGATAAAACAGACGCATGTAGCGCAGGTTCGACGCATCGAAGCCCTTGCCGAATTCGCGCGTCAAGCGCTCAGCCAGACGCGGCAGGAGCCTTTTGCCATAGGTAGCGCGAGCCTCGCCGCCTTGCTCGAATTCAACGATGTGGTGGCCGATTTCCCAGCAGGTCTGCACCTGCACCATGTCGACCGCACGCAGCGCCCGCTGTCGACCTTGCTGAATCAAACCCCGCAAAGCCTCGAGCAATTCGGCAGGAACAGCCTCGGCGCGGTCGGGATGACTGGCTTTCAATGGCCCACTCCTGACGAAAAGGAACTCGAGGCAGCAGGCGCGAATTCGTCACGAGCCAAGTGACGAATGACGACCCATTTTCCGCTGCTGCGGCATCCAGCTTCAGACGATCGAGGCGTAACCACTGCAGGCGCCATCACAAACTCCGCACCTGCTTGATGCCGTGCTGCTCCAGGATCGCGGCGAGGTTGCTCTTGGCGACGTCGTTCTGGAAGGCGTTGTCGCGGAACACCGCGGTGGTGTCGCCCACCGTGCCTTGCGCCTCGCGCCAGGCGGCCATGCCCAGCGCAAGGGCTTCGGCCTCGGTCGCCTTGATGTCTTCGGCCAGGCACGCCATCAGCACGCCACCGCCCACGCTATGCACCTGCTTGCCGGCGATGGTCTGCTGCGCGATCGGCACGCACAGGTCCAGCCCGAGCTTGAGCAGGATCTCGTAGAGGATGTCGTCGGCGCTGCGGCCCGGCTCGATGTGTTCCAGATGGTCGAAGAGCGAGGTTTTCAGGTCGTTGGCGTTGGGGTTCCAGGCGCGGATGTTGGAGGTGTCGAGTTTGAAGACGCGGAAGCCGAGGTCGCCTTCGTACCCGGGCACATTCTCGCGAACATTCTTGGCTGCGCCGCGCAGTCGGGCCTTGGTGATGTCGACCACCGACGACCAGCCGGCGCTTTCGGCACCGGGCAGAGGCTCCGGTAGCTGGACCAGAATGCAACGTCGATTGCCTTTTTCCTCCGCGTTCTGCTGGAACACAGCATCCAGCGTGCTACCCGTTCCGGCAAAGAAGTCGACAACGATGTCCCCGCCATCCGGAGTAGTGGCGACCTGAAGAATCCGGCGCAGTAGGCGGGTCGGCTTGGGGGTTTCAAAAACCACGTCCGAATTCGGGAAATCGACCGCGGCTATCAATTCCTTCTTGGCCTCCTGAGTGTGGCCGACTTCTTGATAGGTCCAGAGCGTCTGGGGTACTCGGCCTTCCTTAACATCGGAGAGGAACCGCTTCAGGCGAGGCATATTCCCGCCATCCGACCCCCACCAAATACGCCCGTCGCGATCAAGCTCATTGAACTTCGCTTTTGAAACACGCCAGTAAGTTCCCGGTGGCGGGCCATCGATCACCCGACCGGAGGGGCATGTCACTGCGTATGTGCCTTCACCGTAATAGTTGCGGGCAGACAAATCACCGGATGTCCACGGACCGCGCCGATCGTTGTCGGGGTTCGCGTAGCGTGCCTCCATTTCTTGAGTGCGCGGAAGCAGTCGAGGCGTCCACGTCTCAGCGCTCTTCGCATAGACCACGATGTAATCGTGATCCTCCGAGAAGTGTCGCGCTGAGTTCTTGGGCGAGAAGACCTTCTGCCAAATGATCGCCGCAATGAAGTTCTCTTCGCCGAACACCTCGTTCATCACGGCACGCAAGTTGTGAATCTCGTGATCCGCGATGCTGACGAAGACGACGCCGTCATCCTTGAGCAGATTGCGCGCCAATTTCAGCCGCGGATAGATCATGTTCAGCCAGTCGGTGTGAAACCGCCCACTGGCATCGGTGTTGCTGCTGACCTTGGCCCCGCCCTCGGTCTGCCCGGTCAGCGCCAGATAGTTGCGGATGCTGTCCTGAAAGCTGTCCGGATACACGAAATCCTTGCCGGTGTTGTACGGCGGGTCGATGTAGATCAGCTTGACCTTGCCGGCGTAGCTCTTCTGCAGCAGCTTCAGCACCTCGAGGTTGTCGCCCTCGATCATCAGGTTCTGCGTGGTGTCCCAATCGACACTCTCCTCCGGGCAGGGCCGCAAGGTGCCGGTGCTGGGGGTGAGTGCGATCTGGCGGGCGCGGCGCTTGCCGTGCCAGTTGAGGCCGTACTTTTCGTCGGCGTCGGTCACCGCGGCGTCGCCCACCAGCGCCTTCAGCACGTCCACGTTGATCGCGACACCCTTGCCGCTTTCAGTGACGAGCTCGGGAAACAACGCCCGCAGCCGGGCGATGTTGTCGGCAATCAGGTCGGCGCTCCTGGCCTCGGGCGACTGGGCGTCGATGTTCTGCAGGGTCATGGCCACTATCAATCCGTCGTGGGTGCTGTGGGCACCGTGTAGCGTTGTTCGGGGTGGTTTTCCATTTCGGGGATGGTGTAGGCCAGATCCTGGCTACGGACCATGGGCGTCAGGTGTTCTCTCACCAAATGCTTGTGGTCGCTTCGTCCCAACCAGTGGGCGAGAGCACGGGCGCTGCATGGCTGCCACGCACAGAGGTCGAGGATGACGGCCCTCAAGACATTCCGGCGCGGTTTGCTGCCGGCAGCTCGTACTCGCGCCATCAGCGCGTCCGGAGGCGTCAGTTCAGACCGGTGTGAATCCGCCATGTGCTGGTGTGTATTTTCAACCAGCTGGTGTGTATTTGTGGGTGCCTGGGGGGTATTTCCCTCTGCAACCGATAGGCCGGCGAAAAACGCAGGACCGGATACATAGTAAGTGCGACTGCCGCTGCCCTTCATTTCCAGCAGATCCAGATCGCGCAGACGACGCAGGTGGGCCGAAGCGTTGAGCGTGTCGGTGCGGTTGATGGTGCGATATGCGGCATTGTCGATAGCACCCAGCTCGCGCACGAAAACGAGGGCACGCGCCTCTTCGTCGGACAGCGCCTCCCGCGTCAGCCTGCGCAGCCAGGCCAGATCGTCGGCGCCGAGGAAGTGGTGGAACAGAAAGGTGGCGACGAACTGATCGGGGCGGCGCGACGACTCGAAGGTGGGGGGCAGCAGGTCGTGGGCCACCATCAGCTCGCGCATCGCGCGGATGCCGCTGCCCTTGGTTTCGGCGATGTTGACCTCGTGCAGCACGGCGGCGATGCGCGGATTGCGCGTCTCGGACCCGGGCTCTCCGAGCTGTTCCTCGGCCTTGATGGAATGGCCTGGATTGCGGATCTCCAGCCGATTCGCGTAGCGGATGATCTGGATGGCACCGTGGATGCGGTAGCTGCGGTGCATCACGGCGTTGACGATGGCTTCGCGGATGACACGCAGGGGCAGCGTGGGCTCGTCTTCGCGGGCCAGCGCCCCTTCGGGCAAGGTGAAGGACTGCAGCAGCTCGTCGCGCACCGTGTTGGTGGCCCGCCGGATGGCGGTGAACATCGGGGCGCGGATTTCCAGCGTGTCGAAGCGATGATCCGGGTTCTCCACCCATTGGCGGCCAGGCACCCGGATGTAGTCGATCCGCATCATCGGAAAGCAGCGACGCAGGGCCATCGAAGTGCCGAACAGCAGCACACCGGCAACCGTCGGTTTGAGCTGTTCACCAACACGTTGCACGCAGCCGAGCGCACGCAAGAGGTCGTTGTCGCTCCAGACGAGTTCTTCGGCAGTGGGGTTGATCTGACGCCGTAGCTGGCGATAGTCCTCGACGGCGGTCGGGTCCAGATCCTGAAGATCGACGTCGGCCAGCACCGTGCCGTCGTAGGTATCGATCTGATGGCCGGCATAGAGCGCGATCAGATCATCCTCGGTGCCCTCCTGATCCGTGGGGCCGATGCGTCGGTAGGCGCCGCGTGGAAGTCCAAGATTGCTGAGAAAGACGGGCTTGTCCGTGGGCGCGGCCTCCGGCACGTACGCGACGACCACCGCCTTGCCATTCAAGGTTTCGACGGCAACGCGGGGACGCACGGGACGATTGAACACGCTGGCACATTGGCTGGCCAGGTCCGACTGCAGCTTGTCGGGGTTGTCCACGCCGACGACGCTGTAGGCGTTACTGAAAAAACCCTGCTGATCGCGAACGACCCCGAGGAGCAGATAGCCGCCCCCGAGTCCGGGTTCGTTGGCAAAGGCGCAGACGGTCTCCATGACCGAGCGGTCGATCTGGGCGCCGCGCTTGGCCTCGATGCGCTGGGATTCGTCGAGCGACGACAGCTCTTGCAGCAGGTCTTCAGCGCTGCGGATCATGCTGACCTCGGTATCGGATGCTCGATCACGCTCATTCTCCGGCGTTACCCATCTGGCGGTCGAAGGCTTCGGTTGCTTTCACAGGCGTCCTTCAGATGCTTGCGGCGACACGCTGGCGCTCTGCCAGCAGCGCCTTGATCTCGAGATTGGCCGCCACCTGGCGGGCCATCTGTTTTTCTCTGGCGGCCTTGCTGCGCAGCTGGCTGAGCGAGGCATCCAGCTCGCGGCAGCGCTGCAGGGCCGAACGCCGTTGTGCGGCATGTTCGGGCGAGGCGCTGGGGACGAAGCGGCCGGTCACGGCGACGGCTTCCCAGGCGCCCAGGGTGTCGATCCAGCTCTGGTACAGGGCGTACAGATTCGTCCGAGCTTGTCTGTGCAGCGGCAGCGCTTCGAGGAACTGCTGCTGAGCCAGGGCGTTCGCTGGCCCACTCTCGTCGGCCAATGGCAGCAGCGTCGCCAAGGTCAGCTCACCATCGAGCACCATCTTGTCCGACTCCTTCTGCGCCCAGCGGATGTGCGCCATCGACAGCAGAAGCCGGTCTTCGTCCTCCAGGACCAGCAGGGCCGGGTACGGAATCGCGCGATGCAGTAGCTCGGCGAGGCGCTGGATCTTGCTGCTCGCCCCGTTGGGCTGTTTCGAGCTGCGAAGCTGGACTGCAAGCACGGCGAGTTCCAGATAAGTGCGCGTCGGGTCCTCGTATGCAGGCACGCCAGCATTTGCCGGCTTGAGCGCGGCTACCCAGGTCGCCTCTTCGATGTACTCCTGGATCAGCCTGCGGTCAGCCGGCGTCGGGGCGCCATTATCGGCCAACATCTTCTTCGGGATGCGCTGTTGCACCAGCGCGTCGGCCGGCAGATCGAGTGCGGCGACGAGTCGGCCGGACGTGAGACGCGCCGGATTCCCGGTCATGCACCACTCCGTTCGCCCGCGCCGGGCAGCACGACCAGGTAGGCGAGCACCTCGAAGTCGCTGACACCCGCAAACTCGCCCTTGAGGGCGTGCGTGCCGCCAGGCGAAAACAGGCTCGCGACCGCACGCTCCTCGGACTTGCCCACGATGGAGGCGACCGCAGCCGACAGCTGGCGTTGGGCGTGGCGCATATCCTCGCCGCCGCGGGTGCTGCGCTCGAATCGTGCGCAGGCAAGCGCATCGGGCAGGTCGCGCCCCACACTCAGGCGCTTGAGGCGGTCGAGGATCTGTTTGGCCTGGGTGTACGGCAGGAGCACCACCGAATCGTCGCCCACATGGACGAGATAGTGCGGCGCAAGGGGGTAGCTTGGGTCGATCGTCTTCTCTGCCGCGGCGCCTTCGGCACGCAGGCAGAAGATGACGCCCGGGGCGATATCGGCATCGATGCTGGTGGTGATGGCGCAGCAGCCCAGCGGCATGGCCTCCAGCCGTCCGGGGTGAGCTCGGGCGTACTCGGCAAGGTCTATGCGGAAGTCGGTGAGCGTGAGGTCGGTGATGGCAACGCCGCTCGACAAATCTTCGAGGTCGATCACCGTTTCCTGCAGCTTGAGCAACTGTTTGCGGCGGTACTCCAGATCGTTCATCTGGTTACCCGACTGCTGCTCGATGATGTTTTCCTCGCCGGTGGCGGAGATGTCGAGCAGCACCATGCGTCCGCTGACGCGTTGCTCCAGGTTGATGTATTCCTCCAGCTCCATGTTGGGCCAGAAGTTCACCAGCTGGATCCGCGTGTTGGTGGAGCCGATGCGGTCGATACGGCCAAAGCGCTGGATGATGCGCACCGGGTTCCAGTGGATGTCGTAATTGATCAGCCAGTCGCAGTCCTGCAGGTTCTGGCCTTCACTGATGCAGTCGGTGGCGATCAGGATGTCGAGCTCGCCCTCGTGTGCCAGCTCTTCGGGGCGCTCCTTCGAGCGCGGCGAGAAGGCGGTGAGAATGCTCGTGAGGTCGCGCCGCAGGCCAGGCAGGGTAGTCTGGTTACGCCCTGCGCCGGTGACCAGTGCGCTGTCCAGCCCAAGTTCGGCCTTCGCCCAGGGCGCAATCTGCGCGTAGAGGTAGCTCGCCGTGTCGGCAAAGGCGGTAAAGATGATGAGCTTACGGTTGCCGTCGTTGATTGGCGCCGCACACTTGGCTGCGATCTGATCCCGCAAGCGAATCAGTTTGTCGTCACGATCGGCGGTCACCTGCTCCGCCAGCGCATGCAGCGTCGCCAGCCGGTTACGGTCCTCGATGAGGTCTTGCTTCCAGCGCAGCAAGTCGACGTCGCTGAGCAACACCTTGACCTTCCTGCCGACGAGCAGCGCCTCGAAAGCCGGGTCGTCGATATCCACATCGGCGATGTCGAGCTCTTCGATTTCGTCGCTGTGCGCCTCGATCTGGGCGAGTGTCGCCTCGACGTCGTGCAACTGGCGCTGAACGGTGAGCGCGAACGACGACACCGCGCTTTCCATGCGCTTGAGCACGTTGACCCGCAGCAGGTGGATCAGGCTTTCCTCGCGGTCGACCTGACGGAAGAAGCTCTCGCCACCGCGGATCTGGGTGCTGTATTTGGCGTCGTAGGCCTGTTGCTTGTGCGGCAGCACATAGCGCAGGGGCGCATAGGCCGCCAGGTTGAGGCGACGGATCTCGAGGTTGATGTCGCGGACGGAGCGGAAAGCGCCGGCACGGTCGACGTCGGCCTTGATGTTGATGGGCGGCAGGCGCTCGGGGAATCGTCCTGTCTCGTGGGTGCCGTAGTACTTCTCGATGTGGCGCCGGGAGCGCGCGATGGTGAGGTGGTCGAGCAAGGCAAAGTAATCGAAACCCAGCATCTCGATGAGGAGCGAGGGGGTTTTCTCTTCGTTCGGGAGCTCCAGCCAGCGGTTGAAAGCCTTCTGCGCACGACGCGTGGTGCTGTCGATGCTGGCAATGCCGTGCTCGAACAGTGCCGTGTCGTCGCCCTCGGTGACGAAGGCGATCTGGTTGCGCAGGTCGGCCAGGCGGTTGTTGACCGGCGTGGCCGAGAGCATGAGCACGCGCGTCTTGACCCCCTCGCGGATGATCTTGCGCATCAGGCGGTCGTAGCGGGTTTCGTTGCCTTGGCGCGGCGATTTCTTGTTGCGGAAGTTGTGCGACTCGTCGATCACCACCAGATCGTAGTTGCCCCAGTTCACATGGGACAGATCGATGTCGCCGGAGTGACCGCCGTCGCGCGACAGGTCGGTGTGGTTGAGAACGTCATAGTTGAAGCGGTCCGATGCCAGCACGTTGCGCCGGTCGTTGGCCTTGTAGAGCGTCCAGTTGTCGCGCAGACGTTTCGGGCAGAGCACGAGCACGCGGTCGTTTCGCAGCTCGTGGTACTTGATGATGGCCAGCGCTTCGAAGGTTTTACCGAGGCCGACGCTGTCCGCGATGATGCAGCCACCGAAGCGGTCCAGCTTGTCGATCGCACCCACCACACCGTCGCGCTGGAACTTGTAGAGCTTCTTCCAGACGACGGTGTTGCGAATGCCGGTCGCGGACTTGACGATGCGCTCCTCGTCGAGCCCATCGCCGTTGGCAAACAGGTGATGCAGCATCAGCGCGTACACGCTCGATGCATCGCGGTGGCTGCCGAGCCCCCTGAGCCTCTCGATCAGCTCGGCCTTGGCCTGCGGCTGATCCCGGAGCACGGCCCATTGCGAGTCGAACCACTGGCTGAGCATGTGCGCCTCGGCATGGCTCTCCGACGCCTGAATCAGACTGAGTGGATTGCCCGGCGTGACCCCGAGCCCGTCGGTGGAGAACGCGAACGACCCCATCACCGCCTGCTGCGCCCTCCCTTCACCGTCGCGCAAGACCAGCGTGCCCTGTGGAACCGCGCCCTGTGCGTGGCGCACTTCAGCGGTCTGCTCCAGCCAGGCAGCCAATTTTCTCGACAGCCACGGTGCCTGGAGCCTGTTCCTGTGGGGGCGATCAGCCGCGGAACCGAGCAAGCCGAGCATGTCGTCCGTAGCGCCCTGCGCAGATGCCGGTTGCGGCGGCAAAACGAAGCGGGCTCGAGAAACCTGGGTAAGCTCGCCGAGGAGCTCGGAGTAGGCAAACAACGAGAAAGCGGGCGACACCATATCGATCTGGTGCCCGCGCTGAATCCAGGGGCGGATCAGGTCCAGGACTCGATCAGAGCCGGCGTTGGAGACGAATCTCATCGGGCGATTCCCTTCTCGGTCATGGATCGTCTGGTTCAAAAACCCGCAAGCAAGAATTGATGCGGCCACGAAACCGATTGCCGCATCGCTTCAGCCGATGCGAGTCGCGTATGCGACGCTGAAAAATCTGCCTGGATTATCGCAGATAGGGCGCACGGAGCACGGCTCGACGACGCTTGGCGAGCGTTGAAGAAGCGTTCGACGTGCCATGCATCACATCAGCTGGACGCCAAGGCGCCGCTCAGCGCGCAGAGCTCGACCGAATGCGCCCGCATGCCCACCCCCGGGGCACCGGAAAGTAGAATGCCTGCCGATGCGCCCTCGCCATCCGGGCGGGGCGGGTAATCGAGCGAAGTGGAGCAGGAAGGCGCGATGGCTCTGGTTCAAGCGGTCAGCGACAAGCGCTGCATCAGCTGCAACCGCTGGCACGGGCGGCGGCGGCCCGGTGACGCGGCGGACACCGTCGAGGTTGCCTCGGCCGCGGTGCGCGGGGTGTGCATCGAAGGGCCGTGGCACCGGAGTTTGCGCGGCGTGCGCTCGGCCTGTGGTCAGTGGCTGCGCTGGACGGCCTTACCGGAAGGCCCCGCCGAGGGGCGGTGAGGTGGCCGGCAGCGCGTCGATCCACGCCCAGGTCTTCGCCGGCGTCATCACGACGACGCTGTTGCCTGCGGTCGCGGCAAACAGGCGCCGTGGCGACAGCGGATCGATGGCGAGCATGTTTACTTGGGGCAAGTCGGGGTGGTCGTCGATCATCCGCCAGCTGCCGCCGCCGTCGTCCGAGCGGAAGATGCGGCCGGACCGTCCTGCGGTATACAGGCGTGTCGAGTCGCTCGGGTCGAGCACGATGGTCCGTACATAAGGGTCGGCGAGCCCCGCACTCACCGGCCGCCAATGCGCAGCCCCATCGACGGAGCGGTAGACCCCGCCGCCGTAGCTCGCGGCATGGATCACGCCCGGGTTGTGCGGATCGATCGCGAGCCCCTGTATGTCGAGCACGCGCAAGCCCGTGTTCACCGGCCGCCACCCCATGTCGCCCGGACCGCGCTTGTAGATGCCCTGGTGGGTGGCAACGTAGACGGTTTCGGGATCGGCCGGGTCGAAGGCGATGTGCCGGATCCTCGCCCCCTCAAAATCCGCAACGACGTGCCAGGTGCGGCCGCCGTCCCGCGTACCGAACAAGGTCCCCGATGATCCGCCGCCAAGCAGGCTGCCGTCCGCGCGCGGGTGCACCACCAGGGCGTCGAGCGTCGAGCCGAGCGCCGACCCAGGACCCGGCGCCGACCAGCTTGCGCCACGATCGCTCGACACCATGAGCTGCCCGCTCCCCAGCGCGAGATACGCGCGCGAACGCACCCGCGGATCGAGCGCGATGGCGGTGACACGCGGATCGGTCAAACCGCGCCCGCGTGCCCAACTGCGGCCTCCGTCGAGCGACCTGAAGACGCCGGCGTACCGGCTGCCCGCAAGCAGGAGCGGTCCCGCCTCACCCGCCTCGGCAGGCGCGACGACCAGGGCCTCGACCTCGAGGTTGTGCAGACCGCGATTGACCTCTTTCCAGGCTCGCCCGGCATCGCGCGACAGGCTCGCGCCGGCGAAGTCCGTGCCGGCGAAGATGCTCGCCGGCGAGCGCGCATCGAGGGCGAGGGTTTCGATCGTCGTGCCCTGCGGCCAGGCCGCGACGGCGTGCCAGCTGCGCGCGCCATCGCTCGACGCGAACAGGGCACCGGATTCGGTCCTGGCGTAGAGGGTGCCATCAGGGGCGAGCGCGAGGCCGGTGACCATGAGGTCGGCCAGACCCGTATTCGCATCGGTCCAGCTCCGGCCGTCGTCGCGCGACACGAACACGCCGTCGCCGGGCGCCGCAAGGTGGATCGTCCCGCTGGCGGGGTCGACGAGCACATCCTGGACGTACCAGGGCAGCGGGCTGATCCTGAGCCAGCGCCCGCTGCCGGGCTGCATCCGGAACAGGCCGCTCTGCGTCCCGGCGTAGAAGCTGGCGGGGCGAGCGCGCAGGCCCCCGTCCGTGGCGAGGGCGAGAACGAACGCATCATCCAGGCCTGCGGAATACGGCCGCCAGCTCGCGCAAGCGTCGTCGGAGCGGAATACCCCACCGCCGAAGCTGGCCACCAGCAGCGTGGCCGGGTTCGCCGGGTCGATCGCGATCGCGCGCAGCGCGAGGGTGTCCAGCCCGGTGTTGCACGCCTGCCAGCTCAGGCCGCGATTCGTGCTGCGGAACACGCCCGCCGCGGCTGTGGCGGCATACAGTCGCGAGGGCGTCAGCGGCCCGACGGCGATGCCCACCACCGTCTCGCCCGCGATGCCCGTGTTGGCGGGCCGCCAGGTGTGCGCGCCGTCCAGCGAGCGGAATACGCCCCCACTCGACGTACCCGCAAAGATGATGCGGGGATCGAGCCGGTCAAAAGTGAGCGCCCGGACCGAGCCCCCCGAGGGGCCGGTGAAATGCCACCTCGCCCCCCACTCCGGCCCCCAGGCTGCGAACGCCAGCAGGGCTGCGCAGACGACGAGCACGCTCGATCGCCACGCCGCGCTAGAACTCGAGCGCATGGATGAACGCCTCGGCACGCTCGGCGAGTCTCTCGGAGATGCCCTTCGCAACCGCGAGGTAGGCGTCGAGCTCGAGCGTGCACCGGTAGACCCCGGCGCAAAACGGCCTGGTGCGGAAATCGAACACCTGACTCAGCAGCGGCTCGCTGCCCAGACGTGCCGCGAAGTGAAAGGCGATCAGGGTCGCGTCCACCCGCTGCGCCGTTTGCGTGCACGTTCCAATGTGAAAGCAGGCGACCTCACTCGAATGGCTGGACTCGTCGAACACGGCGGGCAAGCCGCGGCACGCCGCAGCAAAGGCCGATGCGGCGACCGACAACTCGGCCGCGCTGGCATGGGGCCGCAGCAGCGCGAGAGAGAGCTGGCCGATGGTGTGCGGTCCGCCGGGTACGGAGGCGCCGTCGAGCATCTGCACCGTCCAGCCGATGTTCTTGAGCACGAGCAGATATAAACGGTGCCAGTTGTCGAAGTCGCGCTCGCGGTCGAAGCGTGCATCCGCGCCCAGCTGGGCGAAGAGCTCGCTATTGAGCACATGCGCGCGCGCGGCGCGATCAACGCTGGCGGCAAACGCCACGAGGCTGGCCTTGGCAACGTAGGCGGCCTGCCCCTGCCCGCTCTCGCGCGCCCTCGGGCCGCCGACCTGCGTGCCGAGCCCGGGGCGAGACGAGCGCTCCACATGAACCTGCGTCGGAGCCGACAAGGGCAGCTGCGCCACGAAGCGCACCCGCTCCCGCGCCTCGCGGCGCGCGTTGTTCAGCGCCTGCGCTCGTGTGAGTTCTCCGAGCCGCCTCAACAGTACGGGCCTGACGACTTCGAACATCGGCCAGTTCAGCGTCGCCACCCAGGCGCTCACCTGGAAGCGCTGCGGACGAACGTCATCGGCGCCGGTGCCGCCCATGTCTGGCTCCGAGTCCGGCGCGTCGCCATCGGGCGGCACCGGCAGGAGCAACACGGTGCGCAGCACCGGCATCGCGTCGTCGTCCCGCGTGACCGTACCCACCCAGCGCGGCCAGGCGGGCCAGTCGCCCAGCGACTGCAACCGGGCGAGCAGGCAGCGGGCCGCCTCGTCGTTACCGAGCTGTGTCGTCAGCATTCGTGCCGCAGCGTCATCGAGCGCTTCGCCCGCGGCCGCGTCGCGGGGGGCAAGCGCACGCTCACGCGTGACCCAGCCCAGCTTCGCCAAGGTCTGCACGCAGTTGTCGAGCCAGCCCAGCGGCGACGCTTCGATGGCGCACTCGCCCTGCGCGGCATGTGCCTCGGCGGCCCAGGTCGTCAGCGTGACGGCGTCCCTGTGCTCATCGGGCACGGCGCGATCGAAGACAAACATCAGCGTGTCGGAGCATCGACATACCCTTTGGGACTCGAGGAAGCGCTCCGGCGACATCATCCATGCGCACTCAAAAAAACGCGCTCATCCCGAGGGCCGACGCCCCGATCGCCGAGAGGCCACGCCGGCCCGGCCCCCGACTTGAACCGCCTGCGTGCCACCGGGGCTCAGAAGCCCAGATCCAGGTCTTCGACATAGGCTGCGGCGTGATCGCGCATCTTGTCCTCGAGCTTGTTGCGGGCCCCCTTGGCGTAGTAGTCCTGGTTGAAGGTCGCCACCTTCTGATCCTTGTAGATGGAGACGTCCGAACTCTTCCAGTTGAACCACAAGACGGTCGTGTCACGCGTCTTGAAGTCCATCGCGAACGCGCCGAAGGCGAGCGAGATCGACTCGTTCTCCTTGCTCGCCACGCCGAGCAGGAACTTGCCCGCCTGGTCGCTCATCGTCGAGTTGTTGAAGAGCTTGATACGCCCGCCCTCCTGCGGCAGCTTGCCAACCGCGTCCAGCGCCGCCTTCGCGATCGCGGCGCCATTCTGCGATGCGACGGCCGCCAGCACCTGCAACATCACCGCGTCCATGGTGAGCCCCTGCGAGCCCGCGTGATACTGCTCCCACTCGAACGACATCACCCAGCCCAGGTTCGACATCACCTTGGAATAGTTCGCGAACCACGCCTTCATCTGGTCGAACGACTGGTTGTTGGGAACGACGATGTCGGAGTTGAGCTGCGCGGCAAGCGTCGTGTATTCCACGTCCTGCTTGTCCTGCCCGGAGAGGTTGCCCGTGAAAGCGGTTACCTGCCCTTTTACCAGGGCGGCCGACGGCTGGTCGGTCACCGCCGTCAGCGGCGCTGCGCCACGCGCGGCGCCCCTTGGTCGTGCGGCCAACATCCTGGCCTCGCGTTCGACCTCGGGCAGCTGGAGGGACATCACATACTGGTGGGGGTCCTTCGTCATGACGGTTTCCTCGCGTTCGTTCAAGGGCTTACCCAGGGCCGCCGGTGCCATGTCGTCAGCCGTGGTGCAGATTCAGTCTAGTTCAGCACCCCGGCTTATCAAAGGCGCGAGGCGCAATCCCCGGTAGCGTGCTGATTCGTGCGCAAAGCCCGCGCGCTCCCGGAATCGGGGGCTTCCATTTCCGCAGGAGGCTCTCTATAATGCGCGCTCTTTCAGGGCCGATAGCTCAGCTGGGAGAGCGCTGCGTTCGCAATGCAGAGGTCGAGGGTTCGATCCCCTTTCGGTCCACCAAGAATTCCTAGTAAAAACAGCGCATTACTGTGCCGTTAAGCATAAAGTGGCCACCAGGACACTTTATGCTTGATTTCCCGAAAGGCCACATTTTGGTTTATTGGGCCGCGCATAGTAGGCTTGCTGGTTTTGCTCTCCGAGCAGGTTGCGAAAGCTCGCACTGCTCGAAATGTAGGTTGAAAAAAACGGGACCGTTCGGTCCCGTTTTTGTTTTTGGCGGTGGTTTGCTGCGGTTCAGGTGCGCCGAGAGCCTATGACCTGGCTGATGTGGCGGAAGATGCCGGGCCGCGCGTTCCTCGATGGCATGAACTTGCCGGGGAACTGGACAGAGAACGGTTCGATTCCACTTCGTAGTCCGAACAGATGTCCCCAGAGGCGCTACATCGCATCGGCCTGGTATCCGGGCTTAAGCTTCAGCGCCCCCCGAGCCCACCGCCGCACGGCCGAGGCGGTCGGCCACCGCGCGCCAGCCGGGGCCGCCGGGCAGCGCTTCGATGAGGATGAAATCAGCGCCGACGGCGTCGAGTGCGCGCAGGCTGGCGTACAGGCCCTGGGCGTAAGCGGCGGGTTCGGCCGGAAGGCTGCGCCAGCTCAGGCGGGCGTCCGCCGGATCGGACGTGGAGTGGGCGAGCACGGCGACGCGGCTGCCCTCGCCCGCCAGCGCGGCAGCCTCGTCGGCGAGCAGCGCAGGTTCGACCAGGCGCAGCGGAGTGCGCGGGGCATAGTGGGCGGCGAGCGCGCCGGAGACGCGGGGCGCGGGCGATGCCGAGCCAGCCTCGTCGGCCGGTGGCTGTTCGATCTCGCCCCGCACCCGCGGCCGGCGCCCGATCACGCGCGCGATGTCCTCGGGGCCAATGGCGCCCGGGCGGAGGATCTCCGGTACGTCGCGCGAGAAGTCGAGGATGGTGGATTCGATGCCAACCTCGCAGGCGCCGCCGTCGAGGATCAGCGCCACGCGTTCGCCCAGTTCTTCGTGCACATGCGCGGCGGTGGTCGGGCTGATGCGGCCGAAGCGGTTGGCGCTGGGCGCGGCCAGGCCGCCGTCGAAGGCGCGCAGCAGCGCGAGCGCGACCGGATGCGAGGGCACGCGCACGCCGACAGTCCCCTGGCCGCCGGTGACCTCGTCGGGCACCTCGGGCGTGCGCTTGAGGATCAGCGTCAGCGGGCCGGGCCAGAAGGCGCGGGCGAGCGCGAGCGCGTCCTTGGGGATGGCGGCGGCCCACTGCGGCAGGTGCTCGGCCGAGGGCAGGTGCACGATCAGCGGATGATCGGCGGGCCGGCCCTTGGCGGCGAAGATCTTGTTCACGGCCCCGGGATTGAGCGCGTCGGCGGCCAGGCCATAGACCGTCTCGGTCGGCATGCCGACGAGCTCGCCCGCGCGCAGCAGGGCTGCGGCCTCGGCGATCGCAGCCGGCGTGGGGGGTTCGATGCGCCCGCGCGCCTTGGCCCCGGAGTCGCTCATCAGCCCAGGCTCACTCGTCACGGATGCCGATCGCGGCACGCGCTGCGAGCGCGCGCTCGAGCACGGCCGCGGCATCGTCGCCGGTGACCACGAAGTGGCCCATCTTGCGCCCCGGGCGGGCGTGGTGCTTGCCGTACAGGTGCAGGCGCAGGCCGGGCACGGCGTGCAGCGCCGACCAGTCGGGCTCGCGGTAAGTGCCGTGGCCTTTGCCATCCTCGTACCACAGCTCGCCGAGCAGATTGACCATCACCGCCGCCGAGTGCTGGCGCGGCGTGGCCAGTGGCAGGCCGCACAACGCCCTCACCTGCTGCTCGTACTGGCTGGCGTCACAGGCGTCGATGGTGTGGTGGCCGCTGTTGTGCGGGCGCGGCGCCATCTCGTTGACCACCAGTTCGCCGCGGCAGACGAAGAACTCCACCCCCAGCGTGCCGACGTAGCCGAGCCTGTCGGCGATACGCTCGGCGACCTCCTGCGCATTGTCCCCAAGACAGTCCGACGCGCGCGCCGGCGCGATGGTCACGTCCAGGATGCCGTTGCGGTGGCGGTTCTCGCCGGCCGGGAAGGCGCGCACCGTGCCCGCCTCGTCGCGCGCCAGCACCACCGACACTTCAAAATCCAGCGCCAGCATCTTCTCCAGCACGCAGGGCTCGCCCTTGAAGTGCTGGAAGGCGGCCACCGCCTCGTCGCGGTCGGCAACGCGGGCCTGGCCCTTGCCGTCGTAGCCGAAGCGGGCAACCTTGAGGATGGCGGGAAACAGGCCGGCGCCGGCATTGCGCACGTCGTCCTCGCTGCGGATGACCGCGAACGGGCCGTGCGGCAGGCCGTTGTCGGCGAGGAAGGTCTTCTCGGCGATGCGGTTCTGGCACACCGCGACCGCGCTCGCCGCCGGGTGCACCGGGATGAACTTGGTCAGGTAGTCGAGCGTGTCGGCGGGGACGTTCTCGAACTCGGTGGTCACCGCGGCGCATTCGCTGCCCAGGGTGTCGAGCGCCACGTAGTCGTCGTAGGCGGCGACCAGGTGGCGGTCGGCGATGAGGCCGGCGGGGCTGTGCGGGTCGGGGTCGAGCACCCAGACCTTGTAGCCCATCTCGTGCGCGGCCGAAACGAAAAAGCGACCGAGCTGGCCGCCGCCGAGCATGCCGAGGGTGGCAGGCGGGAGGATCATGATGCGTGTCTCAATCCAGGGTCATGTCGAGCACCGCCTGGGTCTGGCGGGCACGGAAGTCGGCAAGCTTTTGCGCCAGCGCGGCGTCCTCGACGGCGAGCAGCGCCACCGCGAACAGGCCGGCGTTGGCCGCGCCCGCCTCGCCGATGGCGAAGGTGGCGACCGGGATGCCCTTGGGCATCTGCACGATGGACAGCAGCGAATCCTGCCCCGACAGCGCCTTCGACTGCACCGGCACGCCCAGCACCGGCAACGTGGTCTTGGCCGCGACCATGCCCGGCAGGTGAGCCGCGCCGCCGGCGCCGGCGATGATCGCCTTGAGCCCGCGACCGCGCGCGGCCTCGGCGTACTCGAACATCAGGTCGGGCGTGCGGTGGGCGGAGACCACCTTGGCCTCGAAGGGCACACCGAAGTCTTCCAGCATCTTGGCGGCCGCCTTCATCGTGGGCCAGTCGGAGTTGGAGCCCATGATGATGCCGACGACGGGTTTGGTTTCGCTCATCTCGAAGTCCTGAAAGGAAATAGGGGACAGACCCCGATTTTTCCCGGAGAAATTGGGGTCTGTCCCCTATTTCCCGGCGGCGCGCTCGGCGGAGATCACGGTGTTTTCCAGCAGCATGGTGATCGTCATCGGCCCCACGCCACCCGGCACCGGGGTGATGGCGCCGGCGACTTCCCTGGCCGACTCGAAATCCACGTCGCCGCACAGCTTGCCGGCATCGGGGCCGTCCTGCAGGCGGTTGATGCCGACGTCGATGACCGTGGCGCCGGGCTTGATCATGTCGGCGGTGACGAAGCGCGGCTTGCCGATCGCCGCCACCAGGATGTCGGCACGGCGGGTGTGGAAGGCGAGGTCCTTGGTCTTCGAATGGCACACGGTGACGGTGGCGCCGGCGTTGGTCAGCAGCGCGGCCATCGGCTTGCCGACGATGTTCGAGCGCCCGATCACCACCGCTTCGGCGCCCTGCACCTGCACGCCGGCGCTCTCGAGCATCTTCATGACGCCGTGCGGGGTACAGGGGATGAAGCCCTCGCGGTTCTGCGACAGGCGGCCTACGTTCTCGGCGTGAAAGCCGTCGACGTCCTTCTCGATGGCGATCGCTTCGAGCACGGCGACCTCGTCCAGGTGCCTGGGCAGCGGCAGCTGCACCAGGATGCCGTGCACCGCGGGATCGGCGTTGAGCTCGGCGAGCCTGGCCATCACCTCTTCCTGGGTCGCGGTCTCGGGGTAGTCGAAGCGCAGCGAGCGGATGCCGGCCTTCTCGCAGCCGGCGACCTTGTTGCGCACATAGACCGCCGACGCGGGGTCTGCGCCGACCAGCATGACCGCCAGGCAGGGTTGCACGCCGCGCGCCATCAGCGCTGCAGCGCGCTCGGCGATCTCGCCCCGCACACGCGCCGAGAGCGCGTTGCCGTCGATGATGCGAGCGGTCATCGGAATAGCCCCTTAAAAAAGAGCAGGATTTTACAGCATCGGGCGCGCTCGACGGGCCCCGCGCGACGGCATCGGGCGCCACGGCGCCCACGGCACGCTCAACGCAGACCGTCGGGCGCGGGGCACTTGATGCCCACGGAGGTCAGCGCGCCGGCGTCGCTCATCTCGCGCACGGTGAGCGTGAAGGCCCCGATATGCACCCGGTCGCCCACCACCGCAGCGCGGCCGAGGCGCGCGAGCAGCATCTGCCCCACCGACAGCGTGCGCTCGCGCGCTTCGATGCCGAGCCCGTAGGCGTCGGCCAGATCGCCGGCGAGGCACTCCGGATCGACCACGAACTCGCCGAAGAAGCTGACGCTCGCGCCCAGATTGCCCCCCATGCCGCCGAACAGGCGCGCGATCCGGTCGGCCTCCTCGTCGGGCGCCACGAACCACACCGAGTCGCCCGGCAGCATGCGCGTCTCCATTGTGAGCGGATGCAGCCGCCCGCTGCGCACCAGCGCCACGCAGCGCACGCCGATGCCCTCGAACTCGGCGGCGATATCGTCGGGATGCACCCCCTCGGCGCGCGAGCCGGCGGTCACGCCATACTCGAGCAGGTCGACCGCGACCTCCTCGTCCACCCAGACCTCGCGCTTGTCGCGCGGCTCGTCGCGCGGCGGCACCTCGACCTTGAGCAAGCGCGCCGCCAGCGGCACGGTCGCCCCCTGCACCAGCAAGGACAGCAGCACCACCGCGAAGGCCACGTCGAACAGCAGGCGCGACTCCGGCACCCCCATCACCACCGGCACGATCGCCAGCACCACCGGCACCGCGCCGCGCAGGCCGACCCAGCTCACATAGGCGAGCTCATTGCGTTTGTAGCGGAACGGCGCCAGACCGATCACCACCGCGAGCGGGCGCGCGACCAGCATCAGGAACACCGCCATGGCCAGCGCCGCGCCTGCGTGATCGAGCAGATGCGAGGGCGTGACCAGCAAGCCGAGCACCACGAACATGCCCGCCTGCGCCAACCAGGCCAGCCCGTCCATCACACGCAGCACGTGCTCGGTAGCGTGCGAGCGCCGGTTGCCAACCACCACCCCGGCCAGGTACACCGCCAGAAAACCGCTACCGTTCATCAGGTTGGTGGCGGCGAACACCAGCGTGCCACCCGACAGGATGAGCAGCGCATACAGCCCCTCGGGCAGACTCAGCCGCGCCATCAGCCGCGACAGCACCCAGCCCCCGCCCAGGCCGATCAGCGCGCCGAGCCCGAGCTGGCTCACCAGCATCCAGACAAAGCCCGACAGGCTCGCCATGTCCGGCTCGAGCAGCATGCCGACGAGCGCGGTGACGAGCAGGATGGCCATCGGGTCGTTGGCGCCGGATTCGATCTCGAGCGTGGCCTGCACGCGCTGGTTGAGCCGCACGCCGCTGTTGCGCAGCAGGGCGAACACCGCCGCCGCATCGGTCGAGCCCACGATCGCGGCCAGCAACAGCCCGAGCCGCCAGTCCACGTCGAGCAGCCAGGTGGCGAAGATGCCGAGCAGGCCGGCGGTACCCACCACCCCCCAGGTGGCGAGCACCGCGGCGGGCTTGAGACCGACGCGGAAGCTGCTCACCCGCGTGCGCAGCCCGCCGTCGAGCAGGATCACCGACAGCGCCGCCTGGCCGATCAGCGAGGCGATGAAAAAATCCTCGAATACGATGCCGCCCGGCCCGTCCTCTCCCGCCAGCATGCCCACACCGAGAAACAGCAGCAGCAGCGGCAGTCCGAGCCGGGCCGAGATGGTGCTGGCCAGCACGCTGATGAACAGCAGCAGGCCGGTGAGGAGGAAAAGCGCGTTGATCCCGGTCATCTGGCCGTCACCAACTCAGCGTGCGACCACGCCGGGCTCGAGCGAGACGATGTGCTGGACGAGCTCGGCGAGCGAATGCGCGCCCATCTTCTCCATGACGCGGGCCCGATGCACCTCGACCGTCTTGATGCTGATCCCGAGCACGTCGGCGATCTGCTTGTTGAGCCTGCCGACGATGATCAGCTCGAGCACTTCGCGCTCGCGCTGGGTGAGCTGCTCGAGCCGGCGCACCGTGTCGGCCTCTTGCAGGCGCTTCTCGCGCGTGTCGCGCTCGAGCAGCAGGCACTGCTCGACCAGCCGCATCATGTCGCGCTCGCCAAACGGCTTCTCGATGAAATCGACCGCGCCCTGCTTGAGCGCGGACACGGCCATCGGCACGTCGCCATGGCCGGTGATGAACACCACCGGCAGCCCGCAGCGCCGGCGCTGGAGCTCCTCGAACAGCTCGAGCCCGCTCATGCCCGGCATGCGCACGTCGAGCAGGATGCAGCCGGTCATGGTGGTGCTCAGCCCATCCAGGAACGCCTCGGCCGAATCATGCGCGGACACCGCGTAGCCATTGGCTTCGAGCATCCACACGAGCGAATCGCGCAAGGCTTCGTCGTCGTCGACGACATGAACGATCTGGTCAGGCGTTGCGGGCGATCCGCTCACTGGCTGTCTCCGTCGGCAGGGTAAACGAGAATATGGTACCGCCTTCGGGGTTGGCATCGACAATCAATCGTCCGTTGTGGAATTCCACGATCGAGCGGCAGATGTTCAGCCCCATGCCCATCCCTTCGGTCTTGGTCGTGTAGAAGGGCGTGAACAGCTGCCGCCGCCCCTCCTCGCTGATGCCGTGGCCGCGGTCGATGACCGCCACCTCGAGCGCCGTCGCCCCATAGGCGCGCACGCGGATGGTGAGCACACGCTCGGGCCTGGGCACGTCGCTCATCGCGTCGAGCCCGTTGCGGATCAGGTTGAGCAGCACCTGCTCGATCATGATGCGATCGGCGAAGGCCGCGGGCAGCCCCGGCTCGATCTCGGTCACGATGCGCGCGCCGGTGCGCCGGGCGTCGATGTCGGCGAAGCCGAGCGCGTCCTCGAGCACCTCGGCGAGGTCGAGCGCGCTGCGCCGCGGCTCGCTCTTCTTCACGAACTCGCGCACACGGCGAATGATCTTGCCCGCCCGCTCGGCCTGGGCGGCCGCCTTCTGCATCGCCACCAGCACATCTTCGGGCCTGGCCTTGCCCGACTCCAGGCGCGTGACCGAACCCGCGCAGTAATTGGCGATCGCCGACAGCGGCTGGTTGAGCTCATGCGCCAGCGTCGAGGCCATCTCGCCCATGGTGATCAGGCGCGAGGTGCGCTGCAGGCGCTCTTCCTGCTGGCGCGCGACCTCAGCCGTGTGCTTGCGGTCGGTGATGTCGGTGGCGATGCCCATGCGCACGACGCGGCCATCGACCCAGCGCGTGGCGCGCTCGCGCACGTGGTACCAGCGTCCCGAGAGCGGATGCTGCAGCTCGCCGTCGAACAGCTCGCAGGGCACATCCGTGCTCGCCAGCTGGCGCGGATCGACCCGGTATTTGCTGCGCTCGGGCTGCTGCACGCCGACCCCCGGCACCGTGCGCCCCACGGCATCGAAGCCGTGAATGCGCTTGAAGGCCAGGTTGGCGAACAGGATCTCGTCGGTGCGCGCATCGGCCACGAACACCGCGGCGTCCAGCCCGTCGAGCACCGCCTCGAAGCGCTCGTGGGCGGCCTCGAGCGCGGCGCGCACGCGCTTGGGCTCGGTGATGTCGGTGATCGAGGCCATCCAGCCGGTCTGCCGCCCGGTGAGGTCGATGAGCGGCGAGAGGTAGAAGCGCGCGTCGAAGCGCTCGCCGTTCTTGCGCTGGATGCGCATCTCGAAGCCGCTGCGCGGCGCCTGGCCCGACAAGGTGAGCGCGAGGTTGCGCTCGCACACGTCGCGCAGCTCCTCGGGCCAGTAGGGAAAGGGCCGCCCGGCCCCTACAAGCTCCCGTTCCTCGAAGCCGATCATGCTGCAAAAGGCCGTGTTCACGTAGATGATGCGCCCGGACAGATCGATGGCGCGCAAGCCGGTGACGACGGAATCCTCCATCGCCTTGCGGAAGGCCGACTCGGCGCGCAGCGCGTCCTCGGTCGCCTTGCGCCGGGTGACGTCATGCGCCACGCCATACACCAGCCCCTCCTCGCGCACCGGGTTGATGCTCCACATCAGCCATTTGTAGCTGCCGTCGGCGCAGCGGCAGCGGTTCTCGAAGCTGACCGGCTCGCCATCGACCAGCCGGCGCAGCATGCCGAGCGTCTCTGCCACATCGTCGCGATGGACGAAATCGATCAGCGTGCGCCCGGGCAGCGCGAGCGGGTCGTGGCCGAGCACGCGCTCGAAGGCCGGGTTGCAGCGCCGGAAGCGACCCTCCAGATCGACCACACACAGCATGTCGAGCGAGAGGTTGAACAGGCGATCGCGCTCCTTCTCGACCTGCACGCGGCGCAGCACATGGCGGCGCAGCATCCACAGGCTCCACAGCACCAGCGCCGACAAGCCGACGATGATGATGGAGGGCATCATGCGCGCGGCGCTGCCCCCGGGACGAAAGGCCATCGCCTGCAAGGCCATGCCGTTGCCGGGCGGCTCGAGCGGCAGCGTGAGCGCGAGGTGCTCGTCCTCGGCCGGCAGCGCCGAGCTCAAGGCCAGCACCTCGCCTTCGGCGTCGACCACGGCGAGGCGATATTTTTCGGTGAACGCGCCCGGGACGAGGCGGGTGATCATGCGCTCGACCACGTAGGCGGCGACGATCACGCCGAGCAGCTCGCCTCCGCGCTGCACGGGCACGAAGACCTCGAGCGTCGCGCCCTGCTCTGCGTGCGGGTGCGGCCGCCCGTACGCCGGGCGGAAGGACAGCGCGCTTTGCTGAAAGCCCTGCACATGCGCTTCGTGCAGATGCTCGCCGGCAAGCCAGGCCTGCGCGTCGAACGGGGCCGACCACCTGACGACCTGGTCGCGTCCTACCCAGGCGATGTTGCCGAGCGCGGAGTTGAGCGCGAGATGCTCGTTCGCCCGCAGCTGGAAATCATCGTGATCCAGCGTGCCGGCGGCGAGATCGCGCCCGAGCTGAGCGAGGAATTCCTCGGTGCCGAGCATGGTCCGGCGCAGGGCCTGCTCCGTCCATTGCAGGTCACGCGTGAGCGCATCGCGCTCGACACCGGTCTCACGCGCCTGCAACAAGGCGACGAGCGCGAGCATCGACAGCGCGAACAGCGCCACGGCGAGATGAGGAATGGCCCAGTACCAGCGCTGGGACGCGGCCGGGGCGGAGGCGGGAGAGTGCATGCAGCGGGGAGCGGGCGCAGGCGCGCGCGGAGTCGAGGCGAGATTCTCACCGAACGGGCGCGCCGGCCGTCATTCGGTCTAACCCTTAGCTCGCCATCCATTCGTCATCACGCATGATGCGCCGCCGCATCGCCAGCGTCGGGGTTTTCGCCAATTTGTGCGGGGCCTGTCGCTACCTACAGTGAGGCAATGACTCCGCTCGAAGCGTCACGCCGGCGCATCCTCCTTCGCTTGCTGGTCGCCGCACCCTGCATGGCGGCGCAGGCGACGCAGGCGAGCAGCGCGCGGGCAGGCCTGGCGCAGGCTGCGGCGCCGGGTGGCTGGCAGCGCCCGCCGAGCAGCACCGAGCGCCCCCGGCTGCGCGTCGGCGTATCGGGTCCATTCTCGGGCCCCTCGGCGCCGATGGGCCTTTCGATGCGCGACGGCATCCGCATCGCCACAGCCGAACTCAACAGCGGCGGCGGCCTGCTCGGCCGCTACATCGAGCTCGTCGAGCGCGACGACGAGGCCAGCAACGAGCTCGGCGCCCTCATCGTGCGCGACTTCATCAATCGCGAGCGCGTGGTGGCGGGGCTGGGCATCGTCAACACCGGCGTGGCCCTGGCGAGCCAGCGCCTGTATCAGGCGGCACGCATTCCCGTCATCACCTCGGTGGCCACCGGATCGCTGATCACCCGCCAGTTTCAAGCCCCGGAGTTCCCCGAAAACTACATCTTCAGGGTGTCCGCAAACGACACCCTGCAAGCCGAAGTGATCGTCGAAGAGGCCGTGGTCAGCCGTGGCTTCACGCGCCTGGCCATCCTGCACGACGCCACCAATTACGGCGTGCTCGGCAAGAACGACCTCGAGGCCGCGCTGCAGCGGCGCGGTCTCGCACCGGTCGCCGTCGAGCGCTTCCAGCTTCAACAGACCGAGATGCGGGCGCCGCTCGAGCGCGCACGTCAGGCCGGGGCGCAGGCGGTGCTCACCTATGGCATCGGGCCCGAACTCGCACACATCGCCAACGAGCGCGCGCGCATGGGCTGGGCGGTACCGATCATCGGCAGCTGGACGCTGGCGATGTCCAGCTTCATCGAGATCGCCGGGCCGAACGCCGAAGGCGTGCGCATGCCGCAGACCTTCATCGAGCAGCCACGCACGCCACGCCAGACGGACTTCCTGGCCGCATGGAAGGCGCTCACCGGCAGCGCGCGCATTCCGGTACCGCCGGCCGCAGCCCAGGGCTACGACTCCATGCTGCTGCTCGCCGCAGCGATCCGCCAGGCGGCCAGCGCCGACGGTCCGGCCATCCGCGCAGCCCTGGAGAACCTCGCCGCCCCGGTCGAGGGCGTGATCATGACCTATCGCCACCCCTACTCCGCGAGCAACCACGAAACCCTGAACACACCGCGCCAGATCCATCTCGGCGAGATCCGCAACGGGCGGATCGTGTTTGCGCGCGAAGCCACCGTGGAGGACTCGCCATCACCCTGAATCACAGCCGAATTCAAGATGTGAAAAGCTATTGCACAATGCGAAAAGCCGTTTTATAGTTCGCAACGCTGGCCGTGCGGCAGTCGGCATGGTCTCGCTCGCAACAAAAACCGTTCTGTCCCGAAGGGCAGAGATCGCCAACCGCAAGTCATGAGGAGACGAACCATGACCGGACTCAGCAACGCTCCCGCACATAACGACACGGACCCGCAAGAAACCAGGGAATGGCTGGAGTCGCTCGCCGCCGTCGTCGAGAACGTCGGCCCCGAGCGCGCCCATTACCTGATCGAGACCCTGATCGCGACCGCGCGTCAGGAAGGGGTGAACATCCCCTACTCGGCCACCACCGAATACATCAACACCATCCCCGCCGCCCAGCAGCCGCCCTACCCGGGCGATGCGGACATGGAGATCAAGCTGCACTCGTACATCCGCTGGAACGCGATGGCGATGGTGGTGCGCGCGAACAAGAACACCAACGTGGGCGGGCACATCGCCTCGTTCGCGTCGGCGGCGGCGCTCTACGACGTGGGCTTCTCGCACTTCTGGCATGCGCCGTCCGAGGCGCACGACGGCGACCTGATCTACTTCCAGGGCCACTCGGTGCC
>DITC01000066.1 GCA_002422685.1 Thauera sp. UBA6194 | reverse complement strand
CCTGCGCGAGGCCGACATCTTCCACTGCCCCGCCTGCGGCAAGGCCATGGGCCCCGCGCCGCTGATCGAATCCATGATCGCCCGCCTGTCCGGCCACTCGATGTTCGCCGGCGAGGCCGAGCGTGCGCGCCTGCGCATGTGCGCCGACTGCCGGGTGATCGACATGATGAAGACCGAATCCGCCGTGAAGGCCTGGGATCTGACCGAATGAACGACGCCGCGACCTCCACCATCGCCCTCCAGCCGCAGCCGACCTGGTCGGACGAGGACCGCGCGCGTGCCGAGCACTACGCGTTGCTCGCCCGCCTGTTCCATGCCGCGCCCGATGCGGCGCTACTCGCGGCGCTCGCGCAGGCCGGGCGCACGCTCGGCGGCGAGGCCGGTGATCTGCCGCGCGCCTGGTCTGCCTTGGGCGCCGCGGCGCAGGCGACGCCGCCGCAGGCAGTGACCGACGAGTTCGACGCGCTGTTCGTGGCCGTCGGCAAGCCCGAGGTGATGAGCAACGGCTCCTGGTACCTCACCGGCTTCCTGCAGGAGGAGCCGCTCGCCGAATTGCGCGACGACCTCGCCGAGCTCGGCCTCGGCCGCCGGGCGGGCGTCACCGAGACCGAGGACCACATCGCCGCGCTCGCCGAGGTCATGCGCCATCTGGTGCTGACCGGGCCGGACGAGGCCGGGCTGGAACGCCAGCGGCAGTTCTTCAGCCGTCACATCGCGCCCTGGTACGCGCAGTTTGCCGGCGCGCTGGCGGCGGCGCCGGGGGCGGATTTCTACGCGAAGGTCGGCGGTCTGCTGGCGGCCTTCATGGACATCGAGCGCCAGGCGTTCGACATGATGGAGGCGGAAGCGCACTGAGCGCGGCCGTCATCGAAACGATGCGGGGCGGGCGAGGGCCTGCACCGCGAATGAGGGGAGAGCGAGGATGAAGGACGAAAACACCAAGCTGTCGCGCCGCAACTTCCTGGCCGCGATCGGAGCCGGCAGTGCCGCGGGGGCCGCCGCGCTGGCCGCCACCGCCGCACAGGCGGCGCCGGTGACCGCCACGGTGGTCGAGGACGCGCGCCGCGAAGCCGCCGATCAGGGCGTGAGCGCGCACATGCGCAATTACTACCGCACGACGCGGATCTGAGGAGGACGCGAGGATGTTGACCAAGAAATCCGCGACCGCCGCGACCAGCGCGCGTCGCCTGCGCGGCGCCGCCGCGCGCCAGCTCGGCCAGACCATGGACCGCCGCGCCTTCCTGAAGCGCTCGGGCCTGGGCGTGGGCGCCGGCGCGCTCGCCACCCAGCTGCCCTACAACTTCATCGGCGCCGCCGAGGCTGCATCCGCCGGCGCTTCGCGCGCCGAGGGCAAGGCCGAGGTGCGCCGCACCGTGTGCACCCACTGTTCGGTGGGTTGTGCCAGCGACGCCATCGTGCGCAACGGCGTGTGGGTGCACCAGGAGCCGGTGTTCGACTCGCCGATCAACCTCGGCGCGCACTGCGCCAAGGGCGCGGCGCTGCGCGAGCACGGCCACGGCGAATACCGCCTCAAGTACCCGATGAAGCTGGTCGACGGCAAGTACCAGAAGATCTCGTGGGAACAGGCGCTCAGCGAGGTCGGCGACCGCCTGCTGAAGATCCGCGAGGAATCCGGCCCCGACGCGGTGTACTGGATCGGATCGAGCAAGCACAACAACGAGCAGTCCTACCTGCTGCGCAAGTTCGTCTCCTTCTGGGGCACCAACAACTGCGACCACCAGGCGCGTATCTGCCACTCCACCACCGTGGCGGGCGTGGCGAACACCTGGGGTTACGGCGCGATGACGAACTCCTACAACGACATGCAGAACGCCAAGGCGATGCTGTTCATCGGCTCGAACGCGGCCGAGGCGCACCCGGTGTCGCTGCTGCACATCCTGCACGCCAAGGAAAACGGCGCCAAGATGATCGTGGTGGATCCGCGCTTCACCCGCACCGCAGCCAAGGCGCACCAGTACATTCGCATCCGCTCGGGCACCGACGTGCCCTTCCTGTTCGGCCTGCTGTACCACATCTTCCAGAACGGCTGGGAAGACAAGCAGTACATCGACGATCGTGTCTTCGGCATGGACAAGATCCGCGAGGAGGTGCTCGCCAAGTGGACGCCGGATCAGGTGGAAGAAGCCTGCGGCGTGCCTGAGGACCAGATGCTGCTGGCCGCGCGCACCATGGCCGAAAACCGCCCCAGCACCATCGTCTGGTGCATGGGCCAGACCCAGCACTCGATCGGCAACGCGATGGTGCGCGCCTCCTGCATCCTGCAACTCGCGCTCGGCAACATCGGCAAGTCGGGTGGCGGCGCCAACATCTTCCGCGGTCACGACAACGTGCAGGGCGCGACCGACATTGGTCCCAACCCCGACTCGCTGCCCGGTTACTACGGCCTGGCGGCCGGCTCGTGGAAGCACTGGTGCGGCGTGTGGGGCGTGGATTACGAGTGGGTCAAGGGGCGCTATGCCTCGCAGGATCTGATGGAGAAATCCGGCATCACGGTGTCGCGCTGGATCGACGGCGTGCTCGAGAACAAGGACCTGATCGACCAGCCCGCCGGCAACCTGCGCGCGGTGGTGTACTGGGGCCACGCGCCCAACTCGCAGACGCGTGGCGCCGAGATGGTCGAGGCGATGAAGGCGCTCGACACCCTGGTGGTGATCGACCCCTATCCTTCGGCGACCGCGGCGATGGCGGCGATGGTGAGAAAGGACGGCGTGTACCTGCTGCCCGCCTGCACCCAGTTCGAGACCACCGGCTCGGCCACCGCGTCGAACCGCTCGCTGCAGTGGCGCGAGAAGGTCATCGAGCCGCTGTTCGAGTCCAAGCCCGACCACACCATCATGTACGCCTTCGCCAAGAAGTTCGGCTGGGCCGACGAGTTCGTCAAGAACATCAAGCTCGAGAAGGACGCCCAGGGCTGGGATGAGCCGAGCATGGAAGACACGCTGCGCGAGATCAACCGCGGCACCTGGACCATCGGCTACACCGGCCAGTCGCCCGAGCGCCTGAAGCTGCACATGAAGAACATGCACACCTTCGACGTGAAGACGCTGAAGGCGGTGGGCGGCCCCTGCGACGGTGAGTACTTCGGCCTGCCGTGGCCGTGCTTCGGCACCCCCGAGATGAAGCACCCGGGCACGCCCAACCTGTACGACACCTCCAAGCACGTCATGGACGGTGGCGGCAACTTCCGCGCCAACTTCGGCGTCGAGAAGGACGGCGTGTCGCTGCTCGCGGCCGAGGGTTCGGCCTCCAAGGGCGCCGACATCCAGATGGGCTACCCCGAGTTCGACCACGTGTTGCTCAAGAAACTGGGCTGGTGGGACGAGCTCACCGAGGCCGAGAAGGCCGCGGCCGAGGGCAAGAACTGGAAGACCGACGTCTCCGGCGGCATCCAGCGCGTGGTCATGAAGAACCACGGCTGTCACCCCTTCGGCAACGCCAAGGCGCGCGCGGTGGTGTGGAACTTCCCCGACCCGATCCCGCAGCACCGCGAGCCGATCTACTCGCCGCGCCCGGACATGGTCGCCAAGTACCCCACCCACGACGACAAGATGAAGTTCTGGCGCCTGCCCACTCTGTACAAGTCGATGCAGGAGAAGGTGAAGGACATCTCCAAGGACTACCCGCTGGTGATGACCTCTGGCCGCCTGGTCGAGTACGAGGGTGGCGGCGAGGAAACCCGATCCAACCCCTGGCTCGCCGAGCTGCAGCAGGAGATGTTCGCCGAGGTGAACCCGAAGGACGCCAACGACGCGGGCTTCCGCAACGGCGAGTACATCTGGGTCGAGTCGCCCACCAAGGCGAAGCTCAAGGTGCGCGCCCAGGTCACCCAGCGCGTGGCGCCGGGCACCGTCTTCCTGCCCTTCCACTTCTCCGGCTGGTGGCAGGGCAAGGACATGCTCGAGTTCTACCCCGAGGGTGCGGCGCCGGTCGTGCGTGGCGAGGCGGTCAACACCGCGACGACCTACGGCTACGACTCGGTGACCATGATGCAGGAAACCAAGACCACCCTGTGCCGCGTGAGCAAGGCGTAAGGGCGAGGAGAAAAAACGATGGGACGCATGAAATTTCTCTGTGACGCCGAGCGCTGCATCGAATGCAACGGCTGCGTCACTGCGTGCAAGAACGAGCACGAGGTGCCCTGGGGCGTGAACCGCCGCCGGGTTGTGACGATGAACGACGGCGTGCCGGGCGAGCGCTCGATCTCGGTGGCGTGCATGCACTGCTCGGACGCGCCGTGCATGGCGGTATGCCCGACCGACTGTTTCTACAAGACCGAAGACGGCGTGGTGCTGCACGACAAGGACAAGTGCATCGGCTGCGGCTACTGCTTCTACGCCTGTCCGTTCGGCGCGCCGCAGTTCCCCAACGGCCCGGCGGCCTTCGGCGCGCGCGGCAAGATGGACAAGTGCACCTTCTGCGCCGGCGGCCCGGAAGAAACCGGCTCGGCCGCCGAGTACGAGAAGTACGGCTCCAACCGCCTCGCCGAGGGCAAGCTGCCGCTGTGCGCCGAGATGTGCTCGACCAAGGCGCTGATCGCCGGCGACGCCGACGTGGTGGCCAACATCTTCCGCGAGCGCGTGCTGCGTCGCGGCACCGGCGCCGAGGTGTGGGGCTGGGATGCCGCCTACGGTGGCGGCGAGCGCAAGCAGGAACGCAAGCGGGAGGGCCAGTCATGAGCACGAGGAAGCTGAAGTCGATCACGCTCGCGACCCTTGCCGGCACCGCACTGCTGGGCCTCGCAGCCTGCAGCGAGGTGCCGCAGGTCACCGTCTACGAACAGGGCGAGTACCGCGGCAAGGCCGATACCCGGCCGTGGGAAGGCGGCGAGTTCAAGGGCGACCGCGCGGCCTGGGAGAAGGCGCTCAAGGAGCGTGCCCGTGGCCAGAACGAGTACAACCGCATCCAGTGAGGAGATCGTCATGACGACACACGCGATGCGGGGGCAGCACGGCGGCTGGCTGGCCGTGCTGCTGCTCGCGCTCATGCTGTGGATGACGGCGCTGCCGCTGCATGCGGCCGAGCCGCAGCACGGCAGCACCGCGGCGGACCAGGCCGAGCGCCAGGTCGAACGTCCGCTCAACAACGCGCCGGTGTGGCGGGCGGTGCGCTCGGGTGAGGAGCACTTCACCCTCTCGCGCAGCCCCGAGGCCGGCGTGCTGATCCAGAGCGAAGGCAATACCTGGCGCCAGGCGCGCAACGGTCCGGTCACGCTCTACGGCGGCTGGCTGCTCATCCTCGTGCCCACGGCCATCCTGCTGTTCTGGCTGGTCAAAGGCACGATGAAGCTGCACGGGGCCAAGACCGGGCGCAAGATGCTGCGCTTCTCGGGCTTCGAGCGCTTCGTGCACTGGGGCACGGCGATCAGCTTCCTGCTGCTCGCCGTCACCGGGTTGGCGATCCTGTTCGGCAAGCACGTGCTGCTGCCGCTCATCGGCCACGGCGGGCTGGGGCTGCTGCTCAACGCCGGCAAGCTGGTGCACAACTACGTCGGTCCGCTGTTCGGGATCTTCGTGGTGCTGATGTTCTTTGCCTTCCTGCGCGACAACGTGTGGCGGCCGATCGATGCGGAGTGGATCCGCCGCGCCGGCGGCCTGCTCGACGGCAGCCACGTGCCTTCGGGCCGCTTCAACTTCGGCGAGAAGACCTGGTTCTGGTTCGGCGTCACCTTCCTCGGCCTGACCGTGGCGGTCTCCGGCCTGATCATGGACTTCCCGAATCTGGGCGACTGGAGCCGTGCCGACATGCAGACCGCGAACATCGTGCATGCCATCGGCGCCATCCTGATGCTGGGCCTGGCCTTCGGCCACATCTACATGGGCACGCTCGGCGCCGAAGGCGCCTACGAGTCGATGAAGACCGGCTATGTCGACGAGACCTGGGCGCGCGAACACCACGAGCAGTGGTACCACGACGTCAAGGCGGGCAAGTCCGGGCATCCCTGAGCCCGCTTTCGTTTCGTCCCCGCTCGGTCGGCGCGACCTCCCTGCCGGCCGAGCGCTTCGGCCCCGTGTGCGCAATGCGCACCCGGGGCCGTTCTTCATGGTGCGCGCCGAGCCTCAGTGCACCCGGGCGCTACCCTTCATCACGCGCAGCGCATGCGGCGGCAGCCTGGTCAGCCAGCTACGGACCTCGCCCGCCGGCAGGGGCTTGGCGAAGAGGTAGCCCTGCACGACGTCGCAGCCATGGCGTGCCAGGAAGCCGAGCTGGGCTTCGGTCTCGACGCCCTCGGCCACCACCTTCATGCCCAGGCCGTGGGCCAGGGCGATGGTGCCGCGCACGATGGCTGCGTCGTCATTGTCATCGGCGATGTCGCCGACGAAGCTCTTGTCGATCTTGAGCTCGGAGATCGGGAAGCGCTTGAGCAGCGAGAGCGACGAGTAGCCGGTGCCGAAGTCATCCACGGCCACGCCCACGCCGAGGCCGTGGATGCTGCGCAGCAGCTCGGCGGCGCGCTCGGGGTCGCGCATCGCGGTGGATTCGGTGACTTCGATCTTGAGCATCTCGGCCGAGAGCCCGCTGTCGGCGAGCGCGGCGCGGATCGTCTCCACGATGCTCATGTCCGAGCACTGGCGTGCGGAGACGTTGACGGCGAGCGGAACGGACATCAGGCCTTCCGCGCTCCAGCGCGCGACCTGATGCATCGCCTCGGTGATGGCCCAGTCGCCGATGTTGCAGATGATCCCGCTTTCCTCGGCCGCCGGAATGAACGCGTCTGGACGCACGATGCCGTTGCCCGGCCGGTGCCAGCGGATCAGCGACTCCAGCCCCGAGAGCTGGCCGGTGCCGATGTCGATCTGGGGCTGGTAGAAGAGCTCGAATTCCCGGTTCGACAGCCCGTGACGGAGCGCAGATTCGAGGTTGAGCCGGTCGCGCGACCAGGTGTTCATCTCGGGCGCATAGAAGGTGTAGCGGCTACCGCCGCCGAGCTTGCCGCGGTACATGGCCTTGTCCGCCATCGACAGCAGGGTAGGTGCATCGCTGCTGTCCTGCGGGCCGACGCTGATGCCGATGCTGCACGAGACCACGAGCCCGGTGGTGCCCTGGGTGTGCACCTCGCGGTCGAGCAGCTCGAGCAATTTCTGCGCGACCGCGACCACCGCGCTGCGATCGCGCAGGTTGTCCATGAGGATGATGAACTCGTCCCCACCCCAGCGTGCGACGGTGTCGCCGCTGCGCACCGAGGCCTGCAGGCGTTCGGCGCCCACGCGCAGCACCTGGTCTCCGGCCTGATGGCCGAGGCTGTCGTTGATGCGCTTGAAGCGGTCGAGGTCAACGAAGAGCAGCGCCACCAGCGTGCCGCGGCGCTGGGCGTTGGCCAGCGCCTGTTGCAGGCGGTCGAGCAGCAGCGCGCGGTTGGGCAGCCCGGTGAGCAGGTCGTGGGTGGCCTCGTGGCGCAGGCGCGCGGTGAAGGCCAGGCTGTCGGTGATGTCGTTGAGCACGATCACGCTGCCTTCGTCCGCGTCGCCTACCGGGGTGACGGTCAGCTGCAAGGCGAGGGTCTGTCCGTCGGGCGTGTGCCAGTGCAGGGGTTCGGGCAGGCGGATGCCCTGGCGGTGGCGCAGCGAGGCGCCGATCGCCTCGAGGCCGTGTGCTGCGTCGTCGCTGAAGTCGCCGAGGAAGGCGGTGACCGCCGTGCCGCGGGCTTCGGCGAGGCTTCGCCCGCTCAGGCGCTCGGCCACCGGGTTGAGCATCGTGATGCGGGCGTGTTCGTCGATCGTGATCACGCCGTCGGTGATGGAGCGCAGGGTCGCGTCGGCGTCGTGGCGTGCGTGCTCGAGCGAGCCGCGCGTGTGCAGCAGGTGATTGCCGAACCAGATCAGATAGCCGAGCAGGAAGGCCAGCACGGCCGACATGGGCGGGATCCATACCTGCAGCGTGTTGAGCGCGACACCGCTTGCCAGTGGCGGGACGAGGGCCAGCGGCGCGAGCGCGAGCGCGCCGCCCAGGCCGACGCGCCGCATCAGCGTGGCGCAGATGCCGATGAAGAGCAGCGTGAGCCCGAGGGTGAGGTCGGTGCGCGCGCTGCGGTAGGTGAGGCCGCTACGCAGCGCCTCGAAGGCGCGCGCATGAAACTCGACCGCCGACATCGGGTGCTCGTGCGCCGAGGCCGGGGTGGCCAGGGCGCCTGCCAGACCTCCCGCGGTGGCGCCGATGAACACCGTCTGGCCGTGCAGGCCGCGCAGGGTTTCGGCTTGCTCGAGCAGGGCGAAGTAGGACACGAAGCGCGGCCGTGATGCGGCATCGGGATATGGCAGCAAGACCTCGTCCGCGCGGATCCAGGCCGGCGCCTGCGCAACCCGGCGCAGCCCGCCGTCGTGGTGCGCTTCGCGCGCGCCGCGACCGGGGTTTTCGGCCTGCTCTAGGACGGCGAGCGCGAACGCATGCCAGCTGGGGGCGCCGCTGCCCGCGCGGGCGAAGATCCTGCGCGCGAGCCCATCGGCGTCCACCTCGACATCGACGTGGCCGATCCGGGCCGCGCCTGCTGCCAGCGGCGGAGTGGGCAGGAGCTCGCCGATGCCGCTGTCCGGGTCGGGGCTCTGGGCGGGCGCGACCGGAAGCACGACGCGGCCCGAGGCTGCCAGGGCTTCGGCAAACGCGTTGTCGCCGGGGGCAGGCTCGGAAAAGAGGATGGGCATGCCGATCGCCGCGACGCCCGAAACCGTGAGCCGGTCGATGAGCTCGGCATGAACCGTGCGGTTCCAGGGCCAGCGCCCGAGCGCGGCGAGCGTGGGCTCGTCGATGGCGACCACCACCGAGCCCGGGGCGTCGGCGGCAGCGCGGAAGGCCGGCTCGATGTTGTCGTAGGCGAGCAGGTCGAGGCGCTCGACGGGCGCCAGGCCGACCAGCAGGCTGGCGCAGGCAAACAGCGCCGCAACCGCCCAGCCGCGCGGCCCGGTGAGCATGGCGGCGGCGCCTGCGGGCTTCATGGCACGAACAACAAGGGCAGCAGCACCCAGAGCGCGCGCCAGTGGTTGTGGGGCAGCTCGATCTGCTGCGCCTTGCTCCATGGGCCATAGGGCGCGCCCGGCTCCCGGCTGCGGATACGCACATGCCAGGTGCCGCTCGGCGGTCGCGCCATGCTCAGGCCGGTGTCGGCCGTCTCGATGACGTATTCGGCGGCGGCGAAATCGGCCGTGCTCGCGATCTGCACCTCGTAGCGCTCCACGCCGGGTTGTTCGCGCCAGTTCAGGCGCAGGGTCTCGCTGTCGATTTCGGGTGGCTCGGCGCTGGGGCCCGGGGCAGGGCGACGGAAACGCTGGGGGTCGGAGTAGGGGCCGCGGCCTTCGGCGTCGGTGCTCACCGCCACGCGCCAGAAGTACTCGCCGGGCGGCAGCGCGAGCGTCTCGTCCAGGCTCAGGCCGGGCGCGTCGAGCACGTCTCGTTGCAGCAGGATCTGCTCGAAATGCGGGTCGCCGGCGAGCTGAAAGTGGTATCGGCTGGCATCCGGGTTGCCCGCCCACTCGAAGCGGATCTGTGCGTCGGTGGCGAACCCGCCCTGCTCGGGCAGGCTGGGGTAGGGGGGCTCGGGTTGGGCGTCGATGAGGATCTCGTGCTCGGCGTCGAGACCTTCGAGCCCGCGTGCATCTACCGCGCGTACCCGCATGCGGTAGCGCCCGTCGGCGAGCGCCCCGCTGCCGACCGCCTCGGTTGCGGTGACCGTGCGGTCGGAGAGCAGGCTGGTGAAGTCGGCGCTCCGTGCGATCTGCGTGCGGTAGCGCAGCGCGCCCGCGACGGGCTCGACCGGCAGCCGGAAAGGTACGCGATCGATGCGCTCGGGCAGCGCCTCGAGCGTGGGAGCGGGCAGCAGGGGGGCGGATTTTTCGGGTTTCAGGCCGGCGCCCGCGTAGTTGCCGGTGCCCGCGGGCAGGAGCACCGTCCCGCGCCGGTTGTCGATCGCGACCTTGCCGGTCAGGGTCTCGGTGCGCATGCCGTCGCCCGCGGCGGTGACACGGAAGTCGGTGCCGCGCACGGCGGCGATCGCGGCCGGAGTGCGGATGATGTAACGCCCGCCGGTGCTGGCGCGGGTGGGGCGCACGGTGTTTTCGATATGTCCGCGTTCGAGCTCGATCTCGGTCTGCTGCGCACCCGAGACGTTCAGGCGCTGTGCCTGGCGCAGCCGGAGCGCGGTGTTCGCACCGACCAGGCTGCGGCTGCCGTCGGGAAATTCGAGCGTGAGGCTGGCGTCTTCGCCGCTGCGGATGAACACGCCGGCGGGCACGCTGCTGCCCACCGACAGCGGCTCGAGGCGCTCCGGCGTGCCGTAGTGCACTTCGCCGGTGAGGTCGATGACCCGCGCCGCGACCGCTTCCGCGCGCATCCAGGCCACGGGAATGCGCAACACCGTGCCGGGCTGGATGGATTTGGGCGCCAGGATGTGGTTGTAGTCCTGGATGCGTGGCCAGTAGTCGATGCTCTTGAGGTAGCGCTCGGTGAGGTTCCACGGGTTGTCCCCGGGGCGCACCACATAGACGAAGTCGCGCGCGGCGGCATGACCGGCGCCCAGGACCAGGGCCAGCGCTGCGGCAATCAGACGCGCCCTGCGCAGGCGGCCGGAGCGGAGGGGGGCTGAGGATGCGGTGCTCATGCGGGTTTCCCGGGGCGAGATGCTGGACAGCGTATTTTTGACGAAGAAGTGCGCGCGCGAGCGTGAATAATACACAGTGTCCGTGGCGGCGCGGTGATGCGAGCGTAATCTTCAATGGCGTGACGGATCCGCGAAGAGTGAGGCGCTGGCCCGGTCGCGCGTGCCGGGGCGCGGTAGAATGCGGGCCTTTCCCCGAACCCGGAGCGCCCCATGGCCGAGACCTTCTTTTGCCCCTGCCCACGCGGCCTCGAAGCCCTGCTCGTCGAAGAGCTGTCCGGCTTCGGTGCGCGCGAAGCGAGGGCGGTGCACGGCGGGGTCAGCTGGCAGGGTGACTGGGCCGCGTGCCAGCGCGCAAACCTCGAGAGCCGGCTCGCCACCCGGGTGATGTGGCGCGTGGCGCAGGGGCGCTACCGCGCCGAGGTCGACATCTACAAGCTCGCCTACAGCGTGACCTGGGCGAAGTGGTTCACCGCCGACGACACCATCCGCATCTACGTCACGGCGCAGAAGTCTCCGCTCAAGAGCCTGGAGTTCATCACGCTGCGCGTGAAGGACGCGGTGTGCGACCACTTCCGTACCGTGGTCGGCCGGCGTCCGAGCGTGGACACCGCCAACCCGGCGGTGCGCATCCACCTGTTCCTCACCGCGGATACCGCGACCCTCTATGTGGACACCTCCGGCGAGCCGCTCTACAAGCGCGGCTACAAGCCCGCGGCGGTCGAGGCGCCGGTCAAGGAGAACCTCGCCGCCGGCATCCTGCGCCTGAGCGGCTGGCAGCCGGGCGAGGCGCTGGTCGATCCGATGTGCGGCAGCGGCACCTTTCTGATCGAGGCCGCGCAGATGGCGCTCGACATCGCGCCCGGGCTGGGGCGCGGTTTTGCCTTCGAGCGCCTGCGCAATCATGACCGTGCGGCGTGGGCCGCGCTGCGGCGCGCGGCCGAGCAGCGCCGCAAGCCGGCGCGCGCCCTGAACATCTTCGGATCGGACATCGTGGGCGAGTGGGTGCGGCGCAGCCGCCTGAACCTCGAGGCCGCCGGGCTCGCAGACTGCGTGCGGCTCGAGCGCGCCGACGTGCTCGAGCGCACCCCGCCGGCGGCAGAAGGCGTGATGGTGGCCAACCCGCCCTACGGCGTGCGCATCGGCGAGGCCGAGGAGCTGGCGGCCTTCTATCCGCAGCTGGGCGATGCGCTCAAGCAGCGCTGGGGCGGCTGGCGCTGCTACTTCTTCACCGCCGACACCGCCCTGCCCAAGCTCATGGGCCTGAAGGCGACCCGGCGCACGCCCTTGTTCAACGGCGCGCTCGAGTGCCGGCTGTACGAATACCGCATGGTGGCGGGGAGCAACCGCGACCGGCCGCCGCGTACGGCGGACTGAGCGCGCGCGCGGCCGCGTTCAGAGCAGCCCGAGGTTGTTCAGGCCTTTCTCGCCGATGGGTTCGCCGTGCCTGCTCTTGAGCTTGATCTGCAGGCGCAGGTCGTTGACCGAGTCGGCGTTGCGCAGCGCGTCCTCGTAGGTGATGAGTTCGTCCTCGTAGAGCTGGAACAGCGACTGGTCGAAGGTCTGCATGCCGAGCTCGGTCGAGCGTTTCATGATCTCCTTGATCTCGGGGATGTTGCCCTTGAAGATCAGGTCGGAGATCAGCGGCGAGTTGAGCAGCACCTCGACCGCAGGCACGCGGCCCTTGCGGTCCTTCAGCGGCAGCAGGCGCTGCGAGATCATGGCGCGCAGGTTCAGCGACAGGTCCATGAGCAGCTGCGTGCGGCGCTCTTCGGGGAAGAAGTTGATGACGCGGTCGATGGCCTGGTTGGCGCTGTTGGCGTGCAGCGTGGCCAGGCACAGGTGGCCGGTCTCGGCGAAGGCGATCGCGTAGTCCATGGTCTCGCGGTCGCGGATCTCGCCCATCAGGATCACGTCGGGGGCCTGACGCAAGGTGTTCTTGAGCGCGGCGCCCCAGTTCTCGGTGTCGATGCCGACCTCGCGCTGGGTGACGATGCAGTTCTTGTGCGGGTGCAGGAACTCGATCGGGTCCTCGATCGTGATGATGTGGCCGTAGGTGTTCTCGTTGCGGAAGTCGACCATCGACGCGAGCGAGGTCGTCTTGCCGGTGCCGGTGCCGCCGACGAAGATCACCAGGCCGCGCTTGGCGAGCGCGATGTCGTTGAGCACCGGCGGCAGGCCGAGCTCCTGAAAGCTCGGGATCTTCTGCGGGATGGTGCGCAGCACCAGGCCCACGCGGCCCTGCTGCACGAAGGCGTTGACGCGGAAGCGCCCGATGCCGGCCGGCGAGATGCCGAAGTTGCACTCCTTGTGCGCCTCGAAATCGGCCGCCTGGCGGTCGTTCATGACCGCGCGCGCGAGCTCGGTCGTGTGCTGCGGCTGCAGGATCTGGTTCGATTGCGGCACGATCTTGCCGTCGACCTTGATCGCGGGCGGAAAACCGGCGGTGACGAAGAGGTCCGAGCCGTTCTTCTGCAGCATCAGCCGCAGCAGGTCGTGCATGAATTTGAGTGCCTGGTCGCGTTCCATGTGCGTGAGCTCCAGCGTGCGGGCGATTCGTTATGCGGGGGAGGGGGGCGTCGGCGGCCGCTCAGCCGGCGAAGCTTTCCTTGTTCTGCGCCTTGACGCGCGCCTCTGCAGCCGAGACCACGTTGCGGCGCACGAGGTCGACGAGGCACTGGTCCAGGGTCTGCATGCCGACGTGCTGACCGGTCTGGATCGAGGAATACATCTGCGCGATCTTGTTCTCGCGGATCAGGTTGCGGATCGCCGGGGTGCCGATCATGATCTCGTGCGCCGCGACCCGGCCCTGGCCGTCCTTGGTCTTGAGCAGCGTCTGCGAGATCACCGCGCGCAGCGATTCGGACAGCATCGAGCGCACCATGTCCTTCTCGGCTGCCGGGAAGACGTCGACGATACGGTCGATGGTCTTGGCCGCGGACGACGTGTGCAGGGTGCCGAACACGAGGTGGCCGGTCTCGGCCGCGGTGAGCGCGAGGCGGATGGTCTCGAGGTCGCGCATCTCGCCCACCAGCACCACGTCCGGGTCCTCGCGCAGCGCGGCGCGCAGGGCGTTGTTGAAGGACATGGTGTCGCGGTGCACCTCGCGCTGGTTGATCAGGCAGCGCTTGGATTCGTGCACGAATTCGATCGGGTCCTCGACGGTGAGGATGTGGCCGTACTCGTTTTCGTTCACGTAGTCGATCATCGCTGCGAGCGTGGTCGACTTGCCCGAGCCGGTGGGGCCGGTGACGAGCACGATGCCGCGCGGCTGGTCGGCGATCTCCTTGAAGATCTTCGGGCAGTTGAGCTCTTCGAGCGTGAGCACCTTGGACGGAATGGTGCGGAACACCGCCGCCGCGCCGCGGTTCTGGTTGAAGGCGTTGACACGGAAGCGGGCGAGATTGGGGATGGCGAAGGAGAAGTCGCACTCCCAGGTCTCCTCGAACTGCTTGCGCTGGCCGTCGTTCATGATGTCGTACACCATCGCGTGCACTTCCTTGTGCTCGAGCGGTGGCAGGTTGATGCGGCGCACGTCGCCATGCACGCGGATCATGGGCGGCAGGCCGGAGGAGAGGTGAAGGTCGGAGGCCTTGTTCTTGACCGCGAAGGCGAGCAGTTCGGTGATGTCCATGGATTGTCTTCTGCGCGTTTGCGTCCCGCACGCGGGCTCGGTTGGGCGGAAAGTGGGCGAACACGGCGATGCTATACTTTTCGCGCACCGCCCTTAAGGAAATAGGCCACGGAACATGACGACAATCGCTGACCGGCTGCATGCCGTCCAGGCCCGCATCGCGGCGGCCGCGCGCGCGGCCGAGCGTGATCCCGCCAGCGTGCAGCTGCTGGCGGTGAGCAAGACCTGGCCGGCCGACGCGGTGCGCGACGCCGCGGCGGCCGGCCAGCGCGCCTTCGGTGAAAACTACGTGCAGGAAGGCGTCGACAAGGTCGAGGCGCTGCGCGAGCTTGGCCTCGAGTGGCACTTCATCGGCCCGCTGCAGAGCAACAAGACGCGCCCGGTCGCCAACGCCTTCGACTGGGTGCATGGCATCGACCGGCTGAAGATCGCCGAGCGCCTGTCGGCCCAGCGCGATGTGCATCTGCCGCCGCTCAATGTGTGTATCCAGGTCAATGTCAGCGGCGAGGACAGCAAGAGCGGCGTGGCTCCGGACGAGGTGGCCGCGCTCGCACAGGCGGTCGCCGGCCTGCCGCGCCTGCGTCTGCGCGGGCTGATGTGCATCCCCGAGCCCACCGACGACTCCGCGCTGCTGCGCGCGCGCTTCGCGCTGCTGCGCCGGCTGCGCGACGAGCTCGCCGCCGTCGGTCTGGCGCTGGACACGCTGTCGATGGGCATGTCGCACGACATCGAGCCGGCGGTCGCCGAAGGCGCCACCATCGTGCGCGTCGGCACGGCGATCTTCGGCGCGCGCGTCAAGCCCGCTTCCACCCCGGCTGCGGCCGGATCCGCCTGACGCGCCTCGATGTGCGTCGGCTCTTGAATTGAATTCGGGTCACCTAATGAAGATCACTTTTCTCGGCGGCGGCAACATGGCCGCGGCCCTCATCGGTGGCATGATCGAACGCGGCTTCGCGGCCGGCGACATCCAGGTCGTCGAGCTCGGCGAGGCCGCGCGTGCCGCGCTCGAGCACCGCTTCGGCGTGCGTGCGGTGGGCGCGTTCGATGCGCCCGCGCTCGCCTGTGACGTGCTCGTGCTGGCGGTGAAGCCGCAGCAGATGAAGGCCGCGCTCGCGCCGCTGGCCGGCCAGCTCGCCGGCCAGCTCGTCATCAGCATCGCCGCCGGCCTGCGCCTGGCGGACCTCGGGCGCTGGCTCGGCGCGCCCGGCGCGCCCCACTCCCGCCTGGTGCGCTGCATGCCCAACACCCCGGCGCTGATCGGCGCCGGCGTCACCGGCCTGTATGCCGACCCCTCGGTGGACGCCGCCGGACGCGCCGCGGCCGAGCGCATCCTCGCCGCGGTCGGCAGCACCGTGTGGGCCGAGACCGAGGCGCAGATGGACGCGGTGACCGCGATCTCGGGCAGTGGGCCGGCCTACGTGTTCCACTTCATCGAGGCGCTCGAAGCCGCGGGGCGCAGCCTGGGCTTCGACGAGGCGGGTGCGCGCCGGCTGGCGATCGACACCGTGCTCGGCGCGGCGCGGCTGGCGGCCCGCTCCGAGGATTCGCCTGCGGTGCTGCGCCAGAACGTCACCTCCAGGGGCGGCACCACCGAGGCGGCGCTCGCCAGTCTGGCGGCATCCGGCTGGCACGATGAGCTGGTCGCCGCGGTCAAGGCCGCCGAAGCGCGCGGCCGTGCGCTCGGCGAAGAGCTCGGGAAGGACTGATCCATGCTCGCCAACATCCTGCTACTCCTCATCAACGCGGCGGGTGGTTTCCTCACGCTGATGTTGCTCGCGCGCTTCTACATGCAGTGGCAGCGCATCTCCTTCCGCAACCAGCTCGGCCAGTTCGTGGTCAGCACCACCGACTGGATCGTGCGCCCGCTGCGCCGCTTCGTGCCCGGCCTGTTCGGCCTCGACATGGCGAGCCTGCTGCCGGCCTGGGTCGTGCAGATCTTGCTGGTGGCCTTCGAACTCGGCCTGCGCGGCGCGGTGTTCAGCGGCAACACCGCCGCGGTGATCGGCGGCCTGGGCGGCGTGGGCCTGATCGAGCTGCTGCGCATGATGGTGTATCTGCTGTTCGCGGTGGTGCTCGGCTCGGCGGTGCTGTCGTGGGTCGCCCCGCATGCGCCGCTGGCGCCCTTGTTCAATGCGATCGCCGCGCCTTTCCTGCGCCCGTTCCGGCGCGTGGTGCCGACCATCGCCAACGTCGACCTGTCGCCGCTGCTGTTGCTGCTGGTGCTGCAGATCGTGCTGATGCTGCTCGCCGAGGCGCGCAACGGCTTCGCGCCGCTGCTGTTCGGGGGCTGAGCCGCCAGCCCCGGAGCCCTAGGCCCCGAACTTCAGCCCCCGAACTTCAGCCCTCGAACTTCAGCCCTCGAACTTCAGCCCTCGAACTTCAGCCCTCGAACATCACCTGCCCCTCGACCAGCGTGTAATGCACCTTGCCCGGCAGCTCCATGCCGAGGAAGGGTGTGTTCTTGCCCTGGCTCCTGAGCCCCTCGCGGGTGATGGTGACATGCGCCGCCGGGTCGAACACGCACACGTCGGCACGCGCGCCCACCGACAGGTGGCCGGCCTTGGTGATGCCGACGATCTTCGCCGCGTCCGAGGTGATGCGGGCGAGTCCCTCCATCAGCGACAGTCCGGCGCGATCCGCCCACTTCAGGGTCAGCGGCAGCAGCAGCTCGAGGCCGGTGGCGCCCGGTTCGGACTCGGAGAACGGCGTCTGTTTGCCGTCGTCGTCCACCGGGGTGTGATCCGAGCACAGCGCGTTGATGCGACCCTCGGCCAGGCCCCTGGCCAGCGCCTCGCGGTCGCGCTGGCTGCGCAGCGGCGGGATCAGGTGGCAGTTGGGGTCGAAGTAGCCGATGTCCATGTCGCACAGGTGCACGTGGTTGATCGACACGTCGCAGCTCACGTCCATGCCTTCGGCGCGCGCCTGTTCGATCAGCGCCAGCCCGGCGGCGGACGACAGGCGGGTGACGTGCAGGCGGGCGCCGGTGGTCCTGGCCAGCTCGAGGTAGGTAAACAGTGCCACCGTTTCGGCGGCGACCGGGATGCCCGACAGGCCGAGCCGGGTCGACACCTCGCCGTCGTGGGCGTGGCCCAGGCGCGACAGGAAGGGCGCGAGCGGCTGCAGCCAGACGCGGAAGCCGAAGGTGGCGGCGTACTGCAGCGCGCGCATCAGCACGGTGTTGTCCACCACCGGCACGTTGGCCTGCGAGAAGGCGACGCAGCCGGCCTCGACCAGCTCGGCCATCTCGGACAGGCGCTCGCCCTTGAGGCCGATGGTGAGCGCGCCGACCGGGTAGATGTGGGCGCGGTTCAGCTTCTTGGCGCGGTAGGTCAGCATCTCGACCAGGCCGGGTTCGTCGAGCACCGGGTCGGTGTCGGGCGGGATCGCCAGGCTGGTGACGCCGCCGGCCATCGCCGCGTCCATCTCGGACTCGAGCGTGGCGCGGTATTCGAAGCCGGGCTCGCGCAGGCGCGCGGCGAGGTCGATGAAGCCGGGGGCGACCACCAGCCCGCTGGCGTCGATCGTGCGTTCGGGCTTGAAGCCGTCCGGGGCCTGGCCGAGGGCGACGATCTTGCCGCCGGCAACAAAAACGTTCTGCACCGCGTCGGTGCGATTGGCCGGATCGACGACGCGGCCGTTGGAAATCAGGATGTTCATGCGTGTTTCCTTGTGCCTGTGCTGTCCGCGGCTCAGTGGCTGCCGAGCATGCTCATCACCGCCATGCGCACGGCGATGCCGAAGGTGACCTGGGGCAGGATGACCGCCTGCGCGCCGTCGGCCACCGCCGAGTCGATCTCGACGCCGCGGTTCATCGGGCCGGGGTGCATCACGATCGCGTCGGGCTTGGCCAGCGCCAGCTTCTCGGCGGTGAGGCCCCAGATCTTGTAGTACTCCTGCGGTGTGGGCAGCAGCGCGCCGTTCATGCGCTCGTTCTGCAGGCGCAGCATCATCACCACGTCCACGCCCTTGAGGCCCTCGCGCATGTCGTGGAAGACGCGCACGCCGAGCTTATCGACTGCGGTCGGGAGCAGGGTCCTGGGGCCGATCACGCGCACTTCGGGCACGCCGAGCGTGGTCAGCGCGGCGATCTGGCTGCGTGCCACGCGCGAGTGCAGCACGTCGCCGACGATCGCCACCGTCAGGTTGGAGAAGTCCTGCTTGAAGTGGCGGATGGTGTACATGTCGAGCAGGCCCTGCGTCGGGTGCGCGTGGCGACCGTCGCCGGCATTGACCACGCGGATGTGGTCGCGCCCGGTGTTGTGCAGGTGCTGGGCGATCAGCATCGGCGCGCCGCTGGCGGCGTGGCGTACGACGAACATGTCGGCCTGCATCGCGCACAGGTTGTCGACGGTGTCGAGCAGGCTCTCGCCCTTGGCGGCCGAGCTGGTGTTGATGTTGAGGTTCACCACGTCGGCCGACAGGCGCTTGGCGGCGATCTCGAAGGTGGTGCGGGTGCGCGTCGAGTTCTCGAAGAACAGGTTGAAGACGCTCTTGCCGCGCAAGAGCGGCAGCTTCTTGACCTCGCGCTCGGCCACTTCGGTGAAGGGCGCGGCGGTGTCGAGGATGGCGGTGAGGATGTCGCGCGGCAGACCGTCGAGCGTGAGCAGGTGCTGCAGTTCGCCGTGCTGGTTGAGCTGGGGATGGCGCATCGGGCGGGCCTCGGTGTCAGCGAGTGGGGAGGGAGGGTGGCGGTGGGCGCTTGCGGCGGGCTCGGGTTCAGGCGCGCTCGGTCAGCTTCAGCGTGAACTGGCCGGCGTCGTCGCGCTGCAGTTCGAGGTTCTGCTCGCGCGGCAGGGCCTCGGACAGGGTGTGGGCGCAGTAGCGCGCGGCCACGGGCAGCTCGCGGCTGCCGCGGTCGACCAGCACCGCGAGCTCGACCACGCCCGGCCGGCCGAAGTCGAACAGCTCGTTGAGCGCGGCGCGGGTGGTGCGGCCGGTGTAGAGCACGTCATCGACCAGAATCACGTGGGCGCCGTCCACATTGAACGGAATCGCGGTCTTCTGCGGGCTGGCGTGCAGGCCCTTGCTGCCGTAGTCGTCGCGGTAGAAGGAGACGTCGATTGCGCCCAGCGGCTGGGCGATGCCGAGCTCGGCGTGCAGGCGCTCGGCCAGCCACAGGCCGCCGGTGTAGATGCCGACCAGCGCGGTGGCGGGGGTGACATGGGGGCGGAGCTGATCGGCGAGCTGCCGGCACAGGGCTTCGGCGTCAAGGCTTTTCATGGCGTCGGGTGTCCAGGAAGGTTTGCAGGATGATGCGGGCGGCGGCGGCGTCGAGCACCGCCTTGCGCTCGCGCCAGTGGGTGCGCCCGGCGGCGCTGAGCTCGCCTTCGGCGGCGACCGAGGACAGGCGCTCGTCGGCGGTGAACACCGGCAGGCCGAAGCGGCCGTGGAGCTGGTTGGCGAAACGCCGGCAGCGCGCGGTGAGCGCGTGCTCGGTGCCGTCGAGATGGGTGGGGAGGCCGACCACCAGGGCGACCGGGCGCCATTCGGCGATCAGGCCGGCGATGGCCTTGAAGCGGGCGTCGTTCGATTCGTCGTGCACGGTGGTGAGCGCGCTGGCCTGGCCGGTTTCGAGTTCGCCGGTGGCGACGCCGATGCGTGCGAGGCCGAAGTCGAAGCCGAGCAGGGTGCCGCGGGCGGGCAGTGCGGCTACGGTGGACGCGGAGGCCGTACTGGGCCGGGTGGCCGTGCTGCCCGCAGGAGTCTGGGCGGCGGGCGCCGCGTCAGGCATGCCCGGCGACCTCGCTGAGGTTGGTGAAGTCGACGCCGAGCTTCTGCATGGCGGCCACCAGGCGCTCTTCGGGTGGCAGCTCGAAGATGATCGCCATGTCGGCGGGGACGGTCAGCCAGGCGTTGTCGAGGAGCTCTTGTTCGAGCTGGCCAGCGGCCCAGCCGGCGTAGCCGAGGGTCACGAGGACGTCGCGCGGTTCGCCGCTGGCGCCGATCGCCTGCAGCACGTCGCGGCTGCTGGTGAGGCCGATCTCGTCGTTGACCTTGAGCGTGGAGTGCCATTCGCCGAGCGGGCGGTGGAGCACGAAGCCGCGATCGGTCTGCACCGGTCCGCCGAAGTACACCGGCTGGTTGGCGAAGCCTTCGGCTTCGAGCGGGAGCTCGATGCGCTCGAAGAGCGTGGCCAGGCTCATGTCGATCGGCCGGTTCACGATGATGCCGAGCGCGCCCTGGTCGTTGTGTTCGGCGACGTAGGTCAGGGTGCGCGTGAAGTTGGGATCGGCCATGTTGGGCATGGCGATCAGGAAGTGGTGCGTGAAGTTGGCCGTGGGCGTATCCATGCGCGGCATTTTACGCTGATCGTTCGGGTTCTTGGCGTGGGGGCGGGGGCTAATCTTCTGGCTTTTGGGATGGGGTTGCGGGGCGCAGGCCTGGGGCGGGCGCTGGGTGGTTGGGGGGGGCGGTGGAGCGGGGCGTGGTGGATCGGGCGTGGGCGCGGCTTCGATCGGCGGCGGGGCCGGGGTGGCGGGTGCCGCCTGCATTCGCGGCCCTTCGCTGCGCTGCGGGCTGCCCTCGGTGGAGGACGCCGCGGGGGCGGCGACGCAAACTCGGCGCTGCGCGCCTCGGACATGCGTCGCCTTGATTCCCCCGCGACGCCCTCCACCTCGGCGCTCGTGAAGTTGGCGCCCGCCACCCCGGCCCCGCGGCCTGGCGCGGGCGAGGACTGGCTTGCCGTGAGCTTGTTGGGGCTGGCTTCCTGTGGAAGCGACGCAAGTCGCGAGCGGCTTTGAAGATGCGTGCGGACTCTCCCGTCGCCTCGATCGCGACTTGCGTCGCGCCTGGCAAAACCGACGATAGCGCCATGACACGGGGAGCCCTCGCGGCCCGGGTGCGAGGAGTGCAAGGCGGAGCGGACGGTGGCGCGCGGATGCGTCATAATCTCGCATCTTTGTCCTGGACAAAACAATGCCCTCCGCCCTCGTCTGGTTCCGCCGCGATCTGCGCAATTTCGACCACGCCGCACTCCACCACGCGCTGCGCTTCGCCGATCGCGTGCACTGCGCCTTCGTCTTCGATACCGCGATCCTCGATGCGCTGGCATCACGCCGTGATCGGCGGGTCGAGTTCATCCACGCCAGCCTGGTCGAGCTCGATACTGCGCTGGACGCCATGGCGCGGGCGGCGGGCGCAGCCGGTGGCGGATTGATCGTGCGCCATGGTCGCGCCGAGGAAGAGATCCCGCGCCTGGCTGCCGAACTCGGCGTCGACAAGGTGTTCGCCAACCGCGACTACGAGCCCGACGCTATCGTGCGCGACAGCCGGGTGGCGCAGGCGCTCGCGGAAGCCGGCATCGGCTACGAGGACTTCAAGGACCAGGTCGTCTTCGAGCGCGACGAGGTGCTGACCCAGACGGGCAAGCCCTACAGCGTGTTCACCCCATACAAGAACGCCTGGCTCAAGAAGGTGGACGACTTCCAGCTCAAGTCATATGCGGTGGAACAATACGCCGCACATCTCGCCGCGAAGCCCGCGGGCGAGACCGTGCCCGCGCTCGCCGACATCGGCTTCGAGCCCACCAACCTGGCCGAACTGAAGATCCCGCTCGCGATGAGCGGCGGCAGGAAGCTGTTCGAGGATTTCACCGCGCGCATCGACCGCTACAAGCGCGGGCGTGACTTCCCGGCGGTGAAGGGCGTGAGCTACCTGTCCACCCACCTGCGCTTCGGCACCGTGTCGATCCGCCAACTCGCCGCCCACGCCCGCGCACACGGCGGCGAGGGCGCGGAAACCTGGCTGTCGGAGCTGATCTGGCGCGACTTCTATCACCAGATCCTGTGGCATCACCCACGCGTGGTCGAGCGCGCCTTCCGTCCCGAGTACGACGCCGTGAAGTGGGACGACGCGCCCGAGCTCTTCGCCGCCTGGTGCGAGGCGCGCACCGGCTACCCGATCGTCGACGCCGCGATGCGCCAGCTCAACCAGACCGGCTGGATGCACAACCGCCTGCGCATGATCGTCGCCTCCTTCCTCACCAAGGACCTCGGCGTCGACTGGCGTCTGGGCGAGCGCTACTTCGCCGCGCAGCTCAACGACTACGACCTCGCCGCCAACAACGGCGACTGGCAGTGGGCGGCCTCGACCGGCTGCGACGCGCAGCCCTGGTTCCGCATCTTCAACCCGGTCACCCAGTCCGAAAAATTCGACCCCGAAGGCCGCTTCATCCGCCGCTACCTGCCCGAACTCGCGCGCGTGCCCGACAAGTTCATCCACGCCCCCTGGACCATGGGCGGCATCGACCAGACCGCGTGCAGGACGAAGATCGGCGTCGATTACCCGGCTCCGATCGTGGATCACGCCGCCGCGCGCGAACGCACGCTGAGCCGCTTCGGCGTGGTGAAGAGCGACGCGCAAGGCGCATAGGCGCAAGCCAGATCGGGCGGCGCTACGCCGAAAAGACCAGGCCGTTCTGGAACCACTGCCCGCTCCGAAACAACCACGAACCAACCACGAACCAAGCACAAATCACCCACGAATCGCCCAGCGCCCCTCAGCCTTCCAGCCATTCCCCCACGCAAGGTCGCGGGACCGGGGTGGCGGACGCCAACTTCACGAGCGCCGAGGTGGAGGGCGTCGCGGGGGAAACAAGGCGACGCATGTCTGAGGCGCGCAGCGCCGAGTTTGCGTCGCCGCCCCCGCGACGTCCTCCGCCGAGGGCAGCCCGCAGCGCAGCGAAGGGCCGCGAGTGCAGGCGGCGCCCGCCACCCCGGTCCCGCGACCGAATCGCAGCCGCGCCTTCCCCGCAAATCCGCAGCCGCGCCAGCCGCAGAGAGTCGCAGCCGCGCAAGGAACTGCTCCCCTCGGCGCACAGTCGGGGCGCGGTATCGCGAATTGCGTCGCTCCCACAGGGCTGCGGTGCCCCGCCCGAATGCGGGACAATGGCGGTCCGTCACCGCTCACCGGACGCTCCGCCATGACCGCCCCCGCCTTCGACTTCGACCGCCTCATCGACCGCCGCAGCCTGCCGAGCGAAAAATGGGGCCGCTACGCCGGCCGCGACGTGCTCCCGCTATGGGTCGCCGACATGGACTTCGCCGCGCCCCCTGCGGTCCTAGACGCCCTGCATCGGCGCATCGACCACGGCGTGTTCGGCTACACCGACGCCTGGCCCTCCCTGATCGACGCCGTGATCGAGGGCCTGCAGCGCGACCACGGCTGGATCATCGACCCGGACTGGCTGGTGTGGCTGCCGGGCGTGGTCGCCGGCTTCAACCTCGCCTGCACCCTCGCCGGCGAGCCCGGCGACGGCGTGCTCACCGCGACCCCGGTGTACCCGCCCTTCCTCACCGCCCCCGCCAACACCGACCGCGTGCTGCAGCGCGTCGAACTGGTCCTGCGCGACGGCCGCTGGCAGTGGGACTGGGACGCGCTGGAAGCGGCATGCACGCCCTCGACCCGCCTGCTGCTGCTGTGCAGCCCGCACAACCCGGTCGGCCGGGTGTTCGACGCCGACGAACTGCTACGCCTCGCCGACTTCGCCGCGCGCCACGACCTCATCGTGTGCTCCGACGAGATCCACTGCGGCCTCGTGCTCGACGTCGAGCGCCCGCACCGCCCGCTCGCCGCACTCGACGAAGCCACCGCACGGCGCACCATCACGCTGATGGCGCCGTCCAAGACCTGGAACATCCCGGCGCTGTACTGCGCCTTCGCCATCATCCCCGACCCCGCGCTGCGCCGGCGCTACCGCCACGCCATGCGCGGCGTCGTGCCGCATGTGAACGTGCTCGGCATGGTCGCCGCGGAGGCTGCCTATCGCGACGGCGACGCCTGGCGGCAGGCGCTGCTCGATTACCTGCGCGCCAACCGCGCGCGCCTGGCAGACGCCATCGCACGCCTGCCCGGCCTGTCGATGACCGTGCCCGAAGCCACCTATCTGGCCTGGATCGACTGCCGCGAGATGATGGCGGCGCGCGGCGTCGCCGATCCGGTCGCTTTCTTCGAGGCCGCCGGCGTGGGCTTGTCGGACGGGGCAGCCTTTGGTGCGCCGGGTTTCCTGCGCCTCAACTTCGGCTGCCCGCGCGCCACGCTCGGCCAGGCGCTCGAACGCATGGCGCGCGCGCTCGGGGCCTGATCGCGGCGGAGAGGACGAGGCTGCGGGCGAGGATGGCCGCGCGCCCGCCTGCGGCCATCGTTCAGCGCGCTGGCTGACCCGTGGTGTAGCCCGCCAGCAGCGCGAGCAGCTCTTCCTCCTGGTAGGGCTTGCCCAGATAGTGGTTGGCGCCCACTTCCCTGGCGTAGAGGCGGTGCTTGTCGGCCAGGCGCGAGGTGATCATGATCACCGGCAGCTGCTTCAGGCGAGCGTCGGCGCGGATGTTGCGGACGAGGTCGAAGCCGTCCATGCGCGGCATCTCGATGTCGGACAGCACCACGTCGGGCACGGTGTCGATGAGCTGCTCCAGCGCATCCACGCCGTCCTTGGCGGTGATCACACGGTAGCCCTCGCGCTCGAGCAGGCGGCCGGTGATCTTGCGCACGGTGAGCGAGTCGTCCACCACCATGACCGTGGGCAGATGCAGCGGCGGGGGCGCCTCGGCGTCGGGCGGCAGGTGATCGAGGTCGGCGTGCTCCTCGGCGTGGCTGCGGGCGGCGAGCGCGAGCGGGTTCAGGATCAGCACGATCTCGCCGTCACCGAGCACCGTGGCGCCCGACATGCCGACGACGCGGGTGAGCTGCGGTCCGGCGTTCTTGACCACGATGTCCTGATTGCCGCGCAGTCCATCGACATGCAGCGCGAGCCGCTGCTCGCCGGCGCGCAGCAGCAGCACCCAGTTGTAGCGTTGCTCGGAGGGGCGCGCCTCGCGGTCGCCGAGCAGCCGTGGCAGGTAGCGATAAGGGAAGCGCTCGCCCTGCCAGTCCATGCCATGCTCTTCCTGTAGCGTGTGCAGCGCGCCGGGCTTGAGCTCCACGGCCTGCGCGACCAGGCTCGACGGGATCGCCCAGCTGCGGCCCCCGCCCTGCACGAGCAGGGCGCGCGTGACCGCGAGCGTGATCGGGATGTGGATGGTGAAGCGGCTGCCGGCGCCGCGCGTGGAGGCGACGCCGACCCGGCCGCCGATCGCGGCGGCCTGTGCCTTGACGACGTCCATGCCCACGCCGCGTCCCGACATGGCCGAGAGTGCACGCGCGGTGCTGAAGCCGGAGACGAAGATCAGGTTGATGAGGCGGCGCTCGTCGGCCTGCTCGTCGGCGCCGATCAGGCCGCGTTCGCGCGCGTGGGCGGCGATGCGTTCGAGGTCGAGGCCGGCGCCGTCGTCGGCGATCTCGATCGCGATCTCGTTGCCTTCCTGGGTCACGCTCAGCGTGATGTTGCCGGATTCGGGCTTGCCGGCGGCGCGGCGTGCCTCGGGCGACTCGATGCCGTGCGCGAGCGCGTTGCGCAGCAGATGTTCGAGCGGGGCGGCGATCTGTTCGAGCACGCTGCGGTCGATGTTGACGCGGCCGCCGCGCAGGTCGAGGCTGGCGCGTTTGCCGAGCTCGTGCGCGCTCTGGCGCACGACGCGGTAGAGCCGGCTCGCGAGGCTGTCGAAGGGCAGCATGCGCACCTGCATCAGGCCTTGTTGCAGATCGCGCGCCAGGCGAGCCTGGCCGTTGAGCGCGAGATCGGCGCCGTCCAGGTTGAGCAGCAGGTTCTGCTGCACCGTGGTCACGTCGTTGACGCTCTCGGCCATCATCCGCGTGAGCTCCTGCAGGCGGGTGTAGCGGTCGAGCTCGAGCGGGTCGAAGTCGCCCTCGTGCGAGCCGGCCTGGGCGATGCGCGACTGCATCTGCACTTCGGCCTGGATCTCGACCTCGCGCAGCTGGTTGCGCAGGCGGATCACGTTTTCGGTGAGGTCGAGCAGCGAGCGCCGCAGGGTGCGCAGCTCGCCCTCGACGCGGCTGCGTGCCACGCCGATCTCGCCCGACTGGTTGACGAAGCGGTCGATGAGCTCGGCCCGCACCCGCAGGGTCGGGCTGCTCAGGGTCTCGGCTTCCGCGCCTTGCTGCTCCGGGCGCTGCGCGACGCCGGGCTGGGGTGCCCCCGCTGCGGCTTCGCGCTCGCCCTCGCCGAGCGCGAGCGCGTCGATGAGCTGCTCGCAGTGGTCGAGTCCGAGCGCGAGCGCATCGGCCAGCGCCTGCTGCGGCTCCCGTGCGGCGAGGCCGTCTTCGAGGCGCGACTCGAGCGCGTGCAGCTGAGCGCCCAGGCTCATCGCGCCGGCCATGCGTGCGCTGCCCTTGAGCGAGTGCAGCAGCCTGGCGAGCGCGGGCGGGGCTTCGTTGCCGGCATCGGGCGCCGCGCGCCACGCGCGCAGCGTGTCGTGGAGCTGGGCCAGGGTGTCGGCGGCCTCTTCGAGGAAGATCGGCAGCAGGCTGCTGTCGATCTCGTCGGCGGGCAGCGCCGGCGCTTCGGCCTGCTCCTGCGCGCCTTCGGGGGCGTTCGGCGCCGGAGCCTCGTGCGTGCGCAGGCTGGATGCCGGCGCGGCGGCCGCAGCAGGGCCTTCGGGCAGGGGTGCTGCAGCGCGGGGCTCAGTGGGGAGGGGGCCCGCGCCCGTCGCGTGGGCGTGCGCCGGTGCGCGCTCGGCTTCGTGCTGTGGCGGCGGTGCGGCGGATGTCGCAGGGCCGTGCGCGCGCAGGGCCTCGAGTGCTTCGATGAGGGCGGGCGCCGCCTGCGGCGCGTGTTCGCGGATTGCGTCGTCCAGCATCGCACGCAAGGCAGTGTGCACGCTGGAGAACAGCGCGAGCTCGGCGGCGGCGGGCGCGCGGCCGTGTTCGATCAGGCGTTCGAGCGCGTGCTCGAGCGCGCGACCGAGCTGATGCGGTGCCTCGAGCCGTGCGGTGCCCGAGATGCCGGCGAAGGTGTGCACTGCGCGCAGCGCCTCGGTGCGCGGAGGCCGCGGCGTGTCGCCGTGCAGCGCCTGCAGGTCGCGCGCCAGCGTGTCGAGGTGCTGGGCTGCTTCGCTGCAGTACAGGCTGTGCAGCGCGCGCGAGATTTCCGCATCGCCGATGCGCAGCGTCTCGCCGCCTGCCGGGGCAGGGGGAGAAGGCTCGGCGGGTGGCGGGGCGCTCGGTACCGGGGTGTCGGGCAGGGTCTCGGGCGCCGTATCCGCGGCGGGCGTCCGGTCCTGTGCGGCGTGCGCGTCATCCGCGTCCTGTGCGGCGGTCTCTGCGGCGAGCTCGGCCTCTTCTTCGTCCAGCGTCTCGACGAATTCGAGCAGGTCCTCGGCGCTCAATGCCTGGCCGGCGAGCGCGTCGGCCGCCGCCGCAGCGTCTTCTGCCGCAGGGGGCGGAAGGTCGCCGAGTTCATCGTCGAAGAGGAACTCGGCGCTCTCGAGCAGCATCTCCGCCGCAGGCGGGGCGGCCTCGGCGAGCACCTCGGGCGCGGGGCGCGGGATGTCCGGGAGTTCGACCTCGGAGGCGACATCGGCCTCGGAGGCGACATCGGCCTCGGACGTGACATCGGCCTCGGAGGCGGCGACGGCCCCGGCGGCGAAATCGACCTCGGAGGCGAAATCGACCTCGGAGGCGAAATCGACCTCGGAGGCGAAATCGACCTCGGAGGCGACATCGGCCCCGGACGTGACATCGGCCTCGGACGTGGTCTCTGCCGCGGTCGCGATATCCGCCGCGATATCCGTTTCGATGTCGTCCTCGGCGGGGGCGAAGGGCGGCGCGTCGGCGTTGCGCAGGCGCTCGGCTTCGGCGCTCAGGTTCCGTGCATCGACGTCGCGCATGTCGCCGCCGCGGAGCTGGGCGACCCACTGCGCGAACAGTCCATGTGCGTCGTCGATGAAGTGCAGCAGCGCCGGGGTGACCGCCCATTCGAGCTGCAGCCAGCGGTTCAGCGCCTGTTCGACGGCCCAGGCGACTTCGCCGAGCCCGGACAGGCCGACCATGCGTCCGCTGCCCTTGAGGGTGTGGAAGCCGCGCCGCAGCGTGAGCAGCGCCTGCGGGTCGGTCGGCGTGGTGCGCAGCAGCTCGAGCTGCTCGCGCTGGGTGGCCAGCACCTCCTGCGCCTCTTCGATGAAGATCTCGAGCAGGTCGGCCTCGATCGGGGGCGCTGCCGCCGCGCTCGACGCTGCCGCCAGGGGGGCGGTGGCTTCGGGTGTGCGTGGCGCCGCCGTCGGCGGCAGGTCCGCGGACGCGCTGACTTCGGTCGCGCTGACTTCGGGCGCCGGCAGGTCGAAGGCTTCGAGGGGCGGCGCGAGCGCGGGCGCCTCGTCGTACACATCTTCAGCCGCTTCTTCGGCTGCCTCTTCGGTCACATCGTCGCCCACCTCGAGCGGCGCGGCGGTGGAGAGGGCGTCGGGCGCGGGCGCAGCGGAGGCTGCGGCTGGCACGGAGGCCTCGGGCGCGCTGTCCCGGTCACGTGCGTGCGCGGCGTCGCGGCCTTGTCCGAGATGCTGCGCGAGCAGGGCATCGAGGCTGGCGCCGCCGTGCGGCAGGGCGTCGAGATAGAAGCCGAGCGCGGAAAGCTGGTCCGCGAGCGCTTCGAAGTCGGGCTGGCCGGCCTTGCTGTCCGGGTCCGCGAACCGCGCGATGCTCACCGCGGCCTTGCGCACGAGCTCGAGCGCCCCGGTCTCGCCCAGCACGCTGAGCGCACCGATGATGTGCTGCAGCGGTTCGTGCAGGCGGGTGAGCGGGTCGCGCCGGGTCTGGTCGCGGAAGAAGTCGTCCAGCACCTGCTCGACCTGGGCGAGGCTGGAGCGCATCTCGCGCACGAGCTGTTCGACGGCGGATTTTTCCTGCGCCTGGCTGCCGATGCCCAGGCTGGCTTCGTCTTGCGCCCGGCCGAGGGCTTCGCCGCGCATGAGCGCTTCGAGGCGCCGGGTCAGGGTTTGGACGCGCGCGCTGAAATCGGCTTCGGGGGGGCGCGGGCCGAGTGCGCCTTCGAGCGTCAGCAGCGCCGTGGCGACCTCCATGGCTGCGGCCTCGGGGCACTGCAGCGGGTCCTTGCGCAGCCAGTGCGCGAAGGCCTGGAGCGCGTCGATGAGCGCTTGCGCCTGCGCACGACCGAGCGCTGTCGCAGGCGGTCCCATGGCGACGAGCGCTTCCTCGAAGCGCTGCAGTTCGACCGCGGTCCCGGTGCAGAACGCATCCCAGTGCGCGCGCGCTGCGGCGAGCTGGCGGTTGAGCGTCTCGAGCAGCGGCGCCGTGGGCGTGCCGCTGACCGTGGCGTCGGCTGCGGGCAGGAGCGCGTCGAGCTGATAGAGCGCGCGCACCGCCTGCTGGTGCGCGGTGCGTGCCGGGCAGTGGGCGATCTGGTAGAGCAGCTCGCGCTGCAGGCGTTCGGGGGCGTTGGCGGCGCCGCTGAGCAGGCGACGGAACTGGGCGTCGATCTGCGTGCACAGGCGCTTGACCGGCGGGAGGGGCTGCAGGCTGCCGTCGATGAGCGCATCGTAGAAGGCGAGGCTGGTCCACCACAGGCTGCGCGCCGCGGCGTTGGGCTGCAGGCGGTCGATCTCGGCGATGGCCTCGCGCATCATGCGCGCGCCGTCGCCTGCGCTGCCCTTGCGCAGCCACTCGAGCAGGCCGCGCTCGAAGCGGCTGCGCGCGCTGCGCTGTGCCTTGTCGATGTCCTCTGCCGAGCCGGCCTCGCTTGCGGGCGGCGGCGGTCTGCGCGACAGGTCGGGGTGGAAGAGGTCGGCTGGGCTGGCGTCGGCCTGGGCGCTGGCCGCGGCGAGTTCGAGGTAGGTGTCGGCGAGCCGCAGCGGCTGGTTCGGCGCGCCATGGGCGATCTCGTCGAGGTAGTTGCCGATCATCGCCAGCGCGCGTCGTGCAAGTGTGCGCTGGGTCGCGGTGCTCGGGACCGCTTCGCGCGCCATCGCGGCCAGCAGGTGCTCGGTCGCATCCGCAAAACGGGTGAGGCCGTCGAGGCCGACGATGGCCAGCGCCCCGCGTACCTGGTGCAGGTGAGTCTGGGCGAACTGCAGGCCGGAGGCCTCGGCGCCGGCCTCGCCCCGGTCCAGTGCGCTGCGCGCACGTTCGAGCGCGGCGTCGATCTCACCCTTGACCCAGGTCAGCGCACCCAGGTCCGGCTCGGTGGCGTGTGTCATGTTCGTCCTTCCCGAGTCAGGCCGTTCAGACCTTGAAGCCCGACACCGAGCCCTTGAGCTCGACGGCGAGATCGGCGAGCTGCCCGATGGATACGGCGGTCTGGCGGGTGCCGAGCGAGGTCTGCTCGGTGATCGTCAGGATGTCCTTCATGGTCACCGCGACGCGTTCGGCGGTGGCGGCCTGGCTCTGGATGTCGGCGGAGATCTGCTCGATCAGGTGTGCGGTGTCGGTGCTCACCGAGTCGATCTCGGCGAGCGCCTGGCCGGCCGCGTCGGACAGGCGGGCGCCCTCGACCACGTTGCGCGTGGCGTTCTCCATGGCGCCCACGGCGTCCTGGGTGTCGGTCTGGATGGTCTTGACGATGGCGGCGATCTGCTTGGTCGCCTCGCCCGAGCGCTCGGCCAGGCGTTGCACCTCCTCGGCCACCACGGTGAAGCCACGGCCCGCTTCGCCTGCGGAGGCGGCCTGGATCGCGGCGTTGAGCGCGAGCACGTTGGTCTGCTCGGTGATGTCGGAGATGAGCTCGACGATCTCGCCGATCTCCTGCGAGGATTCGCCCAGGCGCTTGATGCGCTTGGCGGTCTCCTGGATCTGCGCGCGGATGTCGTTCATGCCGCGGATGCTGTTTTCGACCGCGTCGGCGCCCTTGCGCGCGGCGTCGAGCGAGCGGCGCGCGACCGTGGCCGACTGCAGCGCGCGCTGCGAGGATTCGGTCATCGACTGCGCCATGCGCTCGGTGGTGTTGCCGGCGTCCTCGATCTCGCGCGACTGGCGGTCGGTGGCCTCGAGCAGCTGGTTCGAGGTCTTGCGCGCCGATTCGGTGGCGCTGGTGACGCGCGAGGCGGCGTCGTTGATGCGGCGCACGAGCACCGAGAGCTCTTCGATGGTGTAGTTGACCGAGTCGGCGATCGCGCCGGTGATGTCTTCGGTCACGGTGGCGCGCACGGTGAGGTCGCCGTCGGCGAGGTCGCCCATTTCGTTCATCAGGCGCAGGATCGCCTGCTGGGAGAGGTTGCGCTCGTTTTCGGCCTGCTGGCGTTGGGCCTCGGTCTCGGCGCGGCGGGCGGCGAGGTCCTGGCCGTAGTTGCGCGCCATGAGCGCGAGGGTGAGCAGGGCGAGTACGGCGGCCAGCGCGGCGCCCGCATGCAGCGCGCCGAAGCCGCGCGCGCCCTCGGTCAGGGCCTGGGTGACCGACGCGCTGTTCGACAGCAGCGGCGCGGCGTCGCGCGCGATGCCGCGGGCCGCCTCGCGTGCCTGCAGCAGCGGATGGGTGCCGGAGGCGATGCTGTTGATCGCGAGCAGGGTCGGGCCGGCGGCGAGGTCGAGCTCGGTCACCGCGTCGTCGAAGAAGGTGCCTGCCGACATGCGCTTCAGGCCGGCGAGCAGCTCGCGCAGTTGGTTGCCGTCGGCACCGAGGGCGGCAGCGATCTCGGGGCTGGCGTCGTCGGCGACGACGAGCGCGTTGGCGTGGCCGGTCGCACGCTGGGCCTGCACGAGCACGCGGTTCGCAGAGCTCACCAGAGCCGGGTCGGCGCTGTTGGCGACGAGCTGGCGGAGCAGCTGGTCATTGGCCTCGAAGAGCGGTGCGTTCTCGGCGTTGATCGTCTCCACGGCGGCGGCCACGGCCTCGAAGATGCCGGCTTGTTCGATGAGCTGGCCGGCGCTGCGCGAGGTTTTCTGCCAGGTGGCGTCGAGCTGCTGCAGCAGCGGACGCACCGTTTCGGGGGCCGCGGGCAGCGTGCTGCCCGCGTGTGCGCCACCTTGCTCTAGGGTCTGCAGCAGGCTGCCGAAGCGTTCGCGCGCGCGCTTGAGTTCGTCGACCGCCGCGGTGTCGCCGAAGCGCACGAACTGTGCGGATTTGGCGAGCTGCTGCGACAGGGTCTGCAGCTCGCTGGCGGCGCCGACCTGGAGCGCGGTCAGCGCAGACTGGCGGCCCTGAAACACGAGCAGGCCGACCGTGGTGGCGGCGAGCGCGAGGAAGACGATGCCGAGCCCGCGCAGGCGGGCGCCCGACTGCGCGGGGGGCGTGTTGGGGGGGGCTGCGGAGGCCTGTTGCCGGGGCACGTCGGTTTCGATGATGGTGCTCATCTCGGTGCTGCTGGTGGGCGCCTTTTTCTTGGCGAACGGGTTGAGTGCCATGGTGAGTGCTCGATGTCGATCGTGTGTGGCGAGGAGCCTCAGCCCGCGTGTTCGGGGCCGGGGTCGAGAAAGGCGGGGTGCGCGAGCAGGCGCGCGGGATCGATCTGTTGCCAGGTGCGACCCTGCAGGTCACGCAGGCTGCCCGCGACCCAGGGGCGGGGGTCGTCGGTGGCGCAGGCAGTGAAGTCTTCGTGGGCGCGCAGGCCGCCGGTCGATGCATTGACCAGTAAGGCGGTGTTGACGCCATGGCGTGCGCCGATCAGCAGCAGGCGGGCGGCGCCGCCCGGCGGCACCGGCGGCTGGCCGTTGAAGCAGGCGAAGTCGACGACGCTGAACAGCGTGCCGCGCACGTTGGCGAGGCCGCGGTACCAGGGCTGGGTCAGCGGTACTGTGCTCAGGGGGGGCGGGGGCAGGATCTCGCCGGCTTCGGCGAGCTCGATCAGCCAGTGCTCGGCGCCGCACATGAAACCGAGCAGGCCGCGCCGCTCGCCCGTGCCGGCCTCGGCAAGCCGGCGCGCCAGACGCTCCTGAAATTCCCGCAGGCTGCTGCGTGCCATGATGTGTCAGCCCATGGCCCGGATGCGGGCGAGCAGTTCTTCGTGGTCCACCGGCTTGACCAGGTAGGCCAGCGCCCCCTGGCGCATGCCCCAGATCTTGTCCGTCTCCTGCCCCTTGCTGGTGCACATGATGATCGGGATGTCGCGCGTGCTCTCGTTGCGCGAGATCGTGCGCGTGGCCTGATAACCGTTCATGCCCGGCATGACCACGTCCATGAGGATGAGGTCGGGGCGGTCGGCCTGGCTGCGCACGATGGCCTCCTCGCCGTTCTGGGCGGTGAGGACTTCGTAGCCGTTGCGGGTCAGCACCTCGTGCAGGGCGAGGCGCTCGGTGGGGGAGTCGTCGACGACGAGGATCTTGCGGATCGGCATGTTGGAGGTCTGCTTCGATCAGGCGCCGCGGCGTGCGGCGTGTGCGGCGACAGCCTTGAGCAGGCTGTCCTTGGTGAAGGGCTTGGTGAGGTATTCGTCCGAACCGACCATGCGCCCGCGGGCGCGGTCGAACAGGCCGTCGCGCGAGGACAGCATGATCACGGGGGTCGCGGACAGGCGCGGGTTCTTCTTGATCAGCGCGCAGGTCTGATAGCCGTCGAGGCGCGGCATCATGATGTCGACGAAGATCACGTCGGGGCGGTGGTCGGTGATCTTGGCGAGCGCGTCGAAGCCGTCCTCGGCCAGCAGCACTTCGCAGCCCGCCTGGCCGAGGAAGATCTCGGCGCTGCGCCGGATCGTGTTGCTGTCGTCGATGATCATCACCTTCAGTCCGGCAATGTCCATGCTGTGTCGTCCCTGCTGCGTTGTGGTGAGGTCGGGGTGCCGGGGGCGCTGCGGGTCAGAACTCGACCATCTCGAAGTCTTCCTTGCGCGCGTGGCATTCGGGACAGGTCCAGTTCGGCGGCACGTCTTCCCAGCGCGTGCCGGGCGCGATGCCTTCGTCGGGCAGTCCGGCGGCTTCGTCGTAGATCCAGCCGCAGATCAGGCACATCCATGTTTTGTAGGGGGTATCGGCCATGACTCTGCGTGACTTTAGGGTTGGCGGTAGAATCGGCCGAATCTTAACGCATCCTTCCGGATGCCTTCGTGGTGCAGTTCTCGCTCATGCCGATTGCCATTCCCGAAACGCCCCCGTGCGTGATGTGCCTGTCCGCGGGCGACCCGACCGGCGGCAGCGGCCTTGCCGCCGACATGCTCACCTTGTCGAGCATGGGCTGCCACCCGCTCCCGGTGCACACCGCCGCCCTGGTGCGCGACACGCGCGGCATCGACGAGGTGTGGCCGACCGAGCCGGAACTGCTCGTGATGCAGGCGCGTACCGTGCTCGAGGATGTGCCGGTGGCCGCGTTCAAGCTCGGCTTCTGCGGCAGCGTCGAGAACGTGGCGGTGATTGCGGAGATCCTGTCCGACTACCCCGAGGTGCCGCTGGTGGTCGAGGCCGGGCTGGATGCGGCCATGCACCTGGGCGAGGTCGGTGACGAGATCGCCGCTGCGCTCGCCGACCTGATCCTGCCGCAGACGACCTTGCTGGTGGCCGACCGCCATGCGCTGTGCCGGCTCGCCGGGGTCGATGAGATGGCGCAGGACGCGCACGAGGGCGAGGCGCAGGACGACGTGCAAGGCGAGGACGCCGACGACGTGCCCGGCAGGCGCTCGGACGTGGACGAGGCGCTCGCGCGCGTGCTCGGCGGTGGCGTCGAGTTCGTGCTGCTGACCGGCGGCAGCGACCACGGGCCGCAGGTCCTCAACACCTTGTTCGGCCACGAGGGCGTGATCCGCGCCGATGCCTGGCCGCGCTTGCGCGGATCTTTCCTCGGTGCCGGCAGCACGCTCTGTGCGGCCACCGTGGCCGCGATGGCGCACGGGATGGACCTGCCCGAGGCGGTGCGCGAGGCGCAGGAATTCACCCAGCAGACGCTGCGTCACGCCTACCGTGCGGGCATGGGTCGGGCGCTGCCCGATCGTTTCTTCTGGGCGCGCGGCAAGGGCGGGGACGAAGGCGATGCCTGAGCTGCGCGCGTGCGGCCCGGCGGGCAAACCGCCACGTGCCGCGCTGCGCGGCCTGTATGCCGTGACGCCGGACGAAACCGACACGACTCGCTTGCTGGCGCTTGCCGAGCGGGTGCTGGCCGGCAGGCCGGCCTTGCTGCAGTACCGCAACAAGACTGCCGATGCCGCGCTGCGGCGCGTTCAGGCGCGCGCCCTGCAGCGCCTGTGTCGGGCTGCAGCCGTGCCCTTCATCGTCAATGACGATCTCGCCCTGGCGCTCGAGATCGACGCCGACGGCGCCCACCTCGGCCGCGACGACGGTCCGCCGGCGGCGGCGCGCAAGGCGCTCGGGGCGCAGCGCATCCTCGGCCTGACCTGTTATTCGGACTGGTCGCGTGCCACCGAGGGCGCCGAGGTCGGGGCCGATTACATCGCCTTCGGCGCGATGTTTCCGTCGACGACCAAGCCGAATGCGCCCCCTGCGCCGTTTGCCATGATCACGCGGGCGCGGCGCGAGCTCGGCCTGCCGGTGGCGGCCATCGGTGGCATCACGCTCGCCAACGCGGCGCAGGTGCTCGCGGCCGGTGCCGATCTGCTCGCGGTGGTCAGCGACGTCTTCGGCGCCGACGATCCGGCGGCACGCGCCGCGGCGTATCGCGCGCTGTTCTGACGCCCGCGCCAGGTCGCGCCCACGGGTCTGGCGCTGCCGCCGTGCGTGAGGGCGATGCGGCTTTCGCCCCAGCGCTGCGATTCTTGACCTGTGCGGTGGACCGGTGGCGTGTGCGGCGCGACAATGCCGGCTTTCGCATGCAGCACAGGAACGACACCCCATGACCAGCCGTAACGAGACCCTCTTCCAGCGCGCCCAGCAGACCATCCCGGGCGGCGTCAATTCGCCGGTGCGCGCCTTCCGCTCGGTGGGCGGCACGCCGCGCTTCCTCGCGCGCGCCGAAGGCGCCCGGGTGTGGGACGCCGACGGCAAGGAATACATCGACTACGTCGGCTCCTGGGGCCCGGCGATCGCCGGTCACGCCCACCCGGCGATCGTCGAGGCGGTGCGCGAGGCGGCGCTGAAGGGCCTGTCCTTCGGTGCGCCCACCGAGAGCGAGGTCGAGATGGCCGAGCTCATCTGCGCCATGCTGCCCTCGGTCGAGATGGTGCGCCTGGTGAGCTCCGGCACCGAGGCGACGATGAGCGCGATCCGTCTCGCGCGCGGCTTCACCGGCCGCGATGCGATCGTGAAGTTCGAGGGCTGCTATCACGGCCACGCCGACAGCCTGCTGGTAAAGGCCGGCTCCGGGCTGCTCACCTTCGGCAACCCGTCCTCGGGCGGCGTGCCGGCGGATTTTGCCAAGCACACCCTCGTGCTCGACTACAACGACCTGCAGCAGGTCGAGGACGTGTTCAAGGCGCGCGGCGACGAGATCGCCGCGATCATCGTCGAGCCGGTGGCCGGCAACATGAACCTGATCAAGCCGGCGCCCGGTTTCCTGGAGGGCCTGCGCCGCATCTGCACCGAATACGGCGCAGTGCTGATCTTCGACGAGGTGATGACGGGCTTCCGCGTCGGCCCGCAGGGCGTGCAGGGCCTGTACGGCATCACGCCCGACCTGACCACGCTCGGCAAGGTGATCGGCGGCGGCATGCCGGTGGGCGCCTTCGGTGGCCGGCGCGACATCATGGAGAAGATCGCGCCGCTGGGCGCGGTGTATCAGGCCGGCACGCTGTCGGGCAGCCCGGTGGCGGTGGCGGCGGGCATGGTGTCGCTGAAGCTGACGCGCGAGGCGGGGTTCTATGACAAGCTGAGCGCGAGCACCCAGCGCCTGGTGGCCGGTCTGGCGGCGGCGGCGCGCGACGCGGGCGTCACCTTCAGCGCGGATTCGGTGGGCGGCATGTTCGGCGTGTATTTCGCCGACAAGGTACCGGCCTCGTTTGCCGACGTCATGGCTTCGGACAAGGAGCGCTTCAACCGCTTCTTCCACGCCATGCTGGACGCCGGCCACTACTTCGCGCCCTCGGCCTTCGAGGCCGGCTTCGTGTCGGTCGCGCATGGCGAGGCCGAGATCGATGCGACGGTCGCGACCGCGCGCGCGGTCTTCGCCACGCTCGGCTGAGCGGGCGCAGACCGCGCGCGGCGGGCTTCAGCCCGGAATCTGCAGCACGTGCAGCAGGTTGGTGCTGCCGCTGCGGCCGAAGGGCAGGCCGGCGATGATGACGATGACGTCGCCCGCGACCGCGAAGCCTTCGCGCACCGCGGTCGCGCCGGCGTGCCCGACCATCTCGGCGACGTCGTGCACCTCCTCGAAGGGCACCGGATGCACGCCCCACACCAGCGCCAGCCGGCGCGCGGTGGCGGGCTGCGCGGTGAGCGCGAGGATCGGTGTCGCCGGGCGTTCGCGGCTGGCCCTCAGCGCGCTGAAGCCCGAGGTGGTGTAGGCCACCGTGGCGGCCGGCTCGAGCAGCTCGGCGACGCGGCGCAGCGCACAGCAGATCGCGTCGGGCGTACTGGCCGCGGCCGGGGTATGGCTGGCCTCGAGTCCGGCGCGCCAGGCCGGGTCCTGCTCCACCTCGCAGATGATGCGGTGCATGATGCCGACCGCTTCGACCGGATACTGCCCCGACGCCGACTCGGCCGACAGCATGACCGCGTCGGCGCCGTCGTAGATCGCGGTGGCCACGTCCGACGCTTCGGCGCGCGTGGGGACGGGCGCGGTGATCATCGACTCGAGCATCTGCGTCGCCACCACCACGGGCTTGCCGGCGGCGCGCGCGGCGCGCACGATGCGGCGCTGCAGCACCGGCACCTGCTGCGGCGGCAGCTCCACGCCGAGGTCGCCGCGCGCCACCATTACGCCGTCGGCGAGCGCGACGATGGGTTCGAGCTGCTCGATCGCCGCGGGCTTTTCCAGCTTGGCCATGATCCAGGCGCGGTCGCCGATGATCTCGCGCGCCTCGCGGATGTCTTCGGGGCGCTGCACGAAGGACAGCGCCACCCAGTCCACATCGAGCCCCAGGCCGAACTCGAGATCGGCGCGGTCCTTGGCGGTGAGCGGCGAGATCGGCAGCACCACGCCGGGCACGTTGACCCCCTTGCGGTCGGACAGCACGCCGCCCACCAGCACGGTGGTGTCGGCGAAGTCGGGGCCGAAGGCGTCGACGCGCAGGCGCAGCTTGCCGTCGTCGAGCAGCAACTCGGTGCCGGCCTCGAGCGCGGCGAAGATCTCCGGGTGGGGCAGGGTGGCGCGGCTGGCGTCGCCGTCCGCGCTCGCCAGGTCGAGGCGGAAACGCGCCCCGGGCGTGAGCACGACCTTGCCCTCGGCGAAGCGGCCGACGCGCAGCTTGGGGCCCTGCAGGTCCATGAGCACGCCGATCGGGCGGCCGATCTCCTGTTCGACCTGGCGGATCTGGCGCACGCGCTCGGCGTGGTCGGCGTGGCTGCCGTGGCTGAAGTTGAGCCGGAACACGTCGGCGCCGGCTTCGGCGAGCGCGCGGATGCGTTCGATGCTCGAACTCGCCGGACCCAGGGTGGCGAGGATGCGGGCGCTGCGTTCGCGTTTCATTTCACCTCCCCGGCCGCCGCGACGCCGGCGCGCGCCACCTGGGCGTCCTCGCCGGCCTTGACCCCCGAGACGCCCACGGCGCCGATCACGTTGCCGTCGACGATGATGGGTTCGCCGCCTTCGAGCGGCACCACCGGCATCTTCAGCGCGGCGAAGCGGCCGTTGTTGACCATCTCCTCGAAGACGCGGCTGGGCTTGCCGCTCAGCACGCAGGTGCGCGCCTTCTCCGGCGCCACCATCGCGCTCATCAGCGGCGCGCCGTCCATGCGCTGCAGCCACAGCGCGTGGCCGCCGGCGTCGCAGACGGCGATGCTCACCGCCCAGCCGTTGGCGTAGGCCTCGGCTTCGGCGGCCGCGGCGATGCGCTTTACATCGGCCAGTGTCAGGGTCTTGGTGTCTTTCATGTGTTGTCTCCTCGTTTTGTTCGGGGGCCGGCTCAGGTGATGAGGATGGCGCGAAAATCGTTGACGTTGGTGAGCGTCGGGCCGGTGACGAGCGCGTCGCCGAGCGCTTCGAAGAAGCCGTGGCCGTCGTTGTCGTCCAGCCTGTCGCGTGGCCGGATGCCTTGCGCCCAGGCGCGTGCGAGGGTGTCCGGAGCGAGGAAGGCGCCGGCGATCTCCTCCTGGCCGTCGACGCCGTCGGTGTCGCCCGCCAGCGCGTGGATGTCGGGGGCGCGGTCGAGCGCCAGCGCGAGCGCGAGCAGGAACTCGACGTTGCGCCCGCCGCGTCCCGTGCCGCGCACGGTGACGGTGGTCTCGCCGCCCGACAGCAGTACGCAGGGCGGCGGCACCGGCTGGTGGTGGTTGAGCGTCTGCAGCGCGATGCCGGCCATGACCTTGCCGACCTCGCGCGCCTCGCCTTCGATGCTGTCACCGAGCAGCACCGGCGTCACGCCCGCCCGCGCGGCGGCTTTCGCCGCGGCCTCGAGCGCGAGCTGGGGGGTGGCGATGAGGTGGGTGCTGACGCGCGCGAGGCGGTCGTCGCCCGGCTTGATCGTCTCGCCGGCTCCGGTCTCGAGCAGGTTGCGGGCGTCGTCGGGGAGCGCGATGTCGTAGCGGCGCACGATCTCGAGCGCGTCGGCACAGGTGGTGGAGTCCGCCACCGTGGGGCCGGAGGCGATGTCGATCGGGTTGTCGCCGGGGACGTCGGAGATGAGCAGGTTGACCACCCGGGCCGGGTGGCAGGCCGCAGCCAGGCGGCCGCCCTTGATGGCGGACAGGTGGCGGCGCACGCAGTTCATCTCGGAGATCGTCGCGCCCGACTTTAGCAGCGCACGGTTGATGGCCTGCTTGTGCTCGAGCGTGATGCCGGGGGCGGGTAGCGGCAGCAGCGCCGAGCCGCCGCCCGAGATCAGACAGATCACGAGGTCGTCCGCGCTCAGGCCGCGCACGAGCTCGAGCATGCGGCCGGCGGCTTCGAGGCCGGCGGCGTCGGGCACCGGATGCGAGGCCTCGACGATCTCGATGCGCTCGCAGGGCACGGCGTAGCCGTAGCGGGTGACGACCAGCCCTTCGAGCGGCCCCGCCCAGTGGCGCTCGAGCGCCTGCGCCATCGCGGCCGAGGCCTTGCCCGCGCCGATGACCAGGGTGCGCCCCGGCGGGGCTTGCGGCAGGAAGCGCGGAATGCAGTGCTCGGGCTGAGCGGCCTTGACGGCCTCGTGGAACAGGGTGGCGAGCAGTTCGCGTGGGGAGGTGTTCATGCTTGGGGTCCTGGTGGTTCGTCCCATCTCGTGGGGCCGTTCGGTACTTTCCGCTACGGTCAGGAAGGGGGGCAGCGAGCGCGCCCAGTTTGCCGGTGAGGTGGTTTTCAATCGAGTCTGACCCCATTGATCTGGCCGTCGTTTTTCTGCTCAGCCGGCGAGCGCCTTGATCCAGCCCAGGCCTTCGCGGGTGCCGGCGGCGGGCTTGTATTCGCAGCCGATCCAGCCGTCGTAGCCGAGCTGGTCGATGAAGCGGAACAGCCAGGCGTAGTTGATCTCGCCCGTGCCCGGCTCGTTGCGCCCCGGGTTATCGGCGATCTGCATGTGGGCGATCTTCGGCAGGTGCTTGGCGATGGTGTTGGCCAGTTCGCCCTCCATGCGCTGCATGTGATAGAGGTCGTGCTGCAGCCACAGGTTGGGCGAGCCCACCTCTTCGATCAGCGCGATCGCCTGCGCCGTGTGCTTGAGGTGGAAGCCGGGGATGTCGAAGGTGTTGATCGGCTCGACCAGCAGGCGGATACCGGCCTCCTTGAGCCTGCTGGCGGCGAAGCGCAGGTTGGCGACGAAGGTTTCATGCACCTTTTCCGCGTCGACACCGGTGGGCGCGATGCCGGCGAGGCAATTCACCTGCTTGCAGCCGAGCGTGGTGGCGTATTCGATCGCGCGGCCGACGCCGTCCTGGAACTCGCCGACGCGATCCGGATGGCAGGCGATGCCGCGCTCGCCGCCTTCCCAGTTGCCCGCCGGCAGGTTGTGCAGCACCTGCACCAGGCCATGCTTGACCAGGCGCTCGGCGAGCGCGTCCTTGTCGAAGGCGTAGGGGAAGAGGTACTCCACGCCCTTGAAGCCGGCCTCCGCGGCCGCCTGGAAGCGGTCGAGGAAGGGCACTTCGTTGAACAGCATGGTCAGGTTGGCGTTGAACTTGGGCATTGCTTCGTCTCCGGTTGTCGGTTGCGGACGGGGCCGGCCGGGTGGTGGCGGCCCGTCCTCGGGGCGGTGCGTTCAGTCGAGCATCGAGATCGCGGTCGGTGCGTCCTCACCACGCTCGGCGAGCGCCTCGAATTCGGTGATGGCGTTGATCTCGGTCCCCATCGCGATGTTGGTCACGCGCTCGAGGATGCTCTCGACCACCACCGGCACGCGGAATTCTTACATCAACTGCTCCATCACCGGGTCGAAGCTCGGCATGCCCAGGGCGACTCGAGACGGAGTCTAGGGATTCGCCTGTGTGGTGGTCCCGGCCTGCGCCGCAGACAGGTGGCGCCCGTGGGCCAGGTCAGTGCAGCACGCCGGTCAGCAGCAGGTAGCCCGGTAGCCAGGCTGTGAGCACGCCTTGCGCGATCGACATCGAGGCGGTCAGGCGCGCGATCGGTTTCTGCAGTGCGAGCAGCATGAAGAACAGCAGCCACAGCACAGCCCATGCCCCCCACGACAGCCCCAGCCACCAGTCCCAGGGGCTCGCGGCTGCGCGCAGGGTGTCGATCGACACCGGCACCGCGGTGATCGCCACGAACAGGCTGAACCAGCCCAGCCCGCGCCCATCTGCGGCGGTGAGTCGGTTCCAGGCCACCCACAGATAGGTGAAGGCGAACAGCAGCGAGAAGGCCGCGCCGCGGATCGAGGTCGCATCGGCGTCCGGGCCGAGCGCCAGGCGCAGGCATACGAGCAGGATCAGCCCGCCGGTGAAGAGGTTGATGATCGTGATCTCGCGGTCGCTGATGCGGCCCAGCATCCACAGGCCGTTGAGGATCAGGGCAGCGCCGACGTAGAGCAGGGATAGGCCGAGCAGCATGGTGCACTCCTTCGGTGCATGACGAGGCGGTGGACTCTATCCGTATTGGCTGCAGCCGTGGGCCGCGAGCGCGTGATTGGGCGTATCGGCGGCCCCGTATTCCGGTCAAGGCTTATACGGCAAAGCTGATGCAGGTGCCGTCGGGCTGCGGCTTGCGCCCGTGTTTCAGAGCAGGAACAGCGTCGCCAGACCCAGGAAGATGAAGAAGCCCCCGGAGTCGGTCAGCGCGGTGATCATCACCGAACCGCCGAGCGCCGGGTCGGCGCCCAGGCGCTGGCGCAGCATCGGGATCAGCACGCCGGCGCAGGCCGCGAGCAGCAGGTTCAGCGTCATCGCGCCGGTCATCACCATGCCGAGCTCGACGTTGCCGTACAGCCACCACGCCAGCACGCCGAGCAGGCTGCCCCAGACGACGCCGTTGATGAGCGCCACGCCGAGCTCCTTCTTGAGCAGCCGCGTCATCGCCGAGGGCTCGACCTGGCCCATCGCGATCGCGCGCACGATCATGGTCACGGTCTGGTTGCCCGAGTTGCCGCCGATGCCGGCGACGATCGGCATCAGCGCGGCCAGCGCCACCAGCTTCTCGATCGAGTCTTCGAACAGGCCGATCACGCGCGATGCGATGAAGGCAGTGACCAGATTGACCGCCAGCCACGCCCAGCGGTTCTTCACCGAGTCCCACACCGAGGCGAAGATGTCCTCTTCTTCGCGCAGGCCGGCCTGGGACAGGATCTCGGCTTCGGATTCCTCGCGGATGAAGTCCACCGCGTCGGCCACGGTGATGCGGCCGATCACGCGCTTTTCGCCGTCGATCACCGGCGCCGACACCAGGTCGTAGCGCTCGAAGGCCTGGGCGGCGTCGTCGGCCGCGTCCTCGGGGGTGAAGCTGATCACCGGCTCGGAGCGCATCACCTCGGCCACGGTCTTCTCCGGGTCGCTGATCAGCAGGGTCTCCAGGGTCAGGATGCCCTCGAGGTGTTCCTCGCGGTCCACCACGAAGAGCTTGTCGGTGTGGTCGGGCAGCTCGTCGAAGCGGCGCAGGTAGCGCAGCACCACCTCCAGGGTGACGTCGTCGCGCACGGTCACCATGTCGAAGTCCATCAGCGCGCCGACGGAGTCTTCGGGGTAGGACATCGCCGCGCGCAGCTGATCGCGGCCCTCGGTGTCGAGCGACTGGAAGACGTCCTCGATGACCTCGGGCGGCAGGTCGGGGGCGAGGTCGGCGAGCTCGTCGGCGTCAAGCGATTCGGCGGCAGCCTTGAGCTCTTCCGGATCCATGGTCTGGATCAACGACTCGCGTACCGCGTCCGAGACCTCGAGCAGGATCTCGCCGTCGCGTTCGGCCTTCACCAGATCCCAGACGTAGAGGCGGTCGTCGAGCGGCAAGGCCTCGAGCACGTAGGCGATGTCGGCCGGATGCAGGCTCTCGAGCTTGGCGCGCAGGCCGGCCTCGTGCTGCTTGTGTACGAGGTTTTCCACCAGCGCGTGGCGCGGCATGTCCTGGCGATGGACGAGATCTTCCACCACCTTCTGGCGGGCGAGCAGCTCCTGCACCTCGCGCAGGTGGTGCTGGACGTCGTCGGGGTGGAGTTCTTCGGGCTCGGTCATCGCGCGAATCGCGGGGGAAGGTGCAAGGGCGGAATTCTACGGACTCCCCTGGGCGCACGCGACCCCGATCATGTGACAGGGCGCGAAAAAAAGGCCCGGAGAGGCGGCGCGCCCGGAGGCCTCGCCCCTCGCCCTTTCAAGGCACCTGCGAATGCACCATCCGGCGCTGCACCCGGCTGGCGTGGGCCGCCAGGCGGGGGCCGTAGTTGCGCTCGTAGTGGCGCGGGTTGGGCAGCATCACCGCCAGGCGCGCGGCCTCGGCCGGGCCGAGCCCAGACGCCGGGCGGCCGTAGTAGTGCCGCGCGGCGGCTTCGGCGCCGAAGATGCCGTTGCCCCACTCGGCCACGTTCAGATACACCTCGAGGATGCGGCGCTTGTCCCAGGTGGCCTCGATCATCAGCGTGAGCACCGCCTCCTGGCCTTTGCGCAGCCAGCTGCGCGACGAGGACAGGAACAGGTTCTTGGCCAGCTGCTGGCTGATCGTCGAGCCGCCGGCGGCGAGGCGGCCGCGTTCTGCGTTGCGTTCGATGGCGCGCTGGATGCCGATCCAGTCGAAGCCGCCGTGCTCGAGGAAGCGGTCGTCCTCGGCCGCGACCACGGCGCGCTTGAGGTGGATGGAGATGCGCGCGTAAGGCACCCAGTGCTGGCGCAGCGTGGCCTTGGGGTCGGCCTGGCGCAGCTCGCTCAGGCGCATGCGCATGAAGCTGGTGCTGCCCGGGTCGAAGCGGCTCCACCAGATGACCTGGGTCAGCAGCACCGCCTGCCAGAACAGCAGCAGCAACAGGGCCGCGAGCAGGCCGCGCGCGAGCCAGCCGAGCGCGCGCCGCCTGGTGTTGCCGGAGCGTGCGGGCGCGGCCAGCTCAGCCGGCCTCGAGCTGCCGGCGCAGTTCGGCGAGCACCGGCGCACCATCGGGACGCACGCCGCGCCAGAGCGCGAAGCTCTCGGCGGCCTGCTCGACCAGCATGCCCAGGCCGTCGGCCACGCGTGCCGCGCCGTCGGCGAGCGCGGCACGCATGAAGGGCGTGTGTTCGCGGCCGTACATCATGTCGTAGGCGAGGGCGTCGTCGGCATACAGGCCGGGCGGCAAGGGCGGCAGCGCGCCGGCCAGGCTGGCGGCGGTGGCGTTGATGACGAGATCGAAGCGCTGCCCGGCCAGGGCGGCAAAGCCGCAGCCCTCGAGCCGCGTGTGCCCGGCACGCGGGCGGAACAGCTCGGCGAGCGCCTCGGCCTTGTCTACGCTGCGGTTGGCGATGACGAGGCGGGCGGGCTGCGTTTCGAGCAGCGGCAGCAGCGCACCGCGCGTAGCGCCGCCGGCGCCGAGCAGCAGCACGCGACGCCCGGCCAGCGTGCAGCCGAGCTTGGCGGTGAGGTCGCGCACCAGCCCCGCGCCGTCGGTGTTGTCGCCGAGGATGCCGTCGCTGCCGAAGGCGAGCGTGTTGACTGCGCCGGCCAGCTCGGCGCGCGCGGTGTGGCGTTCGGCAAGCGCGAAGGCTTCGAGCTTGAAGGGCACGGTCACGTTCAGGCCGCGACCGCCGTGCGCGCGGAACTCGGCGACCGTCCGTGCGAAGCCGTCCAGCGGCGCGAGCAGGGCTTCGTAGCGCAGCGCCTGCCCGGTCTGGCGCGCGAAGGCGGCGTGGATCCAGGGCGACTTGCTGTGGGCGATCGGATTGCCGATGACGGCATAGCGGTCCATTGGGGAGCGGTCTCAGTAGGCGCGCACGCGGTCGCTGCGTTCGAACTTCCAGGTGCGGGTGATCTCGATGATGTCGGTATCCTTGCGGATGTCGGGCGGGAAGGCGGCGTAGGGCGCGGCCATGGTCACGATGCGCATCGCCGCGTCGTCGAGGACCTTCTGCCCCGAGCTGCGCTGCACGCGAACCTTTTCAACCGTGCCGTCGGCGCGGATCGACACCGACAGCAGCAGGCTGCCGTAGAGCTTGCCGCGCGCGGCTTCGGGATAGTTCAGCGTGCCGATGCGTTCGACCTTCTGCCGCCAGTCTTCGACGTACTGGGCGAAGCGGTATTCCTTGGCGCGCGCGCCGATGAACTTGCGCCGCGGACGTTTGGCCAACTCCTGCAGGTCGCGGTCGATTTCGGCTTCCAGGCGGGCGATCGCGGCCGCGCTGTCGAGCAGGTCGAGGCCGCTGACTTGGGGCTTGGGTTCGGGCGTGGGCCTGGGTTTTTCGACCTTTTTCGGGGCGGTGGCGACCTTCGCGGGGGCCTTTTCGCGCGTCACCACCTGCTTCTGCTCGCGCACCGGCTCAGGGGCGCTACGCCTGGCCTCGACCAGGGCGTCGCCGTCCTTCCGGGTTGGCCGAGGGGGCAGTGGCGTCTTGGCGCGCACGTCCTGGTCGGTGTTGCCGCCACCGTCGACATTGGTCTGTGCCAGCACCTCGGGCTTTTCGGGCGCCTTGGCGTGGCGGGTGTTGACCAGCACCACCTCCAGGCCCTTGTCGCGTGTGGGTTTGCTTTCGGGCAGACGGAACTGGATCAGCAGCAGCACGCCGTGCAGCGCGAGCGAGAGGGCGAATGCAGCCAGCAGCAGGGGGCCGCCAAAGCGGCGCAGGCGTCCGCCGAGGCTGCGCGCGCCGGCCGGCGCGGGCGCGGCGGGCGGGGCGGAGGAGGACGGGCTGGCCTGCGACATGGTGGCTCGGGCTGGGGGCGGCTCAGGCGAAGCCGAAGCCGGCTTCGGGCTCGAGCGCCGGGTCGGGCTCGGCCAGGGTTTGCACGAAGCGCGCCTCGACCTCGACATCGAGCAGGTCGGTGTGCTCGACGAAGAGCTTTACCCGGCTGCCCACCATCTGCAGCGGCATCGAAGGCACGCGGAACACGAGCGGGATCTCGGCGAGGCGCACCACGTTCTCGCGCAGCACCGTGGCCTCGACCTCGCCGCGGCCGTGCTGGCGCAGCCAGCGCAGGCACCAGTAGCGCTCCATGCCGCGCTGGAACTCGGCATATTCGGCGTAGGTGAGCTCGAAGTCGCGCATCGCCGCCATCAGCTCGGCCGACTTGGGCGCGAAGGCGGGGTCCGTGCCCTGCAGCACCGAGATGATCTGCCACTGGTTGACCAGGTCCACATAGCGGCGCAGCGGCGAGCTCGACCAGGCGTAGCAGTCGACGCCCAGGCCCTCGTGCGGCGCGGCGACCGTGGTCATGCGCACCTTGCCGCCGCCCTGGGCGCGGTACAGGCCCGGGATGCCGGAGGCGTCGAGCAGTTTGCCCCAGGTCATGTTGGCGTGGATCATCAGCTCGGCGACCAGCTTGTCCATCGGCGAGCCGCGCAGGCGGCGGCTGATGCTGACGTGGCCCGGGCCGTCGGCGGTGTCGACGTTCCAGTCCACGCTGAAGCCGAAGTCGACGCGGTCCTCGTTGCCGCCGGCCTTGCCGCGCCCGGCCTCGAGCACGGTGGCCAGGTCCCACAGCAGCATCATCTCGCGCTTCCAGGGGAAGTCGGGCATGCCGTTGTGCACCGTCTCGTCGTTGAACACCGGCTCGATGTCGTGATGGCGCAGGTTGGCGACGATCGGCACCCGCTCGACCCGGCTCTCCTCGCCGACGATCGCCAGGCCGGGCGTGATGTCCAGATACAAGGACACCGCCGGGCAGTCGCGGCCTTCGGCGAGCGTGAAGGTCTGCACTACCTCGTCGGGCAGCATGGTGATCTTGCTGCCCGGCATGTAGACGGTGGACAGCCGGCGGCGGGCGATCGCGTCCAGGCCCGAGCCGCGCGCAAAGCCCAGCGCCGGCGCGGCGATATGGATGCCGACGCGCCAGCCGCCCTCGGCGCGCGGGGTCACCGAGAACGCGTCGTCGATCTCGGTGGTGGAGGCGTCGTCGATCGAGAACGCGGCCACGTCGGCGCGCGGCAGATCGCCGGGCAGGGTGGAGGCCTCGAGTGCGGGGAAGCTCGTGCCCTCGGGGAAGTGCTCGAACAGGAAGCGGTTGTAGTGAAAGTCGTAGCTCGAGGCGAGCGCGCCGCACTTGAGCAGCAGGCGCGCGGCCGACAGCCCGCTGTCGACGCAGGCGGCCTCGAGGGCCTTGATCTCGGGGCGGTTGCGGTCGGGGCGGTAAAGCGCCTGCGGCAGCAGCGCGGCGAGCTCGGGCGGCAGCCGGCCGTCGACCAGCTCGGTGCGCATGTGCTCGATGGCAGCGGCCTGCTGGCGCTTCTTTTCCAGGCCGGCGAGCGCGGCCTGCAGGATGTCGGCGGGCGCCTTGCGAAAGCGCCCCTTGCCCTTGCGGTGAAACCAGATCGGCGCCGAGTGCAGGCGCAGCAGCACGGCGGCCGATTCGACCGCGTTCGGCGTGCGCCCCTGATATTCGGCGGCAAAGTCGCCGAAGGCGAACTCCTCGTCGCCGCACACCTCCCACAGGAACTCGACGTCGAGCGCCTCGGCTTCGGCCTCGGCGCGGGTGAGCAGCTCGGCCGGCCCCGGCTCGCGAAAGCTCATCAGCACGTTGGCGCGCTTGAGCTTGATGCGCTTGCCGTGCGTGTTTTCGACCTGCAGGGTGGTTTCGTTATCGGCGAGGATCGTGCCGGCCTTGAAGGCCCCGTCCTCTTCATACAGCACGAACATCGGCATCTGCCTGGAGAATTCAAGCGCGCTAGTTTACTGGATTCGGGCCGCCCGCCCTAAAGTCGCGTAACCCTTGTGCGCTTCGATGCGTGATCAAGGTCGCGGTTTCGTGCCGAAGGGTATCGGCGTGCTTCAGCGCGGCTTGCGCGCGGCGTGCACCAGATCGACCGAATACAGCGCGAGCGCAAACCAGATGAGCGCGAAGCCGACGAGCTGGGTGGTGTCGAAGGGTTCGCGGAAGATCAGCACCGCGACCAGAAAGTTCAGGCTGGGCGCGATGTACTGCAGAAAGCCCACGGTGGCGAGCGGCAGCCGGCGCGCGCCGACCGCGAACAGCATCAGCGGCACCGCGGTGAGCACGCCGGTGAGCGGCAGCAGCCAGTCGGTGTGCACGCCGCTGCCGAAGTTCAGGCGGCCCTGGTGGGCGAGCCAGCCCAGCCAGCCGAGCGCGAGCGGGGCGACGAGCAAGGTCTCGATGAACAGCCCGCTCGCGGCCTCGACCGGTGCGCGCTTGCGCAACAGGCCATACAGGCCGAAGGTGCCGGCGAGGTAGAGCGCGATCCAGGGCAGGTTGCCGAGCTGCCACACGCGCCAGCCCACGCCGGCAAACGCAATCGCCACCGCCACCGCCTGCAGCGGGCGCAGACGCTCGCCGAGAAAGAGCGCGCCCAGCGCCACGCTGACGAGCGGATTGATGAAGTAGCCCAGGCTGGCTTCGAGCAGGCGCCCGGCGTCGATCGCCCAGATGAAGACCGTCCAGTTGCTGCTGGTGAGAAAGGCCGTAAACGCGAGCAGCGCGACCAGGCGTGGCTGCGCCAGCACGCCGCGCACGCGCGCGAAGCCGCCGGTGGAGGGCAGCAGCGCGACCAGTCCGGCCAGGAACAGCGCCGACCAGGCTACCCGGTGGGCGACGATCTCGAACGGCGGCACGCTGCCTATGGCACGGAAATACAGCGGCGCCAGGCCCCAGATGCAGAAGGCGGTGAGCGCGGCGAGCATGCCGTTGCGCGCGTGCGTGTCGGTGGGGGCGGCAGCTTGGGCGATTTGAGTGGACACGGAAGCGGGCAACGGGAGAGAGGGGCGCAGGGGCGCTGGCGCCACGTTTGGCGCCGGGGAGGCTCAGGGCTTGGGGGAAGTGGGGCGACGGGCGGTGGCGACCAGGGTGCGTGCGGGCAGCAGGTAGCCACCGCGGCCGTCGTCGCAGCAGTGCTGGGCGAGCTCATCCACCACGGCGGCCTGCAGCGCGTCCTGCGTGGCTTGCGGCAGGCGGCCGAGGGCCTCGGCGGCGCCGCCGGCGAGGTCGAGGAAGGCCCACCAGTAGGCGTCGGCGCTCTCGAAATGGCAGCTGAATTCGCACGGGCGGATGTCGACGTCGACGAAGCCCGCCGCGCCGAGGGTTTGCGCCAGCACCTCGGGCTCACCGTAGCGGAACACCGACGGGCGCGCGACCTTCGGGGCTGGCAGCAGCCGGGCGATGGTGTCCTGTGCGCGGTGGATCAGCGGCACGGTCGCGCGCGCGCCCCACACCGACAGCGCGACCTGGCCGCCGGGCACGAGCACGCGCTTCATCTCGGCGAGCGCGCGCTCGGGGTGCGGGAAGATGAACAGCGCCAGCCCGGCCAGCACGCGATCGACGCTGGCGTCGGCCAGGCACAGGTGCTCGGCGTCGGCGGCGGCGAAGCAGGGCGTGTCGGCGTGTTCGCCGCAGCGGCGGGCGCCCTCGGCGAGCATGCCCTCGGCGATGTCGGTGGCGAGCACGGTGCCGCCCGGGCTCACGCGCAGCGCGGCATCGCGCGCGAGCAGGCCGGGACCGCTGGCGAGGTCGAGCACGCGCTGTCCGGGCGCGAGCGCGGCGGCGTCGAGGAGCGCAGCGGCGAGGTCGGCGCGCAGGTGGGCGCCTTCGGCGTAGCGCGCGGCGATGCGGTTGAAGCCGGCCCGCTCCATGGCCTTGAAGCGGCGCGCGTCGAAGCCCGCGGGGGCGGCGGCAGGCGCCGCGTTGTTGTCGTCGTGAGGGTCGGTCGTGCTCATGATGTCGTTCCTGTGCCGGCCCCGGCGGGCGCGCCAGCCTGTGCGAAGGCGATCACCGCGTCGAGGTAGTCGCCCCAGCGCGAGAAGCCGTGATCACCGCCTTGCAGCACGGTTTGCCGGGCGCCGGCGTATTTCGCCACCGCGTGGCGGTAGTCGAGCACCTCGTCACCGGTCTCGGCGAGCAGCCAGTAGCGCTCGGGGTGGGTGATCGCGGGGACCTCGAGCGCGCGCAGCTCGTCGATGTGACCGTGGGTGAAATCGAAGGATTCGCCGGTGTAGAGGTTCGTCTGCGTGCCGACAAAGACCTCGAGCGAGAGCGGCGCCACCACCGCCGGATTGACCAGCACCGCGCGCAGGCCGTGGCGCTCGGCCAGCCAGGTGGCGTAGTAGCCGCCGAGCGAGCTGCCGACCACGGTGGGCGTCAGCCCCTCAGCGCGGGCGCGCGCAATTTCGGCTTCGGCGAGCGCGATCGCCGCGCGCGGCGACACCGGCAGTTGTTGGCACCAGAAGCGCTCGGCGAGGCCGCGCTCGACCATGCGCGCCTTGAGCGCCTGCGCCTTGATCGAGGCCGGGGCGGAACGGAAGCCGTGCAGATAGACGATCATCGTGCGTGCCTCGATCAGGGTTCGGACCACTCGACCCAGCCGAAATACCAGGTCGCGAGCACGAAGATGCCGAACACGATGCGGTACCAGGCGAAGACGATGAAGGTGTGGTTGGAGATGAACTTGATGAAGCTCTTCACCGCCCACATCGCGGCGACGAAGGAGGCGACGAAGCCGACCGCGAACACCGGCAGGTCTTCGAGGCGAAGCAGCGCCCAGTTCTTGTACAGGTCGTAGGCGGTGGCGGCGAACATGGTCGGGATCGCCAGGAAGAAGGAGAACTCGGCGGCCGTCTTGCGCGACAGGCCGAAGATCAGGCCGCCCATGATGGTGGCGCCCGAGCGCGAGGTGCCCGGGATCATCGCCAGCGCCTGGGCGAAGCCGACCTTGAGCGCGTCGGTCCAGCGCATCTCGTCGACGTCGTTGATGCGTGGGTGGTAGGCGCGCTTTTCCACGTACAGGATGATCAGGCCGCCGACCACGAGCGCGGTCGCCACGGTGATCGGGTTGAAGAGCAGGCTCTTGATCGTGGAGTGGAACATCAGCCCGAGCACGGCCGCGGGCAGGAAGGCGATGAACAGCAGCCCCACGAAGCGCTGCGCGGCCGGTTCGGTCGTGAGCCCGCCGGCGACCTTGATCAGGCGCGCGCGGTAGTCCCAGCACACGGCGAGGATCGCGGCGAGCTGGATGACGATCTTGAACACCTTGCTGGTGTCGTCGTTGTAGCCGAGCGCGTCGCCGATGATGATGAGGTGGCCGGTGGACGACACCGGCAGGAATTCGGTCAGGCCTTCGACGATGCCGAGGACGAGCGCGACGAGGAGGAGGGAGAGGTCCATGCGGCCTGGAGGCGGGTGGGGAAAAGAGGCGGAATTATAGCGCCCGCGATGTTGCGCCGCAGAGGCGATGCTGAATGGATGGTGCAGGCCGCGGTCTGCGCGCTGGCCCGTGTCGCGTGTGAGGCGGCGGTGCCTTCAGGCCGAGGTCAGCGCTTCGAGCGTGTGCAGATAGTGCATCGCCTGCGCGCGCTCCGCGCCGCACATCTCCGCGGCCGGTTTGAGGCTGGCGCACACGGCCGGTCGGCGCGGGTCGCCGAACAGGCGGCAGCGGTCGGCCTCGTCGAGCTGCACGCAGCGCACACCGGCGGGCTTGCCCTGCGGCATGCCCGGAATCGGCGACGAGATCGAGGGCGCGATGCAGCAGGCGGCGCAGCCCGGGCGGCAATCCATGCCTCAGCCCCGGCGCTGGGGCGCGGACCACCAGTGCAGGATGGCATCGAGCGTGGGCGCCAGCAGGGCGCTGTCGTCGCCGGTGAAGGCCTTCCACTCGGGCAGGAAGCGCTCGCCCACCGCGGTCAGCAGCGGTATGCCCGCCACCACCGTCTCTGCCATCTCGTCGCGCAGGCCGGCGCCCGAGACCTCCTGCGCGCCGAACTTGTTGATGATGACCAGATCGACGCCGCGCTCGATCGCGCCGCGCACCGCCATCGAGCCGCGCGCGAGCGCATCCGGATCGACGCGGCACGACACCGAGCCGCGCCCGAGCTCTTGCGACAGCGGGATGCTCTCGCCGGTCTCGAGGTTCTCGAGCTGCATCGCGCAGGGGTCTTCGATGACGGTGGCGATGTCGTGCTGCAGCACGCCGCCCAGGCGCACGCCTTGCTCGCTCAGCGCGCGGGCGGCGCGGGCGAGCAGGGCCTCGATGTTGTCGGTGGGCTTGTAGACGACGGCGGCGATGGCGTGTGCGGGCATGGTCGGGCTCGGCGGGCGGCTCGTTCGTGAATGGGCGTCATTGTCGCACTGCGGCGCCAACAAGGCGAAGATGCGCGCGATAATGCGCGGCCCGACGAAGCCGAAACGGATCCATGAGGGCTGAACACAAGGGCGAGCGCCGCCCGTCCGCGCTGCCGAACTTCGATGACTGCCTGAGCGCCGACCGCCCGCGCCTGCGCCGCATGGCGCGCGATCTGGCGCGTGAGCCGTCGCCTGCGCCTGGCAGACGCGCCGGTGCCGGCGCGCGCAGCTCGCCCGACGCTGCGCCGCGGCCGGGCGACGGCAAGCTGCCGGCCGCGCAGGAGGCGCCGCAGTCCCACAATGGCGCGCAGGCGAAGCGCGCACGCCTGCAGGCCGACTTCGACGCCCTGCGCGCGCGTTCGCGTACCGCCTTCGCCGCCCGCCGCGCGGCGCTGCCGGTGCCGGACTTCCCGCCCGAGCTGCCGGTGTCGGCGCGCCGCGACGAGATCGCCGCCGCCTTTACCGCGCATCAGGTCATCATCGTGTGCGGCGAGACCGGCTCGGGCAAGACCACCCAGTTGCCCAAGATCGCGATGACGCTCGGTCGCGGTGTCGCCGGCCTGATCGGCCACACCCAGCCGCGCCGGCTCGCCGCGCGCGCCACCGCCAGCCGCATCGCGCAGGAGCTCAAGAGCCCGCTCGGCGAGGTCGTGGGCTACAAGATCCGCTTCACCGACAAGACCAGCGAGCGCAGCCACATCAAGCTGATGACCGACGGCATCCTGCTCGCCGAGACCCAGACCGACCCGCTGCTCGCCGCCTACGACACGCTGATCATCGACGAGGCCCACGAGCGCAGCCTCAACATCGACTTCCTGCTCGGCTACCTGAGGACGCTGCTGCCGCGCCGGCCGGATCTCAAGGTGATCGTCACCTCGGCGACGCTGGATGCGGAGCGGTTCGCGAAGCACTTCGCCGACGCCGCGGGCAAGCCGGCGCCGGTGATCGAGGTGTCGGGCCGGCTGTATCCGATCGAGATGCGCTACCGGCCGGTGGAGAGCGAGGATGTCGACCCGGCAGCCGCGGCGCGCGCGTCCGCGAGAGGCGGGAAGGAGGGCGACAAATCCAGGGCGGGTGGCAGGGACAAGAGCCGCGACCTGATGGACGCGCTGGTCGACGCGGTCGACGAGGCGCAGCGCTGCGGGCCGGGCGACGTGCTTGTCTTCCTGCCCGGCGAGCGCGAGATCCGCGAGGCCGCCGAGGCGCTGCGAAAGGCCCATCACCTGCCCGGCACCGAGATCCTGCCGCTGTTCGCGCGCCAGTCGGCGCAGGAGCAGGCGCGCGTGTTCTCGGCGTCCAACGGGCGCCGGGTGGTGCTGTCGACCAATGTCGCCGAGACCTCGCTGACCGTGCCCGGCATCCGCTACGTGGTCGATACCGGGCTGGCGCGCATCAAGCGCTACTCGCCGCGCAACAAGGTCGAACAACTGCAGGTCGAGAAGATCGCGCAGTCGGCCGCGCAGCAGCGCGCGGGCCGTTGCGGACGCGTGATGGACGGGATCTGCATCCGGCTGTACGACGAGGACGACTTCAATCGTCGTCAGCCGCACACCGACCCCGAGATCCTGCGCTCCTCGCTCGCCGGCGTGATCCTGCGCATGAAGGCGCTGAAGCTCGGCGCGGTGGAGGACTTCCCCTTCATCGACGCGCCCGGCTCGCGCCTGATCGGCGACGGCTATGCGCTGCTGGCCGAGCTCGGCGCCGTCAGCGACGACGACGAGCGCAAGCTCACCCCGACCGGCATCGAGCTCGCCCGGCTGCCGCTCGACCCGCGCATCGGCCGCATGATCCTCGCCGCGCGCGACCGCGGCGCGCTCGCCGAGCTGCTGGTGATCGCCGCCGCGCTGTCGGTGCAGGACCCGCGCGAGCGTCCGCAGGACAGCCCGGGCGCGGCCGACCAGGCGCATGCGAAGTTCCGCGGCGGCGAGCAGGACGAGAAGTCCGAGTTCCTGTGGTACTGGCACCTGTGGAAGGCCTGGGACGAGGTCCAGCGCCACGAGTCGTCCAGCAAGCAGAAGGCCTGGTGCAAGAAGCACTTCCTCAACTACATGCGCATGCGAGAGTGGCGCGACGTGTTCAGTCAGCTGCATACGCTGTGCGCCGAGCACGGCTGGAAGGAGAACGCGCAGCCGGCGAACTACGAGGCGATCCACAAGGCGCTGCTCGCCGGCCTGCTCGGCAACATCGGCTGCAAGGTCGACGATGGAGAGCACGCAAGCAAGGGCCCGCAGGCCGGCTCCTATCTGGGCGCGCGCGGCATCAAGTTCTGGCCGCATCCGGGCTCGTCGCTGGCGAAGAAGGCCGGCAAATGGATCATGGCCGCCGAGCAGGTCGAGACCAGCCGCCTGTTCGGGCGCTGCATCGCGCGCATCGAGCCGGAGTGGGTGGAGGAGGTCGGCGGCCATCTCATCAAGCGCCAGGTGTTCGAGCCGCACTGGTCGAAGTCCTCGGGCGCGGTGCGCGCCTGGGAGCGCGGCACGCTCTACGGCCTGGTGATCTACCCGCGCCGCGGCGTGGCCTATCGCGACATCGACCCCGCACTGTGCCGCGAACTCTTCATCCGCGAGGGCCTGGTGCAGGGCGAGATTGCCGAGGGCCCGGCGCGCGCGATGGCCTTCCTCGCCCACAACCAACGCCTGGTGGCGGAGATCGAGCGTCTCGAGCACAAGTCCCGCCGTCCCGACGTGCTGGTGGACGAGGCGCTGATCGAGGCCTTCTACGACAGCAAGATCCCGGAGGACGTCTGCGATCTCTCCGGCCTTGAAGCCTGGCGCAGGAAAGCGGAGAAGACCGAGCCGAAGCTGCTGCACCTGTCGCGCGAGCAGCTGATGCGCCACGAGGCCGAGGGCGTCACCACCGACCGCTTCCCGCCAGCAATGGAGGTGCTCGGGCAGAAGTTGAAGCTCAGCTACCTGCACCAGCCCGGCGAGGCCGACGACGGCGTGACGCTCGCCGTGCCGCTGGCCATGCTGAACCAGATTCCGGCGAATCGCTGCGAGTGGCTGGTGCCGGGGCTGCTGGAGGAGAAGGTCGCGGCGTTGATGAAGACCGTGCCGCAGAAGCACCGCCACCGCCTGCAGCCGGTCGCCGAGAGCGCGGCGGCCTTCATGGCGGCGTTCGAGGCCGACGAGTTCGATACCGACGAGCCGCTCTTGAAGATGCTGCAGCGCTTCGTCGAGGAGCGCGTGCAGTTGAAGTTGCCGCTGGAGAGCTTCCGCCCGGAGAACCTGAAGCCGCACTGCTTCATGAACTTCCGTGTGATCGACGAGCATGGCCGCGTGATGGGCCAGTCGCGCAACCTGATGGAGCTGCGCGCGCGCTTCCGCGAGCAGGTGGCGGCGCGCTTCTCGGCGGCGAAGATCGGCGGCGCGCTCGCGGGTGCCTTGTCGGCGGTGGGCGTCGGGGGGGCGGAGGCGACTGCGGGTCGAGGGCGTGGCGAAGGTGGCGCGGACGCCGGCGGCAGCGGCCGTGGCTTCGGTGCCGGCGAAGCGGGCGGCCGCGCGCGCTCGGGTCCGGACGCCGATCGCGCCGCGGTGGGCGCGGGTGGCCGCGTCGGGGTGGGGCAGCCAGGGCGCAAGGGCAGTGCCAAGGCGGCCGGCGATGCGGCAGGTCAGGGCGCCGCACCGGTCGAGCTGCCTGCGCAAGCGCTGTCGGGCTTCACCGCCTGGACCTTCGGTGCGCTACCCGAGCTGCTCGAGGTGCGCGTCGCCGGCCGCGAGGTGATCGGCTTCCCGGCGCTGCACGACGACGGCGACAGTGTCTCGCTGCGCCCCTACGACACGCCCGAGGAGGCGGCGCGCGTGCATCGGCGCGGTCTCGCTCGCCTGTTCGCGCTCAACCTCAAGGACCAGGTGCGCGCGGTCGAGCGCTTACCCGGGCTGCGCGAGCTCGCGTTGCAGTACATGAGCTTCGGCACCGAGGCCGAACTGAAGGCACGCCTGGTCGAAGCTACGCTCGCCCGCTGTTGCCTGCTGGAGCCCCTGCCGAGCGATGCCGAGGCGTTCGCGAAGCGCTGTGCCGAGGCCAAAACGCGGGTGAGTCTGGTCGCGCAGGAGTTCATGCGCATCACCGGCCAGTTGCTGGTCGAGCATGGCGCGCTGCAGAAGCGCCTGTCCGGGCTGAAGACCTTCCCCGATGTGGTCGCGGATATTCAGTCCCAGCTCGCCGCGCTGTTACCGAAGGATTTTCTCGTCACCCACGACTGGGAAAAGCTCGCGCACTTCCCGCGCTATCTCAAGGGCGCCTCGGTGCGGCTGGACAAACTTCGCAACAATCCGGCGCGCGATGCGCAGTCGATGGGCGAATGGAAGGCGCTCGCCCAAGCCTGGGAGCGCGAGCGCCTCGCACGCCGCCGCGCAGGCGTGGAAGACCCCGCGCTGGAAGAGTTCCGCTGGTTGCTGGAGGAGCTGCGGGTTGGCCTCTATGCACAGGAGTTGCGTACGCCGATGCCGGTGTCGGTCAAGCGCTTGCAGAAGATCTGGGACAGCCGTCCGCGCTAGGAGCGGCGGTCCGGGGCGTCGCCGGGGGGCGTCTCGGGGGCGCCGCAGTGGCGCGCCCGAGACGCGCTTCAGGGCGCGCTCAACGCAGGGGGATGACGAGCGGCGGAATATCGACGCCGATCACCAGCGCGGGCGAGCGGCTGTAGCTGTACGAGCGGTAGCGCGGTTCGTAGTAGTGCTCGTGCACGATGGTCTCGCGATAGTGGCGCGGGCGCTCGCGGACAATCACTCTTTCGCGCACGACGCGACGCTCGTCCCAGCCGCGATGGCTGCGCTTGTGGGCGTGCTTGTAGGCGTGCTTGTTCGAATGCCTGTACTTGTAGGACTGCGCGTGCCGCGGCTTGTCCCAGCCACGGTCGTCGCGGTCGCCACGGGCTTCGGCCGCGCCGGCGCCGGCGAGCAGTCCGCTGCACAGCAGTACGGTGAGCAGTTTCTGGGTCAGGGTGGTTTTCATGGTCTGCCTCGTTCGTCTTGTCTTGTTCCAGGGCCGACCCTGGTAGCTGCATCCTAAGCGCGCAGGGGCGCGGGCGCAGGGTGCGAATGTAAGCAGGCTTTTGCGCGCAGGGGGTCGAGGTCCGGGGGCCATGTGCCGTCGGGAGATGGGTTGACATGCGCGGAAAGTGAATGTGGTGCTTTGATTATTCGTGGTTTCGTGCTATTTTCGCCGGCTTCCCTTGCCCCACCGGATTCGCATGCCGGGGGGCTGCTTCAATCAACCGCAAGGAGTCTGCATGCGACACTACGAAATCGTATTCATCGTCCACCCGGACCAGTCCGAACAGGTGCCGGCGATGGTCGAGCGCTACAAGTCGATCGTGACCAGCCGCAACGGTCAGGTTCATCGCCTGGAAGACTGGGGCCGTCGTCAAATGGCTTACCCGATCCAGAAGGTGCACAAGGCCCACTACGTGCTGATGAACATCGAGTGCGACGGCGAGACGCTGGCCGAGCTCGAGCACGCGTTCAAGTTCAACGATGCCGTGCTGCGCCACCTCACCGTCAAGATGAAGAAGGCCGTGACCACGCCTTCGCCGATGATGAAGGAAGAGAAGTCGCGCTCGCTGAACACCGCAGCCGACGAAGCCAAGCCGGCCGACAGCGAAGCCGCTGCCGCCTGAGTCGCGAGTTGTCTGAGCCGGGTCTGAACGAACTGCGCCTCGATGCGCGTGTGGCCGAAGTGCTGCCGCTGCGTCGAACCCCTGCCGGAGTGCCGATCGCAAGCTGCGTGCTGGCACACGAATCGAAACACCTCGAAGCGGGCTTGACCCGCGACGTTTCGGTTGAAGTGCAGGCGGTGGCGTTGGGCGATCTGGCGGCGGTGCTGGCAGCGGCAGTTCCGGGCAGTGCGCTGCGCGCCACCGGATTCCTCGCCGCAAAGAGCCTGCGCAGCCGAACCCCGGTTCTGCATCTGAACACAATCGAATTTCTCGAAGGAAACTGAAAATGGCCTTCAAGCCGAAATCCAAGTTCAAGAAGAAGGACGACCGCGGTGGTCGTGGTCTGTTCAAGCGTCGCAAGTTCTGCCGCTTCACCGCGGAAAAGATCGAAGAAGTCGACTACAAGGATGTGGACATCCTGAAGGACTTCATCACCGAAAACGCCAAGATCATGCCGGCGCGCATCACCGGCACCAAGGCCGGTTACCAGCGTCAGCTGTCGGTTGCCGTCAAGCGTGCGCGCTTCCTGGCGCTGATGCCCTACACCGACCTGCACCAGTAAGAGGAGAACGAACTCATGCAAATCATTCTTCTCGAGAAGGTCGTCAACCTGGGTGGTCTGGGTGACGTGGTCAAGGTCAAGGACGGCTACGCCCGTAACTACCTGATCCCGCAAGGCAAGGCCAAGCGCGCGAACGCCGCCAACCTGGCCGAGTTCGAAGCCCGCCGCGCCGAGCTCGAGCGCGTCCAGGCCGAAAAGCTGGCTGCTGCTCAGGAACTGGCTGCCAAGCTGGAAGGTGTCACCGTCGAGGTCGCCCGCAAGGCCGGCATGGACGGTCGTCTGTTCGGTTCGGTTGGCAACGCCGACATCGCCGAAGTGCTCGTCGCCAAGGGCTTCGACATCGACCGTTCCGCCATCCGCATGCCGGAAGGCCCGCTCAAGCAGGTCGGCGAAACCTCGCTGGAAGTGTCGCTGCACGCCGACGTGCTGGCCAGCATCACCGTCGTGGTGGCTGCCGAGCAGTAATCGCGTCCGCGATCGCAAGCAAGAAGGGGCTGCCGCGTGCAGCCCTTTTTGCTTTTGTGCGTCCCGGTTCGTGTGTCACCCTGTCGCTACAATGGCGCACTCAGGTCTAGATGGTGTCCCCGATGAGCTCCGCGTCTTCCCGGTTTTCCGATTTTTCCGCTGATCCGCAGCTTGCGCAGATCAAGCTGCCGCCGCATTCTCTCGAGGCCGAGCAGTCGCTGATCGGCGGCGTGCTGCTCGACAACCAGGCCTGGGAGCGCATCGCCGACCTGGTCAACGAGGCCGACTTCTACCGCGACGACCATCGCCGGATCTACCGGCACATTACCAAGCTGATCGATCAGGGGCGGCCGGCCGACGTCGTGACCGTGTTCGAGTCGCTGGAGAAGAACGGCGAGGCCGAGCAGGCGGGCGGTCTCGCCTATCTCGCGGAGATCGCCAACAACACCCCCTCCGCTGCCAACATCCGGCGCTACGCGGAGATCGTCCGCGAGCGTGCGATCCTTCGCAAACTGGTGGCGGTGGGTGACGAGATCGCAGCCAGCGCGCTCAGCCCCTCCGGCAAGGATGCCAAGGCGCTGCTCGACGATGCGGAGGCCAAGGTTTTCGAGATTGCGGAGGCGGGGGCGCGTCACGCCAGCGGTTTCGTCTCGATTCAGCCCATCCTGAAGCAGGTTGTCGACCGCGTGCAGGAACTCTATGACCGCGACAATCCGTCCGAGGTCACCGGTGTGCCCACGGGCCTGGTCGACCTGGATGAGAAGACCTCCGGCCTGCAGCCCTCGGACATGATCATCGTCGCCGGCCGTCCGGCGATGGGCAAGACCACCTTCGCGCTCAACCTGGCCGAGCATATTGCGATCGAGCAGCGTCTGCCGGTGGCGATCTTCTCCATGGAGATGCCCGGTACCCAACTCGCGACGCGCTTCATTTCCTCGGTGGGGCGCATCGACATGCAGAAGATCCGGAGTGGCCGGCTCACCGACGACGACTGGCAGCGCCTGACCATGGCCATGGGCAAACTCTACGATGCGCCGCTCTTCATCGACGAGACGCCGGGTCTCAATCCGATCGATCTGCGTGCGCGCGCCCGTCGTCTCGCCCGTCAGTGCGGCAAGCTCGGCCTCATCGTGATCGACTATCTGCAGTTGATGAGCGGTACCCGGGAAGGCGACAACCGGGCCTCGGAGCTCTCCGAGATCTCGCGCTCGGTGAAGTCGTTGGCGAAGGAACTCAACGTGCCGATCATGGCGCTCTCCCAACTCAACCGCAGCCTGGAGCAGCGCCCGAACAAACGGCCGGTGATGTCGGACCTGCGTGAGTCGGGCGCGATCGAGCAGGACGCCGACATCATCATGTTCATCTATCGGGACGAGGTTTATAACCCCGACTCGCCGGACAAGGGGACGGCCGAGCTCATCATCGGCAAGCACCGTAACGGACCGACCGGTACTGTAAGGCTCACCTTCATCGGCGAGAACACGCGCTTCGAGAACTACGCCGCTGCACCGGGCATGTATTGAGATCGGATCGCGTCATGAGCGCATCAGTAAATTGATTGCTTCTCTGTCTTGACCTTCCGTTCAGGCTGTCTATAATTCGCCCCTCTTCAGCGCTGCGTCGGTTTTCACGGAAGTCGTCGGGGTGTTGGGGGTGGAGGTTGAGGTGTGTGTTTC
>DITC01000022.1 GCA_002422685.1 Thauera sp. UBA6194 | reverse complement strand
AAGACATGCGCCCCTACGAATGCGATGGCCTGGCCGCCCTTCGGGCGCTGCCGCTCGTGGTGGCCCTGCCGACCACCGAGGCGCAGGTGGTGGAGGTGCTGCGCATCTGCCATCAGCTCGGCGTACCGGTGGTGGCACGCGGCGCGGGCACCGGCCTGTCGGGCGGCGCCTTGCCGCACGAGCGCGGCGTGCTGCTGTCGCTGGCGCGCTTCAACCGCATCATCAAGCTCGACCCGCTCGCGCGCACCGCGGTGGTGCAGCCGGGCGTGCGCAATCTGGCGATCTCCGAGGCCGCCGCGCCCTACGGGCTGTATTACGCGCCGGACCCGTCTTCGCAGATCGCGTGCTCGATCGGCGGCAACGTGTCCGAGAACGCGGGCGGCGTGCATTGCCTGAAGTACGGCCTCACCGTGCACAACCTGCTGCGCGTGCGCGGGGTGACGATCGAGGGCGAGATCGTGGAGATCGGCTCGGGTGCGCTCGACGCCCCCGGCTACGACCTGCTCGCGCTCGTGACCGGCTCGGAGGGCATGCTGGTGGTGCTCACCGAGGTCACCGTCAAGCTGGTGCCCAAACCGCAGCTGGCGCAGTGCGTGCTGGCGGCCTTCGACGACGTGGTGCGCGCCGGCGACGCGGTGGCGAAGATCATCGCCGCGGGCATCATCCCCGCGGGGCTCGAGATGATGGACCAGCCCGCCACGGTGGCGGTCGAGGCCTTCGTGCACGCCGGCTATCCGCTCGACGCCAAGGCCATCCTGCTGTGCGAGGCCGACGGGACGCCCGAGGAGGTGGCCGAGGAGATCGAGCGCGTGCGCGCAGTGCTCGAAGAAAGCGGCGCCACCGAGATCCGCGTGTCCCGCGACGAGGCCGAGCGCCTGCGCTTCTGGGCCGGGCGCAAGGCTGCGTTCCCGGCCGCGGGGCGGATCTCGCCCGACTATTACTGCATGGACGGCACCATCCCGCGCAAACGCCTGGGCGAGATGCTGACCGCGATCCAGGACATGGAAGGCAAGTACGGCCTGCGCTGCATGAACGTCTTCCATGCCGGCGACGGCAACCTGCACCCGCTGATCCTGTTCGACGCCAACCAGGCCGACGAGCTGCACCGCGCCGAGGACTTCGGCGGCGAGATCCTCGAGCTGTCGGTGGCGCTGGGCGGCACGATCACCGGCGAGCACGGCGTGGGCGTGGAGAAGATCAACCAGATGTGCGCCCAGTTCAGCACCGCCGAGGTGCGGCTGTTCTTCCGCGTCAAGGCGGCCTTCGATCCGCCCGGCTTGCTCAACCCCGGCAAGGCCATCCCCACCCTGAACCGCTGCGCCGAGTATGGCCGCATGCGGGTGAGCAAGGGACACGTGCCGTATCCGGAGATTCCGCGCTTCTGAAGCGCAGCGGCAAGGCTTGGCGATGGTTTCGTGGGCGGGGCGCTGCCCCGGTGCAGGCGAGCAGGACGAGAGAGATGACGACAGAGATCGAGAAAGACTGGGCCGAACGGGTGCGCGCGGCGGTGGCGGCGAAGACGCCGCTGTGCCTGCGTGGCGGTGGGAGCAAGGATTTTTATGGTCGCGCGCCGGCCGGCGAGCTGTTCGACCTGCGCGCCAACAGCGGTGTGCTCGCACATGAGCCGACCGAGCTGGTGGTGACGGTGCGTGGCGGCACGCCGCTGGCCGAGCTCGAGGCGGTGCTGGCCGAGAAGGGGCAGTACCTGGCCTTCGAGCCGCCGCATTTTGGCGCCGGGGCGACGGTGGCGGGCTGCGTGGCGGCCGGCCTGTCGGGGCCGCGGCGCGCGAGCATGGGCGCGGTGCGCGACTTCGTGCTCGGCGTGAAGCTGCTCGACGGCCGCGGCGAGGTGGTGAAGTTCGGCGGTCAGGTCATGAAGAACGTAGCCGGTTACGACATCGCGCGCCTGGTCACGGGCAGCCTGGGTACGCTCGGCATCGTGCTCGAGGTGTCGCTGAAGGTGCTGCCGCGCCCGGTGGCCGAGGCCACGCTGCGCTTCGAGCTCGACGAGGCGAGCGCCTTGCGTCGGCTCAATGAGTGGGGCGGCCAACCGCTGCCGGTGTCGGCCAGCCTGTGGCACGCGGGCACGCTGCATCTGCGCCTGTCCGGGGCCGAGGCCGCGGTGCGCGCGGCAACACAGCGCCTGGGCGGCGAGCGGGTGGAGGACGCGCAGGCGGCGGCCTTCTGGGCGGCGGTGCGCGAGCAGAGCGGCGCGCCGTTCGCGCTCGACGAGGCGGCCGACGAGGTGCTGTGGCGGGTGTCGGTGCCGAGCACCGCGTCCGCGCTGGCGCTGCCCGGCCGCCAGACGGTGGAGTGGGGCGGGGCGCTGCGCTGGCTGGCGAGCACCGAAGCCGCGGACAGCATTCGCGCCCGCGCCGCGGCGCTCGGCGGCCACGCGACGGCGTTTCGCGGTGGCGATCGCACCGCCAACGTCTTCCAGCCCCTGCCTGCGCCGATGGCGACGCTGCACCGCCGCCTCAAGCAGGCCTTCGATCCGGCAGGCATCTTCAATCCCGGCCGTCTTTATCCGGAGTTCTGATCCATGCAGACCCTGCTCGCCGATTTCATCCGTGATACCCCCGACGGCCGCGAGGCCGAGGAGATCCTGCGCAAGTGCGTGCATTGCGGCTTCTGCACGGCCACCTGTCCGACCTATCAGCTGCTCGGTGACGAGCTCGACGGGCCGCGCGGGCGCATCTACCTGATCAAGCAGGTGCTCGAGGGCGTCGAGCCGACCGAGAAGACGCGGCTCCACCTCGACCGCTGCCTCACCTGCCGCGCGTGCGAGACCACCTGCCCCTCGGGGGTGCATTACAGCCGCCTGCTCGACATCGGCCGCCACGTGGTCGAGGCGCGTGTGCCGCGCCAGGGCAGCGACGCGCTGACCCGCCGTGCGCTGCGCACGCTGCTGCCGCGCTCGGGCCTGTTCGGCGTGGCCATGAAGGCGGGCCAGTCGGTGCGCGGCCTGCTGCCCAAGACCCTGCAGGCCAAGGTGCCCGAGGCGCGCCCGGCCGGTGCCTGGCCGGCGCCGCGCCACGCGCGCCGCGTGATCGCGCTGGCGGGCTGCGTGCAGCCGGCGATGGCGCCGTCGATCAACGCGGCGGCGGCGCGGGTGCTCGACGTGCTGGGCATCTCGATGGTCGAGGCCGCGGGAGCGGGCTGCTGCGGGGCGGTGCGCTTTCACCTCAACGATCACGAGGGCGGCCGTGACGACGCCCGGCGCAACATCGACGCCTGGTGGCCCGACATCGAGGCCGGCCGCGTCGAGGCGATCGTGATGACCGCCTCGGGCTGCGGCGTGCAGGTGAAGGACTACGACCACATGTTGCAGCACGACCCGGCCTACGCCGAGAAGGCGCGGCGCGTGGTCGAGCTGACGCGCGACATCGGTGAGGTGGTGGCGGCGCAGGCGGTGGCGCTGGAGGCGGCGTTCGCCGCGCGCGCGCTGGCGCGCGAGACGCTGGCCTGGCACTCGCCGTGCACGCTGCAGCACGGCCAGCGCATCCGCGGCACGGTCGAGGCGCTGCTGGCGGTGGCCGGCTACGATCTCACCCCGGTGCGCGACGCGCATCTGTGTTGCGGCTCGGCCGGCACGTATTCGGTACTGCAGCCCGAGCTGTCGGGGCAGCTGCGCACGAACAAGCTCGACTGCCTGCTCGAGGGCGGGGCGGACACGATCGCGTCGGCCAACATCGGCTGCATCACGCATCTGCAGTCGGGTACGCAGACGCCGGTGCGGCACTGGATCGAGCTCATCGACGCCCGCCTCAACGGGCTTCCGCGCTGAGGCGCTGCGCCAGGGGCAGGGCGCCGAGCGTGACGTGCGTCACGCTGGTGACGCTTTGGGCGTGTGCCGGTGTGTGTTGTGCGCACCGAAATGGGTGGCCGGGCGTTATGATCGAGCGCTCCGGCCCCAGCAGGGGCCTCCTTGCGTCAGCGCAGACCTTCCATGTCCTTCACCGCCGAAACCTGCGTCGCCATGCATCTGGGCGATCGCAAGGAACAGCAGGACCGCGTCGCCCTCTTCGGCCACCCGAAGCGCGCCGGCCTGATGATGGCTGTGCTTGCCGACGGGATGGGCGGACACAGCGGTGGCGCGATGGCCGCCGAGCAGGTGCTGCTGCGCGCGCGCCAGAACTTCGAGACCTACGCGCCGCTGCACGAGACGCCCGAGACCTTGCTCGGCAGCATCATCGACGAGGCGCACGTCGTCATCAAGCTCACCCGCTTCACCAGCGAGCAGGATCCGCACAGCACCGCGGTGGTGTTCCTGCTGCAGCAGGGCAAGGCCTACTGGGCGCACTGCGGCGATTCGCGCATGTACCACTTTCGCGGCATGCGCACGGTGGCGCGCACGGCCGATCATTCGCTCGTCGGCGAGCTGCTGCGCAAGGGGCGGATCGACGACGGCATTGCCCAGCATCACCCGCAGCGCAACGTGCTGCTATCTTGCCTGGGCAGCGACCGCGCGCCGCGCATCGAATACGGCTGCGAGACGGCGCCGATGGCGGGCGACTGCTTCGTGCTGTGTTCGGACGGGCTGTGGGGGCATTTCTCCGACTCCGAGCTCGCCAGCACGCTGCAGGAGCTGCCGCCGCGCGCGGCCGCCGAGCGCTTGATCGCGCTCGCACGCGAGCGCGCCGCGGGCCTGGGTGACAACATCTCGCTGGCGATCATCAAGCTCGTGCCTGCGGCCTGAGCTTGCCGGGCCGGCCGCGGACGTGCACGCTGCGCGCTGGGGCATGTGGGGGTCGCGCGCGCCGGAGCAACACGATTCAAGTCGGTGGCGCTCGGCGCCGTGAACGGGAAGGTCGTGTTCGTGGGGGCGATTCAATGGTTTTCGCACGCATCGCGCTGGTGGCGATTTTGCTCGTGGCGGTGTTGCCGTCGGTGCGGGCACAGGCGCCCGCGCCGACGGCCGAGCCGGCGCGCGCGTCCGCAGCCGCAGGGGCGGGCACGCAGGCAGGGGATGGGGCGGTGCCCGAGTGGCGGCGGACCGAGGCCTATCCGTTTGCGGCCCGCGCCGACACGGTGCGGCGCCTTCAGTTCGTGGCGCAGGCCATGCAGCTGCGCGAATACTGTGCCGATGCGCGCGTGAGCGATGACTTCGTGCGTGCGCAGCTGGCGCGCTTTGGGCGCATGACCGGGCGTGAGGAGAGCTGCGCGAGCCTGCTCGAGTACTGAGGGCGTGCGCTCAGCCCGGGCGCGCGTCCAGCCCGCGCGCGAACTGCTGCGCATCCACCGGGGGGCCGAACAGGGTGCCTTGCTGCAGGTGACAGCCGAGCGCGACCAGAAAGGCCTGCTGGCCGCGGTCTTCGACGCCGCGCGCATGCACCTCGAGGCCGAGCGCGCCGGCCATGGCGCCGATCGCCTCGACGATGGCCTCGCTGTCCTCGTCCTTGCCGACGCCGCGCACGATCTCGGGGTCGAGCTTGACCGCATGCACGGCCGCGCGGCGCAGGCGCGCAATCGACGAGAGCCCGGCGCCAAAGCCGTCGATGGCCAGACGCACGCCGCTCGAGCGCAGCTCACGCAGGGTCTCGAGGCTGCGCGCGTTGTCGAGCTCGAGCGTCTGCTCGGGCAGGTCGAGCTCGAGCAGCCGCGCAGGCAGGCCGCTGTCGCGCAGCGCGCGGCGCACGGTGTCGGCCAGGCCGGGGGCGAGCAAGCGTTCGATGGACAGATTGACCGTGACGCGGACGCCCTGTCCGGCCGCCGGCGTCGGCCAGCGCGAGGCGCTGCGGCATGCGTGGGTGAGCGCCCAGCTGTCGAGCGCGACGCGCAGCTCGGGGTTGCCGATGGCGTGGCTGAAGCGCTGGAAGGGCAGCAGGCCGCGCTCGGGGTGCTGCCAGCGCAGCAGGGCTTCGCCCCCGAACAGGCTGTGCGCGCGGGCGTCGACCAGGGGCTGGAACTGCAGTTTGAGCTCGTCGCCGGCGAGCGCGCGGGCGAGCCCGGATTCGAGCGACTCGATGTCGAAGCCGTCCTCGCTGTCGAAGGGGCTCAGGTAGGTGCCGCTGCGTGCGCCTCCGACGCGGCGCGCATTGACCAGGGTGCTGCGCGCCTGGCGCATGCGCTGGTCGAGCTCGTGCGCGCTGTGCGCGGCTGGCGCGCGCGCGGCGGCGTCGGTGTGCGCGGCGAGCACGATCGCATGCAGGCCCGGCCGCAGCCTGGGTGCGGCGATGAAGTCGAGCGTGCGCCGGGCGTGGTCGGGCAGTGCGAAATCCAGCGTGCCGCGGTGCTCGCCGTCGATGAACAGGCGGCGCCGGGCGTCGAGAAAGTCGGCCTCGGTGGGGAAGAGGGCGGCGAGCGGACGCGCCACGATGTCGCGGTAGTCGCGCCCGAGCAGACGGCAGGCGGCGCTGTTGGCGTCGATCACGAGCTCGTCGCTGGTGATGATCAGGCCTTCGTCGATGAGCTCGAGGAGCGCAAGGTAGACGCCGGTTTCGGCGCCCTCGGACAGGTCGGGCACGAACGCTGTGGCCGCGGGCTGATGCGAGGGCATGAGAGGGCCGAGAGGACCTAAAGGGCCGAGGGGGCCTTGGGGAGGGGGGCGGCGTCCGGGTGGGTTCACGGCAGGGTCTTTCGGCCTGTGGCCGAAGCGGTCGGGAGGAGGGGCAGGGGCCGCCGCAGGGCGGCCGCTGCGCGAAGCTGCGGCACGATGAGGCGCGGCCGGGGGTTCAGGCCCGGCGCCCATGTCATGCCCCGAAGCTTAATCGCCGACCGCGCCGGCCCGAGCGCGGAATAGACGCCGTGTCGGGGGCTATTTCCGTCCCAGTCCGCCGAGCAGCACGGCGATCGGGCGCTGCGGGCGACGCAGGCCTTCGGGGGCGGCCGGGCTTGCGCCGGTTTCGCCCGCGGGCAGGGCGGCTTTGGGCTCGTAGGGCTTGCTGAAGTCGAAGCCGTCCGCGGCCACGCTGCCGCGGTTGCCGCGCGCGGCACCGCGAGCGCCGCTGCGGGCGCCGCTGCGCGCTTCGGCGCGGGCGTCGTTGCGCGAATCGGGGCGCGCTTCGCCGCGCGTGCGCTCGGCCCCCTGGCTGCGGCCCGGTGCGCGTGCGGGGCTGTCGCTGCTCCGCGGGGTCTCGGCGCTCGAGCGGCGGCCGCGCGTGGCGCGCGAGCCGGCTTCGAAGAACTCGGGCTCGGGGTCGAAGCCGGGCACCTGCTCCTGCGGGATCTCGAACTTGATCAGCTTCTGGATTTCGGCCAGCCAGTGCTTTTCTTCGGCGCTGACCAGCGAGATCGCGTTGCCGTGGTGGCCGGCGCGGCCGGTGCGGCCGATGCGGTGCACGTAGTCTTCGGCGGTGTGCGGCAGCTCGAAGTTGATCACGAAGGGCAGTTCGTCGATGTCGAGACCCCGCGCGGCGACGTCGGTGGCGACGAGCACGCGCAGCTTGCCGGACTTGAAGGCCTCGAGGGTTTCGGTGCGCTGCTGCTGGCCCTTGTCGCCGTGGATGGCGTCGGCCGAGATGCCGCTGCGCTCGAGGAAGTGGGCGAGCCGGCTGCACACCAGTTTGGTGTCGACGAAGACCAGGGCCTGGGTGTCGGGCTTGTGGCGCAGCAGGTGCGCGAGCAGGTTGCGCTTCATGCCCGAGGACACCGGGTGCACCACGTGCGTGATGGTCTCGGAGACCATGTTGCGGCGCGCGACCTCGATCAGCTGCGGGTTCTTCAGCATCTGGTCGGCGAGGCGCTTGATCTCTTCCGAGAAGGTGGCCGAGAACAGCAGGCTCTGGCGCTGCGCGGGCAGCAGGGCGAGGATGCGCTTGATGTCGGGGATGAAGCCCATGTCGAGCATGCGGTCGGCTTCGTCCAGTACCAGCACTTCGACCTGCGACAGGTTGATCGACTTTTGCTCGATGTGGTCGAGCAGACGGCCGGGCGTGGCAATGACGACTTCGATGCCACGGCGCAGTTCGGCTTGCTGCGGGCGGATGTCGACGCCGCCATACACGCACACCGAGCGCAGCGGCAGGTGCTTGCTGTAGGTCTTGACCGACTCGAACACCTGCATCGCGAGCTCGCGCGTGGGCGCGAGGATCAGCGCGCGCGTCTGATGGCGCGCCGGCGAGGTGCTGGTGTTGGCGTGGCGGGCGATGCGTTGCAGCAGCGGCAGCGTGAAGCCGGCGGTCTTGCCGGTGCCCGTCTGGGCGCCGCCGAGCACGTCGAGGCCGGCGATGACGGTCGGGATGGCCTGGCGCTGGATCGGCGTGGGCTCGGTGTAGCCGGCGTCGGTGACGGCTTGCAGCAGTTCGGGAATGAGGCCGAGGTCGGCAAAACTCATGGGTGCCTTCGGGTTGGAGGGGGTCGACAACCGACCCCCGGATTACGGAAAGCCGGGATTATACACTGCACAAAAAGCCTTTACCGGACAGGGGCTTCGCGCCCCGTCCACGATGCGGCGCGTCAGCGCTTGAGGGTGAGGAAGGCGGTGACTTCTTCGCGGTCGTGGTAGAGGTGCTTGATGCGCAGATCGAAGGGGCCGATGCTGTTGAGCCGCTTGCGGATGAGCTCGCGGCACTGCTCGACGGCGTCGACGCGGCGCTTCATCGGCAGCTTGAGGTTGAAGATGGTGTAGCGGCAGCGCCCGGTGGCGACCCATTCGGCCATCAGCGAGGCGATGCGCGAGGGCTGCTCGACCATGTCGCACACCATCCAGTCCACCGGCCGGTGCGGGCGCCAGGTGAAGCCGTCGGCCTTGAGGTGCTCGACCATCTCGGTCGCCATCACGGTGTCGCGCAGCGGGCCGTTGTCGATCGCGGTGACGCGCAGGCCGCGGTGCACGAGCTGCCAGGTCCACCCGCCCGGGGCGGCGCCGAGGTCCACCGCGCGCTGGCCGGCGCGCAGGATGCTGTCGCGCTCGCCGTCCTCAAGCAGGGTCATGAAGGCTTCGGCGAGCTTGGCGGTGGAGCGGCTGGGTGCGTTCGAGGGCATGCGCAGACGCGGGATGCCCATCGGCCAGGTGGAGCACTGGCCAGGCTGGCCGGCGGCGAGCCAGGCGGTGGTGGCGTCGGTGAACAGCACGTGCAGCACCGGCAGACCGGCGCGGCTGGTGCGCAGGCAGCCGGCTTTTTCGAGGGCCTTGGAGAGCGGCTCGGTGAAGCGCTTGCAAAAGCCCGAGCGCTGCTTGGCGTCGTCGGTGTCGGGGGTCTCGAGCACGACGCCGGAGAAGCGCTGGCCGCTCGCCTTGACGGCATCGACGATGGGTGTGGCGCGGTCGCGCTCGGGGAGGTTCTCGACGCGCGCGAACCAGGGCAGGAGCTGACGGGCGAAGACCGGGCGGCGCCAGTCGGTGGCCTCGCCGAAGCTGCCCAGCGCGGTGGGCTCGAAGGTCTCGAAGACGACGTAGGCGGTGTCGGGCTCGGCGCGGACGTAGCCGAGCAGGCCGGCATCGGCAGCGAGATCGTCGATCTCGGCGGCGAGCTCCTTCTCGAAGCCGGCGCGGCAATAGCCGATGAGGCCGGCGCATTCGAGGCCGGCGGCGGGAGTGTGCTGATTCATGTATGGGGGCGCGCCGGGGCGCGAACGTATTTGAGGGGTTCGCCGTGTGCGAGCGCAGGCTGGCGGGCGCGATGGCGTGGATGATAAGGCGGCGCGGACGCGAAGGCGAGGCCGGGTTTGTCTCAGTGCGCTTCGGTGGCGGGGGCTTTGGCCTGCGAGGTGGGCGAGGCGGGCGAGACGGGGGTGGAGGTGGCGGGCGTCCCGTCGGGCAGCAGGCGCGAGGGCACGACCTCGAGCTTGTGCTCCATCATGTAGTCGTTCATGTCGCGCCAGCCGGCAAAGATTGCGGCCTTGTCGGCGCCGGTGTTGATCGCGTAGCAGTCTTCGAGCGAGCGCCCCGCGTGCCGGCAGGCGCTGCCGATGGCGCGCCCCTCGGCCTCGACGCGCGCGGCGTCGCGCGCAGGATTGGGTAGCTCGAGCAGGTCGGCGACCTGCTCGCAGCCGGTCACGAGCGGGAACAGCGCGATGAGGGCGACGCGGGCCGGACGCATGCGAGCGTGCGCGGCGAGGAAGCTGCGCAGCGAGGCGAGCGGCGAGGGGCGCAAAGAGGGGCGCATGGCAGGCGAGGCGGGCGTGTCGGGGTGCATTGTGGTCGGGCTGGCGGCTGGCTTCGGGCTTGCAGGGCTTATCGTCTCGTGGGGCGGGATTCTGAAGGAGTTTTACATTTCGTGGCGCGCCGCCGAACTATAATCCGCCGCGTTTCCGGGCCGTCGGTCCGGTTTTTTGGTGGGTCTGTCGAGTTCATGATCGAAAAACGTTTCAAGGCCGTGCTGGCAGGCCTCGCGGCATGCCTCGCGATGATGTCGTCGTCGGCCGGCGCCGCGCCCAGGCAAATCGAGATATTTCATCGGCTGCCGGAGGCCAAGGTTGCGGCGCTGAGCGAGCTGGTCGAGCAGTTCAACGCCCAGGCCAAGGACTATCGCGTCGTGCTGTCGACCGGCGACTGGCGCACGAGCGCGGCCGACATGCTGATCCTCGAGGGCGACGACGAAGAGTCCTTCGTGTCGGGCAAGCCGCGCTTCAAGCCGTTGTACGCGCTGATGAAGGAGCACGGCAAGGCGCTGCAGACCTTGCGCCCGCCGGCGATGATGACGCGCACGCCGGTCGACGCGAAGGGACGCCTGCTGGCGCTGCCGATCGGCCTGTCCACGCCGGTGCTGTACCTCAACCGCGACGCGCTGCGCCGCGCGGGCATGAACCCCGAGACCACGCGTATCGATACCTGGAGCGCGCTGCAGGACACCCTGGGTCGCCTGGCCGACACCGGCCACGCCTGCCCCTACACGGTGGCCGAGCCGGGCCGGGTGATGGTGGAGAACCTGAGCGCCTGGCACAACGAGCCGGTGACGGTGCAGCAGGGCAAGCGCACCGTTCCGCGCTTCAACGGCATGTTCCAGGTCAAGCACGTCGCCTTGATGGCGAGCTGGACGCGCGCACGCTACCTGCACGTGTTCGACCGCGAGACCGAGGCCGAGCGGCGGTTTGCCGAGGGCGAGTGTGCGGTGATCGCCGCGCCGTCGGCGAGCTGGGTCGATTTTCGTCGTGCGGGCAAGGTCGATGTCGGGGTCGTGCGCCTGCCTTACTACGACGACTTTCCGGGTGCGCCGCAGAACACCGTGGCCGATGGCCCGGCCTTGTGGGTGGCCGCCGGGCGGCCGGCGCCGGCATACCGGGGCGTGGCGCGCTTCGTGAGCTTCTGGCTCGAGCCGGCGAACCAGGTGGCCTGGCAGCGCGGAACGGGTTATCTGCCGCTCAACCGCGCGGGCCTGCTGGCCTCGCGCAGCGAGCTGCTCGGTGACGACCTCGAGAACGTGCAGGTGGCGGTCGATCAGCTCGGCAACAAGCCCGCTACGTCGCAGTCCTCTGCCCAGCCTGTCGTCGAGCGCCAGAAGGTGCGCCGCATCCTCGACGAGGAGCTCTCCGGCGTGTGGGCCGACGAAAAAGCCGCCAAGGAGGCGCTCGACAACGCCGTCACGCGCGCGCTCAAGGAGTGAGGCCGGCGCGCCGATCCTGCGCCGGGCGGGGTCGCCACCTGGCACGCCCGAGCGCCGGCTTGACGCCGGGCGCGGCCGGCCCCTAACATCGCCGCTTTTCCAGCGAGCATCACCGCCTTGTCAGTCAAGCAGCTTTTCGAGCCGATCGCCGCCGACATGCAGGCGGTGGACGCGGTCATCCGTAGCCGGCTGCATTCGGACGTGGCACTGATCCGCGAGGTCGCCGGCTACATCGTGCAAAGCGGTGGCAAGCGCCTGCGCCCCGCGCTCGTGCTCTACACCGCGGGGGCACTCGGCTACACCGGCACCCATCATCACGAGCTCGCCGCGGTCGTGGAGTTCATCCACACCGCCACCTTGCTGCACGACGACGTGGTCGACGAGTCCGACCTGCGGCGCGGCAATCCCACGGCGAACGCGCGCTTCGGCAACGCCTCGGCGGTCTTCGTCGGCGATTTCCTCTACTCGCGTGCTTTCCAGATGATGGTCAGCGTCGACAGCATGCGCGTGATGCGCGTGCTCGCCGAGGCCACCAACGTCATCGCCGAGGGTGAAGTGCTGCAGATGCTCAACTGCCACAACGCCGACGTGAGCATCGACGACTATCTGCGCGTCATTCGCTACAAGACGGCCAAGCTGTTCGAGGCGGCGGCGCGCCTGGGCGGCATCGTGGGCGGCGCCGACCAGGCGCTCGAAGACCGCCTTGCCGCCTACGGCATGCACCTGGGCACCGCCTTCCAGCTCATCGACGACGTGCTCGATTACTCCGCCGACGAGGCCGACACCGGCAAGCACCTGGGCGACGACCTCGCCGAGGGCAAGCCCACGCTGCCGCTGATCCACGTCATGCAGCACGGCGCCGCCGAGCAGTCGGCGCTGGTGCGGCGGGCCATCGAACACGGCGGTCGCGACGATTTCGCCGCCGTGCTCGCCGCCATCCAGGACAGCGGAGCGCTGGATGAGACGCGCCGTTACGCAGAGGCCGAAGCGAAGCTTGCGATCGACGCGATTTCGGAGCTTCCCCCTTCCAATTTCAAGGATGCGCTGCTACAATTATCGGACTTTGCAGTTCGGCGAAAACACTGATATAGTTTCGGGCTTCGCTGCACAGCAGGTGCTGCAGTAAAAAGTGTCGGGGAATAGCTCAGCCTGGTAGAGCACTGCGTTCGGGACGCAGGGGCCGGAGGTTCGAATCCTCTTTCCCCGACCAGTCATTCAAGCAAAACGCCCAAGTGATTCAGTCACTTGGGCGTTTTGCTTTTGTGGCTGCCGTACCGTGGCCGCCAGACGCACTTCGTAACTCGCACCGTGCAAGCCTGCTCGCCAGCGGGCAGGTGCATCCTTTTCGCCCCACGCGCGTCTTCTCTCGCGAAAGAGCAAAATGCATCATTGTGCGAACGACCCGAGAGGTGCCCCATGGACGGCAACAACTTCTGGCGCGACGAGTGGAAATCGCTGACGCTGATCGTGGGCGTGTTCATCGCCTGCTTTTACCTGCCGGTGGAGGCCCTGCAAGGCTGGGACCGGCTGCACGACGCCTTCTGGGAAGCGCTTTACCTGGTGCGCTGGTATGCGGAAGAGCATGTGTTGCTGTGCCTCGTCCCGGCGTTCTTCATCGCCGGCGCGATCGCGGTCTTCGTTAGCCAGGCCGCGGTGATGAAGTACCTTGGCCCGGCCGCCCCCAAAGGCATGGCCTATGGTGTGGCCTCGGTCTCGGGGACGATCCTGGCCGTGTGTTCGTGCACGGTGCTGCCCTTGTTCGCGGGCATCTACCGCATGGGCGCGGGGCTGGGGCCGGCGATCGCGTTCCTGTATTCCGGGCCGGCGATCAACGTGCTGGCGATCATCCTCACCGCGCGCATCCTGGGGCCGGAACTCGGCATCGCGCGCGGCATCGGTGCGGTGGTGTTCAGCGTGGTGATCGGCCTGATGATGGCCTTCCTCTACCGCAAGGAAGAGCTCGAAAAGCTCAACAACAAGATCGTCATGCCCGACGACGGACCGAGTCGGCCGCTGTGGCAGAACGCGGTGTTCTTCGGCGTGCTGGTCGCGATCCTGGTCTTTGCCAACTGGGCGCGGTCGGCCACGGAAGAGGGGACCTGGCATGCGATCTACCTCGCCAAATGGTGGATCACCGGCTTCTTCGGTCTCGCGCTGGCGGCCATCCTGATCGGCTGGATGAAGATGTCGCGCACCCGCGTGCTGCTGGTTGCGGCGGCGGGCGTGGCGGCGGCGGTGCTGTTCGGCGAGCAGCCGCTCGTGCCCTTCGCCCTGCTCGTCGTCGGGCTGTCGTGGATCACCAGCACCGACAAGGGCGAGGGCGCCACCTGGTTCGCCTCGTCCTGGGACTACGCCAAGAAGATCCTGCCGCTGCTGCTCATCGGCGTGCTGATCGCAGGCGCGCTGCTCGGTCGCCCCGGCCAGGAAGGGCTCATCCCCTCCGAGTGGGTGGCGTGGGCGGTGGGCGGGAACTCGCTGGCGGCGAATTTCTTCGCGGCCTTTGCCGGTGCCTTCATGTACTTCGCCACGCTCACCGAAGTGCCGATCGTGCAGGGCCTGATCGGCAACGGCATGGGCGAGGGGCCTGCGCTGGCGCTGCTGCTGGCCGGGCCGGCCTTGTCGCTGCCGAACATGCTGGTCATCCGCAGCGTGCTGGGCACGAAGAAGACGCTGACTTTCGTGGCCCTGGTGGTGGTGATGGCGACCATCAGCGGGCTGCTTTACGGCATGTGGGTCGAGGCGTCGCCCGGCTGAGTCTTGAAGCGAAGGGGCGCGAAGCGCTTCGCGCCGCCCGCGGCGGGCGAGCGGCGGCGGCCGTGATCACGTCCTCGCCGCCTTGCTCCTGCGTTTGTCCGCCTCGACGGCCGCAAGGCTGACGAGGGCGGCGGCAAGGATCAGCCCCCAGTCCTGCGCCGTGATGGGTGCGGTCTGGAACACCTTGTTCGCCCACGGGTGATAGGTCAGGCCAAGCTGCAGCGCGATCATCGTGATGCTACCGGCCCATAGCCAGGGGTTCGAGCGCCAGCTCATCGACCACAGGCTGCGATCGAGCGAGCGGCAGTTGAACAGGTAGGCGGTCTCGATGGCGACGAAGACGTTGGTCGCCAGCGTGCGCGCCTCGTCCAGTGGGCGACCATCGAGCACGGCCCACGCGAAGAGCCCGAACGCCCCGCCCAGCATCAGCAGGCTCACGAGCAGGATGCGCCACAGCAGGCTGCGGTCCAGGATCGGCGCGGCGGGCGGACGCGGCAGGCGACGCATGATGCCGGGCTCGGCGGGCTCGAAGGCCAGCGTCATGCCGAGCAGGATGGCGGTGCTCATGTTGATCCACAGGATCTGCAGCGGCGTGATCGGCAGTGCGGTGCCGGCGAAGACCGCGACCAGGATCACGAGCCCCTCGCCGGCGTTGGTGGGGATGGTCCAGGTGATGAACTTGACCAGGTTGTCGAAGATGCCGCGGCCTTCTTCCACCGCGGCCTCGATGGTGGCGAAGTTGTCGTCGGTGAGCACCATCTCGGCGGCTTCCTTGGCGACCTCGGTGCCGGCCAGTCCCATCGCCACGCCGATGTCGGCCTGGCGCAGCGCAGGGGCGTCGTTGACGCCGTCGCCGGTCATCGCCACCACCTCGCCCTTGGCCTGCAGGGCTTGCACGAGGCGTAGCTTCTGCTCCGGCTCGACGCGGGCGAAGACATCGACGCGCGCGGCCGCCGAGCGCAAGGCGTCGTCGCCCATTCCGGCCAGCTCACGGCCAGTGAGTGCCGCTTCACCGTCGCGCACGATGCCGAGCTGGCGCGCGACCGCCATCGCCGTGCCGGGATGGTCGCCGGTGATCATCTTCACGCGGATGCCCGCGGTGTGGCAGGTGCGCACCGACGTGATCGCGCGCGGACGCGGTGGGTCGATCATGCCGACGAGCCCGAGGAAGACCAGCCCCTCGCGCAGGTGCTCGTGCGTGAGCACATGGCCGGGCGACAGCTCGGAGCGCGCCAGCGCCAGCACGCGCAGGCCTTCTTCGGCCATCCGCACGGCGACCTTGTTGATGGTGGCGACATCGACCTCGACCAGGCCGTCGTCGTCATCGAGCATGGTGGTGCAGGCGGGCAACAGCTTCTCGATCGCGCCCTTGGCATAGACGATGTGCTGACCGTCGATCTCGTGCAGCGTGGCCATGAACTGACGCGCGGCGTCGAAGCTCAGTTCGTCACGGCGCGGGAAGACCGCGTTGAGCGTGTCCTCGTCGAGGTCGGCCTTGCGTGCGGCGGTGATGAGCGCGCCCTCGGTCGGGTCGCCGTCGATCACCCACTGGTTGTTGTCGCGGCGCAGGCGGGCGTCGTTACACAGCGCGGCGGCCACCAGCGCGGCGCGCAGGGCGCCGCGGGGCGCGATCGGCAGGCCGGCGTGCTCGATGCGGCCTTCCGGAGCGTAGCTGTTGCCGGTGAAGGTATAGGCCTCGCCGCCCGCCCAGGCTTCGCGCACCACCATCTCGTTCTGGGTCAGCGTGCCGGTCTTGTCCGAGCAGATCACGGTGGTGCTGCCGAGCGTCTCCACCGCCGGCAGCTTGCGGATGATGGCACGGCGCTTGGCCATGCGCGCGACGCCGATCGCGAGCGTGATCGTCATCGCCGCCGGCAGGCCCTCGGGAATCGCGCCCACCGCCAGCGCCACGGCGGCGATGAACATGTCGAACAGCGGCTGCCCGCGCCACACGCCGACCGCAAAGGTCAGCGCCGCGAGCAGCAGGATGGCGACGAGCAGGCGTTGCGCGAACACGCCCATCTTGCGCGTGAGCGGTGTGGCCAGGTCGGGCGCGGCGCCGATCAGACGGGCGATGCGGCCGGTCTCGGTGTCGTCACCGGTGGCCACCACCACGCCCGTCGCGCGGCCGGCCACCACCAGGGTGCCGGTGTAGGCCATGTTGCGGCGGTCGGCGAGGGCGGTGCCTTCGGGCAGTGCTGCGTGGTCCTTGTCGATCGGGGTGGATTCGCCGGTGAGCGCGGCCTCGGCGGTGCGCAGCTCGCGGCTGTGCAGCAGGCGCAGATCGGCCGGCACCTTGTCGCCGGCGGCAAGATGAACGACGTCGCCGGGCACCAGTTGTGCGGCGTCGATGCGCCCCCGGCGCGCATCGCGCGTGACGCTGGCCTCGGTGGCGATCACGCGCGCGAGCGCGGCCAGCGCCGCCTCGGCCTTGCCCTCCTGGATGAAGCCGACCACGGCGTTGATGAGCACGACGGCAAAGATCACGCTCGAATCGATCCACTCCCCGAGCGCAGCGGTGACGGCGCCGGCCACCACCAGCACGAGCACCAGAGGCTGGACGAACTGCAACAGCAGGCGCAGCAGCCACCCGCGGCCCTGCCGCTGCGACGGGGTGTTGGGGCCGTAGTGCACCTGGCGCTTGCTCACCTCGGCGGCGTCCAGGCCGTGAGCCGGATCCACCTGCAGGTGCTGGGTGGCGTCAGCCGCTTCGATGGCGTGCCAGTGCCTGCCTGGCAGCGTCGGTCTGGCCTTGCCCTTCATTGCCTGGCGAAGCCTGCGGGCGCCGAGGCGTCCGCGATCAGATGCTCACGCCGGCGCATGTTCCGCACGCCGCAGGCTTCCCGTGAGCGTGGTCCCCGGCGCGACCGTGTTGAACACCGTGCCGAACTTGCGCACGTTGTCGTGCAGCAGCGCGAGGCGGCGCCTTGCAGCGCGCTTCGCTGCGATGCGCGTCGATGCGGCGCGAGCTGACCTTGAACTCGAGCTTGGCCATGCTCAGAACCAGCCTTCGACCTTGCTGCGTGCGGGCACGCCGCCGGCATGGACCACGGTGCCGTCGATGACGACGGCGGGCGTCGACATCACGCCGTAGCTCATGATCTTCTGGAGGTCCTCGACCTTCTCGAGCGCGATCTGCTCGCCCTTGGCCGCGGCGACTTCTTCCACGAGCTTCACGGTGTTCTTGCAGTTGGCGCAGCCGGTGCCCAGAATCTTGATGTCTTTCATGGTGTTTCTCCTCACAGGGTCATGTTGGAACTGTAGCCGACCTGGCGGCCGTCTCTCACGCCTGAAGACGCAGTATCGGGCAAAAGGATGCAGTCGGCGCTGTGCTCAGCACTGCCGCCCGTCCGGCTGCGGCCGGGGCCAGGCGTCGGCGCGCTCTGCTGCGCAGGTGAGAAAGACGGGTGCAAAGCCGCCGCCCGGCGTGCGGAAATTCGTCGTCTGGCCCATGTAGAGGCGGGCTGCGACCAGTTGAATCTCGCCCGCAGAGGCATAGGCACGGATGTCGAGCTTGAGGTCGTTGCCGGTGTCGGCCACGCGCACCCGCCGCTCGGGGTCGAGGCTGCGACAGTCGCAGGCTCGGTTGAGCGCTTGCGCCACCTCGGCTGCGCCCGTCAAGCGGGTGAAGGTGTAGTCGCCCGGGTCTGCATTCGTGCTCATGGTCTCTCGAGTGTCGGTCGTCGGCGGAAGGCGGAGCGCGCGGGGCAAGGCTGCCGGGCGCATCTGTCGTCGAGCGATGAGTCTGCAGTGTGCAGCCAGCTTGAGTCGTCACACCAGTGTCACGTATCCTCGGTAATGTTTCAAGCTTGCTAAAACTATTGCTTTATTGAGGTGCGAGTCATGAGAGTTGGCATCAACGGCATGGGCCGCGTCGGCCGCCTGGCGCTGCGCGCCGCGATGGGAGCGGCTGAGCGGCAAGCGGACGATCCGCGCGCGGGCAACCGCCTGGAGGTGGTGCACCTCAACGAACTGAAGGGCGGTGCCGCGGCCACCGCGCATCTGCTCGCCTTCGACAGCGTGCAGGGCAAGTGGCGCGCCGACATCCGCGCCGAGGGCGAGGAGACGATCCGCATCGACGACCGCAAGCTGTCGTTCTCGTCGCACGCCACCGCGGCCGAGATCCCCTGGGGCGAGCTGGGCGTGGATGTGGTGCTCGAATGCACCGGCAAGTTCATCACCCCCGAGACCCTGCAGGGCCACCTCGATCGCGGCGCCAAACGCGTGATCGTTGCCGCGCCGGTGAAGACCGGCGGCGTGCTCAACATGGTGGTCGGCATCAACCACGCGGCCTACGACCCGGCGCGCGACCACATCGTCACCGCGGCATCGTGCACCACGAACTGCCTGGCGCCGGTGGTCAAGGTGGTGCACGAGAACCTCGGCATTCGCCACGGCCAGATCACCACCATCCACGACCCTACCAACACCAACCTGGTGGTCGACGCCCCGCACAAGGACCTGCGCCGGGCGCGCAGCTCGCTGATGAGCCTGGCGCCGACCACTACCGGCAGCGCCACCGCGATTGCGCTGATCTACCCCGAACTCAAGGGCAAGCTCAACGGCCACGCGGTGCGCGCGCCGGTACTCAATGCCTCGCTCACCGACTGCGTGTTCGAGCTGCAGCGCGCGACCACGGCGGAAGAGGTCAACGCGCTGTTCAAGGCCGCTTCCGAGGGCGAGCTCGCCGGCATCCTCGGCTACGAGGAGCGCCCGCTGGTCAGCGTCGATTACGCCCGCGACACGCGCAGTTCGATCATCGATGCGCTGTCGACCATGGTCACCGACGGCACGCTGCTCAAGGTTTATGCCTGGTACGACAACGAGATGGGCTACGCCTGCCGCATGGTCGACCTGGCCTGCCACATGGAAAGCGTCGGCATCTGAAGATGAAGGAGTCGCCACGCTCTGCCCCGACGCCGCCCGCGTCACCCTCGGCACCAGCCGGCGGTGGCGCGCGCCACGCCGCGCGCAACTACGCCATCGTCACCGCCGCCTACTGGGGCTTCACGCTCACCGACGGCGCGCTGCGCATGCTGGTGCTGCTGCACTTCTATCGGCTGGGCTACTCGCCGTTCACGCTCGCCTTCCTGTTCCTGCTCTACGAGGCGGCGGGCGTGCTGGCGAACCTGGTCGGTGGCTGGCTGGCGACGCATTACGGCATCGCGCGCATGCTCACCGTGGGGCTGGTGACGCAGATCACGGGCTTCGTGCTGCTGTCGCTGCTCGACCCAGGCTGGACGGCGGCGATGGCGGTGGCCTGGGTGGTGGTGGCGCAGGGCATCTGCGGCGTGGCCAAGGACCTGACCAAGACCGCGAGCAAGTCGGCGATCAAGATCACCCAAGCCGAGGCGAAAGAGGAGGGGGCGGGCCAGCTCTTCAAGTGGGTGGCCTGGTTCACCGGCAGCAAGAACGCGATGAAGGGCATCGGCTTCTTCCTCGGCGGCGTGCTGCTGGAGACGCTCGGCTTTCGCGGCGCGCTGTGGGCGATGGCGGGCTTGCTGGCGCTGGTGCTGGTAGGCGTGGTCGCCTCGCTGCCGCCGATGATGGGCAAGAAAAAGGCCTCGAAGTCGGTGCGCGAGCTGTTTGCCAAGAACCCCGGCATCAACGCACTGGCCGCCGCGCGCGTGGTGCTGTTCGGCGCGCGCGACGTGTGGTTCGTGGTCGGCGTGCCGGTGTTTCTGTATTCGGCGGGGTGGACCTTCACCATGGTGGGCACCTTCCTCGCCGTGTGGACCATCGGCTACGGCCTGGTGCAGGCGCTGGCGCCGCACATCGTGCGCCGCAGCGCCGACGGGCTGAGCCGCGAGGTGCCGGCGGCGCGTCTGTGGTCGGCGCTGCTGGCGGTGGTGCCGGTGCTGCTCGCGGTGGCGGTGGCGATGCAAGTGCCGGCGCTGGAGTGGGTGGTGGTCGCCGGCTTGGGCGTGTTCGGCTTTGCGTTCGCGGTCAATTCCTCGGTGCATTCCTACCTGGTGCTCGCCTATGCCGGCTCGGAGAAAGCCGCCGAGGATGTCGGTTTTTACTACGCCGCCAACGCGCTCGGGCGCTTCATCGGCACGCTGCTGTCGGGGCTGCTGTATCAGTGGGGTGGCTTGCTGTATGCGCTGATCGGATCGGCGCTGATGCTGGGGCTGTGCTGGGCGGCCACGCTGGCGCTGCCGATGCGGCAGGCACTGGACCCCGCTCTCCGCCCCCGAGATGGAGCACACGAAACATGATGGAAAAAGCCGCTGCACTCGCCGTCTTCGAGGCGCTGTCCTCGGGTATCCGGCTCGACGTCTATCGGCTGCTGGTGCGCACGGGGCGCGAAGGCCTGGTGGCAGGCGAGATATCTGCCGCGCTCGATCTGCCGCCCACCAACACCTCCTTTCACCTCAAGACGCTCAGCCATGCCGGCCTGGTGTCGGTGGAGCAGGAGGGGCGGTTCCAGCGCTATCGGGCGAGCCTGCCGCAGATGCGCGCCCTGATCGCCTACCTCACCGCCGAATGCTGCGACGGCATGCCGGAGCTCTGCGTCGAGACGGTTCGTGGCGACGGGCCTGGCTGCAACATCGATTCAAACCTGCCCCGCGGGGGCGCAACACGACAAGCGGAGTCTCCAATGTCCGACAAGATCTACAACGTGCTCTTCCTGTGCTCGGGCAACTCCGCGCGCAGCATCATCGCCGAGGTCGTGCTCAATGAACTCGGCAAGGGGCGCTTCAAGGCCTTCAGCGCGGGCAGCCAGCCCAGTGGCGCGGTGCACCCGATGACGCTGCAGGTGCTGCAGGCGCAGGGCTACGACACCAGCACCTTGCGCAGCAAGAGTTGGGAAGAGTTCGCCAGTGCAGACGCGCCGCAGATGGATTTCGTGTTCACCGTGTGCGACCTGCTCGCGGGCGAGGCCTGCCCGGTGTGGCCCGGCCAGCCGCTCACCGCGCATTGGGGTTTTGCCGACCCGGTGAAGGCTGAAGGCAGCGAGCAGCGCCGCCTCGCCGCCTTCAGCCAGGTGCAGAACCAGATCGTGAACCGACTGCGCTTGTTCCTGAGCCTGCCGCTGGCCAAGCTCGACCGCCTGGCCATCAAGCGCGAGATCGACCGCCTCGGCCAGGTGCCGGTGGACGCGGAGGGCTGACATGGGGCTGTTCGAGCGCTATCTGACCGTCTGGGTCGGCCTGGGCATTCTCGCCGGGGTCGGGCTCGGGCTGGTCATGCCGGGGGTTTTCCAGGGCATCGCCGCGATCGAGTTTGCGCATGTGAACCTGGTGGTGGCCGTGTTCATCTGGGTGATGATCTACCCGATGATGATCCAGATCGACTGGCATGCGGTGAAGGACGTCGGCCGCAAACCACGCGGGCTGATCCTGACCCTGGTGGTGAACTGGCTGATCAAGCCGTTCACGATGGCGGCGCTGGGCGTGCTGTTCTTCCATTACATCTTTGCGCCCTGGGTCGACCCGCAGTCGGCCAGCGAATACATCGCCGGCATGATCCTGCTCGGCGTGGCGCCGTGCACCGCGATGGTGTTCGTCTGGAGCCAGCTCGTGAAGGGCGACGCCAACTACACCCTGGTGCAGGTGTCGGTGAACGACATCATCATGATCTTCGCCTTCGCGCCGATCGCCGCCTTTCTGCTCGGCGTCACCGACATCACCGTGCCGTGGGAGACGCTGGTGCTGTCGACCGTGCTCTACGTGGTGCTGCCGCTGGTGGCCGGCATGGCGACGCGGCATGCGCTCGAGCGGCGCTCGACGCATGCGGTGGCGGACTTCGTCGGCCGGCTCAAGCCCTGGTCCGTCGTCGGCCTCATCGCCACGGTGGTGCTGTTGTTCGGCTTTCAGGCCAACACCATCGTCGACAAGCCACTGGTGATCGCCATGATCGCGGTGCCGCTGATGGTGCAGACCTACGGTATTTTCCTCATCGCCTATCTCGCCGCCAAGGCGCTGAAGCTGCCACACAATGTCGCCGGCCCGGCCTGCCTGATCGGCACCTCGAACTTCTTCGAGCTTGCAGTGGCGGTGGCGATCTCGCTGTTCGGGCTCAACTCCGGTGCGGCGCTGGCGACCGTGGTCGGCGTGCTGGTCGAGGTGCCGGTGATGCTTTCGCTGGTAGCGATCGTCAACCGCACGCAGCACTGGTTCGTGGCGCAGAGCTGACGCGGATCTGGGCGCCCGGCCCGCTGCTGGCCGCGCTCGCGTTACCATCGGTGGCTTGCGGTTGCTGACGGCGCGCGCGACGCGCCCTGCAACCCCCACTTTCAAAGCACCTCAGGGAGACCAGGACCATGCAACTCAGGGACGCCACCTTGCTGCGCACGCAGGCTTTCATCGACGGGCAATGGAGCGCGGCCGACTCGGGCGCCAGCTTCGCGGTACGCAATCCGGCCGACGGCAGCCTCATCGCCAGCGTGCCCGACATGGGCGCTGCGGAAACCCGGCGCGCGATCGCCGCGGCCGACGCGGCGCTGCCCGCCTGGCGCGCGCGCACCGCAAAGGAGCGCGCAGCCATCCTGCGGCGCTGGTTCGAGCTCATCCTGGCCAACCAGGAAGACCTCGCCACGCTGATGACCGCCGAGCAGGGCAAGCCGCTGGCCGAGGCGCGCGGCGAGGTGGCCTACGGCGCGTCCTTCATCGAGTGGTTCGCCGAAGAGGGCAAGCGCATCTACGGTGACGTGATCCCCGCGCATGGCGCGGACAAGCGCATCGTGGTGATCAAGCAGCCGATCGGCGTGGTGGCGGCGATCACGCCGTGGAACTTCCCCAACGCGATGATCACGCGCAAGGCCGGCCCGGCGCTGGCCGCCGGCTGCACCATGGTGATCAAGCCCGCCGAAGACACGCCGCTGAGCGCGCTCGCGCTCGCCGAGCTGGCCGAGCGCGCCGGCATGCCGGCGGGGGTGTTCAACATCGTCACCACCAACCGCGCGGCCGAGGTCGGCGGCGAGCTCACCGCCAGCCCGGTGGTGCGCAAGCTGTCCTTCACCGGCTCGACCGAGGTCGGCAAGCTGCTGATGGCGCAATGCGCCGACACGGTGAAGAAGGTGGCGCTCGAGCTCGGCGGCAACGCGCCCTTCATCGTCTTCGACGACGCGGACCTCGACGCCGCGGTGGCGGGCGCGATGGCCTCGAAGTACCGCAACGCCGGCCAGACCTGCGTGTGCGCCAACCGCCTGCTGGTGCAGGACGGCATCTACGACGCCTTCGCCGCGAAGCTGGCCGAGGCAGTGGCCAGGCTCAAGGTCGGCCCGGGCCTGTCGGGCGAGGTGCAGCAGGGCCCGCTGATCAACGAGGACGCGGTGGCGAAGGTCGAGGAGTTGCTCGCCGATGCGGTGGGCAAGGGCGCGCAGATCGCCTGCGGCGGCAAGCGCCACGCGCTCGGCGGCACCTTCTTCGAGCCCACCATCGTCACCGGGGTCACGCCGGCGATGCGCGTGGCGCGCGAGGAGATCTTCGGCCCGGTGGCGCCGCTGTTCCGCTTCCACACCGAAGAAGAAGCGATCCGCATGGCCAACGACACCGAGTTCGGCCTCGCGGCGTACTTCTACGCGCGCGACATCGCGCGTGTGTGGCGCGTGGCCGAAGGGCTGGAGTACGGCATCGTCGGCATCAACGAGGGCATCATCTCCACCGAGGTCGCGCCCTTCGGCGGGGTGAAGGCCTCCGGCATCGGGCGCGAGGGCTCGAAGTACGGTATCGACGACTTCGTCGAGATCAAGTATCTGTGCATGGGCGGGATTCGCTGAGCGAGCCCTTGCCCGGCTCCAGCGCCCTGACTGCCTGATACAACGCCTCGTGCGTCGGCACCGCCATGCCACGCCGTGCGGCCATCTGCAGCAGGGCGCCGGTGATGGCGTCGATCTCGGTGCGCCGCCCGGCGAGCACGTCCTGCAGCATGCTGGCGCGGTTTGCCCCCGTCGCCTGCGCGACCGCGTGAACGCGGGCCAGCGCGGCCGGCTCGTCCAGTGCCAGCCCCTCGGCGTGCAGCACCGGCCAGGCCTCGTGCACCAGACGATCCAGCTCGGCGCGTAGCGGCGGCGCGAGCAGGGCGCCGTTGTTCGCCCGATGCACGGCCGCGAGCGGGTTGATCGCCACGTTCACCAGCAGTTTGGCAAGGCGCGCGGCGCCGATGTCGGGCTCGACGCGCGCGTGCAGGCCGGCACGCATCAGCATTTCGGCCACCGGCTCGAAGCCGCGCGGCAGCAAGGTCTCCCCCGCGCCTGAGGGCTGCACCCGCTCGGCCTCGGCGGTGCCTTCCCGGTAGGCCCCTTCCGTGGTGATGCCCTGGTCCACGCGCGGCGCTCGGCAGTGCGCACGCAGCAGGTCGCCGGTGAGGCCGTTCTGTAGCGACAGCACCCCGAGGGGCTGCATGTGCTCGGCAATCGCCGCCGCGGCCGCGGTGTCGCCCGCCTTGACCAGCACGATCACCCAGTCCGCCGGCGGCGGCGCATCGGCGGCGAAGGCGTCGGCCTTGAAGACGCGATCCCCGACCGTCACCCCCGCCTTCAGCCGCGCCGCGCGTTCGTCGTCGCGCGCGATCACCGCCACCGGCATCACCTCGGCAAGGCGCGCCGCGAAATGCAGGCCGAGCGCGCCGGCGCCGATGATGGCGAGCGGATAGCGGTCCGGCGGGGGCGCGCCGCGGAGTGCGGCGCCGGGGAGGGGGTCGTCGGGTGGAGGACAGCCGGGCGCGTTCATTCCTCGAAGTTTCCTCTTGCTGCTCCAGCAGCTTCGTTACGGCTCACGGCGGGCAGGTGCCTGTGGAGCATGTTGAACACCGTTCGCGCCAATCTGGCGTCGAAAGTTGCATTTTGCGGTGTTTTTAATCAATTGGCTCAGAGTTTGCGCAAGCGCCCACCCGCCCGGCTACGGCTCGGCCTGTTCGAGCAGCAGATCATCCTGTTCCTCTGAGCCGCTGCCCGGGCTGCTCCATAAATGCCGGATCAATGGAGCATGTGGAGCAGCCCGGGCACTGCTCCAGCCGATTTTCTGAACAACGACGGCACCGAAGCTGCCCTGCAAGTGCCTGAAATACAAGAGCTCGCCTTGCTGGCACGGGCCCTGCTGAACGAAGCCCGTGGCAACCCGCCCGCACCCATCGAAGCTCGAGGAGACGACACCATGCTGTATGCAATGCCCGGCCAGGCCGATGCCAAGATCCAGTTCAAGACCCGCTACGACAACTTCATCGGCGGCCAGTGGGTGGCGCCGGTCAAGGGTCAGTATTTCGACGTGGTCACGCCGATCAACGGCCAGAACTACACCCAGGCCGCGCGCTCCACCGCCGAGGACATCGAGCTCGCGCTCGACGCCGCGCATGCCGCCTTCCCCAAGTGGGGCAAGACCGACGCCACCACGCGCTCCAACGTCCTGCTCAAGATCGCCGACCGCCTCGAGGCCAACCTCGAGCTGCTCGCCTACGCCGAGACCGTCGATAACGGCAAGCCGATCCGCGAGACGCTCAACGCCGACATCCCGCTCGCCGTCGACCACTTCCGCTACTTCGCCGGCTGCCTGCGCGCGCAGGAAGGCGGCATCTCGGAGATCGACGAGAACACCATGGCCTATCACATCCACGAGCCGCTGGGCGTGGTCGGCCAGATCATCCCGTGGAACTTTCCCATCCTGATGGCGGCGTGGAAGCTGGCGCCGGCGCTGGGCGCGGGCAACTGCGTGGTGCTCAAGCCTGCCGAGTCGACCCCGATCTCGATCCTGGTGTTCATGGAGCTGATCGCCGACCTGCTGCCGCCGGGCGTGCTCAACATCGTCAACGGCTATGGTCGCGAGGCCGGCATGCCGCTCGCGACCAGCAAGCGCATCGCCAAGATCGCCTTCACCGGCTCCACCGCCACCGGCCGCGTCATCGCCCAGGCCGCCGCCAGCAACCTGATCCCGGCCACGCTCGAGCTGGGCGGCAAGTCGCCCAACATCTTCTTCGCCGACGTCATGGACAAGGACGACGCCTTCCTCGACAAGGCGATCGAGGGTCTGGTGCTGTTCGCCTTCAACCAGGGCGAGGTGTGCACCTGCCCGAGCCGCGCGCTGGTCCAGGAGTCGATCTTCGACCGCTTCATGGAGCGCGCGGTCAAGCGCGTCGCCGCCATCAAGCAGGGCAGTCCGCTCGACACCGACACCATGATGGGCGCGCAGGCCTCTTCTGAACAGATGAGCAAGATCGAATCCTACCTGGCGCTCGGCAAGGAAGAGGGCGCCCAGGTGCTGACCGGCGGCGCGCGCGCCCAGCTCGGCGGCGACCTGGCCGAGGGCTATTACATCCAGCCGACGCTGTTCAAGGGTCATAACAGGATGCGCATCTTCCAGGAGGAAATCTTCGGGCCGGTGCTCGCGGTGACCACCTTCAAGGACGAGGCCGAGGCGCTCTCGATCGCCAACGACACCCAGTACGGCCTGGGCGCCGGCGTGTGGAGTCGCAACGGCAACGTCGCCTACCGCATGGGTCGCGCCATCCAGGCCGGGCGCGTGTGGACCAACTGCTACCACGCCTACCCGGCGCACGCGGCCTTCGGCGGCTACAAGGAGTCGGGCATCGGCCGCGAGACGCACAAGGTCATGCTCGACCACTACCAGCAGACCAAGAACCTGCTCGTGAGCTACAGCGAGAACAAGCTCGGCTTCTTCTGAGCGCGCAGGGCTTCTCTCTCCACGCCTGATTCGTCGGGCATTTGCCGGGGGCGGGCGACCGCCCCTGTTTTTTGTGCGATCCGGCCAGGGCCTTGGGCACGGGGATTGCTTCATCCCTCCTCACAAGCCGGGTGTGCCGTCGCGGCGCAATCCGGGCAGACGAGGAGACGAGACGATGGGGCAGACCCCGATGCGCGCCGCGCAAGCGTCGGCGCTGGTGTCGCTGCGGCGGCAGTTTTTCGACAACGGACAGGTACCGGACGCGGGCCTGCCGGCGCCGGTGCTGCGCTCGTGGGAGCGCTGCCTTCGCCTCGGGCTCGATATCGGTGAGCGTGTCCGGCCCTCGAACACCACGCGCGGCGACCTGATGGTCGCACGCGAGCGCAATGCCGAGCTGCTCAACCATGCCGGCGGCGTCATGGAGCATCTCCATGAGCAGATCCGCGCCTCGGGCAGCATGGTTCTGCTCGCCGACGCCAGCGGGCTGATCCTGCACGGCATCGGCGACCCGGCCTTCGTCGATCGCGCGAGCCGCGTGGCGCTGCAACCGGGGGCGAGCTGGAGCGAGTGCCAGCGCGGCACCAACGCCATCGGCGCCACGCTGATCGAGCGCGCGCCGGTCGAGGTCTTCGGCGCCGAGCATTACCTCGACTGCAATGGCGTGCTCACCTGCAGTGCCGCGCCCATCCTCGACTGCCGCGGCGAGCTGCTCGGTGCGCTCGACATCTCCGGCGACCACCGCAACCATCAGCCGCACACGCTCGGGCTGGCGCGCATGGGTGTGCGCCTGGTCGAGCGCCGCATGTTCGAGAGCGAATACGCACGCCATGCGATCTTCGCCTTCCACCCGCGCCCCGAAGGCGTGGGCGGGTTGCAGGAGGGGCTGCTCGCGGTCGATGCCGATGGCGAGATCGTCGCCGCCGACCGCCAGGCGCGTGCGCTGCTCGGCATCGAGCCGGGGCGCGCCCTGGGGCTGGGGGGCTTCGGCAACCTGTTCCGCAGCGGCTTCGGCACCGTGATCGGCCGTGCCGCGCGCGACCCGGGCGCGTTGATGGCACTCGAACTGCGTTCGGGCGCCAGCGTGTATGCACGCGTGCGGGTGAGTCTGGCCTGGCACATCGGCCTGCAGGCGGCGCAGGCCGGCGGCGGCGCGCGTGCGGCGCGGGCGCCCGACCCCTCGCGCTCGGCACGCAAGCGGGTGACGCTGCAGACGCTCGCCACCGGCGACGCCGGGCTGCAACTCGCGCTCGACCGCTGCGCCAAGGTCGTCGGCCGCAACATCCCGATCCTGATCCAGGGCGAGTCCGGCTCCGGCAAGGAGCTGCTCGCGCGCGCCTGCCACAACAGCGGACCGCGCGCCGACGGCCCCTTCGTCGCGGTGAATTGCGCGGCCATCCCCGAGAACCTGATCGAATCCGAACTCTTCGGCTACGTCGGCGGCGCCTTCACCGGCGCGCGCAAGGAGGGCGCCATCGGCCGCATCCAGCAGGCCCACGGTGGCACGCTGTTCCTCGACGAGATCGGCGACATGCCGCTGGCGATGCAGGCGCGCCTGCTGCGCGTGCTGCAGGAACGCTGCGTGCAGCCGGTGGGCGCGGCCGAGCCGGTCGCGGTCGACATCGCGCTGCTGTGCGCCACCCACCGCGTGCTGAGCGACAGCGTCAGGGCGGGGTGCTTTCGCGAGGACCTGTATTACCGCGTCAACGGCCTGACCGCGCAGCTGCCGCCGCTGCGCGAGCGCAGCGACCTGCATCAGATCGTCCGCCGCCTCCTCGATGGCAGCCACCACCATCCGGAGCCGGCGCGCATCAGGATCGATCCAGCGACGATGGCCGTCCTCGAGGCCTACGCCTGGCCGGGCAATATCCGCCAGCTGCAGAACGTGCTCGAGGTCGCCCTTGCCTTGCTGGACGAGGACGAGGACTGCATCCTGCCGCTGCATCTGCCCGACGAAGTGCTGCAGGGCGCAGAGGGCGCACCGGTGCCGCGCCAATCCGCGCGTGCGCCGGTGGTGACACGGGCCGAGGGGCTCGCCCGCGGTCGCGGCCGGCGGCCGAAGGACATCGACGACGCCGCGATCCGCGCCGCGCTCGAACGATTCGACGGCAACCTGTCGGCCGCCGCTCGCCACCTCGGCGTGGCGCGCAATACGCTGTATCGGCGCATGGGCTGCGATTTCTGAGGGCGCCGGGTTGGCGCTCGCGCACTTTCCATCTCACCCCCGGCGGAGTCTCCGTCTTCGGCCGCGACTGCTCTCGGCGCACGCGCGCAGCGGCAGTGACTCAGCCTTCCGCCCAGCCACTGAAATCGCCATGAATGGCGAAGTGCTCGAGCGCCTCGACCAGCGCGCGCGTCATCGCGGGCTCGAAGGGGCTGTGGCCGACGCCATCCACCAGGCGCAGGCGGCTGCCCGGCAGCGCCTGATGCAGGCGCAGCGCATTGCGCGCACGGCACACCAGGTCGAGCCGGCCATGGAGGAGGGCGACGGGAATGCCGGTCATGCGGCGCGCCGCCTCGAGCACGCCATCCTCGTCGAGAAAGCAGTGGTGGATCAGGTAGTGCGCCTGCACGCGGTACTTGTCGATCAGCGCCGCGAGGGCCTGGGCGTCGCGTGCGGGCGGTGGCGGTGCCGGCTGCGCGGGCGCGATCACCGCGTCCTCCCAGGCCGCCCAGGCTTGCGCCGCATGGGCGGCCGCCTGCAGGTCGGGGCCGGCGAGTGCGGCGCACAAGGCGGCGAGCGCCCGGCCTTGTGCGGCTTCAGGCATGGCCGTGCACAGCGCGGACCAGGCCTCGGCGCAGATCGCGCCCACGCCCTCGGGGCCGAAGAACCAGTCGAGATCGGCCCGCCCGGTCAGGAAGCTGCCGCGCAGGATGGCGCCCAGGCAGTGTTGCGGATGCGCGCCGCACCAGGCCACCGCCAGCGCGGCGCCCCACGACCCGCCGAACACCAGCCAGCGCTCGATGCCAAGATGAATGCGCAGGCGCTCGATGTCATCGACCAGCTCGCGCGTCGTGTTGGCGTGGCACCCGCCGCGTGGCGTGCTGCGCCCGCAGCCGCGCTGATCGAACAGCACGACGTGAAAGCGCTCGGGGTCGAAGAGCTGGCGCTGGTGAGCGTTGCAGCCGCTGCCCGGGCCACCATGCAGAAACAGCACCGGCAACCCGTCGGCACGCCCGCAGCGCTCGAAGTACAGGCGATGGCCGTCTCCGACGTCGAGCATGCCGTTGTCGAGGGGTGGTGAGGGCGGGAAGAGCAGGGTGTCGGATGGCATGACCGTGCTGCAGCGGCTGACGAAGGACGGCACCCGGGCGGGGCGCGGGAGTCTTTCGCTCAATGGTAGACGAAGGCGCCGGGATTCCGACCGTTCGTGATCGGTCGCGCCGAACCGATCGAGCTGGCCCGGAAGAACCGGACAAAAAGAAGGCCCCTGCCGGGGCCTTCTCCATTGGCCTTGATCGGAGCCGCTCAGAACTTGATCAGTACACCGATGGAGAGCAGATCAACATCCTTGTCAATGTCATACCACTCCCACTCGCCGACAAGGCCGACCTGGTCCGTGAACATGTATTGAGCGCCGATGCCATACAACAGGTCGGTGCCATCGTCGTCAGTGCCGGAAGCAGCACCGCCCCCTTCCATGTCCCACCTGACCATGCCGAGCTTGCCGAACACGCTGAACTGCTCGTTGAGCGGCAGGATGCCCTTCGCGGCGAGCGTCCAGCCGTCGAATTCGGCGCTGACGGCCGAACCGCCTCTGGATCCACTGACCTCACCGAAATCCACCCAGCCGGCCTCGAAGGCGACGTTTTGATTCAACTGCCAACCGCCGAAGATCTTCCAGCTGGTGTCCTCATCGTCGCAATGGGTGATCCCTTCACACGCATCGATGCTTGCCTGCCCGATACCCGCACCGGCATAGAAGCCATTCTGCGCGAAGGCAGTACCCGTCATGCCCAAGGCCAACAAAATTGCGCCAACAAGTTTCGTTTTGCTCATGATCTGCTCCTTGTATCAACCGCAGGAAAATCATCGGGACAAGCTTTCTGGACCTCCCGTGTACCGGGATCGCTCGCTCATCGTCATCGTCGGGCCGCGGGGCGATCCGAATTCCGCAAATCTGCTGCCATCGTCACAGGAACGCCAACACCGCTGCGTGCAAAAGCAGTATAGACCACCTGTTCGTCGGCTCGCAGCGTGTTGCCGGCGGCCTGATTCCGCATGTCGCTCCCATCCTCCGTCCCTGCGAAGGCGCGTCTGTCGGCCCTGTTGTTTGCCGCCTCGCGCTCACTCCGACGCGCCCCTCAAGATTTTCATGAGGCCCGCTTCCGGACTTTCGTGATGCGAATTGTTCCTCTTCCAGTCACTCTTGCACACACGGCCGGAAAACCGGTCGGCGGTGCCTGCAGGTGGCGCCGATCCCACCCAGAGACAAGACAGGAGACGATCATGAAATGGGAAACCCCCGCAGCCAGCGACATGCGCTTCGGCTTTGAAATCACGATGTACATCGCCAACCGCTAAGGCGTGACCCCGGGGCGGTGCGGCGCGCGTTCCAGCGCCGCACCGCCCTTTTTGCTTGTGCCTCGCATGTGAGCACCGCCGGTGCCCATGCGCCCCACGGGAGTGGCGATGAAGATTCGCGTACTCGGTTCCGCCGCCGGTGGTGGTTTCCCGCAGTGGAACTGCAACTGCCCCAACTGCGACGGCCTGCGCAAGGGACGCATCCGCGCCCAGGCCCGCACCCAGTCGTCGATTGCCGCCAGCGGCGACGACGAGAACTGGGTGCTGTTCAACGCCTCGCCCGACGTGCTGCAGCAGATCCGCAGCTTTCCCGCGCTGCAGCCGGCGCGCGCGCTGCGCGACACCGGCATCGCCGGGATCGTGCTGATCGACGCCCAGATCGACCACACCACCGGCCTCTACATGCTGCGCGAGCACCGCAAGCCGTGGCCGGTTTGGTGCACCGCCTGCGTGCGCGAGGACCTGTCGGTGGGCAACCCGGTGTTCGGCGTGCTCGGCCACTACAGCGGCATCGACTGGCGCGAGCTGCCGCTGCAGGCGCGCTTTGCCATCGAAGGCGCGCCCGGGCTCGGCTTCGAGGCGCTGGCGCTGACCAGCAATGCGCCACCGTACTCGCCGCACCGCGACCGCCCGCAGCCGGGCGACAACATCGGCGTCACCCTGGTCGACGCCGCCAGCGCCAAGCGCCTGTTCTACGCCCCCGGCCTGGGCGAGATGGAGCCCCACGTGTGGGAGGCGATGCAGGCCGCCGACTGCGTGCTGGTCGATGGCACGCTGTGGACCGACGACGAGATGATCCGCCTCGGCGCCTCGGCGAAGACCTCGCGCGCCATGGGCCACCTGCCGCAATCCGGCCCCGGCGGCATGCTCGAGTGGCTGGACAAGCTGCCGGCCACCACGCGCAAGGTGCTGATCCACATCAACAACACCAACCCGATCCTCGACGAGGACAGCCGCGAGCGTGCCGAGCTGGCCGCGCACGGCATCGAGGTCGCCTTCGACGGCATGGAGATCGCGCTGTGAGCTACATAGACCAGACCAGCATCGAGCACACCGCGGCGCTGGTGGCCCGCGCCGACGACCTGCCGCCGTGGAGCCCGGCTGAGTTCGAGGCCCTGCTGCGCGAGAAGGGCACGAGCTACCACATCTACCACCCCTTCCACGTGATGATGGCCGAGGGCAAGCTCACCCGCGAACAACTGCAGGGCTGGGTGGCGAACCGCTTCTACTACCAGATCTCGATCCCGGTGAAGGACGCCGCCATTCTGTCCAACTGCCCGGAGCGCGCGATCCGCCGCGAGTGGATTCAGCGCATCCTCGACCACGACGGCTTCGAGATCGGCGACATCAAGGACCCCGGCGGCATCGAGGCCTGGATCCGGCTCGGCGAGGCGACGGGTCTCTCCCGCGATGACGTCACCTCGTTGCGCTTCGTCGCGCCCGCAACGCGCTTCGCGGTCGACGCCTACATCAACTTCGCCCGCCAGCGCCCGTGGCAGGAGGCGGTGGCCTCCAGCCTGACCGAGCTCTTCGCGCCGCACATCCACCAGCAGCGCCTGGACACCTGGCCCACGCACTACCCCTGGGTGGACACCACCGGCCTGCAGTACTTCCGCAACCGCCTCACCCAGGCGCGGCGCGACGTCGAGCACGGCCTGCGCTTCACGCTCGAGTACTTCAGCCAGAGCCGGGCGATGCAGCAGCGCGCGCTCGACATCCTGCAGTTCAAGCTCGACGTGCTGTGGGCGATGGCCGACGCGATCATGCTGAGCCAGTGCGAGGTGGCGATCGTGGGGCCGCGCAAGGGGACTCCACAATGAGCGACGCCGCCACGATCATCGACACGGCCACCACCCCGCACGTCTCGAAGCGCTTCCGCCTGCAGTGGGAGGAGGCGCAGCAATCCTGGGTGCTGCTCTACCCGGAAGGCATGGTCAAGCTCAACCAGAGCGCGGGCGAGATCCTGCGCCGCTGCGACGGCGCGCGCAGCGTGATCGAGGTGGTCGCCGACCTGGAGCAGGCCTTCGCCACCACCGGGCTCGAGGCCGACGTGATCGCCTTTCTCGAGCTGGCGCGCAAGCAGCAGTGGGTGGATGTGTGACGAGTCGGCTCGTGGCAGCACATCGGCAGTCCATCGACTCCATGAGGTGAACCCATGAATGCGCCCCAGACCCCTGCACCTCAGACCCTGGCGCCCCAGCCCGGCCCGCCGCTGTGGCTGCTGGCCGAGCTCACCTACCGCTGCCCGCTGCACTGCGTGTTCTGCTACAACCCGGTCGATTTCGCCCACACCCCGGACGAGCTCTCGACGGACGACTGGCTGCGCGTGCTGCGCGAGGCGCGGGCGGCGGGCAGCGTGCAGTGCGGCTTCTCGGGCGGCGAGCCGCTGCTGAGGGACGACCTCGAGGTGCTGGTCGCCGAGGCGCACCGGCTCGGCTTCTATTCCAACCTGCTGACCTCCGGCGTCGGTCTCACGGAAGCACGGGCGCGGGCGCTGAAGGACGCCGGGCTCGCCCACATCCAGCTCTCCTTCCAGGATTCCACCAAGGAGCTCAACGACTTCCTGTCCCACACCCGCACCTTCGAGCTCAAGCAGAAGGTGGCGGCGACCATCAAGGACAATGGCTGGCCGATGGTGATGAACTGCGTGATTCATCGCCTCAACATCGACTACATCGACCGCATCATCGACATGGCGGTGGAGCTCGGTGCGGAATACCTCGAGCTCGCCAACAGCCAGTACTACTCGTGGGCGATGCTGAACCGCGACCAACTGCTGCCCTCGCGCGAGCAGATCGAGCGCGCCGAACGCATCACCAACGAGCGCCGCGCGCGCTACGGCGACCGCATCCGCATCTTCTTCGTCGTGCCCGACTATCACGAGACCCGCCCGAAGAAGTGCATGAACGGCTGGGGCAACGTCTTCCTCACCGTCACCCCCGACGGCACCGCCTTGCCCTGCCACACCGCGCGCATGCTGCCCGGGCTGGCGTTTCCCAATGTGCGCGACATGGACGTGCGCAGCATCTGGTACGACTCGGAGGGCTTCAACCGCTACCGCGGCGACGGCTGGATGAAGGAGCCCTGCCGCACCTGCCCGGAGAAGGAGAAGGACCTCGGCGGCTGCCGCTGCCAGGCCTTCATGCTCACCGGCGATGCGGCCGCGGCCGACCCGGTGTGCGACAAGTCGCCCTCACATCACAAGGTGGTGGAAGCGGTCGAGCGTGCCGAGCGCGGCGAAGTGGCGGTGGTGGAGCGTCCGCTGGTGTTTCGCGGGCCGGAGGAATCGCGCCGGCGCAAGGCGGGGCTGCTGCAGCCGGGCAACTGAAGGCGCTGCTCGCGGCGCGCCCTGAACCTGCAAAAGGGTATCCGGACGCAATTTCCTGCGCGGAGCGCCGCACGGCGGCGCTAACATGAAAACCTTTCCATTTTTAGGGGTTGGGCGCTCATGCCGGTCGAGTTGCTGTATGCCTTGCTGCGCAACCCTGCCTCGACCGGCGCGGTCCTGCCTTCATCGCAAAGATTGGCGAATGCCATGGCGAGCGCCGCAGTGGGCGCCGATGCCGTCATCGAGCTCGGCGCCGGAACCGGTCCCGTCACCGAGGCGCTGCTGCGCAAGCTGCCCGGCGTGCCGCTGATTGCGGTCGAGCTCCAGCCTACGCTGGTGCGGCGCCTGCGGGCGCGCTTTCCTGCAGCCGATGTGCGCCAGGCTTCGGCGAAGCAGGTGGTCGACGGCCTGATGGCGCTGCCCGGCCAGGTCGTGCTGGTGTCGAGCCTGCCGTTTCGCTCGCTGCCCAAGGATGTCGTGACCGAAACCGTGGACAGCATCTGCCGTTTCCTCGGCCACAACGACGAGCGCAAGCTGGTGCAGTTTACTTACCAGCCGCGCGCACCCTTCGCCGCGCCGCGGCACTTGCGCTGGCAGCGCCGGGCGGTGGTCTGGCGCAATACACCGCCGGCCGGGATCTGGGAGCTGCAGGCGGATCGCTGATCCGCTCCACGGAGCGCCTCTCGCGCATCTCCGTGCGGGGCGGCGAGTGCACTCAGTCCCAGCGCGCTGCGTCCTCTTCGCGCTCGAATGCGATCGTTCGACCGTCCGCGAGCAGCTCGCGGATGCGCCACGGCACGCCCTCGGCGTCGAGCTCTACCAGGCCGATGCCCGCGCCGTTGAGCAGGCGCCGGCCGCGCGCGGCGCCTTCGTACTTGCGCGGCGTGATGCGCATGTGGCGGCGGCGGGTGAACCAGTTGAGCGGCGAGCGCGGCGAATACAGCCAGCGGTTGAGGCGGTCGAGCACACCGAGCAGGCGGGGCGGAAACTCGTTGCGCACGCCGCTGCTGCAGATCTGCCAGATGTCCGGCCCACGCACCCGGCCGCGCAGCTCGACGTCGTACACGAAGGAGTAATGCACGTCGCCCGACAGCACCACGAAGTGCTGCGGCGTCTTGCGGTGACGGAAGATGTTGAGGATGGCCTGCGCCGAGCCGGGGTGCGCCATCCAGTTCTCCGCGTCCACCAGCAGCGGGTGGCCGAACCAGGTGAAGATGCGCTGGATGCTCTCGATGAGCTTGACGCCGAAGATCGGCGCGGGCGACACCAGCAGCACCGCGGGCAGGTCGCGCAGGGTGTGCTGCAGGTCGGTCAGGGACTCCCAGTCCATCAGCCCCGAGGGGCGCCGCGCCGCATGCTCTGAGCGCCAGCGCTGGGTGCGGCTGTCGATCACCACCAGCGGCGGCGTGGTGGGCCAGGTGTAGTGCCAGCCCTCGAAATGCAGCAGCTGCTCGATGCTCTCTTCGTGCGGCGCATCGCCGGGGGTGGCGAACGCGCGCTGCAGGCGGTCGAGGCGCTCGTCGTCGAGCACCTCGGGGCGGTTGCCCCAGGCCTGGTTGATCGCGTAGGCGAGCAGCGCATTGCCGATGATGCGGCGCGAGAAGGGGTGGCCGTAGGCGATCTCTTCCCACTCTCGGCTCAGGTTCCAGTCGTCGGTGACGTCGTGATCGTCGAAGATCATCGCCACCGGGATGTGCGCCAGCACGCGCCGCGCCGCGGGCAGCTCGGCCACGAAGGCCTCGACGCGGCGGCGCTCGTCGGCGTACAGCGCGGCATCCTCTTCACTCAGGCCGGGCGGGGCGTCGAGCGCGAGCCCGCGCCAGGGCGCAGGCGACCAGACCAGCAGGTACATCGCCAGCACTTCGGCGAGCGTGATCAGGTGGTTGTGGGCGCTGGCCGAGGTGAAGACGGGTTTTTCGACGCCGCCGAAGAAGACCTCGATGAGCGCGTAGTTGCGTTTGTGCTGGGGCAGCAGCCGGTCGCGCCGGTAGTAACAGTCGGCGTGGCGGTAGAGCCCCTCGGCGTCGCGCACGCCGGCCTCGTCGATGCCTTCGAGGCGCTCGCTCGGCAGCCCGAGGCGCTCGATCAGGCTGTGGATGGCGCGCAGCATCGGGCCGGCGACATCGTCGGCGTAGATCTGGTCGCCGCTCATCACCAGCGCGGAGGGCCAGGCGGGCAGGTCGTCGGTCTGGCGTGCCGGCTCGGCGTCGAGCGCGTTGCGCGCGACCAGCTCGGCGAGCAGGGCGTCGGCGCGCGCCAGGCCGTCGCCGCCGTCGTGCTGCGGCTTGCGGCACGAGCCGTGCAGCAGCGCGGCGACCTGCGGCGCGAACACGAAGCCCGGGCTCTCGCGCCCCGGATAGCAGATGTCCGGCGCCCAGGTCTGCGCGTCCAGCCAGCGCGGGCTGGCGTCGTCACGTGCCGCGAGCGCGAGTCGGTAAGCGATCCAGCGCCCGGCCGGGAGCGCGGCGTCGAGCGCGAGGTCGAGCAGCACGTAATGCAGATGCTCGCCCGCCGTGAGCACGCGGCAGGCGGGCGAGCCGGGCGCCGGCTCGAGCCGCAGCGCCGGCCCGTCGCCGAGCTCGAGCTCGATGCGGGCACGCACCGGCTGGCTGGTGGCGAGCCAAAGCACGATGCGCTGCGCTTCGACGCGGCGCAGCATGGGGCCGGCGAGCACGAGCGGGAGCGCCTCGTTCAGGGGTGTCGAAGATGCGGGCATGAAGACAGGATGAGGACGCGCCGGGCGCGGCGCAAGAGGCAGGGCCGCTGCACCGCCGTCAGGCTTCGATGAGCCCGCTGCGAATGGCGATCAGGGCCAGCTCGGCGGCGTTCGAGACGTTGAGCTTTTGCTTGATGTGGTACAGGTGCGTGCCGACCGTGCTCGGGCTCAGCTTGTGGCTCTCGGCGATCTCGGCGACGCTGCGGCCCTGGGCGAGCTGCAGGAAGATGGCGAACTCCTTCTCGGTGAGCGCCGCGACCGGGTCCTGCGCACCCGAGAACTGCGCCAGCGCCAGCGCAGGCGCGAGCGCGGGGTCGATGTAGCGCTGGCCGCGTGCCACGCTCGCCACCGCGCGCAGCAGCTCTTCGGGGTGCGCCCTTTTGGTCAGGTAGCCGGCGGCGCCTGCACGCAAGGCGCGGGACGGGGTCTGGGCGTCGTCGTGCGCGGACAGGATGAGCACGCGGGCGTCCGGGTGGTGGGCGCGCACACGCTCGAGCGCCCCGAGCCCGCCGATGCCGGGCATGGACACGTCCATCATCAGCACGTCGGGCCGGTGCTCGGTGTAGGCGCTCGCGGCGGCCTCGCCCGAGTCGGCCTCGCCGACCACCGTGGCGCCTGCGCCTTCGAGCAGCAGACGAAAGCCCATGCGCACGGTGACGTGGTCGTCTGCGAGCAGTACGCGGATGCCTTCGAGCGATTGCATACTCATCCCTTCGGTGTGTCGATTGGGTTCGGGTTCGGGGCCAGCGCTGGTGCCGCCGTCAGCGGCAGGCGGGCGCGCACGTTGAGCCCGCCGCCGGGAGGACTGGCCAGCTCGAGCTCGCCGCGCAGCGCGTCGATGCGCTCGCGCATGCCGAGCAGGCCGTGGCGTCCGGCGGCGGGATTTTCGCCGAGGCCGCGCCCATTGTCGATCACTTCGACCACCACGCAGCCCTCGCGTACGCCCAGCCGCACCCACACCTGCGTGGCGCCGGCGTGGCGTGCGACGTTGGTGAGGCTCTCCTGCACCGTGCGCAGGATGGTCAGCCCGAGCGCGTCGGTGATCGCTTCGCCGAGCGGCTCGATCGTGCACTCGAGCGCGACCTCGGCGTGGTGACTCGCCCACAGCGCGCAGTAACTCTCGAGCACCTCTTCGATGTGCTGCTGGTGCGCGGACTTCTCGTTGCGCAGGCGCTGCAGGATGGTATGGACGCCGTCCTGCATCTGCGTCGTCATGGCCAGGATGGCCTGGGCGCTGCCGTTGAGGCCGGGCTGCTCGGTCGTGCGCTGGATGATCGCGCCGGCGATCGAGCGCACCGCCGAGATGCCCTGGCCGAGCTCGTCGTGCAGCTCGCGCGCGATCATGCGCCGCTCGTCCTCCAGGCGCGCCTGCAGCGCGCGCGCCAGCGCCTGGTCGTGCTCCAGGCGGGCGTTGGCGGCGAGGCTCTCGTCCAGGCTGTCCGCGAGCCGGTTGTAGCTGCGCGCCAGCAAGGCGAGCTCGCGGGTGGCGTACTCGGGCAGACGCTGGTCGAAGCGGCCGTCGGCGCTGCGCTCGAGGGCGGCGTGGATGTCGGTCATCGGCGCCAGCGCGCGGCCGATCGCGAAGCGCGTCGCCAGCCAGATGGCGAGCAGCACGGCGAGCGCCCAGCCCAGGGCGGCGCCGAGGTGGTCCCAGGCGTCGAGCACCGAGCGCGAGGTGTCGGGCACGAGCACGATGCGCAGCCCCTCGGCGTCGAACTGGCGGCGGGCGAGCTCGGGCGCGAGCCAGCGCGCGAACCACGCCGGCGCATCGCGCCCGGCCTTGTAGGTGGCTTCGGGGGAGACGTAAAGGCGTGTGCCGTCGGCGTCGAACACCTCGAGCCGGTTCGCCCGGATACGCCCGACCGCGGCGAGGTGGGCCATGAGGCGCTCGCGCGCCATCGGTCCGTCCGCGAGCGTCTCGGGTATCAGCACGTTGAGCCACTGCTCGGCGACGCGGGTGGCCGCCTCGACTTCTTCGTGGATGGCCTGGCGGGTCTCGCGCATCCACACGCCGGCGCTGATCAGCATCATCACCGCGATCAGCGTGGTGAGCACGAGGCTCAGTCGTCCGTAGAGGCTGGTCGAGTTGAGTAGAGGTTTCATGCTGCGTTCCTGCTCAGGCTGGCGTGCGCGCAGTAGCGCAGGCCACGGTGGTCGCGCAGGGTGAAGGGGGGGTGCGGGCCGCGTGTGGCATGGCCGACGATGCCGCTCCAGCGCGTCGAGAAGCAGCTGTCGACCGGTACGCCGTAGCCGACCTCCGACGGGGCCAGAAGGTCGGTGGCGACGCGGTTGGAGAGCAGCACGCCGCCCTCGGTGTCGAACAGGGTGAGCGCTTCGAGCGGGGTGCCCAGCACGTCTGCGTAGCGGTGAAAGTGCAGGAGCAGGAAACCGCGCGTCTCGCTCTCGATGAGGCGGTGCTCGATGATGCGTGCGGCGGTCTGCACGAGCGCGTTGGCGTGGCTCAGCCAGTCCAGCGCCGAGGTGTCGGCGTCGACGAAGCCGATCATGCCTCCGTCCGGTGGCAGGATGGGGGCGGCGATGCCGATTCGCCGCGGCGGCACGCGTCGCACTATGGGGCGCTGCGCGCCTTCGCCATCCGCGCCCGCGGCGAGGGCTGCGGGCGTGGTGGATTCCGCGTTGGCAGCATCCTGCTCGTGTCCGATCGCGCGCAGCACGCAGCCCTGGCTGTCGGCGAGCAGGACCGTGACGGTGGGGCTGCCGAGCTGGTGCAGGAGATCCTCCACGGCGGGCGCCGACAGCGCCAGCAGGCGCTCGGGGCCGGGCATGAGCTCGCTGCCGCGGGCGTCGGCGGCCGCGCCGGCCGGCCGGCCGGGATAGTGTGGAAATCCTGTTGCGTTCATGTTGCGCTGCCGCGTTGCGCCCGGGCTGGAGGTCGATGGCGTGTCCTGATGCAGGATTCATGCCGGGCCCCGCGGCGTGCGCGATCGCACGAGCCGGCGTGGTGCTGCGGGCGTCGTTCGAGTGGGCTGGGGGCGGCCTGCCGGTGCTGGTGTTTCGCGATTGAGCAACCGGTGTTCCCATTCGGAACACTTTCCGCTCGCGGCCGCGCCTGCAAGCTCGGGCCCCGCCGGCCGGGCGTCGGGCGCATGCGCGGTCGGCGGCTGGCTGAGATACTGGCATGGATCATGCATGTGCCGGTCTCGGAGGTGCGTGCCGGATGGAGCCCATCGCGGGGCCGACGGTACGCGCGCTCATCGAGGAGAGACGATATGCGGGCCGTGATCGGACGCCTGGTGGGGTTCCTGATGCTGAGCGTGATCGGGGTGCTGTGGAGCGCGGGGGCGCAGGCCGCCGAGCGCGCGGTGGTGCGCGTCGGCGTCCTGCAGTTCGGCACGGTGAGCTGGGAGCTCGAGGTGATGCAGCGCCACGGGCTGACCGCGGCCGAGGGCATCGAGCTGCGCATCGTGCCGCTCGCGCTCAAGGATGCGACCAACGTTGCGCTGCAGGGTGGCGAGGTCGATGTCATCGTCAATGACTGGCTGTGGGTCTCGCGCATGCGTGCGCAGGGCAGCGATTACGTTTTCGTGCCTTACTCGCAGGCGGTGGGCGGCATCAGCGCGCGACCGGATGCGGGCGTGACGCAGTTCGCCGATCTCGCCGGCAAACGCCTCGGCGTGGCCGGCGGCGCGCTCGACAAGAGCTGGCTGTTGCTGCGCGCGTATGCGCGGCGCACGGTGGGCGAGGACGCAGCGCGCTTCCTCGAGCCGCAGTTCGCCGCACCTCCGCTGCTCAACGAGCTGGTGCTGCGCGGCGAGCTGCCCGCAGCGCTCAATTTCTGGCATTACGGCGCCCGCCTGCATGCAGCCGGCGTGCCCGAGGTGTTGAGCATGGCGCAGATCCTCGCCGGGCTGGGGATCGAGGATGAGCTGCCGCTGGTGGGCTGGGTGTTCGGCGAGCGTTGGGCGCGTGACAACGCGGCCGCGATCGGTGGATTCCTGCGCGCGTCGCAGGCGGCCAAGGCCTTGATGCTCGAGTCCGACGCAGTATGGGAAGCGCTGCGCCCGCTGATGCGCGTCGACGACGAGGGCAGCTTCGTCGCGCTGCGCGCAGGCTTCCGGGCCGGCATCCCGCGCACCTCCGCCGAAGAGGCCGAGGGTGTTGCGGCGCGCGTGTTCGAGATCCTCGCCACAGAAGGCGGTGAGGCGCTGGTGGGCAAGTCGCGCGCGATCGCGCCCGGCACCTTCTGGCGTGGAGGCGCCCCCGAGTGAGTGGCAAGCGAACGGCCGCAGTCCAGCCGCCGGTGCCGATGATGGCGCGCTCGCATCCTCCGGCCACGCACGCCGCGAACTCGCCCGGTGGGCGGGGCGCCGGGCGATCGCCCGGGCGAGACGGCTGGTTGCGCCTGGCCTCGCTGGCGGCCTTCGTGCTGCTGTGGCAGCTCGGCGCGATGCTGGCCGACAGCCGCACGCTGCCCGATCCGCTCACCGTGCTCGCGCGCATCGTCGACGAGACCGTGTCGCTGAGCCTGCCCGGCCACCTCGCGGTGACGCTCGGCCGCGTCGTGGTGGCTTTTGCCGCGGCGATGCTGATCGGCGCGCTCTTCGGCATGGCGATGGGGCGCTGGCGCAGCCTCGACGCCTTTTTCGACGCCTGGCTGGTGCTCGGGCTCAACATCCCGGCGCTGGTCACCATCATCCTGTGCTACGTGTGGTTCGGCCTCAATGACTGGGCGGCGATCCTGGCGGTGGCGATCAACAAGATCCCCACCGTCATCGTCACCGTGCGCGAGGGCGCGCGCGCGGTCGATCCCAAGCTGCTCGACGTCGCCCGCGCCTACCGCCTGTCGCGGCGCACCACCTTCGTGCGCGTGTATCTGCCCCAGCTCGTGCCCTACCTGATGGCGGCGGCGCGCTCGGGGCTGTCGCTGATCTGGAAGATCGTGCTGGTGGTGGAACTGCTCGGGCGCAGCGAGGGCGTGGGCTTTCAGTTGAACGTGTTCTTCCAGTTCTTCGACATCACCGGCATCCTCGCCTACACGCTCGCCTTTGCCGCGGTGGTGCTGGTCGTCGAGGCCTGGCTGCTGCGCCCGCTCGAGCGCCGGCTCACCGGTTGGAGGGTCTGAGCGATGCTCGAGATCCGCATCGACCGCAAGTGCTATCCCGATCGCGGCGGGCGCCCGCATGTGGCGCTGTCGGGGCTGAATCTGGCGGTGCAGCGCGGCGAGTTCGTGTGCGTGGTGGGACCCTCGGGCTGCGGCAAGAGCACGCTGCTCAACATCGTCGGCGGGCTGGATCGCGAGCTGGACGGCCGGGTGACGATGAACGGCGCCTTCCCCGAGGACGTCGGCTTCATGTTCCAGGAGCCGCGGCTGATGCCGTGGATGAGCGTGCTCGACAACGTGCTGCTGGTGGCGCGTGAGGGGGTGAGCGAGGGGGGGAGTGGGGCGGTGGCGCCTGAGGGCGCAGCGGAGCGCCAGCGTGAGCGTGCGATCGCGCTGCTGCAGGCGATGGAGCTCGAGGACGTGCTCGACGCTTTCCCGGCGCGCTTGTCGGGCGGCATGATGCGGCGCGTGGCGCTGGCGCGCGCCTTCATCAACGAGCCCGAGCTGCTGCTGATGGACGAGCCCTTCGTGTCGCTCGACAGCCCGACGGCGAACCGCCTGCGCGAGATGCTGGTGGCGCAGTGGCAGCGCTGCGGGGCCAGTGTGCTCTTCGTCACCCACGACCTGCGCGAGGCGCTCGCGCTCGCCGACCGGGTGTGCTTCCTGTCGGCGGCGCCGGGGCGGGTGGTGCTGGACCTCGCGGTCGAGCTGCCGCGCCCGCGCGATGCGGATGCGCAGGCGGTCGATCGGCTGTATCAGGCGCTGCTGGCGCGACACCCCGAGTTGCTGGGCGGGCTGGCGCGCAGCGTGGAAACCAAGGGAGCAGCGCAATGATGAACCTGAGCACGACCGCCCCCGAATCGCCGACACAAGCAAGGGCCGCGCCCGTCGAGGGCGGCGAGGTCCTGCTGTCGGTGCGCGGGGTGAGCAAGTCCTACGGCGCGCGCCCGGCGCTGATGGGCGTGGACCTCGAGGTGCGCGCCGGCGAGTTCGTCGCCCTGCTCGGCCCCAACGGCGCGGGCAAGAGCACGCTGTTCCAGTTGCTCACGGGCTTGTTCAACGCCGACGCCGGCGAAGTGCGCGTGTGCGGCCAGGACATGCGCGTGGCGCCGGTGCGCGCGCTCGGGCGCATCGGCGTGGTGTTCCAGCAGATGACGCTGGACCTGGACCTGAGCGTGGAGGCCAACCTCGTCTTCCACGCCCGCCTGCACGGCATCGGCGGCGCGCAGGCCAAGGCGCGCATTGCCGATGCGCTCGCCCGCCTCGGCCTGGCCGAACGCCGCGGCGATCGCGTGCGCGAGCTCTCGGGCGGCAACCGGCGCAAGGTGGAACTCGCGCGTGCGCTGGTGCATCAGCCTTCGGTGCTGCTGATGGACGAGGCCACCGTCGGCCTGGACCCGGCCTCGCGCCGGCACCTGCTCGACGAGGTGCTGGCGCTGCGCGCGAGCGGCGTCGGCGTGCTGTGGGCCTCGCACCTGGTGGACGAGGCCGAGGCGGCCGATCGCGTGCTGGTGCTGCACAAGGGTGAGCTGCTCGCCCACGGCACGCCGGCCGCGCTGGTGGCGGCCTCCGGCTGCGCGACGCTCGCCGAGGCCTTTCTGAAGATGACGCGCAGCGGGCAGGCGGTGGAACCCGCCTGAACCCGGCTGAGTTGGCCAGCACCGATCTGGCATGGTTTTTTCTTGCGGGTGCTTGCCCGCGCATCGAGCAGCAAAAGCAGTTGCACCATCAACACCAACGAGGAGACGACAAAAAATGACCCGACTGAAGACCCTGGGCTGCGCCCTGGCCACCACCCTGATGCTCGGCCTGCCCGCCAGCGCCGCGCTGGCCAAGGACACCGGCTACATCTTCGTCAGCAGCGAGAACGACAACGCCGTCACCGTGCTCGACGGCAAGAGCTTCCAGGTCGTCAAGGCCATCCCCACCGGCGAGCGCCCGCGCGACATGAAGCTGTCGGCCGACCGCGAGCAGATCTTCGTCATTGCCAGCAACAGCGAGCGGGTGGACGTGATCGACATCGCCAAGCTCGAGGTCGTGCGCAGCATCGACGTCGGCGAAGACCCCGAGATGTTCGACTTCAGCAAGGACGGCAGCAAGATCTTCGTCTCCAACGAGGAGGACGCCGCAGTGTCGGTGGTCGATGTCGCCGGGAACACGGTCACCGCGCAGGTCGAGGTCGGCGAGGAGCCCGAGGGCGTGCTGGTGAGCAAGGACGGCAACCGGCTCTACGTGACCTCGGAAGTGGCCAACATGGTCCACGTCATCGACACCGCCACCAACGAGATCCTCGCCAACGTGGTGGTCGGCAATCGCCCACGCCGCTTTGCCGACACGCCCGACGGCAGCGAGGTGTGGGTGACCAACGAGCTCGGCGCCTCGGTGACCGTGCTCGACGCGAAGAACAACACCATCAAGGAGACCATCAGCTTCGAGCCCAAGGGCTTTCGCAGCGACGACGTGACCCCGGTGGGCATCACCATGACCCGCGACGGCAAGACCGCCTACGTCACGCTCGGCCGCGCCAACCACTTCGCGGTGGTCGACGTCGCCAGCCGCCAGATCAAGGACTACGTGCTGGTCGGCAACCGCGCCTGGGGCGTGACGTTGAGCCGCGACGAGTCGATGCTGGTGGTGGTCAATGGCCTGTCGGACGACATCTCGCTGGTCGACACCAAGACCAACAAGGTGCTGCGCTCGGTGCCGGTGGGCCGCGTGCCGCATACCGCGGTGATCGACGACTGATCGGCTGATCATGGTCGGAGTGCTTGCCAGTGGCAGGCTCTCCTTTCATGTTGTGGGAGTGGGCTCTTGTGGGAGCGGGCTTGCCCGCGAATACAGCGCTCGTGCCCGAGACTTTCGCGGGCAAGCCCGCTCCCACCGAACCTGCCGATCGCGTCCTGGAACGCTCTCTGGAGATATCTACATGAGCTTGCGAGCGCTAATGCACACCGCCCTGGCGGCATCTCTGCTGCTCTTCGCGCTGGCAGCCGGGGCCGCCGAAGTGATCCGCTTCGGCTACCTCGAGCTGAACAAGGACGCGCGCTACGACGAGCGCAAGGCCTTCTTCCGCACCCTGTCGCGCCCCTTCGGTCCGCCCTACGCGGGTGCCGAGGTCGCGCTGCGCGAGGCGCGCTTCGTCGGCCAGGCGCTGGGCGTGAGCTTCGACCTGGTGCGCGCGTGCGGCGCCGATGCGCCGGCGCTGGTCGCCGAACTCGACAAGCTGCACGCCGAGGGTGTGCGCTACTTCCTGATCGACGCCCCGGGAAAGGTGGTGGCCGAGGTTGCCGCCGCCACCCGCGGGCGCGCGCTGCTGCTGTTCAACGTCTCGGCGCCCGACGACGCGCTGCGCCAGGCGCAGTGCCAGGCACACCTGTATCACACGCTGCCCAACCACGGCATGCAGACCGATGCGATCGCGCAGTTCCTGGTGTTCAAGAAGTGGCGCAACGTGCTGCTGCTGCAGGGGCCGCTGGATGACGACAAGCTCATCGGCGCCGCCTTCGAGAACTCCGCGCGCCGGCTGGGCCTGAAGATCGTGGCGAAGAAGGATTTCGTGCTCAGCAACGACCCGCGCCAGCGCGAGCTCGGCAACGTCGGGCTGCTGACCGCGGGCGCCGACTACGACGTGGTGTTCGTCGCCGACAGCGACGGCGAGTTCGCGCGCAGCGTGCCCTACGACACCGTGCTTCCGCGCCCGGTGGTGGGCGCCGAGGGCCTGGTCGCCGAAGCCTGGCACTGGGCCTGGCCGCGCCACGGCGCGCCGCAGCTCACCAGCCGCTTCGAGAAGCAGGCCAAGCGCCACATGGGCAGCGCCGACTGGGCGGCGTGGATCGCGGTGAAGTCAGTGGTGGAGGCGGTGGTGCGCACCGGGAACGCGCCCTTCGACAATCTCGTCGCCTACCTCGGCGGCGAGGACATCACCATCGACGGCTTCAAGGGCAACCGCCTGTACTTCCGCGACTGGGACCGCCAGCTCCGCCAGCCGCTGCTGATCGCCACCCACAACGCGGTGATCGAGCGCGCGCCGATTGCGGGTTTCCTGCACCAGACCAACAACATGGACACGCTCGGCTTCGACCGGCGCGACAGTCAATGCAAGCCGTGAGGACGCCATGAGGCTCGCCCACGCCTGGCTCGCGCTGCAGGCCGTCACCAGCCGCGAGGTCGCCAAGTTCGTCCGCCAGGGCGGGCGGCTGGCTTCGGCGCTGGTGCGGCCGCTGCTGTGGCTGGTGGTGTTTGCCGCCGGCTTCCAGAACGTGTTCGGGGTGTCGATCATCCCGCCCTACGACACCTACATTCCGTACCAGACCTACATCGTGCCGGGGCTGCTCGGCATGGTGCTGCTCTTCAACGGCATGCAGTCCTCGCTCGCCATGGTCTACGACCGCGAGATGGGCGTGATGCGCCTGCTGCTGACGGCGCCCTTGCCGCGCTGGTACCTGCTGTTCTGCAAGCTGCTCGCCGGCACCCTGCTGTCGGTGCTGCAGGCCTATGTGTTCCTGATCATCGCCGCGCTGTTCGAGGTCGAGGTGCCGATCATCGGCTGGCTTTACGCGCTGCCGGTGCTGGTGCTGTCGGGGATGATGCTGGGCGCGCTCGGGCTGTTGCTGTCGGTCAATGTGCGCCAGCTCGAGAACTTCGCCGGGACGATGAATTTCGTCATCTTCCCGATGTTCTTCATCTCGCCGGCGCTCTATCCGCTGTGGAAGCTGGAGGAATCCGGCGCGCGCGTGATCCATTTTCTGGCCACCTGGAACCCCTTCACCCACGCGGTGGAGGCGACGCGCTTTGCGCTGCACGGCCAGGTGGCGGTGCAGTCGCTGGCGATCGTCGCCGGCTGCCTGGTGGCCTTCTTCCTGCTTGCCGCCTGGGGCTACGACCCGCAGCGCGGCATGCTCAAGCGCACCGGGAAACCGGGGTGAATCACTACAACAACGACGGTGGAGACAACATGAAGATGACACGCAGGGATGTACTGGTGCTGGCCTTGTCGGCCGCAGTGGCGGGCAGCGCCTGGGCGCATGGCCCGACCCGGCAGAAGGTGTCGCTGACGACCGAGATCGCGGCGCCGGCGGACAAGGTGTGGGCGCGGGTGGCCAACTTTCACGACATGTCCTGGCACCCGGTGGTGGCGCGCACCGAAGGGCAGGGCGGCAACGAAGTCGGCGCCCAGCGCGTGCTGGTGCTCAAGGGCGAGGGCGAGCCGACCATCACCGAGCAGCTCACCCGCTACAAGGCCGAGGCCATGAGCTACTCGTACAAGATCACCGCGGTGGACGTGAAGGTGCTGCCGGTGACCAACTACAGCTCGCACCTCACCGTCACCGCCGACGGCGAGGGCAAGTCCAAGGTGCAGTGGCGCGGCGCCTTCTACCGCGGCTTCCCCAACAACGATCCGCCGCCCGAGCTCAACGACCAGGCCGCGATCGACGCCGTCACCGGGGTGTACAAGAGCGGCCTCGACGCCTTGAAGGCGGAGCTGGAAAAGTGAGCTCGAGCTGAGCCGAGGCGAGCCGACGGTGAGGCGAGCGGAGCGGGCGGCCGTGCGCATGCGCACGGTCGTGCTTGCGGGCCTGTGCGCGCTCTCCGGCGTGTGCGCCGCGCCGGCGATGAGCGCCGGAGGCGGGGCTGCGCAGGCTCGGGGTTCGGTGCAGGCCGAGGGCACGGCGCACGCTGTGGGCACGCGCGAGCGCGCCTTCGTGAGCAACCAGTCCGACGAAACCGTCTCGGTGCTGGCGCTGCCGCAGCTCGAGACCCTGGCCACGCTGGCGGTGTCGGGCAAGCCGGCGGGCGTGGCGGCGGCGCCCGACGGGCGCCGGGTGTACGTGAGCAGCCCGGAGGGCGCGTTCGTGACCGTGCTCGGCACCGATCCGCCGGCTGTGCTCGGGCGCATCGCGCTCGAAGGCGGGCCGCTCGGTATTGCAGTGCATCCGTCGGGGCGCCCGCTCTATGTGGCCGACTGGTACGGTGGGCGGATCTTCGTTGTCGATCCGGACAGCGGGGCGCGCATCGCGGAGCTCGAGACCGGCGCCTCGCCGTCGGGGCTGGCGCTGTCGCCCGACGGCAGCCTGCTCGCCTCGGCCGACCGCGACAGCGACCAGGTGTCGCTGTTTTCCACCGCCGACAACACGCTGCTCGCCACCGTGCCGACCGGTGCGCGGCCCTTCGGTCTCGGATTCACGCCCGACGGCGCCTACCTGCTGAGCACCGATGTCGGCGCGGACGCGGTGAGCGTGATCGACGTGGCGCGGCGCGCGCTGCTGACCACGGTGGCGGTGGGTGAGCGTCCGTATGCGGTCGCCTTTGCCGGCGGGCGCGCCTTCGTCAGCAACCAGTATGCGGGCACGGTCTCGGTGATCGAGCTCGCGAGCTGGACCAGGATCGCCGATGTGCCGACCGGGGAGTACCCGGAGGGCGTGGCCGCCGCGTCGGACGGGGCGAGCGTCTATGTCGCGAACTGGTTCGACAACACCGTGTCGCGCATCGACGCGAACACGCTCGAGGTTGTCGGCGAGGGCACGACCGGCGATGGCCCGCGCGCCTTCGGCCAGTTCATCGCCCGGGTGCCGGCGCCATGAGCGGCGCGGGCGCAGGCTCGGCGCGGGGTTCAGTGCGCGAAGCTGGCGCGCTCGAGCGCCAGGTAGCGCAGCTGCACGTTGCGGCCATGGAGTGGCTGGTACAACGCCCAGCCGGCGTAGCGGGGCAGGTGCGCGGCGGGCACCATGGCCGACAGCGGGGTGTCGTCCGCGAACAGCGCGCGCACGCGCGCCTCGGTGTCGCCGATGTAGTCGCTCACCGCGTCGAGCGCGCCGGCCCGCACCGGCGGCCCGTAGCCGGGCACGATGAGTTCGGCGCCCGCCAGCGTCTGCAGATCGGCGAGCGCCTTGCGCCAGCCTGCGGGGTCGCCATCGCGCAACTCGGGGATGCGGCCGATGGACACCAGCGCGCCGGCGAACACGACGCCGCTTTCCAGGTCGCGCACCGCGAGGTCGCCGGGCGAGCTGCCCCAGCCGGGGTGGATCAGCTCGAGGCTGCGTCCGCCGGCCTCGAGGGGGCCACTGGCGTCGATGCGCCGGTCCGGGGGCAGCACACGGGTGCCCGCCATTTCGTCTTCGCCGAGCAGCTGGCGCAGCGTGTGCAGGCAGTTATGGCAGCGCGCCGCGACCAGCTCCGCGCTGGCGCGGTGGGCGAGCACAGGGATGCCCCGGTCCGCAAAGGCCGCCGCGCCCATGACGAACTCCTGCAGGGGCTGGGTGATCACCACCAGCACCACCGGCTTGCCGCCGATGCGCTCGGCGGCCGCGAGCAGCGCGCGCCCGTGGCGGTAGGAGGCGCCCGCGTTGATCATCACCGTGCCGGTTTCGCCCACCACGAAGCCGATGTTGCCCACCATGCCGCGATTGGCGGGCGTGGGCTCGCCGCTGTCGCCGATGAAGACGTGCACGCCGCGGGCCACGGTACGCACCTCTTGCGCCTGCGCGCCGAAGCTCGCTGCGGCGAGCACCAGCACGGCGCTCAGCCACGCCGTACAGCGCCCCCGCGCGCTGCGCTCACAAGAACCCTTTTGCGCATGTTTCATGTGCTTGTCCTGTCATCAACCCGAGGAGAGATTTCATGATCGCCATTCCAGCTCGCAGCCTGCGTGCCCGTTTCGGCCTGGCCCTCGTCGCGCTCGTCGCTGCCTTCGCCTTTGCCTCTTCCGTGCGCGCGGCGGACGCGGCGCCGGACACGCTCGCCCTGATCGGCTTCGAGCTGATCGAGGAGCACCCGGACGCCAGCCGTCACGCTGCACAGCAGGCGCGCCTGAAGATGATCGAGGACGCGTTTCGTACCGAGGTGCGCGCGCGCGGGCTGTACACGATGGTCGACAACGCGCCTCACCAGGCCCTGATCGAGCGCGTGCGCGGCGGCGGCGAGCTGGTCTATCGCTGCCCGCACTGCCTGGCCGAGATCGGTGAAGGCATGGGGGTGCGCTACGTCGCGGCGGGCTGGGTGCAGAAGGTCAGCAATCTGATCCTCAACGTCAATGTCGAGATTCGCGAGGTGGGCAGCAATCGCGTGGTGCTGGTCAAGTCGGTCGACATGCGCGGCAACAACGACGACAGCTGGCTGCGCGCGGTGCGCTACCTGGTGCGCGACATCGAGAAGAAGCGCGCCGCCAACCCGCGCCATGGTCTGTGATTCCGATGCAGGCCTGGGGTGGGTGCCGCCTCAGCTGCCCGCGTCCACCTCGACCGCGGTCTCGAAGCGCAGCGCGTTGGTGTCGATCACCTCGGCCTTGAGCTCGCCCTCGCCGGTCGGCACGAAGTAGAAGCGGAAGTTCGGGTTCTCGCTGATCGAAAAGTCGACGTCCGCGCTCAGCACCGGCTGGCCGGCGTAGCTGACCTGGATGCGGCGCACGAAGTGGGCCGGCGTGTACATGCGGGTGAGCTGGTCCATGACCAGGCCCGAGTTGTTCGGGTGGCTGATCATCAGCTGCGCCAGCGCCGGCTTGCCGGGCTCGACCTCGCCCTCGACGCGAAAGCGCATCTTGCCCAGGCTCGCCATCGCTGCCGTCATGTCCTTGCCCGGGGGGGCCGAGCAACCGCCCGAGGCCTTGACGAAGCGCGTGGTCATGTAGAGCTCGCCGGTGTTCATCTCGGCGATCGCGCGCACATGGGTGTAGGCGTCCACGCGCACCCGGGTCTCGATGTCGGCGCGCCCGCTGGCCGGGGTGAAGTGGAAGATCGCGCCCACCGGCGAGGGGTTGTTGTCGATCATCAGGTACACGCGCTCGATGAAGCGCTCGGGGCGCTGCTCGACGTGGGTGCGGATCGAGATCGGCACGATCGCCGCGTCCTGCGCGCGCTCGGGGGCCTCGAGGCTGATGATCGTGTCCGCCGCGGTGTCGATCGTGCGCGCCTGGAACATCGTGGTCCGCAGCTGTTGCCAGGTGGCGTTGGCGTCGGGGTTTTCGGGGTCGGATCTTTGCGCGTGCGCCGGGCCGCCGAGGCTGGCCGCGAGCGCGCCGGCGAGCAGCAGGGATGTGAGCGTGTTCATGCGTCCTCCATGGGCGCGTGGCCCTAGTCTTCCCATTCGAGTTCGGCGTAGGCGGCGGTGAGGTTGCGGCGGTGAAAGTCCTCCGTCAGCAGCCAGCCGTCGACACCGGTGTTCGCCAGTGCTTCCACCGCTTCGGTGATGGTGCGCCCGGCGGCGATTGCGCTGCGGATGCCGTCACGCACGCCGCTCAGGTAGCGGCGCTGTGCTTCGAGTGCGGGCGACCAGTCGGCGACGGGGGCGCCGTGGCCGGGGACCACGCGCGCGGCATCCAGCCGGGCGAGCGCGTCCATGACCTCGAGCCAGCCCAGCAGGCGGCCGTCGATTACCGGCAGGTGTGCGACGAAGAGCAGGTCGCCGGCGAAGAGCGTGGCGCTCGCATCGTCGAGCACGCTCAGGTCGTTGTCGGTGTGGGCCGTGGGCCAGGCGCGCAGATGCAGGCTGCGACCGCCGAGCTCGAGCGTGAGCGTGTCGGCGACCTCGAGGTCCGGATACACGATGTCGGCGTCGTCGGTGGCGAGGCCGAGATCGCGTGCGAGCGCTTCGCGGTAGAACGGCGCGCGCGCCGCGAGCGAGGCCTTCAGGCGCGCGTGGCCGACGAAGCGGGGCGCGGGCGCGAGGGCGGCGAAGGCGGCGTTGCCCAGGGTGTGATCGGGGTGCACATGGGTGTTGATCACATAGCACACCGGGCGCGTACTGACGCGCCGGACTGCGGCGAGCAGGCGCTGGCCGAGCTGCGGGCTGCCGCCGGTGTCGATCACCGCGACGCAGCGCTCGCCGACGACGAAGCCCAGGTTCGCGATGTCGCCGGCGCGCTCGTCACCCTGCGCGCCGGGCCAGGTGGCCTGGTGTCCGACATGGACGTGGACGCCCGGGGCGATTTCTTCGACCGGCAGCGGCTCGATATCCGGGCTGGCACTGCACAGCCCGGCCCACGCGAGCGCGAAGGCGGCGAGCGAGCATCGCAGGCGGCTGGCGGCGGAGCGCATGGCGTTTCGGTTCGGTCAGGGGGCAGGGATCAGCGGGCGCCGGGGCGGGCGCGCCGAGGCGCCCGCGTAAATGCGCTCAGCGCCGCGCCGCGGTGGTGTCGATGAAGCAGCCGTTCTTCGCCTTGGCCAGCACGGTGTCGTACTTGCGCACGTCTGCGCGCCAGTGCTTGCCGCGATAGTAGCCGCCGCGTTCGCCGCTGATGGAGGTGGCGAGCGCGACGGTGTGGATCGTGCGGTATTCGTCGAAGCTGATCTCGCGCGCCACCGCATCGAGGGCGCACGAGCACTTGCTCGACATCTCGAACTCGGGGCCGGGGTGTGCGCGCATGCATTCGAGCACGAAGCTCACGCGCTCGGTGGTGGGGAAGTCGTTGGCCAGCGCCGGCAGGCTGGCGAGCGCCGCGACGGTGCCGAAAGCGAGGCCGGCGAGCGGTTGGGTCCAGGTCTTCATGGTGTGTCTCCTTTTTCTGCGTGCGAGCGCTCAGATCGGGGCGGTGGCGCCCTCGAGATACAACTCGTCGATCATCAGCGGCTCCGTTCCGGCGTCGCGCGCGTTCATGCGGGTGGCGATGCCGAACACGCCGCCCGGTACTTCGTCCGAGATCCAGAACATGTACTGCTTGTCGGCGAAGCGCTCGAAGCGGGCGCGGTTGGGGTCGTCCGCGTAGGGGGTGATCAGCACCTGGCGGGCAGTGATGGTTCGACCCTGGTATTCGAGCGCACGTTCCTCGACCTGCGCGCCCTGATAGATCGCCATGCGGATGCGGCGGCGGAAGTGGTTGTGCTGACCCTGCGTGAGCCGGCTCATTTCGCGCACGTCGTGCTCGAGGAAATACAGGATCACCGGGTTGGCCCGGGCCGCCTCGACCGTGGGCAGCATGAGCTGGCGCCCGGCGCCGAGAAAGTCCACCTCGCCGTCGCAGCAGCTGCCGGCAGCGCTCGGGCTCAGGCGCAGCGTGACGTGGTCCTCGAAGCCGGCCTCGAGCGTGCCGCTGCGGCTGAAGCGGTACACGAGCGTCTGCGGCGGCTGGAGTGCGCCGAGGTGCTCGTTCATGAAGATGATGCGCTCGGCGTCGGAGTAGTCCTGCGCACCGGCCTTCGCGCCCGTGCTGTCGCCCTGCGCGAAGGCCGACACCGCGAACACGGACAGCAGCAGCGTCGCGGCGAAGGTGCCCAGGGTGGCGAGGGGGCGCCGGCGCCGCGCGCTGCGCTCAGTTGCTGACGAGTTTCTGTTCATGCTCGACCAGTGGCACGTTGTAGGTCTTCAGGATTTCCGCGATCTCGGCCTGGTGGGTGTCCAGAAAACCCTCCAGCTGCGCCTTCCACTCGGGTTCGCCGCGGCGGATGCCCATGCCGAAGGCAAAGTCGAACTGGATGCCGGGCTCGGACTTCATCGGCAGCACCTTCATCGGGGGGTCGAACTTGCTGGCGTAATAGCCGGCGACCGGGCCCCAGACGATGGCGACGTCGATCTTGCCGCCCGCCAGGTCCTTGTCGATGATGTCGCCGACGTAGTGGTCCATGGCCACGTTGATGGTCTGGTAGGGCACGCCCTGGTCGACCAGGTTGTGGCGGTCCATCCACTTCGAGGCCGGCGACCTGTCGTAGAGCCCGATCCTGAGGCGCGCACGGCGTTCGGGTTCGAGCGCGAGGAAGTCCTCGACGCTGTCGACGTCATCGAGCCCCTTGCCCTGCGGGACCACCATCGCGTAGGTCGAACGGTAATACGGCTTGGTCACCGCCACCTGGTCGAAGCCGACCGGCAGGCCGATGATCACGTCGCAGGGGTAGTCCTGCCCCGGCAGCTTGTAACGCAAGGTGTTGCGGATGAACACGAAGCGCTGCGGGTAGTTGAAATAGGTGACCGGCACCTCGAGGTGTTGGGCGAGCAGCTCGGCGACGCGATTCTCGAAGCCCTGCTCCTTGTCGTTCGCGAAGGGCAGGTTGTTCGGGTCCTGGCAGACGCGCAGGGCATCCCGTCCGCCGGCCTTGCCTTCACCGGCGTGGGCGGTCGGGGCAAGTACCAGCAGCGCTGCCGTCGAGCAGGTGGCAAGCGCGCCGAGGGCGAGTTGCTGCAGGCTGCGGCCTCGGCGCGTGGGCTGAGGCGCGAGTCGGGGGCGTGGCGTGGTCATCGGAACTCCTTTGCAGCCGGTGCTGATCATTTGATCGCGGTGACGCGGGCTCTCGTGATCGCGCCGTCCGAGCGTCCCTTGAGGTAGGCGTAGAGATTGTCGATGTTGTCCATCACGCGCGGGTCGCTGCCGAAGCTCTGCATGCCCTTCTCGAGCCGGCCATCGCGCACGGTGGTGATGAACTCTTCCTTGGTCAGCACTTTCAGGCTCTCGATCAGCGAGGGGCCGACCATGCCTTCCTGGTTGGCACCATGGCAGCGGTCGCAGGCGGCGGCGCGCCAGGTGCGAAAGCCTTTCAGGGTGTCCGGGTCGACCTTGTAGCCGTCCACGACGGTGTACAAGGGCTGCTCCGAGGCCTCGGGCTGGACCGCCGCCTGAGCGTCCTGAGCATGGGTGGCACTGCCGACGCAGAGCAAGGCGAATGCGAGCGCGAACTGCCTGTGTTTCATGAGGGACTCCTCCTCGAGGCGGGTGCCGCTGGACCCGCCGATCTCGACGCACGTCTCGAGCGTGCCGTCTGTTCTTGTGATCTGTGTTCAAAAGCGCTGCCGGCTGTTTTACGGTGCAGCCGGCAGCCGTGACCGGTCGTCATGACGACGACCGGTCGTGACGCGCTCAACGATTCGGAAGCGCGAAGATCGTCAGCGAGCCGCCGAGCTGGGTGTAGTTCTGCAGGTCGCGATAGCCGCCCACTGCGCCCAGACCGTCGTTGTCGCCTTCGAGACCCGCGGCCATGCCGATGCCGGCCCAGCCACCGATGCCCGAGAACACGCCCAGATACTGCTTGCCCTTGTGCAGGTAGGTGAACACGTTGCCGATGATGCCGGACGGGGTCTTGAAGCTGTACAGCTCCTTGTTGATGTCCTTTGCATCGACGCACTTCAGGTAGCCTTCGAGCGTGCCGAAGCAGGAGATGCCGCCCGCGGTGTTGAGCGCACCGCTCCACACCGAGAACTTTTCGGGCTTGGACTGCACGATCTTGCCTTCACCCGCGTCCCAGGCGATGAAGTTGCCCATGCCGCCATGGCTGTTCGGCGTGGGATACATCGACAGGGTGGCGCCGACATAGGGCTGGCCGGCAACGTAGTCGACCTCGAAGGGCTCGTAGTCCATGCAGACGTGGTTCGTCGGCACGTAGAACAGGCCGGTGTTCGGGTCGAAGGAGGCGGGCTGCTGGTCCTTGGTGCCGAGCGCTGCCGGGCAGATGCCCTCGACGTTGATGTCGGGACCACGCTCGGGGTTGGTGTGCATGGAGGTGGAATACGCGGCGACCACCTGCGGCCGGCCGGTCTTCATGTCCACATGCGAGGCCCAGTTCACCGTCGGGTCGTACTTCTCGGCGACCAGCAGGGCGCCGTTGGTGCGGTCCATGGTGTAGGAGAAGCCGTTGCGGTCGAAGTGCACCAGCGCCTTGGTGTCCTTGCCCTTGACCTTGATGTCGGCGAGGATCATCTCGTTGACACCGTCGTAGTCCCACTCGTCGTGGGGGGTCATCTGGTACACCCACTTGGCGACGCCGGTGTTCAGGTCGCGGGCGACGATCGACATCGTCCACTTGTTGTCACCCGGGCGCTGCGAGGGGTTCCAGGTCGAGGGGTTGGCGGTGCCGTAATAGACCAGGTTGAGCTCGGGGTCCCAGCTGAACCAGCCCCAGGTGGTGCCGCCACCGATCTTCCACTGGTCGCCCTGCCAGGTCTTGAGCGAGGAGTCCTTGCCGACCGGCTTGAGCTCGCCGTCCGTCCAGGTCATGGTCTTCTCGGGGTCGAACAGCATCTCCTCGTCGGGGCCGACGCTGTAACCCTTCCAGACCTGCTTGCCGGTGTTCATGTCGTAGGCGGCGAGGAAGCCGCGTACGCCCCATTCGCCGCCCGAGATGCCGGTGATGACCTTGTCGCCGAACACGTGCGGCGCCTGGGTGTTGACCGCGCCGAGCTTCGGGTCGCCGTTGACCACGCTCCACAGCACCTTGCCGTCCTTGGCGTCGAGTGCGACGAGCGTGCTGTCGGCCTGCTGCAGGAAGATCTTGCCCTCGGCATAGGCGAGGCCGCGGTTGACGGTGTCGCAGCACATCTGCGCGATGACCGACGGATCCTGGCGCGGTTCGTGACGCCAGACGATCTTCTGCGTCTCGAGGTCGATCGCGAACACCTTGTTCGGGAACGGCGTGTGCAGGTACATCATGCCGTCGATGACGAGCGGCGAGCCCTCGTGACCGCGCAGCACCCCGGTCGAGAAGGTCCACGCCACCTGCATGTCGCCGACGTTGTCCTTGTTGATCTGGTCGAGTTTGCTGTAGCGCTGGTTGTAGAAGTCACCGGCCTGCGCCGCCCAGTTGCCCGGGTCGTCCATCTTGCTCTTCAGGTCTGCGTTGGCCAGCGCCAGCCCGGGCAGGGCCAGCACGACTGCGGCCAACAGCCTCGGGTTGCGGCGGGCGGGTTTCCCTGTTTGTTTCATTGTCGTCTCCTCTTTTTTCAACACTGTGGTGTTTTGCCGCGCCAACCGAGCTTCCCCGCCGCGGCACACGAGGACTACTGCTGCAGCACGCCCGCCGTCGCCGACGAGCCTCGGGTGCTCTGAAACTGTCGGGAGTGATGCAAAGCTTGTGCCAGCTCGCGTGCGCCGGTGGATTTGCATGCCGGAGAGGGCCGTCGGGGGCGGCGGTGCATCGGCGCTTCGCGCCCTTGTTGGGATCAAATTACGCCCCATGTTGCGCCGTTGGCGGGAGGCGTCGTTCCGCGTGGCCGCCACGGTATGGAGATGCACCTCGGCTGCATGCCTGGCCGTGCCGGTCAGCTGCGGAGCCGGCCGTGGCGCCGCGCTGCGGCGCTGCTTAAATCTGGTGCAGGTGCTCCTTTTTGGGACAGACCACGCAGCCCGCATCCGGCCTGCTCCGCACGGCTGCGCGCGGCCCGGTAGAGGCTGGCAGAATGCCGAGATGAGCTCACCACCACAGCCCGCGCTCGCCCTTGTCGCCACGTCCGCGCGCAGCCTCGTCGAGTGCGCGGTCGACAGCGGCTATGCTGCGTTCGCGCTCGACGTGTTCGCCGATCGCGACACCTGCCGGCTCGCCCGCGCCTGCGTCGCGGTCGGTCGCGGCGGCGCCACGCTCGACGAGTCGGAGCTGCTCGCCGCGCTCGCGGCGCTGCGTGCGCGCGGTGACGTCGCAGGCTGGGTGGCGGGGAGCGGGCTCGAGGCGCAGCCTGCCTTGCTCGCAGCGGCGGCGCGGGTGCTGCCGCTGATCGGCAACGCGCCGGAGGTGGTGCGCCGCGTGCGTACCCCGGTGCACTTTCATCAGGCGCTCGAGCGCCTGGGCATCGCTCACCCGGCGTTCAGCGCCGCGCCGCCCGTCGATCCGTCCGGCTGGCTGCGCAAGGACGCGCATGCCTGCGGGGGCTGGCATGTGCGCCATGCGGGCGCCGCGGCCGCGCAGGGGGCGTCTGGGGCATTGGGGGCTGGGCGCGGAGACGGCATCCATTTTCAGCGTTACGTGGCCGGCGAGCCGATGTCCTGTCTGTTCATCGCCGCGGGTGAGGGGGCCGCGGTGCTCGGCCATTCGCGCCAGATCGTGCGCCCGCTCGGGCGGCGGCCGTTCGTGTTCAGGGGCGGCGTCGGTCCGGTGCCGCTCGAGGCGCGTGTCCAGGCCTCGCTCGCCGGCGCTGCGGCGGCGCTTGCGCGAGCCTTCGGGCTGCGCGGGCTCAACGGCATCGACTACGTGCTCGACGCCGCGGGCACGCCCTGGGTGATCGAGCTCAACCCGCGGCCGACGGCGGCGATCCAGCTTTTCGGCGCGGCCTTCGAGGGCGGGCTGATGCGTGCGCATGTTGAGGCTTGCGCCGGGCGGCTGCGCCCGCCTGTGCCCAGCGGGGTCGGGGGCGTGCGTGGCTACGAGACGGTGTTCGCGCGCCGCGCGGGGCGACTCGACGAGGCCGCTGTGCACTGGCTGGAGCGTCAGGGCTGGTGCAAGGACATCCCGCAGCCTGGCACGCAGCATGCGTGGGGCGACCCTTTGTGCACCGTGGTGGCCGAGGCGTCTTCGGCCGATGCGGTGATGCGGCAGCTGGACGCGCGGCGGCGGGCGCTGCGGGCACAGCTGCAGTCCTGACTGGAGCGCCCTTGCGCATGCAGACTGCCGACCCCTCGTCATCCCGATCGCAGCACTGGGCGATGCATGCGCGCTCCGCCTGGCTGTGGGCGTGTGCGCTCGACGTGGCGGTGCGCAAACCCGGCAATGTCAGCCTGGCGTCGGCCGGGCACGACATGCGCGCGGCGCAGTTTCTCGCCAGCGCGCGGGCTTCGGCGCCCGCGCTCTTCGACCGCGAGCGCGCGCTCGGTGCGCGGCTCGAGGCTGCGGTGGGCGCGACGCGCGCGGTGGCCGGCTGCAACACGAACCTCGGCATCCTGCTGCTGTGCGCCCCGATCGCGTGTGCGTGCGAGCGGCTCGATGCGGGCTCGGCGCCACCCTCTGCGCAGGCGCTGCGCGCGGCGCTGCGCGGCGTGCTCGAAGGGCTCGACATGGCCGACGCGCGCGCGACCTTCCGCGCCATCGCAGCCGCCAGCCCGGGCGGGCTGGGCCATGTGCCCGAGCAGGATGTCGGCGCCGCGCCCACCATCGGCCTGCGCGCAGCCATGGGCCTGGCCGCGCACCGCGACCTCGTCGCACGCCAGTACGCCGCGGCCCATGCCGACATCTTCGACTTCGGCTTGCCGGCATTTGCGGCAGCGGCGCACGCGGCGCCGGCTGCCCGTCGGGCGCTGCGTGCCGGGGCCTCGTGCGGCGTGGATCTGTGCGACGCGGCTCTGCGCGCGCGGGTTCTGCACCTGTATCTCGCCTGGCTCGCCGCCCACCCCGACTCCCACATCGTGCGCAAGCACGGCGCGCAGGCCGCGCGAGCGGTCTCGGCCGAGGCCGCGCAGTGGCTGGCGCGTCTGCAGGCGTGCCCGGAGCTTGCCGACAGCGAAGCGCTGGCCGACTGGGATGACGCGCTCAAGGCGCGCGGCCTCAATCCGGGGACGAGCGCCGATCTCACCGTGTGCACGCTCTTCGTCGCGGCCGTGCTCGAGCCCGGCCTGGTCGACCCCGCGCTGATCGCTGCGGCCAGCGCGCAGGCTGCCGCGATGGAACGAAGCTTGCTAAAGCTTCGGGACCCGGCTGTCCCGGGAGTCTGCATGGAACCGCTCGGACCTCCGTCATGAACTTTGATTTTTCCCGCCACGATCGCCCCGACGCCGAGCACTTCGGCGTGCGCGTGGATGCGTCGTCCCGGCTACATCTCGGATTCCTCGATCCCAATGCCAGCCTCGGGCGCCGCTTCGCCAGCCTGGGGCTGGTCATCGACGCCTTCCCGACCCGACTCGAGCTCTCTGCGGCGGCCGAGCCCGGCGTGCACGTGCTCGATCGCCGTCAGCAGGGCAGCGCGCTGCGGCTGGCGCGCTACCTCGAGACGCTTCAGCGCGAAACCGGGCGCACGCAGCCGGTGCACGTGCTGCTGCGCGAGGCGCCCCCGGCGCATTCGGGTTTCGGCTCCGGCACCCAGCTCGCGCTCGCGCTCGGGCGCGCTTTCTGTGCCTTCCATGGCCTCGAGCTGCCCACCCGGCGCCTCGCGGCGATCCTCGGCCGCGGCGAGCGCTCCGGGGTGGGCATCGCCGGCTTCGATCAGGGCGGCCTGCTGCTCGACGGTGGGCCCGGGGCCGGTGGCACGCCCGCGCCGGTGCTGGCCCGGCTGGACTTTCCTGCGGCGTGGCGGGTGCTGCTGGTGCTCGACGAGCGCATCGATGGCCTGAGCGGTGCCGCCGAGCGCGCGGCGATGGACCAGCTCGCACCCTTTCCGCGCGCGCTCGCCGCCGACCTCTGCCACCATGTGCTGCTCAAGCTGCTGCCGGCGGTGATCGAGCAGCGTTTCGAGCCCTTTGCCGAGAGCGTCAGCCGCATCCAGCGCCAGATCGGCGACTACTTCGCGCCCGCGCAGGGCGGCTCGATGTACACCAGCGCGGCGGTCGCCGCTTTCATGGACTGGCTGCGTGTGCAGGGGCCGGCCGGTGTGGGCCAGAGCTCGTGGGGCCCGACCGGCTTTGCGATCCTGCCCTCCGAGGCCGAGGCCCGCCGCCTGCTCGCGCTGGCGCAGCGCCAGGGGGCGATCGACCCGGCCCTGCGCACCGTCGTGTGCAGCGCCAACAACCGCGGCGCGCGCGTCACCCTGGGCACGCCGGCGCTCGTGCGCGTCTGAGCGGCGCAGACTTCGGCCGCAGCCCGGAATACCACGAGATTTCAGCACAGGAGGAGGGCGCTCATGGAGCGAAGCTACATTCTTCACATGTTCACGCCGGGCAAGCAGATGAGCCCGTTCGACATCAACATGGCGGTCGATGCCGGCTACCAGGTCGTGGTGCCGTATTGCGGCGTGACCCTGGACGAGATCACCGGCCTCACCCAGGACGCGATCTTCTCGCGCGGCCCCAAGGGCGTGAAGGCCACCGGTATCTTCATCGGCGGCCGTGACGTGATGCTCGCCGCCGACATGCTCGACACCGCGCGCAAGGCCATGGTGCCGCCCTTCGAGGTGTCGGTGATCGCCGACCCGAGCGGCTCCTACACTACCGCGGCGGCGCTGGTCGCCTGCGTCGAGCAGCTACTGCGCAGCGCGCACGGCACCGATTTCGCCGGCAAGGAGGTGCTGATCCTCGGCGGCACCGGCACCGTGGGCCGCATCGCCGGCGTGCTCGCCGCCGGGTTGGGCGCGCGGGTGACGCTCGGCAGCCATCGCGATCAGGCCAGTGCCGACAAGGCCGCGGCCGAGACCGCCGCGCGCTTCGGCTGCGAGCTGCATGGCGCCAGCACCGGCAGCGCCGAGGCGCGGCGCGCGGCGTTGGCCGCGGCCGACGTGGTGCTGGCCACCGCCGCCGCGGGTGTGCAGGTGATGAGCGCCGACGAGGTGGCGGGCGCCGCGCGCCTGCTGGTCGCCGCCGACGTCAACGCCGTGCCGCCCGAGGGCATCGCCGGTGTGGGCGTGATGGACAAGGGCAAGCCGATCGCCGGCACGCAGGCGGTGGGCATCGGCGCGCTGGCAGTGGGCAACGTCAAGTACCAGGTCGAGAACGGTCTGCTGGTGGCGATGCGCCAGGCCGACAAGCCGCTCTACCTCGGTTTCCGCGAGGCCTTCGCCAAGGCGCGCGAGCTGCTGGCGGACAAGTCATGAGCGCGGCCGCAGAAGGCAGGAACAACGCCGTGGCGGGTGCCGCCCGTGCGCTGAGCGTGAACCGCCTGGCCGCGCCGCTGGTTGGGCAACTGCTGACCTCGGCCGACGCGCTCGGCGTCGCCGTCGAGCGCCTGGACAACGGCGTGACCGTGGTCGATGCCGGCATCGACGTGCGCGGCAGCGTGGCCGCCGGCGTGCTGATCGGCGAGATCTGCATGGGCGGCCTCGGGAGTGTGCGCCTGGCCACGCGCGTGGAAGAGGGCTGGCCCGACTGGCTGGAGGTGAGCAGCGCCCAGCCGGTGCTGGCCTGCCTCGCCAGCCAGTACGCCGGCTGGAGCCTGGCGGCCAGCAAGGAAGAGGCGGGCGGCAAGAAGTTCTTTTCGCTCGGCTCCGGTCCGGCGCGCGCGCTGGCCGGGCGCGAGGACCTGTTCGCCGAGCTCGGCTACCGCGACGCCGCCGACGCCGGCGTGCTGGTGCTCGAAGTCGACCGCCGACCGCCCGCGGTGGTGGTCGACAAGGTGTTGCGCGACTGCGGCCTCACGCCCGAAGGCCTGACCCTGGTGCTGACCCCCACCACCAGCCTCGCCGGCACCACCCAGGTGGTGGCGCGCGTGCTCGAGGTGGCGATGCACAAGGCGCATGAGCTCGGCTTCGCGCTCGCCGATGTCGTCGATGGCCACGCCGCCGCGGCCCTGCCGGCGCCCAGCCCCGACGCCGGCGTGGCGATGGGGCGCACCAACGACGCCATCCTCTACGGCGGCCGGGTGTACCTGAAGGTGCGCGGCAGCGACGAGGCCGCGCGTGATCTGGCCCAGCGCCTGCCGTCGTCCACGTCGCGCGACTACGGGCGCTCGTTCGGCGACATCTTCCGCGACTACGAGTACGACTTCTACAAGATCGACCCGGCGCTGTTCGCGCCCGCCGAGGTCTGGGTCAGCAACCTCGACAGCGGCCGCACCTGGCATGGCGGCGGGCTGAACATGGACCTGCTGCGCCGCCTGTGGCTGGAGGCGTGAGGCGATGCACGGCAGCGCACCGATCGGAAGCGTGCCCGTGGGCGAGCGGCCCGGCGGCGCGGGGGGCGATGCGCGTGCTGCGCCGGCGGCGGGCGAGCCTGGCGGCGCACCCTGCGCGGTCCGCGTCGCCATCTTCACCGACGAGACCGGCTGGCACACCCGGCGCCTGCGTCAGGCCCTGGCGCGGCGCGGCTTCGAGGGGCGCTGCGTCGATCTGGCCGACTGCCGCTTCGATACCACCGCAACGCCCCACGGGCTGGTGATTCCGGGCTTCGGCCGCAGCCTGCCGCGCGCCGCGCTGGTGCGCGGCATCGCCGGCGGCAGCCTGGAGCAGATCACCAAGCGCCTCGGCATCCTGCACGCGCTGCGCGAGCTCGGCGTGCCGGTGTACAACGACGCGCGCGCCATCGAGCGCAGCGTCGACAAGGCCATGACCAGCTTCCTGCTGCAGCGTGCGGGCGTGCCCACGCCCCCGGCCTGGGCGGTGGAAGACGAGGCCCAGGCACGGCGCATCCTGATGCGCGAGGCCGCGGCCGGGCACAGCCTGGTGCTCAAGCCGATGTTCGGCTCGCAGGGCAAGGGCCTGCAGCGCCTGGGGCCGGTCGATGGCGAGTTCGTGCCGCTGCCGGCGCTGTCGACCGTGTCCGGGCTGGCCTATCTGCAGCGCTTCGTGCCGCAGCCCGAATCCGCCGCCGCGCCCGGCTTCGACTGGCGGGTGCTGGTGGTGGGCGGGCGCGCGCGTGCGGCGATGAAGCGCGTCAGCACGCACTGGATCCGCAACGTGGCGCGCGGGGCGCGCTGTGTGCCCTGCGTGCTCGAGCCCCGGCTGGCGGCGCTCGCCGAAGCGGCGGCGCAGGCGCTGGGCATGGATTACGCCGGCGTGGACCTGCTGCCCGACGCGTCGAACCCGCTCGGTGCGCAGGTCATCGAGGTCAACGGCGTGGCGGCCTGGCGCGGGCTGCAGCGCGTCACCGGCTTCGACATCGCCCAGGCCCTGGTCGACGACCTGCTCGTGCGCCGGCTCGGGCTGGCCACGGCCGCGCCGCTGGCGCAGGTGTGTCATTTTTGATCAGGTGTCCCGGGTTTTGGCATCGGCCTGAACATTCTGCGCACGCCAGCGGCGGCGCCTGGGCGCACGCCATGCCGGTCGCGCGTGCGGGGCGCCCGGGCTTTGCGCGCGGGGGATGCCGTTTTGGGGCCGCGTCGGCGTGTACGCCGAAAACTGGCACGGTTCCTGTATCAGTGCTCTCGATGCCGGGGTTCTGTACCCGCCCTCCGGCACCTGGCCAGCTCCCGGGCGGCCACACCACCACATCGAATGGAGACACAAGAATGGCAAAGATCGATCGCATGCTCGTAGGGGAATCGCTGGTCGGAGAGGGTAACGAGGTTGCGCACATCGACCTCATCCTCGGCCCGCGGGGCAGTGCTGCCGAAACGGCTTTCGCCACCGCACTGACGAACAACAAGGATGGCTTCACGTCGCTGCTGGCGGTCGTTGCGCCCAACCTGCTGTGCAAGCCGGCCACGGTGATGTTCAACAAGGTCACGATCAAGGGCGCCAAGCAGGCCGTGCAGATGTTCGGCCCGGCGCAGCGCGCGGTGGCCATGGCGGTTGCCGACAGCGTCGAGGACGGCACCATCCCGGCCGACGAGGCCGACAACATCTTCATCTGCGTCGGCGTGTTCATCCACTGGCTCGCAGAGGACGACAAGAAGATCCAGGAGTACAACTACCAGGCCACGCGCGAATCCATCAAGCGTGCGGTCAACGGCGAGCCCACCGCGGCCGAGGTGGTGGCCAAGAAGGCGTCGTCTGCGCATCCTTTCGCAGCCGGCTGAGCGCTTCTCGCGCAACAAAAAGGCCGAAGCGCAGTCTTCGGCCTTTTTGTTGTTGCACCCGCGCCCGGCTGGTGCGTCCGGCGCTCAGCGACGCTCGCCCGGCACCATGCCGGCGCCGAGCAGGCTCAGCACTTCGGCCGTGTGACGCGCGCTGGCGGGGGGCGCGGGGCGGCGGCGCTCGATCATCACGCCCACGCCGTCGACGTCCGGGAACTTGCCCGGCTTGGTCACCCGCACGCGCACCCAGTGCGCACCGAAGCGCTCGAGCAGCAGCGCCGCGACGCCCTCGGCGAAGGCTTCGAGCAGCCGGTAAGAGTGTCCGGCCAGCATCTCGTGCAGCGCGCTGCGCACCACGCTGTAGTCGATCGTGTCGCCGATGTGGTCGGTGTCGCAGGCGCGGCTGCGCGGCAGGCCGGCGGCCAGGTCGATGCGCAGCGGCTGGGGGTCGTGCAGCTCGTCGTGGTGGATGCCGATCACCGTCTCGCCGACGAAGCCGTCGATGAAGATGATGTCCAGCGCCTGGGGGTCGGATGAGTGGTCGGTGACCTGGCCCGGCATTGGCGAGTTCGGCTCCAGCAGAGGGGTCGGTTGTGGGATCAAGTCGGTGTCTCCTGCGGTGTTGTTCGTGGTTGCCGTTCGGTCGGCGGGTTTAGCGTGCGTCAAGCGAAAAGCGCGCCAGCTTCGATCGGGCCCCGTCATCGGCCGGCACCGCTCGGACGCCCCGTTGCGGGCGGGGGCAATCCGCGCGCGGGGGCGTGCTTATAATCGCTTCGGCCCGCTTTTGCCTGGGCCAACGCGTTGTGGCCACACTCGTCGTGGGCACACTCGTCGTGGGCACGCTAGTTGCTCGAAACAACGCGCCGATGCGCCGTGGACGGGGCGCTACTTTACTCGGGACTCGAGAGGTCGATCCATTTTGCACAGTGAAACAAGGCATGAGCAGGGCGTCGCCGGACTGGATGGCGCTGCCGACGTTTGCAGCGCCTTCGAGGAGGACGCGGTTTTTCCCACCGGTGGCACGGCGGGCGACATGAGCCGGCGCAGCCGTTTTGCGTGGGCGCTGACCGGCTCGGGGCACTACCTCGTCGAATGCATCGAGCTGGCGCTGCGCCTGCCGGCCATCGACCTCTTCCTGTCCGCCGCGGCCGAAGAGGTGCTGCCGCTGTACGACTACCGCATCGCCGCGCTGCGCGAGCGCTGCCGCGTGTTCCGCGACAAGACCGCGAGCTCGGTGCCGGTGGGCATGCTCTACGACGACGTCTATCACACCGTGATCGTGGCGCCGGCGACCAGCAACACCGTGGCCAAATGCGCCTTCGGCATCTCCGACACGCTGCCGACCAACATCTTCGCCCAGGCCGGCAAGCTCGAGATTCCTGGCATCGTGCTCGCCTGCGACATGAAGCCGGTGGTCATCACCAAGAGCCCGCGCGAGTGGGTGGAGCTGAAGCCGCGCAACATCGAACTCGAGAACGTCGAGCGCCTGCGCCGCGTTGATTTTTGCGAAGTGGTCGAGTCGCCGGCGGAACTCGAAGCACACCTGCAGCGCCGTCTGGACGAGCTTGGGCTGACATGGAACGCATCCTCTTCCTGACCGGGCGCCTGGCGCAGCACAACCTCGAGAAGGTGCTCGCCGGCATGGAGCCGCCGCCCTTCCACTGGGAAGTGCGTGAGCTCGGCCTGCAGGTGGCCGGGCTGATGACGGCCGACATGATCCACCGCCGGCTCGAGCCCGCAGCCGTGCACGGCTTCGACCGCGTGATGGTGCCCGGGCGCTGCCGCGGCGACCTCGACGCGCTCAGCGCGCACTACGGCGTGCCGGTCGAGCGCGGACCGGAAGAGCTGAAGGACCTGCCACGCCACTTCAACCGCGCCGCCATGGCGGTCGACCTGTCGCGCTACGAGACGCGGATCTTCGCCGAGATCGTCGATGCGCCGCGCCTGGACGTCGCCGCCGTGGTCGCGCGCGCCCGCGAGCTGCGTGCTTGCGGGGCCGACGTGATCGACATCGGCTGCCTGCCGGCGACGCCCTTCCCGCATCTGGAGGACTGCGTCGGCGCGCTCAAGGCCGAGGGCTTCACGGTGTCGGTGGATTCGCTCAACCCGCAGGAGCTGCTGCGCGGCGGGCGTGCCGGCGCCGACTACCTGCTGAGCCTGACCGCCGACAGCCTGTGGATCGCCGACGAGGTCGCCGCCACGCCGGTGCTGATTCCACGCGAACCGGCCGATGAGGCCTCGCTCGACGCTGCCATCCTGCACATGCAGCGCCTGGGTCGGCCCTTCCTCGCCGACGCCATCCTCGACCCCATCCCCTTCGGCCTGCTCGCCTCGCTGTGCCGCTACCAGCGCCTGCGCGAGCGCCACCCCGAGGTGGCGATCATGATGGGCGTGGGCAACGTCACCGAGCTCACCGAGGCCGACACCAGCGGCATCAATGCCGTGCTGTTCGGCATCGCCGCCGAGCTGCGGGTGGCGGCGGTGCTCACCACCGAGGTCAGCGGCCACGCCCGGCGCGCGGTGCGCGAGGCCGACGTGGCGCGCCGCATCATGTTCGCCGCGCGTGAATCCGCCAGCCTGGCCAAGGGCCTGAGCGACGAGCTGATGACGGTGCACGACAAGCACCCCTTCCCGGACACGCCCGCCGAGATCGCCGAGACCGCCGCCGCGGTGCGCGACCCCAACTTTCGCGTGCAGATCTCGCCGCACGGTCTGCACGTCTACAACCGCGACGGCCACCACGTCGGCGCCGACCCCTTCGCGCTGTGGCCGCGGCTGGGGCTGGAGCACGACGGCGGCCACGCCTTCTACATGGGCGTCGAACTCGCCCGCGCCGAGATCGCCTGGTCGCTCGGCAAGCGCTACGCGCAGGACCAGCCGCTGGCCTGGGGCTGCGCCACCGAGCGCGCGGCGCAGGACATGCTCGCCTATTGCGCCCCCGGCGCCACCAAGAAGAAGCGGCCGCCCGCCGAGCGGCCCGAACCCGTCCCGCAGAGGTCCGCAGAATGATTTTCGAAACCGTGGTCAGCACCCTGTCACCCACCGGCGAGGTGCACCTCGCCCCCATGGGCGTGCGCTATGAAGGCGAGGGCGCCGAAGCCGTCGTCGTGCTGATGCCCTTCAAGCCCTCGAAGACGCTCGACAACATCCTCGCCACCCGCTGCGCGGTGCTCAACCTGACCACCGACGTGCGCGTCTTCGCCGGCTGCGTCACCGGCCGCCGCGACTGGCCGATGGTGGCGCTCGACGGCTTCGGCGGCCACCGCCTGCAGGACGTGCTCGCCTGGGTCGAGCTCACGCTCACCGGCGACCACGACGACGCGCTGCGTCCCACCTTGCGCATGCGTCGCGGCCGCCAGGGCGTGGTCGGTGCCTTCCTCGGCTTCAACCGTGCGCAGGCGGCCGTCATCGAAGGCGCGGTGTTGGTGAGCCGGCTCGGCATGCTGCCGCGCGACAAGGTCGAGACCGAGATGGACTACCTCCAGATCGCCATCGACAAGACCGCCGGCGAGCGTGAGCTCGAGGCCTGGGAATGGCTGTATGCGGCGGTGCAGGATTTTTACGCGCGCAACCCGGAGGCCGGCTGACGTGCGCATGCTGGTGAGCGTGCGCGACGTTGCCGAGGCGCAGGAGGCGCTGTGCGCCGGGGTGGATTTCATCGACCTCAAGGAGCCGTCGGCGGGCGCGCTCGGCGGCTTGGCGCTGCCAGTGATCCGCGCGGTGGTGGCGGCGCTGCGGGCGGGCGACGCTGAGCAGGATGCCGGCCAGGCGCATGCCCCGATGATCAGCGCCACGATCGGCGACCTGCCGCCAGATGCGATCGAGCTGATCCTCGAGCGGGCGAGGGCGGTGGGCGCGTGCGGAGTCGATCTGGTCAAGGTCGGCGTGCCCGGGCGCGGCGCGGCCGCGCGCGCGGTGCTGGAGGCGCTGGCCGCTCTGCCGCTGGCGATCGTGCCGGTGCTGATCGCCGACAACGGCTTGGACGTCGCGGTGATCGACGCCGCGTGTGCGCCGGCTTTTCCCGCAGTGATGGCCGACACGCAGGCCAAGCGCGCGGGCAGCCTGCTCGAGCTGCTGGGGACGGACGCGCTCGCAGCCTTCATCGACCGCGCCCACGCCGCCGGGCGCACGGTGGGCCTCGCGGGCGCGCTGCGCCTCGCCGACCTGCCGGTGCTGGCGCGGTTGGGGCCGGACTTTGCGGGTTTTCGCAGCGCGGTGTGCGACGGCCGCCGCGAGGGCCGGCTCGACCCGGCGCGGCTCATGACGCTGCGCGCGGCGCTCGGCAAAGTTGCCGAGCGCACTGCGGCCGAAGGCGCCGGTGCCGGGGGAGCCGCAGACGCAGATGCTGCAGCCGAGCTTACGACGTTCGCGATCGCGTCAGGCGCGCCGCAGGCGTCCGTGACACCACCGGCTGAAGTGCTCGCCGTGTGAGCCGACAATGGCCGCGCGCCGCAATCCCGGCTCATCGGTCGCGCGTGCGTGCCGCGTGCTCGGTCTGCTGCTGGCGCTGAGTCTGGCCGGCGGCGCGGCCGCCAACATCTTCGTCGCCGACCGCCGCGAATACCGCCCCGCCGACCAGCCGCTGCTGCGCTCGGTGGGCCTGCTGGTCAATGGCCGCCGCCAGGTCGGCACCGCCTTCCTGGTCGGCGAGTGCCACGTGATGACCGCCTTCCACTCCGCCTTCTTCCGCGATGCGCAGGCCATCACCGCCAACGAGCTCGCCGGCGCACCGCGCACCGGGCGGGCACTGAGTTTTCACATCGGCCCCGATCCGGTCAGGCCCGGGCTCTTTCGCAGTCGCAGCGTGGCGCGCGTGGTCGACTTCGGCAATTACCATCCGCTCGCCGTGCGCGGCATGACCGGCGACTGGGCGATCCTCGAGCTGGAAGACTGCCTGGGGCGCGAATACGGCTACCTGCCCCATCTGCGCCCGAGCACGGGTGACTATCTGCCGCGCGGGCCCTTGATGACGATCAGTTTTCCGTACTCGGGCTGGAACCGCGCCGGCGTGGCGGTGGAGGAGGGCTGCCGCGCACGCGAGGCGGGACCGGTCACCGGGCTGATCGCGGTGGATTGCGCGTTCGAGGCCGGCATGTCGGGCGGCCCGGTGCTCGAGCGCCAGCCCGACGGGCAATGGCAGGTGGTCGGGATCATGCAGTTGCGGGTGTCGCCGGTCGAGGGCGTGCTGCCCGCCTTCGAGCACCGCCACCGCAACCAGATGGTGCACGCGGTGGCCTTCTTCCGTTCGCTCGAGCGTGTGCTCGCAGGCACGCCGGTGCGCGAGCCGCTGCCCGACGCGCGTGCCGAGGCGGCGCTCGCCTTCGAGCGCGCTGCGGTCGATCTCGTGCTGCGCGCGCAGCCGGCCGCGGCAGCGGGCGAGGCGCGCCTGTCGTCCTGGCGCGGCGACCTCAACGCCGACGCGGCGGACGAGCTGATCCTGCGCCTGTGCCGACGCGAGGCCGAACGCGGCCAGCGCTGCGCGATCCATGTGCTGACGCCCGACCGTGGCGGGCGGCCGCGCGTGGCCGGCGTGCTCCTCGATGCGGAGGGGCCGGTGCGCGTCGGTTTCGCGCAGGTGGGCGGCGCGCGCGCCCTGGTCGTCGGTCCGCGCGGCGCGCGGCGCAGCCTGATGCTCGATGGCGGGCAGGGGCGCGAGCCGCGGCTTGCGGAACGCACCGAGACGGAGGGCGCCGCGCGGCTCGGGGATGGCGCACCGGGCGAGGACATCCTGCGTGTCGAGACGCTCGTCGGTGCACCGAATGAAGGGCGGCCGCAGGAGGGGCCACGCTGAGAACCGGTCGCCGCTCAGGCGAGCGCGTTGTCGAGGGCGGCGCGGTCGAGTACCCGGCAGGCGATGCCTGCCTGCGCACACTGCTCGGCGTAGGCGGGAAACGCGCGGTCGACGATGCCGGCGGCGGCGAGCTCGGCCGGCGTGGCATCTGCAGGCACCGTGCAAGACTTCACCAGCACCAGTTCGTCCGCGCCCAGGCGCAGCGCCAGCCACGCCGCCAGGCTGTCGCTGGTGACGTCCCAGCTCGTGAGCGCATCGGCAGTGTCGCGCTGCAGGTCCAGCGGCAGCCAGATCGCGGCGCGTCCGGCGGCGAGGTGTGCTTGCAGGCTGGCCACCGAGTCGGCGAGCGCGAGCCGCGGCTCGAGGCCGTGCAGCAGGTGGGCGCACTGCGCCATGCCGAGCACTGCCATGTTGTGCGCGGCCAGGTCATCCACCCGCCAGTGTGCCTGCGCCGCGCGCGCGGCATCGGCAAAGGCGCCGCCACCGGGCACGACGGCGATGCGCCCGGTGGCCGCGATGCGGTCCAGCCAGGCCGGCAGCAGCGGGTCGCGCAGCAGGCTGCCGCCGAGCTTCACGACTTGCATGGCGAGGGGGGGGCTGGCCTGGCGCCGACGGGCACGGCGTCGGGCGCTTTGCCAGCGAGCGTCGTGGTGGCGGGTTGGGCGGCAATGAGCCGATCGCCCGCGGTAGGACCGCCAGCGGGGTGACTCGCCGCGAGTTCGGCGCCAGCAATCTGGGCGACGGCCACGCTCGGCGCGCACACTCGCGCCCAGTCGGCGCAGTCGGGCGTGACCGTGGCGAGCGCATCGAACCCGACCCAGGGATGACCGAGCGCATTGGCCACTTCGCGCACCAGGAAAGCGCCGCAGCCGGCGCTGACGAAGGGCGCGGAGGCGGGCAGTCCGGCTTGCCGGATCACGCGGACGAGGTTGCGGCGGATCTCGGCCACCATCTGCGCCCGCCAGCGCCGCGCAAACTCGCGCCAGTCGTCGGCGCCGGCGTCGCGTGCGTCGTGGCCGATCATGCGCGCCAGGCGCAGCCGGCTGCCGGCCTCGTCGCGCGCGCCGCCGTCGGCGGGCGGGTAGTGGTCGTGCGCGGGGTCGAGTTCGCCGCTGAGGCGGAACACGTCGGCGGTGGTGGCGAAGAACTCGTTCATGACGTTGAAGGCCTGGCCGCGAAAGCGCATGCGGCGCGCGAGCGCGCACAGCGGGCTGCGCACCACGCCGAGGTAGACCAGCTCGCCGCTCGCCAGCCGGGTGGCGTCGCTGCGCCCGGCAGGGGCGGGGCGGCGGTCGCGGACGGGGATGAGGTCGGTGGTGGTGCTGCCGATGTCGATGACGACGGCGTCGGGCAGGCGCTGGGCGACCAGGCTGGCGGTGGCGAGCCAGTTGGCGGAGGCGACCGCCGGCCACCGCGCGGCCGCCGCGGACGCGTCCAGCCAGCCGGCCTCGCCGGCGTAGAAGCGGGTCGCAGCGCCGAGGCGGTCGGCGAGCCGGTCGCACAGTGCGCGCACACCGGCCTCGCGGTCGGGGAAGAGGTCGGTCATCTCGGCGGTCATCGTCACCGCGTGGCGGGCGTGGGCGAAGGCCGGCCAGCGCGCGCGGGCGGCCTCGATCGCTGCGTCGAGGTGTTCGAGCCCGGTCCACAGCGGGGTGGCCCACTGGGCGATGGCGGTGACCGCGCCGGCTTCGAGCAGGCTCGCCTTCACATGCGCGCCACCGATGTCCCAGCCGATGACGGGCGCGGGAGGTGAGGACTGGCCGGAGGACTGGCCGGAGGACTGGCCGGAGGACTGGCCGGTGAGGGGCATGCTCGAGCTCACGGTATCGAGCGCGCTTGAGGGTTCAGGAATGCTCGGCTGTGGCATCGGCGGTGTCGATTGCATGGGTGGCAAGTGCGGCGTCGTGCGCCGCAATGATAGCGGCGGCGAGGTTGTGCAGGCGCGAGGTCTGGGTGCGCCCGGTGGGGCTGCGGGGGGACGGGCTGCTCGCGGCTCGGCTGCGTTCGTTGGTGGGCTCCAGCGTCGCGCCGACCAGCCCCGCGTAGGCGCAGGTCAGGCGCGGGTTGATCTCGATGATGATGAGCCGGCCGTCGGGCTGGCGCACGAGGTCGATGCCGACGAAGCCGGCCAGCCCGGGCACGGTGGCGACGATGCGCTCGGCCAGTTGCTGCAGCGCGGGCGAGGGGGGCTCGACGCCGGTGTCGACGCCGGCGTAGGCGAGTTGGCCGTCGCCGGCCACCGTCAGGCGCTGGCGGTTGACGCTCAGCACCTCGGCATGCCCGGCGGCGCACAGCAGCGACAGGCTCAGCGCTTCGCCTTCGACCCAGGCTTCGAGGGTCCATCGTGCCTGGGCGCCGGCGTCACTGGATGGGGCGCCAAGCATGTCGCCAACGCCCGCGTGCGTGCACTCCGACACCAGGGCGGCGCGCGCCGCGTCGAAATCGGCGAACACCCGGGTGTGCTGGCTGCCCGCGCCGTCGTCGGGTTTGAGCACCCAGCGTTGCGTCTCGCGCGCGCGCTCGGCTGAGTTGGCCGATGAGCAGGGGCGCGACTGACCTGGCGACCACGCGGGCGGGACGGGCAGTCCGTACTCGGCGAGGTGTTCGCGCGTGCGCGTCTTGCTGCTGGTGATGCGGATCGCCGCGGCGCTGCAGCCGATCCAGCGCGCCGGCGGCACGGCTTCGCACAGGCGCAGCAGGGTGTCGTCGGTCTCGGGGGCGATCGCCCACACCAGGTCGACGTCGGCCGCGGCCACGCGCAGCCAATCGACGAGGTCGCCGGTGGCAGGCGTGGCCAGTACGCGCGGCCGGCTCGGTGCGAAATCCTGTGCCGCGCCCTGCGCCGGGCCGGGAGGTGCGTGCGGCAGCGCAACGAGCCCGCCGTCGGCGACCACGACCTCCATCCCGGGCAGCGCGAGCAGCTCGCCGACGAGGGCGTCGCGCATGCGCCTACCCTGGGCGAGCAGGGACTCCCGCTCCGGGTCGCTGCCGATATCGAGCGCGGCTTCTCCCAGCCCCCCCGCGCTGATAAATTCAAACACCAGAATCCGTCGAGTCCTTGTCATGCAGCTCATTCCCGTCATCGACCTGATGGCCGGCCAGGTCGTCCGTGGCGTGCGCGGCGAACGCAGCGCCTACCGGCCGATCCGGTCGCCCCTGTGTGAATCGAGCGCGCCGCTCGATCTCGCGCCGCGCCTGCTCGCGCGTGCCGCGAGCGACACCCTGTACATTGCCGATCTCGATGCGCTGATGGGCGGCGAACTGCAGTTCGACATCCTCGCCGCGCTGCTCGACCGCCTGCCCGCCGTGCACATCTGGCTCGACGGCGGCTTTCGCGACGCCGCGGCGATCGACACCTTGCGCCAACGCCTCGGCACGCACGCCGATCGCGTCACGCCGATCGTGGCCAGCGAGTCGCTGCCCGACGCCCACATTGCGCGCCGCTGCCTCGAGGCCTACCGCGCGCACTGCATTCTGTCACTCGACCGCCGCGAGGGCAGCCTGCTCGATGCGGCCGGTTGCCACGCGCATCCCGAATGGTGGCCCGAGCGGGTGATCGTGATGACGCTCGACCGAGTGGGCGCAGACGCGGGGCCGGACCTCGACGCGCTGCGTGCGATGCAGGCGCTGCGAGCCGACGTCCGCCTGATCGGCGCCGGCGGTATTCGTGATGCGGCGGATCTGCGGCGCGCGGCGGAGTCGGGCGCGCAGGCCTGGCTGGTCGCATCCGCGCTGCACGACTGCCGGATTGGTGTGCAACACGGTGGGCGCTGACGCAGGAGTCATGCCAGATCGAGCGGATGGGCTCGCTGCGCTTGATCTTGTGAAAAGCAATGCTTAGCAGCGTGATGCAAAAGGCTGTGAACGATCCGAAAAGCTGCCTGTCATAGACGTATCTCCAGACTCCTTGTCCTGCAACGATGCGCGGCCAACTCGACCCCCAGTCCTCGATGTTCCACTACTTCTCGCCGGAGTCGCGTGTGCCGGCGGATCATCCGCTGCGACGGGTGAAGCGTTTGGCAGACCGTGCCCTGGGCGCAATTTCTGGGGAGTTGGACGCGCTGTACTCCTCGACTGGTCGCCCATCGATTCCGCCAGAGCGACTGCTCAAGGCGCAATTGCTGATTGCGCTGTATTCGGTTCGCTCGGACCGGCAGTTCTGCGAACAACTTGACTACAACATCCTGTTCCGCTGGTTTCTCGACATGGATCTCGAGAGCCCGACGCTGGACCAGTCGAACTTCAGCCGCCTGCGCGAACGCCTTGTCGCCACCGACGTGGCTCGACGCTTCTTCGATGAGGTCGTCAATCTGGCCCGCAAGCAGAAGCTGCTGTCCTCGGACCACTTCACGGTCGACGGCACGCTGATCGATGCCTGGGCTTCATTCAAGAGCTTCAAGCCCAAGGATGGCACCCCGCCCAAGGACAGTGATGACGGCACCGGGATGGTCGACTTCAAGGGCGAGAAGCGCTCGAACGCCACGCATCAAAGCACGACCGATCCCGAGTCTCGGCTCATGCGCAAGGGCAAGGGCCAGCCGGCCAAGCTCAGCTATGGCGGGCATGTGCTCATGGAGAACCGCAATGGGCTGTGCGTCGACATCCTCATCACCGAATCGACCCAGGCCGAGCACCGTGCCGCGCGGCAGCTGCTCACTCGCGCACGTCGACGGCACATTCACCCCAAGACGCTCGGCGCCGACAAGGGCTATCACGTGAAGGAATTTGTCGGGCACCTGCGCGAGCACGCGGTGCGACCGCACATCGCGCGCATCAAGGATCGGAAGACGCCCGGCCTGGATGGGCGAACCACCCGAACCAAGGGTTACCAGGTCAGCCAGCGAAAGCGAAAGCGCGTCGAGGAGATCTTCGGTTGGTTGAAAACGGTCGGCGGATTGCGAAAGACCCGTTTCATCGGCCAGGCGAAGACCCAGATGGCGGCCTTCATTTCTGGTGCTGCATACAACCTGCTCCGAATCGCGAAATTGAGCGTTTCGGAGGTGAAGGCATGAGCGCAGGTGCTCAAACGGGCCTTCGCGGTCGCCCTTGCGGCCACGAAGACAATTCGAACGCGGAGCGAAGGCGATTCCGGAAAGCGATGTCACGATGAAACTCGACCTGAACCTCAGTGCTGGCGCGGTACCGCCGGCTTTTGCATCAGCCTGTTAGTGGGTGCTGCCCATCGTCATCAATCCGCCTGGGTGACACGTTATGGTCTTCATGTCGCCCAAAACGAATGAAGACCATGACGTGTCGCTGTTTATTGAAAATGGCGACATGTGTCGTTGACATGTCGTCGGCAGCGACATAAGTTGCCTATGTGTCGCTAAAAAAGGCTTTTTGCATCATGACCGACGTTTCCCTCGCCTGGGATCCCGTACAGCCCCACAACCACCTGCCTGCGCTGCCCCCTGCGCACGAGCTGGAGACCCGGGTGGTCCTCAAAGCCTGCATCGAGGCCCGCGCCGCGCTCGCCGAGCTCAAGCAAGCCGCCGAGCTCATCCCCAACCAGGCGATGCTGATCAACACCATTCCACTGCTGGAAGCCAAAGACAGCTCGGAAATCGAGAACATCGTCACCACGACCGACCAGCTCTTTCAGTACGCCCAGGGCCACGACAACGCCGACCCCGCGACCAAGGAAGCGCTGCGCTACCGCACTGCGCTGCACCAGGGTTTTCAGTCGCTCAAGGCGCGTCCGCTATGCACCGCCACCGCCGTGGACGTGTGCCGCACCCTCAAGGGCGTGGACATGGACATTCGTGGTACCCCGGGCACCCAGCTCGCCAACGACCGCACGGGCGAGGTGGTCTACACCCCACCCGAAGGCGAAGGCCGCTTGCGCGACATGCTCGCCAACTGGGAGCGTTTCCTGCACAACCAGACCGAGCTGGACCCGTTGATCCGCATGGCCGTGGGTCATTACCAGTTCGAAGCCATCCATCCGTTCACCGATGGCAATGGCCGCACCGGACGCGTGCTCAACATCCTCTACCTCATCCAGGAAGAGCTGCTGAATCTGCCCATCCTGTACCTCAGCCGCCATGTGATCGCCCACAGGGCCGACTACTACCGCCTGCTGCTCGGCGTCACGCGGGATGACGCCTGGGAGCCCTGGCTGCTCTTCATGCTGCAGGCTGTGGCCGACACGTCCAGATGGACCACCGGCAAGATCGCCGCCATCCGCACGCTGGTCGAACACACCACCGAACACGTGCGCACGCGCCTGCCCAAGATCTACACCCGCGAACTGGTGGACGTGATCTTCGAGCAGCCTTATTGCCGCATCGGCAACCTGGTGGACAAAGGCATTGCCCAGCGCCAGGCCGCCTCGCGCTACCTGCACGATCTGGCTGATCTGGGCGTGCTGCGTGAAATGCAGTTCGGCAAGGAAAAGATCTTCATCCACCCCAAGCTGATGCAATTGCTCAGCCGGGACAACAACCAGTTCCAGCCTTACGCCTGAACACCTGGACTGCTCCCGCCAAATCGGCGCAGGGTGGGCGGCGACTGATGGTGCTGTGCTTCTGTTGCCCAAGCGGTAGCTTTCGGACTGGAACAGCCATTCAAGGATCCGCTCCGCGGCGAGGACCAAGGTTTGGCCAAGCTCAGCTTGAGCCGGCTTGTGCATCGCATCGATGCAGCGCGGATGTACGCGCCAGATCGGCCAGCTCTTTTTGGCTGCTCAGTTGTGACACACTCGGGCCCAGCGCGGCGGGTGCGCTGTGCCAGATTTGAACGCCGCCAGGCCTTGGGACGCGGGGTGTCGCGCGGCCATGACGCCCGGACCGGGCGCCAGCCTGCACGCGCGGCCTGGCATATCGCTTGCATGAGGCGTGCGCATGAATACGACTTCCAACGGGGCCGCCGGCGGGGCAGCCGCGCAGCCGGGAACCTGGACCTGCCCATTCTGCAGCCTGCTGTGCGACGGCTTCGCACTCGAGAGTGGGCCGGTGTTGCAGCTACACGGCAGCGATTGTCCGCGCGCGCGGTCCGGCCTTGCCACCTTCGACGACCTGGGTATCGCCACCCCGAGCGTGGATGGCGCAGGCCGGGACCTTGACGCCGCGCTCGACGCCGCAGCAGCCCGCCTCGCGGCGGCGCGCCTGCCGCTGTTTGGCGGTCTGGCCGCCGACGTGCAGGGCATGCGCGCGCTCTACCGGCTGGCGAACGTGGGCGGCGCCATCCTCGATCACGCCCATGGCGAGGCGATGATGCCCGCGCTGCGCATGCTGCAGGACCGCGGGCAGATGTTCACCACGCTGGCCGAGATCCGCAATCGCGCCGACCTGATCGTGTGCATCGGCACCGATGCGGTGTCGAGCTATCCCGAGTTCTTCCGCCGCTGTGCGCCGGCCGAGGGGCACGAAGCGGCGTGCAGGGTGGTTTTTCTCGCCGCGGGTGACGGAATGCCGGCTGCGGATGACATCCCCTGGGCGAGCGCGGTGGAATCCGTGCGCCCGGCGGGCGACATCTTCGACACGGTGGCGATGCTGGCGGCGCTGCTCGATGGCCGGCGCATCCCCGACCCCGATGGCGCGCTGGTGGCCTTGGCCGACGCCATGCGCAGCGCCCGCTACTGCGTGATCGTCTGGGAACCCGCCCGCCTGCCGCCGCACGGTGCGCTGGTCGGCGAGACCCTGCTGCGCCTGCTGATGAACCTCAACCGCAAGACCCGCGCCGGCGCCTTGACGCTCGGTGGCAACGACGGCGCGCAGACTGCCAACGGCGCGATGAGCTGGCTCTCCGGCCTGCCGCTGCGCTCGCGTGTGGGGCCGCAGGGCGTGGATCACGACCCGCTGCAGTACGCCAGCGCGCGCCTGCTCGACGAGCGCGCGGTGGATCTGCTGCTGTGGGTGGCGAGCTTCACGCCCGACCTGCCTCCGCCGCAGACGACGCTGCCGCGCATCGTGCTCGGCCATCCGGCGCTGGCCGCGGCCTGCGCGCAGCCCGGCACTGTCTTCATCCCGGTGGCCACACCCGGCATCAACGCCGACGGCCACCTGCTGCGCGCCGACAGCGTGGTGTCGCTGCCGCTCTACGCCATGCGCGACGACGGCCTGCCGAACGTGGCCGAGGTGGCGCGCGCGCTGCTTGCGCGTCTGACGAGCGGCGTCGCGGCGAAGGAGGGGGCGCAATGACGACGATCCGGCTCAAGGGCGGGCGCGTCTACGACCCCGCCAACGGCGTCGACGGCGAGGTCCGCGACATCTGCATCCGCGACGGCCGCATCGTCGCGCTGCACCCGCAGGACAAGGTCGACACCGAATACGACCTCGCCGGTTGCGTGGTGATGGCCGGTGGCATCGACCTGCACACCCACATCGGCGGCGGCAAGGTGAACCTGGCGCGCATGATGCTGCCCGAGGACCACCGCCTCAATCGTCCGCGCGACTCGCTGCTCGAGCTCGCCTCCACCGGCTGCTGCACGCCCGGCACGCTCGAGACCGGTTACCGCTACGCACAGATGGGCTACACCGCCGCCTTCGAGCCCGCGATGCTGGCCACCAATGCGCGCCAGGCGCACATGGAGATGGGCGACACGCCGATCCTCGACCACGGCGCCTACGTGATGCTGGGCAACGAGGAACTCTTCCTCGAGATGCTGGCGCGCGGCGAAGACCCGCAGCGCATCCGCGACTACGTCGGCTGGTCGATCAACGCCAGCCGGGCGATGGGCGTGAAGGTGGTGAACCCGGGCGGCATCTCGGCCTTCAAGTTCAACCAGAGGAAGCTCGACGTCGACGAGGACCACGTGCATTGGCAGGTGACGCCGCGCCAGGTGGTGCACAGCCTGGCGCGTGCGCTGTCCGAGCTCGGCGTGCCGCACCCGCTGCACATCCACGCCAGCAACCTGGGCGTGGCGGGCAACATCGACTCGACGCTTGCCACCATCGACGCGCTCGAGGGCCTGCCCGGGCACCTCACCCACATTCAGTTCCACAGCTACGGCCGGGAAGGGCCGAAGAAGTTTTCCTCTGCGGCGCGGCAACTGGTCGAGCGCGTCAATGCGGCACCCAACGTCAGCATCGACGTCGGCCAGATCATCTTCGGCCAGACCGTTACCGCCTCGGGCGACACCATGCGCCAGTTCGCCAACGCCGACCTCGGCAGCCCGCGCAAGTACGTCGGCGGCGACATCGAGTGCGACGCCGGCTGTGGCGTCGTGCCCTTCCGCTACCGCGAGCAGAGCTATGTGAACGCGCTGCAGTGGGCGATCGGGCTGGAGATCTTCCTGCTGATGGACGACCCCTGGCGCGTAGTGTTGACCACCGATCACCCCAACGGCGGCCCCTTCACCAGCTACCCGCACCTCATCAAATTGCTGATGGACAAGAGCTTCCGCGACGAGCAGCTCGCGCGCCTGCATCCGGACGTGGCGGCGATGGCGGACCTGCGCGAGATCCGCCGCGAACTCTCGCTGTACGAGATCGCGATCATGACCCGCGCCGCGCCGGCGCGCCTGCTCGGCCTGACCGACCGCGGCCAGCTCGGCATCGGCGCCGCGGCCGACATCGCCGTGTATCGCGAGGAGGCCGACCGCGAGGCGATGTTCGCCACCCCGGAATACGTGTTCAAGGACGGCCGCCTGGTGGCACGCAAGGGCCGCATCGAGGCCGTGCCGGTGGGCGGCACGCACTTCGTCGAGACCGACTACGACCCGGCGATCGAGAAGACGGTCGAGGCATATGCCGACCGCCACGCCAGCATGAGCTGGCGCCACATGAAGATCGGCACCGACGAGCTGTGTTCGTGCAGCAACGGCGGCGCGCTGCTGGCGTGCAAGGTGCACGGACGCGGGAGGACGCTGTGAGCAACCCGCAGGAGACGACGAGCGCGATGAATCCGGCGCCCACCAACAGCGTGACGCTCAACGGCGTGACGATCGACGGCACCTTCGCCGAGGCCTTCCCGATGAAGGCCACGCGGGTGCTGATCACCGCCCACAACGAGACCTGGGCGCGCAATGCAGCGGTTTCCATGACCGGCTTCGCCACCTCGGTGATCGCCTGCGGCTGCGAGGCCGGCATCGAGCGCATGCTGGGCGCGGACGAGACGCCCGACGGCCGGCCCGGCGTGTCGGTGCTGCTGTTCTCGATGTCGGGCAAGGAGCTCGCCAAGCAGCTCGAGCGCCGCGTCGGCCAGTGCGTGCTGACCTGCCCGACCACCGCGATCTATGCCGGACTGGATGAAGGCGAGGCGATCGCGCTTGGCAGGAATCTGCGCTTCTTCGGCGACGGCTGGCAGATCTCCAAGATGATCGACGGCAAGCGCTACTGGCGGGTGCCGGTGATGGACGGCGAGTTCGTCGCGCAGGAAACCACCGCGCTGGTGAAGGCGGTGGGCGGCGGCAACCTGCTGCTGCTGGCGCGCGACACCGACGCCGCGCTCGCCGGCGCCGAGGCCGCGGTCGAGGCGATGCGCGCGGTACGCGGCACAATCATGCCCTTCCCCGGCGGCGTGGTGCGCTCCGGCTCCAAGGTGGGCAGCAAGTACCCCGCGCTGATGGCCTCGACCAACGACGCCTTCTGCCCGGCGCTGACGCCCTTGGCCAAGCACAGCGAGCTCGACGCCGACACGCGCTGCGTAATGGAGATCGTCATCGACGGCCTGACCGAGGCGGACGTTGCCGCCTCGATGCGCGCCGGTATCGAGGCCATCGTCGCGCGCGGCGCGGCGGCCGGGGTCACGCGCATCTCCGCCGGCAACTACGGCGGCAAGCTCGGGCCCTTCCACTTCCATCTGCACAAGCTGATCGGGGAGGGCGCGGCATGAGCGCGACACGAGGCTGGTGCCTGCGTCTGAAGGCGCAACCGGATTTCCGCGTCGACTTCGGCGGCGTGCTGCCGGCGCGGCTGGCGGGGATGACGGCGGACGAGGTGGCGCGCGTCGAGGTGCGCCATGGCAACGCGATGCTGGCGCTGGGCGAGCTGTTCGACATCGCCACGCTCGATGGCGAGGTCGGCGCGGGTGCGGCGGATGCCATCAATCAGTCAGTCGTGGAGGCGTCGTCGGGCATGCACCCGGCGGCAACGACCCAGGGCCATGCTGAACCGCCCTCCGAACTCCGCCTCGAGGGCGACCTGTCGCGCTTCGACGCCATCGGCCAGGGGCTGGATGGCGGCGTGCTGCGCATCGACGGCGCGGTGGGCGACCGCCTCGGCCTGTCGATGCGCGCGGGCGATATCCGCGTGCAGGGTGCCGCCGGGCAACTCGCCGGCTGCGAGATGGCGGGTGGCTTGATCGAGATCGCCGGCGATGTCGGCGACTTCGCCGCCGGCGTGCTGCCCGGCAGCATGGACGGCATGCGTGGCGGCACGCTCATCGTGCGCGGCAATGCCGGCGCGCGCTGTGGCGACCGCATGCGCCGCGGCACGGTGGTGCTGCATGGCGATGCGGGCGACTTCCTCGCCTCGCGCCTGGTCGCCGGTACGATCGCGGTCGCCGGCCGGGTGGGCGCACACTGCGGCTACGGCATGCGCCGCGGCACCTTGGTGTTCGCGGGCCCGCCGCCTGCGGCCCCGTCCTCCTTCGTCTCGACGCATCAAGATATCGTCGTTTTCTGGACATTGCTGCGCCGCAGCCTCGCTTATCATGGCGGCCGTTTTGCAGCGCTGCCCGAATGCGCGCCGCGCCGCCTGGTGGGCGATCTGGCGGTGGACGGCAAGGGCGAGTGGCTGCTGCCCGGCTGAGCGCGCGCCGGCCTCTGCGCCGCGAACGCTCGGTCGCAACGCGGCGCTCCGCAGACGAGACAGTCAGGACATCGAACACCCCGAACCGGTCGCGCCGAGCGCATCGGCCCGCACCAATCTCTCGAAAGGAACCACGCGAATGAGCAAGAACTACGTCTTCCACGCCGGCGAAGCCACCGTGCTGGCCGCCGAGGGCCAATTTACCGACGCCATGCCCGAGATCCTGATCGGCCGCACCGACGGCCCGGTCGGCCAGGCCTTCGCCAACATGATGGCGCAGAGCAAGGGCCACACCGCGATGTTCGCGATCCGCGCCTGCAACCAGATGGTGCGCCCGGTCACGATCACCGTGCCCAAGGTCACCTTGAAGGACAGCGCCAACATCGAACTCTTCGGCGGCGTGGTCCAGTCGGCCACCGCCGACGCAGTGCTCGACTGCGTGATCGAGGGCATCATCCCGCGCGACGTGGCCGACGAGCTGTGCATCATCAGCCTGGTGTGGATCGACCCGCGCTGCGCCAAGGACCCGAACCTCGACAAGAAGGACATGTACCGCACCAACTACGAGGCCACCAAGCTCGCGCTCAAGCGCGCGCTCAACAACGAGCCCAGCTTCGACGAGCTGATCGCCAACCGCAACACCATCAAGCACGACATGGACGACTGGAGCTGAGACGCTCGCCATGACCTGCTTCGCCCTTCTCGACGACTGCTACGCCACCGCCGCCGCGCCCACCAGCCGGCTGTACACCGGCTTCGTGCGCGAGCACCGCTGCGACGATCCCGCCACGCTCGATGCGGTGTGGGCTGCGGCCGACCGCGACCTGCGCGCCGGCCTGCACGCGGTGGTGCTGGCCGACTACGAGTGGGGTGCGCGCCTGCTGCGCGCCGGCCACGAGCGCCTCGCGCCCGAGCACGGTGGCAGCCTGCGCGTGCTGATGTTCGAGCGCCTGCAGCATCTGGGCGCCGACGCGGTCGATGCCTGGCTGGTCGCGCGTGAGCAGGAGGAGACCTCAGGCGGCCGCGGTATGGACGGCCGTGCGCCGGCCGCGGCTGGCGTGCTCGACATCCGCCCTTCGGTGGATCACGCCGCCTTCTGTGACGCGATCGCGCGCATCCATGCCGCGATCGGCGAGGGCGAGACCTACCAGGTCAATTACACCTACCGGCTCGATTTCCGCACCTTCGGCGCGCCGGTGAGCCTGTACCGGCGGCTGCGCGCGCGCCAGGCGGTGGCCTTCGGCGCCTTCATCGCCCTGCCGCCGGGCACGGCCGGCCCCGACTACGTGCTGTCGTGCTCACCCGAGCTCTTCCTGCGCAATGCGGGCGGGCGCCTGTCGGCGCGGCCGATGAAGGGCACCGCGCCGCGCGCACGGGAGGCCGAGGGCGACAGCGAGATCGCACGCATGCTCGCCGGCGACACCAAGAACCGCGCCGAAAACCTGATGATCGTCGACCTGCTGCGCAACGATCTCGGCCGCATCGCCCGCACCGGCAGCGTGCGCGTGCCGGCGCTGTTTACGGTCGAGGCCTACCCGACCGTATTCCAGATGACCTCGAGCATCGAGGCCGAGCTGCCCGACGACACCGACTTCCCGGCCTTGCTGCGCGCGCTCTTTCCTTGCGGCTCGATCACCGGCGCGCCCAAGCATCGCACCATGCAGATCATCGCCGAGCTGGAGAACACCCCGCGCGGCCTCTACACCGGCAGCATCGGCTGGATCGACGCACCTACGCGCCCGGACCAGGCCTGCGGCGACTTCTGCCTGTCGGTGACGATCCGCACGCTGACCCTGCAGCAACGCGCCGACGGTGCCGGCTGCGATGGCCGCATGGGCGTGGGCGCGGGCATCGTCATCGATAGCCGCGCCGAGGAGGAATTCGAGGAGTGCGCGCTCAAGGCGCGCTTCCTGACCGGGCTGGACCCCGGCTTCAGCCTGTTCGAGACCATGTACGCCACGCGCGCGGACGGCGTCCGCCAGGTCGAGCGCCATCTCGCCCGTCTGGCGACGAGCGCGGCGGCGCTCGGCTTCGCGTGCCCGCGCGCCGAGATCGTCGCCGCGCTGCGCGAGCAGGTTGCGGGCCTGGCGCCCGGCCTGCCGGTTCGGATGCGGCTGGCGCTGCACAAGGACGGTCGTTTCGAGATCGTGGTCGCGCCGCTCGAGCCGCTGCCCGCGGGGCCGGTGGAGGTGTTGATCGCGCCCGAGCCGATCGACGACCCGCACGGGCTGTTCGCGCACAAGACCACGCTGCGCAGCCGCTACGACGCGGGCATTCGTGCAGCGCAGGGGCGCGGTGCCTTCGACACCCTGTTCTTCGATGCCGACGGCTGGCTGACCGAAGGCGGGCGCAGCAACGTCTTCGTGCGCATCGACGGCCAGTGGCTGACGCCGCCGGTCGGCCGCGGCGTGCTGCCGGGCACGATGCGCGCCGCGGTGCTGGACGATGCCGAGTGGTCGGCGCGCGAGCAGGCGCTGCGTGTGGAGGATCTGTTGCGCGCCGAGCGCATCGTGCTGACCAATGCGCTGCGCGGGGTGCTCGAGGCGCGGCTGGCGGCGGGTGAGGCGGCGCGCTGCAAGCTGCCCGCTGAGGTATTGCGGGCGGACCGTGGCTGACCTGGCTGGGCGTTCCAGGCCCGCCTCGTCTGAGCTTAGCGGAGCTGAGCGCGACCTGTCGTCCGGCTGGGACCTGTCCGAGCACCGGCACACCGACCCTGCGTCGCCCGCGCTTGTCTTGTTTGACCTGGACTTCACCCTCATCCCATGCGACAGCGGCCTGCGCTGGGCGCGCTTCATGGTCGGCGAGGGCGTGCTCGCGCCGGGGACCGACGAGGCCTACCTCGACGTCTGTCGCGGCTATGTCGCGGGACGCACCCCCATCGAGGCGCTACACCGTTTTGCCGCGCAACACCTGCTTGCGGTTGCGCCTGCGGACATCCCCGCGCTGCAGACCCGCTTCGAGGCGGTGATCCGTCGCGAGCTGCCTGCCGCCAGTCGCGGCTTGGTGGCGCGTCACCAGGCTGCTGGCGACCTGTGCTGCATCGTGACCACCACCAACGAGATCGTGGCGCGCCCGTTTGCGCGCGCCTTCGGCATCCCGCATCTGCTCGGCAGCCAGCCGGTGGTCGAGAACGGTCGTTTCACCGGCGAGTATGCCGGTCCGCTGTGCCACGGCGCCGCCAAGGTCGAGCGCGTGGAGGCCTGGCTGCGCGCGCGTGCGGACGCTGCGCCCGGTGCAGGTGATGCTGCCTTGCTTGGTCCCGCCGAAGTTTTTCGTCAGCGCGTGTTCTATTCCGATTCGCGCAGCGATCTGCCGCTGCTCGAATGGGCGGACGAGCCGGTCGCCGTGCGGCCGGATGCCGACCTGCGCGCCCATGCGCAAGCGCGCGGCTGGTCGATCATCGAGCACCTGGATTGAAGACTGCCCACCCGGGCTCCTTCAGTCCCGAAACGCGGGCAGGTCGGGGCTCGAGCGAAACCGGGGCGTCTTATCCGATCGGCGCAAAGCCGTAGTACGAGCCATACGCGGACGGTGCGGGCGCATAGGCCGCGACCTTGATCGCATCGGGCAGGCTGATCGTGTCGGTGAAGCCATCGATGCCGCGCGCATCGCCCTGCCACCTGTCTTCGACCTGCTGCTCCGACATGCCATCGAGCTCGAGGTGCGCGTCGAGGCGGGCCGAGCGATACTCGAAGGCCGTATCGTGGGCGATGAACAGCGTGTGCGGGCAGGCGGTGATGCGGGTCTCGTCGATCGGGTCGGCCCCCATCACGCGCACGCCGCAGAACGGGCAGTGGACGGGCGTGTAGTAGAAGGTCTTGAGTTCGGTGCGTTGGATCAGCTGGGGCATTGAGCTCTCCTTGTTCGACGGGCTGATGGTTGGCGCGGTGCGCGGCGGAGGAACACGCTGCGATTTTTCCGGCGCCATAAAGCAAAAGGCCCGACTCGCGTCGGGCCTTGAGACGACCTGCGCGCCAGGCGCGCAGTCGGGGTGTTGCTTAGTCGGCGGCGCGGATGTTCGACGCCTGCAGACCCTTGGGGCCCGTGGTCACGTCGAAGCTCACACGCTGGCCTTCCGCGAGGGTCTTGAAACCCGAACCCTGGATGGCGGAAAAGTGGGCGAAAAGATCGTCACCGCCGGCTTCCGGGGTGATGAAACCAAAGCCCTTGGAATCGTTGAACCACTTCACAGTACCTGTTGCCATGTCTTGAATCTCCTGAAAATGGGGAAAGCCCCCTGAATGGGGCGAGTATCAAGACAGCAAGGTATGACTTTTGGTAAATACGATCGAAAAATCGGATGCACCAACAAACAAACTACATGACTTGAATATCGCTGCGGCGCAGTATGGGTGAAACGCAGGGATATTGATAGTTTTATTTTTATTTTCCTGGCGTCGTACTTCATCGGAGCATCGCCCGAGGGGTATGGGCGCCATCTGCGACCGGGCGGGGCGAAGGGCGAAGAACGAAGCGGCTTGCAACGGCGAGGGGGCCGAAGCCCCCTGTTTCGATCGAGTGCGCCTCAGTTCTTGTTGCGCTCGCGCTCGCGTTCTTCCCACGCCTTGCGCGATTCACGCATGCGCTCTTCGCGCGCCTTGTTGGATTCGCGCACGCGCTCATCGTCGGCCTTGTCGCGTTCGCGCAGGCGCTCGGCGCGCGCCTTGTCGTCCTCGCGCATCCGTTCTTCGTAGCGCTTGTCGCTCTCGCGCACGCGCTCGTCATCGGCCTTGTCCCGCTCGCGCAGGCGCTCGGCGCGCGCCTTGTCGTCCTCGCGCATCCGTTCTTCGTAGCGCTTGTCGTTCTCGCGGTCGCGCTTGCGTTCCGCTTTCTCGTAGTTGCGCTCCGCCTTGTCGTATTCGCGCTCCTGCGCGCTCGCTTCGCGGCGCTCGCGCTGGGGGCCGTCGCGGCGGACATCTCCGCTGCGACCCGCTTCGGTACGCATCTGCTCGCCGCGGATCACGTCGCGCATCTCTGCGCCGCGCCCTTTGTCGTTATCGGCCATCGCAACCTGCGGCAGGGCGGCGATGCTCAGGCACAGAGCCAGACCAGCCAGACGTCGGTTCATGTGTGCTCCTTGCATGCGGTGATGAGGTATTGCAAGCCTGTACCCCTTCGACATGCTCGGTCAAGGCGTGATTGTTTCAGTTTGCATGGACAACTTGCCCGTCGACCGGGCCCTTTGATCCACATGCGCTCGTGACGCACGCACGAGTCGGTCAAGGCCGGCGCCGGATCCAGTGTCGGAAAAATTTACATAGCGAGGCCCGGTGTGCACGAAGATGCCCTGCAATGTAAAAAAATGCATTGCGAATCAAGGTTTTAGATTCATGGCGTGGCAAAGGCACGGTTAATGCGTCCCTGTAGGGTCGAGTCGTTGACACTGAACTTAACCCGTCACCCACGTGGGAGTAGCGATCATGCACGAGCCTCGCCGAGCCTCATCGATGTCAGCCGATCGTCATCCTGCCGGGTTCCCCTCTTCCGATCCGACGGCAGGGCGCCTGCCTGGTTCGCTGCGACCCTTGGCGCGTGTGTTGCGCACCTTGCTCGATGGTGGAACTACGGTGCTGTTGCCGCAGCTCGCCGCAATTGCACTCGGCTGCCTGGCGATCGGCACGCAGGATGCGCTCGCCGAGGCGAATGCGCTGTGCTCCGGCAGCCCGACCGCAAACTGCACCGATGTCACCGCTGACGGCATCCGCTATACCAGCGGCGTGGACACCGTGATCGTCGGCGACGGCCTTGCGGGGAGCACGACCGTCGCCCCCGGCACGATCGGCATCGAGCTTTCGCGCACCGGCGAGTGGGGCGATGCGGTGTCGGATGCGGAATTCAAGATCGTTCAGTGGGATACGGACGGCGACAGCAACACGGAAGCGGTCGACGTCGTATCCCAGGATGGCGTGATGCCGCTGAAGGTGGAGGACGAGTTCATCCTTGTCGCGTCCTATGACGATGAAGATAAACCCGAGACCTTTTCGATCGGCGAGGAGACGTACTCCACCATCGGGCTGTTGGAGCGCCTCGCGGAGGATTCGGCGGACGCGGGCGGCGTGATCAGTGGCAGCCTGACTGTCAACAACAACGCCTCCGGGGCAGGCGCCCCATTCAGCACGCTCGACGCCAAGGGCATGCTGGTCGGCTCGACTGGGGGAACCGGTGGCTCGGGTTCATGCTTCAGTCTGATCTTCGTGACTTTCTGCAGCGACGGCCGACGTGGCGGCGATGCGGGTTCGGTCGAAGCCAACAGCAATTCCGCGATCACCGTGTACGGCAATGCTCCAGGAATGCACGGGATCTCGGCGATCAGCCAGGGAGGAAAGGGCGGGAACGGGGGCGGTTGGTTCGGCGTGCTTTCATTCCCCGGTTCGGGTGGCGACGGCGGTGACAGCAGCGCCGTATTCGTGACGCTCGGCGAGGAGTCGGTCATCACCACCCAGGGCGATCGCAGCCATGGCGTGTTCGCCCAGAGCCGCGGCGGCGACGGCGGATCCGGCGGTGATGCCGATGGGGCGATTGTGATCGGCGATGATGGCGGAGATGGCGGGGACGCCGGGGTCGTGCTGGTCATCAATGATGGAATCATTGCGACCAAGGGCGGGAACGCGCACGGGATCCTGGCCAGAAGCGTCGGCGCCGGTGCTGGCTCCGGCAGCAGCGCCGACGGGATCTACACCGAAGGCGGCAATGGCGGTGGCGAATCCAGCGGTGCAGCGGTGACGGTGAGCAATAGCGGCAGCGTTACCACCGAGCGTGACGACTCCTTCGGCATCCTGGCGCAGTCGATCGGTGGCGGGGGTGGCGACGGCGGTGACGCCGGCGGCTGGTTCACGGTGGGTGGTCGAGCCGGGTCGGGCGGTGGGTCGGGCGTGGTGACGATCAACGACTCGGGGTCGGTGAGCACGGATGGTGATCGCTCGACTGCGCTGTTCGCGCAGTCGGTCGGTGGCGGTGGCGGCAACGGTGGCGACGCAGTGTCGATTTCCGAGGCCGTGGCTGTCGCAGTGGGTGGCGCGGGCGGTCTTGGTGGCGCGGGAGAAAAGGTATTCGTCACAGCGGACGGCAGCGACATCGACACCGCGGGGGACAGCGCACACGGCATCCACGCGCAGTCGGTCGGCGGTGGCGGCGGCAACGGCGGCCTTGCGGTTGCCGGGACGGTGCCGGGCGGCTCGAGTCTGAACGTGTCGGTCGCCCTGGGTGGCAACGGGGGAGGTGGCGGAGACGCTGGCGAGCTCGTCGATGTCCGCACGCTGAGCGGAACGACGATCGACACCGCTGGGGCCGGCTCGCACGGCATCGTGGCGCAGAGCATCGGCGGTGGTGGCGGCAATGGCGGCATGTCCTTCGCCGGCGCCGGTGGCGGAGGGCTCAGTGTCGCGGTAAGCATCGGCGGCAAGGGCGCGGTGGCTGGTGCCGCCGATGAGGTGACGGTCGACAGTCTGGCCGCGATCACCACGAGAGGCGATCTCTCCGCCGGCATCTTCACGCAGAGCATCGGAGGGGGCGGCGGCAACGGCGGCCTGGCCGGCAGTCTTGCCGTGGGCGGAACCTCGGTTGGCGTCAGCCTTGGCGGAGAGGGCAACAGTGGTGGTGCTGGTGGCCGTATCAGCGTCATCAACGGCGGGGTCATCGACACCTACGGGCGCAGCGCGGCAGGGATTTTTGCGCAGAGCATTGGCGGTGGCGGTGGCAACGGCGGCGCTGCGATTGCGGGCAGCATCGGTTTGGCCTCGGTGTCGACTGCGGTCGGTGGCGAGGGGGGTGTCGGCAACGTGGGCGATGAGGTCGAGATCCTGAATGCCGGACGTATTGCCACCCGCGGCAACAATTCGGCCGGTGTCTTCGCGCAAAGCGTCGGTGGTGGGGGCGGCAGCGGTGGCGATGCGACCAGCCTCTCCCTCGCCGGCCCGGTCGCGGTCGCGGTGGGTGTCGGCGGCGATGGTGGCGCGGGCGGTGTTGGCGGCAAGGTGAGCGTCGAGAACCGCGGGCAGATCGACACGACAGGGCCGAACAGCGACGGGATCTTCGCGCAGAGCGTGGGCGGCAGCGGTGGTTCCGGCGGCAGCGCGACGACTGGAACGCTGGTGTTTCCAATCGAGATCGAAGGCGTCGAGATACCGGCGATTTCGGCCAACGTGGCCGTGGGCGGTCGGGGCGCGGGTGGCGGCGAAGCCGGCGAGGTCCTCGTCACCCATGCGGGCGAGATCAGGACGACGGGCTTCCTTTCCAACGGTGTCTTCGCGCAGAGCGTCGGCGGCAGCGGTGGCAAGGGAGGGCATGCGAGCAACATTTCGATCGCCTTCGATGCAACCTTCACCGGCAAGGTGGCTGTCGGCGGTTCGGGTGGTCAGGGCGGGGTGGGCAATCAGGTGACGGTGGACGCCTCCGGCCTGATCGGCACAGCCGGCGATTTCTCCGCGGGGGTGTTCGCGCAGAGCGTAGGTGGTGGCGGCGGCACGGGCGGTAATGCCACCAACCTGTCCTTGTCGCTGACGCCGCCGCCCACCGCGCCCGATGACTTCATTCCGGCTCCCAGTGCGAATGTCGATGTGAGCGTGGGCGGCGACGGTGGCAGCGGTGCGCATGCCGACATCGTCACCGTACGCAATGCCGGTACGGTGGTGACCAGCGGAAACTTTGCCCCCGGCGTGATGGCACAGAGTGTCGGGGGCTCCGGCGGCTTCGGTGGCGATGCGCGAAGCATTCAGGTCGAACTCACCGCCGATCCAATGGATTTCGCGCCGCTCACGCAGCTCACCAGTCTCGACCTGACGATGGTCTTCGGCGGGGACGGCGGGACGGGCAGCTACGGCGAAGAAGTGACGGTGAGCAATCAGGGCAGCGTGGTGACGACGGGTGCGTTCTCGCATGGCATCGTCGCGCAAAGCGTTGGCGGCGGTGGTGGCTCGGGCGGCAGTGCGATGAGTTTCGAGTTTTCCAATGCGGACGTGGTGCCCGAGATCCCTGTGCTCGACGACATCAGCGGCCTGACCACGCTGGAGATGACGCTGCAGGGCAGCGGTGGCGGCGGAGGCGATGGCGGGAAGGTGACGCTCGAGAGTACGGGTGACATCATGACCTCGGGTGCGTTCGCGATGGGCATCGTGGCCCAGAGCGTGGCCGGTGGGGGCGGGCTGGCTGGGCTGTTCAACCCTCATGGTGTCATCAGCAACGAGATCGGTGATGCGCTCTTCAACGCCGTCATGGAGTCCGAGGCGGGCCTCAGTTTCGCAGGCAGCGTCGGTGGTGCGGGGGACGCGGGCGACATCATCGTTCGCCACACCGGCAACATTCGGACCTCCGGCGACGTGGCGCACGGCCTGTTTGCGCAAAGCGCCGCCGGCCAGGGGACTGCGGGCGCGGTGGATGTCGTGCTCGACGGTTCGATCGACGTGTCGGGCCGTGGCGCGGATGGCGTGCATGCGCACAGCGGCGGTGCGGCGGACAGTGGCCCGATCAGCGTGCGCATCGAAGGCGGTGGCAGCATCCGGGGTGGCAGCGGGACCGGCGTCGGCCTGCGGCTGTCGGGCGGCACGGACAACCTGATCACCAACCACGGCGCACTTTCCGCGCAGAGCGGCACGGCCATCGTTGGCGGCGATGGCGGCGAGACGGTCTTCAACCACGGAACCGTCACCGGATCGGTGGCGCTGGGGTCAGGCGCCAACGCGTTCCTTAACGAGGACGGCAGCCTCTTGAACAGCGGCGAGGTCGTGGGTCTCGGCGCCGGCAACCTGCTGACCAACCAGGGTGTGCTTGCGCCGGGTGGGGATGGCGCGTTGATGCGAACTGCGTTGGGTGGTGATCTTGTCCAGGGCGTGGGGGGCGTCATGGCTTTCGACCTGGATCTCGGGGCGCGACAAAGCGATCGGCTCGATGTCTCGGGAAGCGCTCAGCTCGATGGACGTCTGCGGCTCGCGCCCGCCAACGGCGGCTATGCGTCGCCGGGCGCACAACGTTACCCGCTGATCATGGCATCCGGTGGCGTCGCCGCCGAGGCGCTGGCGTTGGAGACCGAGCGTTCGGCGGTGGTGAGCTATGCGCTCGCCTCTCCCAGCGACGATGAACTGGCGGTGGATGCCCGGGTGGACTTTTCTCCCTCGTCGATGAGGGGGAACGCACGGCGTATCGGTGAGCATGTGAATGCGATCCAGGCCGCGGGTGGCTCCGCCGGCTTCGCGCCCTTCGCTGCAGGTCTGGTCGCGCAACCGGATCTGGCGTCGCTTGGCGCTGCCTACGAGATGCTGAGCCCGGCGCTGATCGGGAGCGTCACCACCCTCGCGACGCTGGCCAGCGCCGAGTTCAACGATGCCATGCACAGTTGTCGCGAGCGCGAGGGCAGGGACCGTTTCCTGCGCGAGGGCGAATGCGGCTGGTTCCGGGTTGGCCGAGCCGATCGCGAGCAGCGGCGCACCGATCATAACGATGGGTACGAGCTCGCCACCGTTTCGGTTGCGGGTGGCGTGCAACGTGCGCTCGCGCCCGATCTCAGCATGGGTGTTGCCCTGGCCTACCAGCGTTCGGATCTGGAGGCGCGTTACGCGGGGGTCGATGGCGATCGCGTGGAGGCCGGCGTGATTCTCAAGCGGCAATTCGATGCCACCGCGGTTTCGGGCTCGTTCAATGTGGGCTATGGGCGTTATGACAGCGCGCGGCGCATCGCCTTCGCCGGGCCGGTACAGGTCGCCAGTGGCCGCTACGACCTGTGGTCGGCATCGGCCCAGGCGCGGGTCAGTCATGACGTGCTGCGCGGTGACGACGTCTACGTCCGGCCGATGCTGAGCGCGGCGGTGTCCCATGTGGCGCGCGAAGGATTCCGGGAGAATGGGGCCGGCGGTGCCAGCCTGGATGTCGAGCGCGAGCGCGATACCGTGCTCACCGTCCAGCCTGCGATCGAGGTCGGCGGCGAACGAAAGCTGGATGACGGCTCATTGTTGCGGCCGCGTCTGCGCCTGGGTGTGACCCGCTACCTGACCGGAAACGAGCGCGAGATCACGGCCACGTTGCTCGGTGCGCCGGACGGCGTTGGGCCCTTCACGGTCACCAACCGCGCCGACAGGACCTATGCGGATGTGGTCGCTGGTGTCGATCTGCTGCGCCCCGGGGGCTCGACACTCAGGCTCGACTACACGGGACAGTTCTCGCGCAACAGTTCGGCCAACGCGGTCTGGGTGAAGTACTCCATCCCGTTCTGATCACGGCCGCGACCGTCGGTCATCGCGGGTCGGCGGCGGTCAGGGGAAGGGCCGCTCCCTCATTGACGATCGCCTGGCGCCAACCTGCACGCCGCGTACTTGAACTCCGGAATCTTCCCGAACGGGTCGAGCGCCGGGTTGGTCAGCATGTTGGCTGCCGCTTCGACGTAGCAGAAGGGCACGAAGACCATGCCTTCGGGCATCAGGGGGTCGGTGCGGGCGCTGAGCGTGATCTTGCCGCGGCGGGTCTCGATGGCCAGCGCCGCGCCGGGCGCGAGGCCCAGACGCGCGAGTTCGCCCGGGGCGAGCGTGGCTACGGCGGCCGGTTCCAGCGCGTCGAGTACGGCCGCGCGGCGGGTCATCGAGCCGGTGTGCCAGTGTTCGAGCTGGCGGCCGGTGATGAGCACGGTGGGCCAGGCCTCGTCGATCGGCTCGTCGGGCGGCAGCGGCACGGTGGGGCGGAAGCGGGCGCGGCCGCTGGCGGTGGGGAAGCGGTCGCCGAAGACCACGTCCATGCCGGGTGCGTCGTCGGCGGGGCAGGGGTAAGTGACGGACTCTTCCGCTTCCAGGCGTTCCCAGGTGATGTGATCGAGCGAGCGCATGCCGCGCTTCATCTCGGCGAACACGTCGCGCGGGTGGGTGTAGTGCCAGTCGAGGCCGAGACGGCGGGCGATCTCCTGGATGATCCACCAGTCGGGCCTGGTGTCGCCGGGCAGGGGCACGGCGGCGCGGCCCATCTGCACCTGGCGGTTGGTGTTGGTGACGGTGCCGTCCTTCTCGGCCCAGGCCGAGGCCGGCAGGATGACGTCGGCGAACTGCGCGGTCTCGGTGACGAAGAGGTCCTGCACGACCAGGTGCTCGAGCTTGGCGAGCGCGCCGCGGGCATGATCGAGGTCGGGGTCGGACATCGCCGGGTTTTCGCCCTGGATGTACATGCCGCGGATGGTGCCGGCGTGGATGGCGTGCACGATCTCGACCACGGTGAGGCCGGGCTTGTCGGCCAGCGGCTGGTCGGGGGGCGTGTTCCACAGCTCCTCGAAGGCGGCGCGGATCTGCGCGTCGCCCACCGGCTGGTAGTCGGGAAAGACCATCGGGATCAGACCCGCGTCGGAGGCCCCCTGCACGTTGTTCTGCCCGCGCAGCGGGTGCAGGCCGGTGCCGGGGCGGCCGATGTGGCCGGTGGCGAGCGCGAGCGAGATCAGGCAGCGCGCGTTGTCGGTGCCGTGGGTGTGCTGCGAGATGCCCATGCCCCAGAAGATCATCGCGCGCTCGGCGTTTGCGTACAGGCGGGCGATGGCGCGGATCTCGTCGGGGGCGACGCCGCAGGCGGGCGACATGGCTTCGGGCGTCATCGGCGCCACGTGGGCCTTGAGCGCCTCGAAGCCTTCGGTGTGGGCGGCGATGTAGGCCTCGTCGTAGAGCTGCTCGGTGACGATGACGTTGAGCATGGCGTTGAACAGCGACACGTCGCTGCCCGGCGTGAAGCGCACCATGCGGTGGGCGTGGGCGCCCAGGGTGATGCCGCGCGGGTCGAGCACGATGAGCTTGGTGCCGCGCTTGGCCGCCTGCTTGAAGTAGGTGGCGGCGACCGGGTGGTTCACCGTCGGGTTGCAGCCGGTGAGGATGACGACGTCGGCCTGCTGCGCCTGCATGAAGGAGGCGGTGACCGAGCCCGAGCCGATGCATTCGATCAGCGCCGCGACCGAGCTGGCGTGGCACAGCCGGGTGCAGTGGTCGACATGGTTGGAGCGGAAGCCGGTGCGCACCAGCTTCTGGAACAGCCAGGCCTCTTCGTTGGAGCACTTGGCGCTGCCGAAGCCCGCGAGCGCGTCGGGGCCGTGCGCGTCGCGCAGGCGGCGCAGGCCGGCGGCGGCAATGTCGAGCGCCTCGTCCCAGCTCGCGACGCGGAAGTGGGTGAGCGGCTTGGCGGGGTCGAAGTCCGGGTCGATCCCTTTCGGCACGCCTTCGCGGCGGATCAGCGGCACGGTGAGGCGCGCGGCGTGGTTGGGATAGTCGAAGCCGAAGCGGCCCTTCACGCACAGGCGGTTCTCGTTCGATGGGCCGTTGCGGCCTTCGACGAAGACGATCTTCTCGGCCTTGACGTGGTAGGTGAGCTGGCAGCCGACGCCGCAGTACGGGCACACCGAATCCACCTTGCGGTCGGCACAGGCGGAGTCGCCGCGGCCGTGTTCGTCGACGATGCGGGCGGGCATCAGCGCGCCGGTGGGGCAGGCCTGCACGCATTCGCCACAGGCCACGCAGGTGCTGTCGCCCATCGGATCGTCGAAGTCGAACACGATCTTCGAGCTTGCGCCGCGGTGGGCGAGACCGATGACGTCGTTCACCTGCACCTCGCGGCAGGCGCGCACGCACAGGTTGCATGCGATGCAGGCGTCGAGGTTGACGTGCATCGCGGTGTGCGAAGTGTCGGGCGCGGTCGGGGCGTCGCGGCGCTGCGGTAGCCGTGTGTGTGCTGCGTCCGGCGCGTCGATGTCGAGCGCCATCAGGTCGACGATCTCCCAGAAATGGCTGGCGCGGTCGGGGCTGTCGGCGCGCGCGGGCTGGTCGGCGAGCAGCAGCTCCATGACGCCTTCACGGGCGTTACGCACGCGCTCGGAGCTGGCGCTCTTCACCACCATGCCCGGCATCGCCGGGCGAATGCAGCTCGCGGCCAGCGTGCGCTCGCCCTCGATCTCGACCATGCAGGCGCGGCAGTTGCCGTCGGCGCGGTAGCCGGGCGCGTCCTTGAAGCACAGGTGCGGGATGCGCTCGCCGGCGCGCTTTGCGACCTGCCACAGCGTCTCCCCGGAAAAAGCCTGCACGCGGACGCCATCGAGGGTGATCTCGAAGGCGTCCGGCGATGCAGTCAAGGAGGGAGACGGTGAAGAACCCGGCTGAGCGGGCTGGGGCGCAGAGGAGAGCGTGCTCATGAGGCGGATTCCGTGTTCGCGGCGGCCGGGTGCAGGGTCACGCCCTGTCTCGCCAGTTCGGCCGGGAAGAAGCGCAGCAGGCTGGTGACCGGGTTGGGCGCGGCCTGGCCGAGCCCGCAGATCGAGGCGTCCTGCATGACCTGGGCGAGGCGCTGGAGCTGGTCGGCGTCCCATTCGTCGCGCTCGAGCAGCCCGAGCATCTTCTCGGTGCCGACGCGGCACGGCGTGCATTGGCCGCAGGACTCGTCGGCGAAGAAGGCCATCAGGTTCTTCGCCACCGCGCGCAGGTCGTCCTGGTCGGAGATCACCACCACCGCGGCCGAGCCGATGAAGCAACCGTGTGGCTGCAGGGTGTCGAAGTCGAGCGGGATGTCGGCCTTGCTCGCGGGCAGGATGCCGCCCGAGGCGCCGCCGGGCAGGTAGGCGAGCAGGCGGTGGCCGTCCGCCATGCCGCCGCAGTATTCATCCAACAGTTCCTGCAAGGTGATACCGGCTGGGGCCAGATGCACGCCGGGCTTCTTCACCCGGCCGGACACCGAGAAGCTGCGCAAGCCTTTGCGGCCGTGGCGGCCCTGGCTGGCAAACCCCTCGGCGCCGCGCTGCCACAGCAGCGGGATCCAATAGACCGTCTCGACGTTGTTCACCAGCGTCGGGCGGTCGAAGAGCCCTTTTTGCGCAACGAAGGGCGGGCGGTGGCGCGGCTTGCCGGGCTTGCCCTCGAGCGACTCGATGAGCGCCGATTCCTCGCCGCAGATGTAGGCGCCGGCGCCGCGACGCAGCACGATGTAGCCGGGCGCGGCCAGGCCGGCGGCCTCGACCTCGGCGATGGCCTCGCTCAGCACGGCGTGCAGGCCGGGGTATTCGTCGCGCAGGTAGATGTAGAGCGCTGCGGCGTCCACCGCCCACGCGCTGACCAGTGCGCCTTCGAGGAAGCGATGCGGGGCCTGTTCCAGGTAGTGGCGGTCCTTGAAGGTGCCGGGCTCGCCCTCGTCGGCGTTGATCACCATGTAGCGCGGTGCGGGTTCGGTGCGCACGAAGCTCCACTTCTTGAAGGTCGGGAAGCCCGCGCCGCCCAGCCCGCGCAGGCCGGCGTCCTGCAGCACCTGGCTGAGCTGCTCGACCGCGACCTCACCGCTGCGCGCCTTGTTCAGCAGCGCGTAGCCGCCCTCGGCACGGTAGGCGTCGAGGCGCGGCCAGTCGATTGGCTCCGGATGCAGGTCGCCGCTGTCGAGCAGCGTGCGCACGGCGGCGGGTGTGGCATGGCCGAGGTGGCGGTGGCCGACCTCGACCACCGGCGCGCTGTCGCAGCGCCCCATGCACGGCGCACGGAGCACGCGGATGTCCGCCGGGTCGAGCTCGGCCGCGAGCGCGGCGTGCAGCGCGCGCGCGCCGGCGAGCTCGCACGACAGCGAATCGCACACCCGGATGGTGAGCGCCGGGGGCGGAATTTCCCCGTCGCGCACGATGTCGAAGTGAGCATAGAAAGTGGCGGTTTCGTACACCGCGGCCATCGGCAGGTTCATCCAGTGCGCGAGCGCGCGCAGGTGACGCAGCGCGAGGTGGCCCCAGGCGTCCTGGATCGCGTGCAGGTGCTCGATCAGGCTGTCGCGTGCGCGCGGGCGGCCGGCAAGCAGGGCGTCGATCTCGGCCAGCGCGCGCGGGTCGAGTTGACGGCCGCGTTGGGTCGGGCGTGTCTTGCGGCTTTGGGCGCGGTCCGGGGTGGTCGGGGTGTCGGCCATCTTCGGGGTGTTCCTTGGTGTTCTGGAGAGCGAGGGTTCAGTTGCCGAACAGGCGCGACAGCAGACGGCCGAACCAGCCCGTCGAAGCCTCGGGATGTGACGCTCGGGGCGACGGTGTCATGGCCGGGGCGGGTGCGGGCTCGGGCGTGGCGGATGCGCTTGCCTGTTCGTGACGCGTGGCTTGCGGGTTCGGGGCCTCGTTGGCGTGCGGGTTCGTATGCGGGCGCTGTCGTGCGTCCAGGAGTTGGCGGTAGTGGCGCAGCAGCACCGAGTCCTGCGGTGCGGGTGGCAGATCGACGGAGGAGGCGATCTGTTCGAAGTGACGACGGAGAATCGAGTCGGTCGGGAGCGGGCAGGCAGACATGATCGGAATCTCCTCGTTGAATCGTAAGTTTTCATGCCGGCGTCGCCGTGGGTGAGCACGCTCTCGACGCACGCGCGAGCATCCTGTGCGACAGCTGTGTCCGCTGACAAATGCAATCCCTGTGCCAGCGCAGCGTTGGCACGCGGTCTGGCTCGCGGGGCTGGATTTGCGTCCCGATCGCCGATATCGCCAGGACGCGTGTTTGCGCCAATGTTGGGCAGGTGCTACTTTTTTGAACATGAGTGCAGGGCAGCGGCGCACTATGAAAGACACGAGCCCCGGACAAAGTCTCCGGGGCGCTGGAGGAGGAAGACGGGATGAGTGCTGTACCGCAGTTGAAGCAGGTGCGTGAAGATCGTGTGGCGCAGGCGCGCGAGCGCTTTTTCAGCCGTGGAGTGTTGCCCGAGAACGACGTCTCGCCCTTGATCGTGCGCTCGTGGTCGCGCTGCCGCGAGCAGGGGCTGGACCCGCACACGAACTGTGCCGTCGAGGTGGCCGGGCGCGGCCAGCTGGAGATTTCGCGCGAGCAGAGCGGCAAGCTGCTCCATCTGGCGAGCGGGGTCATGGAGCACGTGTTCGATCAGATCAGGGCGTCGGGCAGCATGGTGATCCTCGCCGATCTCGACGGCATGATCATTCACAGCCTCGGCGACCCGACCTTCGTCGACCGTGCCCAGCAGGTGGCGCTGAAGCCGGGTGCGCGCTGGGACGAGGCGAGCCTGGGGACAAACGGCATCGGCACCGCGCTGCTCGAGCGGGCGCCGGTGGAGGTCTTCGGCTCCGAGCACTATCTGGATCGCAATGTCTTCCTGACCTGCTGCGCTTCGCCGATCTTCGACCCCAAGGGCGGGCTGGCGGGCGTGCTGGATATCTCCGGCGACTACCGTAACCCGCAGCGGCACACGATGGGGCTGGTGAGGCTGTCCGTGCAGTTGGTCGAGAAGCGCTTGTTCGAGCACACCTTCGCGCGACATATCGTGTTCGCGTTTCACACCCGCCCCGAATACGTGGGCAGCCTGCAGGAGGGGCTGGTCGCGCTCGGGCCGGATGGCGCCATCCTCGGAGCCAACCGCGTCGCGCGCGAGTGGCTCGCGCAACACGGTAGCAGCCCGGACTCGGGCAGCTTCGCCGAGCCGTTCAAGCTCGGCTTCGGTGCCATTCTCGACCGCGCGCAAGCGGGCTCCGGCGAGCTCGTGCGGCTCGGGATGAAGGACGGCGGCGAGATCCACGTGCAGGTGCGCGGCATGCGGCCGCTGGCGCTCGCGGTGGGCGCAGAAGCCGATGATGTGCGCAAGGCCGTCGCCGCGAACGAGCCTGCCCGGGCGCGCGGCCCGGGGGCGGCCGAGCGCCTGACGCTGGATCAGCTCGACACCGGCGACGAAAAGTTTCACCGCGCGATCGAGCGCGCGCGGCGCGTGGGCGGCAAGAACATCCCGCTGCTCATCCAGGGCGAGTCGGGGGTCGGCAAGGAGCTCTTTGCGCGCGCCTTCCACTACTCGTCCGGCCGCGCCGAGGGGCCCTTCGTGCCGCTGAACTGTGCGGCGATCCCCGAGCACCTGATCGAGTCCGAGCTCTTCGGCTACGTGGGGGGCGCCTTTACCGGCGCGCGCCGCGAGGGTGCGATCGGCAAGGTGCAGCAGGCACACGGCGGCACCTTGTTCCTGGACGAGATCGGCGACATGCCCTTGTCCATGCAGACGCGCCTGCTGCGCGTGCTGCAGGAGCGCAGCGTGACGCCGGTCGGTGGCCTCAAGCCCATTCCGGTCGATATCTCGCTGGTGTGCGCGACCCACAGGGTGCTGCGCGATGCAGTGGCCAACGGGGAGTTTCGCGAAGACCTGTATTACCGCGTCAATGGCCTCACCGTGACGCTCCCGCCCCTTCGCGAGCGCAGCGACGTCGCCACCCTGGTCGAGCGCCTGCTGCAGGCCGAGGCGCGCGAATCGGGGCGCACGAAGCTCAGCATCAGCGCCGAGGTCATGCGCTTTTTCGAGTGCTATCCGTGGCGGGGCAACATCCGGCAGATGCACAGCGCGATGCGCGTCGCGGTGGCGCTGCTCGATGACGATGAGGACGAGATCCGCGCCATTCACCTGCCCGAAGAGCTGTTTGGTCCGGAGTCCGCCTGCGCGCAGGCCGATGTGGCGAAGGCGGGCGAAGTTCCCGCACCGGCGAGCGCAGTGGAGGCTGTCGAGCCGACTGCGCCGCGTAGCCTGGACGAACTCGAGATGGACGCGATCGCCGTGGTGATGCGCGAGGTCAAGGGTAACGTGTCGGCCGCCGCGCGCCGGCTCGGCGTGAGCCGCAACACGCTCTATCGCAAGCTGGGCCGCATGAGCTGACGGCTCAAGGCTGGCCGAGCAGGCTGGCCGCGCGCGCCACGATCCGCGCCAGCAGGGCCTTTGCGGCGTCGCCGCCTGCGCTGTCCACCGCGGGCGGACGGTAGGCGAGGATGACCGTGCGCGGCGCCTCCGGCAGCGCATACACCGCAATCGAGAGCGGACACAGCGCGATGTGCGCACGCGCCTCCGTCGCCAGGCGCGCTGCGATCGCGGCGCTGCAGAAATTGAAGATTTCGGCGTGGGCGTAGAGGTCTGGACGGTGACCGAGATCGTTGGCGGTGCGTGCCAGCATCTCGGCGAAGTGGCTGACCACCGGCGCGGCGATGCCCTGGTCGGCGATGGCGTCGAGCAGGGCATCGCGCACTGCGGAGAACTCCAGGGCGGCGAAGCTGCGGCCGACGACGTCCGCGGGCTGCATCTGCGCCTCGGCGCTGCGCGCGAGCGCTGCCTGCTCCGCCGCCGGGAACAGGTGCGCCACCGAACGCTGGAATTCCTGCTCGACAAGCGCCAGCCCGGCAAAGCGCGGCGGGATTGGGGTCGCGAACACCTCGCTCATGTCCAGGCCGTCCTCTGCGGCCTTGCCGATGGTGTCGGCGAGCCAGCCGAGCCAGGCGCGGGTTTCCTGTAGCGCGGTGGTGTCGCTGGCCACCTCGCCGTGGCCGGGCACCCAGCGCTGCGCGGACAGGCGCTCCAGCGTGTCGAGCGCGGCGAGCCAGCGCGGGATGTCTGCGTGCGGCGTGGTGGGCGCGCGGCCGTTGAAGATCAGATCGGCGGCAAACACCGTGCCGCTGGCGTGATCCACCAGCGCCAGATCTGCCGCGGTGTGGCCGCCGAGCGCGAGCAGCTCGACATCGCGGCCGCCGATGCGCTGCCGGCCGGGGCTGAGGCTGCGCGTCGGCACCACGACCTCGGTGTCGCGCATCCAGTCGCCGTTGAGGCGGTACATGTTGGCGTTGAAGGCCTCGCCCTCGCTGCGGATGGCGGCGATCGTTTCCGGCAGCGCGGCGAGCGTGCTGGCCGGAAAGGCCTGGTTGCCGAGGAAGTGGTCGGGGTGGTGGTGGGTGTTGAGGGTGAGCACCACCGGCAACTCGGTGAGGCGCCGGATCGCAGCCAGCATCTGCTCGCCGTAGCGCCGCGACGAGCCGGTGTCGATGACGATCACGCCCTCCGCGCCGATGATGAAGCCGGTGTTGACGATGTTGCCGCCATTGGCAAAGGAGAAATCTTCCTTGAGACCGACCAGTACGTAGACGCCGTCTGCGATCTGCCGGGGTTCGAGCCGGTAGTCGAAGCGCTCGGCGTGCGCGGCGGGCATCAGGGCGAACAGCGCGAGCAGGAGCGCGAACAGCCGGGTGAGCAGCCGGGTGAGCAGCGCGGGGGGCTTCATCGCGTCACCCAGGTGTCGATGCGGTTGCCGTTGTTGTCGCGGCCGCTCACATGCAGGCGTGCTCCGGGTGCGACCTCGGCGAAGTCGAGCGTGAAGCTCGGGTTCTCGGCGACAGGCTCGAGCGGCTGGATGCGGGCCAGCACTCGGCCGGATTCGTCGGCAATCTCGAGGTCCTCGATGTGAAACGCCGGGATGCCCGCCGCCAGTCCGGTATCCATCGGGTGGATGATGCGCATGCGCAGGCGCTCGCCACCGCCGATGCGCGGCCACAGGCGGCCATTGACCTCGTTGAGCCGCTCCTGCCATTCGGGCGAACCCGAGCCGAGCGAGGGCAGGGTGCAGCCGCCGCCGGTGGTGGTGACCCAGGCGCCGCCCACGCGCCACACGCCATCGACCGTCCGCGCCGCGACGCGGATGGGGGAGGACTGCTGCAGCTTGATCCGGAAGCCCAGGCTGGCGCGCGCCGCGACGGGCTCGAAGCGCAGCGCCTTCACGATCGGGTTGAAGTCGGCGAACACGATCATCTCTTCCACGCCCGCCAGGGCGGAGGCGTCGACCGCGATCGGCACGTTGAGCGGGTCTTCCGCCACTGCCGGGCCGCTGACCTTGATGCGGGCGTCGAACACCACCGGTTGCGCGTCGAAGAATTCCTTCCGCATGTCGCCCCAGCGCGGCGACTCGAGTGGGTCGGCGAGTGGGTCGGCGACGGGCGCGGGCGCGGCGGTCGACGCCGAAATCGTGGCGGCCCCGGCGCCGGTGGCGCAGGCCAGTAGTGAGGCGATGCCTGCGAGCAGCAGGCGCCGCGCCGAACCGGGTGGTCTCATGGTGTGGTCCTGGAAGCCGGGCCGGCTGGCGTGTCCGCCGGCCCCGGAGATGGCTGATTCGTTGCAATCGGCGTGCCAGTCACCGCTCGCGCCCTCGCGCCGGGTGGGCGGAGCAGGCTTGTTCCGAAGCGCAACATTTCTGTTCCGTCGCGCTGTTGCGGACCGAAGGTTTGCGCTGCGGCTGGAGCAGCACGCCACAACGCCGCAGCACGGACGGGGCGATCGATGCTCGCGTCGCACGCCCCCGATTGGCGCGCGGATGCTGGGCTTGCGCGGTGACGGGAGACCCCGGTTGGGGCTGTGTGGCATGGCGATTGCAGTTTGCCTCCTGTCCGGCGCCAGCAAGGTGCCGGAGCCCATGCCACCACACCACAGGCAAGAGAGACACGAGGAGGAGTCGAAAATGAAGAAGCACAAGCAGCGGCAGCACCTGCCCGCCATGCTGAGCGCGCTCGCCATCGCCATGGCGGGTTGCGGGACCGCAGGCAGTGCGCTCGCGGTCGGCGTGACCGACGAGGACATCCTGAAGGATGCCGAAACCACACACCAGATCGTCACCCACGGCCTGGGCACCAAGGGGCAGCGCTACAGCCCGCTCGCCAAGGTGAACCCCGACACCGTGAAGGATCTGGTGCCGGTGTGGGCGTTCTCGTTCGGTGGCGAGAAGCAGCGCGGCCAGCAGTCGCAGCCGCTGATCCACGACGGCAAGATGTTCGTGACCGGTTCGTACAGCCGCATCTACGCGCTCGACGCCAAGACCGGCAAGAAGCTGTGGAAGTACGAGCACCGCCTGCCCGACGGCATCATGCCCTGCTGCGACGTGATCAACCGCGGCGCGGCCATCTACGGCGACCTGGTGATCTTCGGCACGCTCGACGCCAAGCTCGTCGCGCTCAACAAGGACACCGGCAAGGTCGTATGGCGCGAGAAGATCGACGACTACAAGGCCGGCTATTCGATGACCGCGGCGCCGCAGATCGTCAAGGGCATGGTCATCAGCGGTGTGTCGGGCGGCGAGTTCGGCGTCATGGGCCGGGTCGAGGCGCGCGACGCCAAGACCGGCAAGATGGTGTGGATGCGGCCGGTGGTCGAGGGCCACATGGGCTACACCTACGACAAGGACGGCAAGCCGGTCGAGAACGGCATCTCGGGCACCACCAACGCCACCTGGCCGGGCGACCTGTGGAAGACCGGCGGCGCGGCAACGTGGCAGGCGGCCTTCTACGACCCCGATGTCGACCTGATCTTCATGGGCACCGGCAACCCCTCGCCGTGGAACTCGTGGCTGCGCCCGGGCGATAACCTCTATTCCTCGGCCACCGTCGCCATCGACCCCGACACCGGCAAGATCGCCTGGCATTACCAGAGCACCCCGCACGACGGCTGGGACTACGACGGTGTCAACGAATTCGTCTCCTTCGAATACAAGGACCCGAAGACCGGCCAGCTCGTCAAGGCCGGCGGCAAGGCCGACCGCAACGGCTTCTTCTTCGTCAATGACCGGACCAACGGCAAGCTGTTGAACGCCTTTCCCTTCGTGACCCGCATCGACTGGGCCAAGGGCATCGACATGGAGACCGGGCGCCCGATCTACGACGAGGACAAGCGCCCGGGCAACCCCTTCGTCGAGGGCGGTGGCGCGGTCGAGGGCGGCAAGGGCAAGTCGGTGTTCAACGCGCCGTCCTTCCTCGGCGGCAAGAACCAGATGCCGATGGCCTTCAGTCCCGACACCGGCCTGTTCTACGTGCCGGCCAACGAGTGGGGCATGGACATCTGGAACGAGCCGGTGAGCTACAAGCGCGGCGCCGCCTACCTGGGCGCCGGCTTCACCATCAAGCCGCTGTACGAGGACTACATCGGCGCGATGCGTGCCGTGGATCCGGTAAGCGGCAAGATCGTGTGGGAGGTCAAGAACAACGCGCCGCTGTGGGGCGGGGTGCTGACCACCGGCGGCAACCTGGTGTTCTATGGCACGCCCGAGGGCTTCCTGAAGGCGGTGAACGCCAAGACGGGCGAGGAAGTCTGGCAGTTCCAGACCGGCTCGGGCGTGATCGCGCCGCCGGTGACCTGGGAAGACAACGGCGAGCAGTACGTCGCCGTGGTCTCGGGCTGGGGCGGCGCGGTGCCGCTGTGGGGCGGCGACGTCGCCAAGCGCGTGAATTACCTCGAGCAGGGCGGCACCGTGTGGGTGTTCAAGCTGCACAAGGGCTGACCCCGCACGGGGCCGGTCCCCTGGGCGCCGCCTGCGGGTGGCGCCAGGACCTGGTCATGCGGCCCGGACGCAGCAGCGCCCGGGCCGCATTGCATTGCGCACACCGATGCGCGGCGAACGCGTCAGGCGTGCTTGGTGATCCGTCTCGCCGTTCGCAATCCGTCATTCGCAGATATCTGCAAACCTGGAGTTCCGACGATGAAGCATTACCCGAAGACCAAGACCCTGGCTGCTGTCGCGATCGCAGTCCTGACCAGCCTGGCTGCCCAGGCCGGCGAGCGCGCCACACCGCTGGAGGCGCATACGCTTTTCGAGCAGGCGGTGAAGTACATGGACGCGAACGGCCCCGAGCGCGCGTTCGCCGCCTTCAACGACCGCAAGGGCGAGTTCGTGCGCAAGGACCTGTACGTGTTCGTGATCGACGACAAGGGTGTCTATCACGCCAGCGGCGCCGCCCCCGAGGCGCTGGTCGGCCTGACCGTGCTCAACACTACCGACGCTGCCGGCAACCCGCTGTTCCGCGAGATGATCGAGCGCACGCGCGTGAGCCCCGAGGCCACGGTGCGCTACATGTGGCTCAACCGCGTGACCAACAAGGTCGAGCCCAAGGTCAGCTACGTGCGCAAGCTGGGCGGCTATGTGCTCGGCGTGGGCTATTCGGCGCCGCGCGCCAGCGCCGACGACGCGCGCGCGATGCTCGAGCGTGCGGTGGCGCTGGCGCGCAGCGACGGCCACGCCACGGCCGCCGCGCGCTTCAACGACCGCCGCGGCGACTTCGTCAAGGACGATCTCTACGTGTTCATGGTCGATATGGACAGCGGCCGCTTCGAGGCGATGGGGATGAACCCCGCGCTCTCGGACACCGACGCCGTCGGCCTGCGCGACGCGGCGGGCAATGCGCTGGTGGCGGAGATGATCGCCAAGCTGCAGTCGGCGGACGAGGCGACGGTGGATTACGTGTGGCGCAACCCGGTGACCAACGTCGTGGAGAACAAGCGCTCGTACGTGCGCCGCGACGGGCGCTCGCTGATCGGGGTCGGGCACTACCTGGAATAAGGAGGCAGGGCGCTGTTCCGGAACGCAACAGCTTCGTTGCGCTCCGGAACGCTCCATTGCTCAGGGCACGCGGTGACGCACCCCGTTGGCCGCGAACAGACGGGCGAGTTCGCCCGAACGCTGCAGCTCGGCCAGCGCATTGCCGAGCGCGTCGGCGAGCACCGTGCTGTCGGCCTTCACCGCCATGCCGAGCGGCCAGCCGCTGATGCGCAGCTCGGGCATGGCGAGTGTGTCGATCGCGACGCCCGGCTGCGCGGACAGCGCGGCCTCGAGCTCGCTGCGCGTGCCCATCGCCGCGGCAATCTCGCCGTTCCCGAGCGCGGCCGCGGCCTCGCCGAGGTTGCGAAAGTGCACCACGTTGGCCCGCAGCGCGCCGTCCATCAACTGGAGCAGGAAGTCGCTGGCGTGGCTGTCGAGCTCCACGCCGATGCGCTCCTCGGCAAACACCGCGAAGCTCTCCGCGGCCGAGCCCGAAGGCGCCGGCACGCGCTCGGCGACGCGCGCCAGGGCCAGGGTCTCGAGGTGGTAGGGGCCGAAGATCTTCACCTGCCGGTTGGCGGCGGCGAAATGCACGTCCACCGGCACGTGCAGCATCACGTCGGCCGGCTTGTGGCCGAGGTAATGGCCGCGCCAGACCATGTTGCGCAGGTCATCGCCCATGTTCTCGTCGGCGGGGAACTCGACGATCTGCGGCTGCAGCCCGAGGCGCTCGGCGAGCGCGCGGGCGAGCGCCACGTCGATGCCCTTGCCGGCGGCCGAGTAGGGCGCAAAGTTTGCGTACACAGCGACCCGCAAGGTGCCGGGCTGCTGCAACTCGAGCTCGGCCGCGGCCGCCCGCAGCGGGCTGGCGGCGAGCAGGGCGAGCGCGCCGGCGCCGAGCAGGAAGCGGCGGCGATTACTGTTCTTCATGAACCGTCTCCAGCCAGGCGCGGATCGCCCACATGGCCTCCTGCGTGAGCGTGCCCTCGAAGGGTGGCATGTACACCGCGCCATTGCGTGTCACACCGTTGCGCACCTTGCCGATGAAGTACTCGTCCATCTCGTCGCCGCGCTCGAGGTAGCGCAGGTCGGGGGCGATGCCGCCCGAGACCCCGCCGAGCCCGTGGCAGCGTGCGCAGTTCTGGTTGAAGGCCGAGTCGCCGATGCGGATGGCGTCGACGTTGTCGCGATAGGGGTTCGCGATCTGCCATTCTTCGCCGATCTGCTCGAGGCTCGTGGTGTCCACGGCCTGCGGCGTGACGTCGCCGTGTGCGTGCACGAGCGTGGCCGTGGCCACGATGCCAAGCGTGGCGGTGCCGAGTGCGAGTCGGCGGAACAGCGTCTCCTTCAAGGTTTGTGTCTTCACCTTGTTGATCCTCATGGGTTTGGTTCGAATCGGGTTTTGGTCCGGCTCCTCCGGATGAGGACCTAACTGCAATCGCCGTGCCATCTGGTCCGAAAACGGGCCGTATCGACAGCCGCGCGGGGCCTTGGGGGAGGCGCGATTTTTCGAGCTGGCAAGATTCCTGCTCATGCTTCGGGCGAACGGAGCACGCAGTTTGTTTCGAGACGGATCAAGTGCTACGTTCCGAATCGTGGGACCTGAAAAATTCGAGGAAGCCGGCCGCGGACATCGCGGCAAGGCAACCCGGAGGAGACATGAGGGCTATGGGGCAGACATCGGCCGTGGACGCCGGGCGTGAGCAGCGCTTCACGCTCGCGCGCAGGCAGTTTTTCGAGGAGGGGGCGTGTCCGGACGAAGGGGTCTCGGCGCTGATCCTCGATTCGTGGCATCGCTGCCGCGAATTTGGGCTGGAGCGCGCCAACCGCGAGGTGCGCGAGCACTGTGAGCGCTGGCGACTGACGGAGGTGCGTGAGCGCAATGCGCGCCTGGTGGAGCACGCCAGCGGCGTGATGGAGCATGTGTTCGAGCAGATCCGCGCGTCGGGCAGCATGGTGCTGCTGTCCGATCCGCAGGGCACGATCGTACACAGCCTGGGTGATGCGGATTTCGTCGACCGCGCCAACCGCGTCGCGCTGCAACCGGGCGCATGCTGGAGCGAGTCGGCGCGCGGCACCAACGCCATCGGCACCGCCATCGCCGCCAATGCGCCGGCGGTCGTGCTCGGTGGCGAACACTACCTGGAGCACAATGGTTTTCTGTCCTGTACGGCGTCGCCGATCTTCGATCCGCGTGGCGCACTCGCGGGTGTGCTCGACGTGTCCTGCGACCAGCGCATGCACCAGCGCCATTCGCTGGGCCTGGTGCGGCTGTCGGTGCAGTTGATCGAAAAGCGCCTGTTCGAGACCGAGTTTGCCAACGAGATCCTGGTCGCCTTCCATGAGCGGCCGGAGTATGTCGGCAGCCTGCAGGAGGGGCTGCTCGCGGTCACGCCCGAGGGCGTGCTCGCCGGAGCCAATTCGGTCGCGCGCGAGTGGCTGGCACAGCGCCTGGAGGGGGGCGGCGCCACGTTCGCCGAGCTCTTCCGCCAAGGTCTGGGCAAGCTCGCCGACCGCGCACAGAGCTCGAGGGATGCGCTGATTCGTCTCGTGTTGCACGACGGCTCGCACCTGTACGTGCAGTTGCGTTCGCTGCGCCCGCAGATCAATGCCTTCGTCGGCGAGACGCGCAGGGTCGCCGAGGCCGCGCGCGCGCCGCGCCCGGCGCCGCCAGCGACCAGCACGCGGTGCACGCTCAACTCGCTCGCCACGGGTGACGTCGGGATCGGGCGCGCGCTCGACCGCGCGCGCCGCATCCTCGGCAAGGACATCCCGCTGCTCATCCAGGGCGAGTCCGGGGTCGGCAAGGAGCTGTTCGCCAACGCCTTCCACAACAGCGGGCCGCGCGCCGACAAGCCCTTCGTGGCGCTCAACTGCGCGGCGGTGCCGGAGACGCTGATCGAGTCCGAGCTCTTCGGCTACGTCGGCGGCGCCTTTACCGGTGCGCGCAAGGAAGGCGCACTCGGCAAGATCCAGCAGGCCCACGGTGGCACGCTGTTTCTCGACGAGATCGGCGACATGCCGCTGGGCATGCAGGCGCGCCTGCTGCGCGTGCTGCAGGAGCGCTGCGTGACGCCGGTGGGTTCGGTGAAGTCGATCCCGGTCGATATTTCGCTGGTGTGCGCGACCCACCGCGTGCTGCGCGATGCGGTGGCGCGCGGCGAGTTTCGCGAGGACCTCTTTTACCGCGTCAACAGCCTCACCGTGAGCTTGCCGCCGCTGCGAGAACGCAGCGACATCCGCTGCATCGTCGAGCGCATCCTGGAGTGCGAAGCGCGCGATGCGGCGCTGTCCGGTGTGCGTATCGGCGAGGAGGTGATGCGCTTCATCGAGCGCTACAGCTGGCCGGGCAACGTGCGCCAGTTGCACAACGTGATCCGGGTCGCGGTGGCGCTGCTCGACGAGGGCGAACTGGAGATTCTGCCCGCCCATCTGCCGGAGGAACTGTTTATGGCCGACCCGGCCGAGGACGAGACTGCGTCCCGGCCGGCGCCACAGGATTCGCCGCCGGCGGTCGCGCCGCCGGCGGCGGGCGAGGGCTTCGCGCTGGCGTCCGAGCGCCCGGGCGCGCGTCGGCTCGATCAGCTGGAAGTGGAGCTCATCGAGCGCGTGATGCGCGAAGTGGGCGGAAACCTGTCCGCGGCGGCGCGTCTGCTCGGCGTCAGCCGCAACCGGCTGTATCGCAAACTCGGACGCAGCGGCAATGCCACGAGCGCAGGAGGGTAATCCCGGGTTGACCTTCCATAGGCACGACTTATGCTTATGTTTGCATAGGTGCTTTGCACTGTGAGGCGCCTGTGGCTCGTCGGAAACTGGTGTCGAATCCGGCGACCGATTGCATCAACCGATAACGAATCAGGAGACGATCGATGTGGAAAGCACTGCACATTGATCCCGCGAAGTGCACCGGCTGTCTGCAATGCGAGATGGCCTGCTCCTACGAGCACACCGGGGTCATCAATCCGAGCAAGTCGCGCATCAAGGTGTTCAACTTCGAGCACGAGGGCCGCAAGGTGCCCTACACCTGTACGCAGTGCACCGAGGCCTGGTGCCTGAACTCCTGTCCGGTGGACGCGATCCGCATCGACCTGACGACCGGCGCCAAGATGGTGTTCGAGGACACCTGTGTCGGCTGCAAGGTGTGCACGATCGCCTGCCCCTTCGGCACGATCAACTACAACCAGGACAGCGGCAAGGTGCAGAAGTGCGACCTGTGCGAGGGCAACCCCGCCTGCGCCACCGCCTGCCCGACCGGCGCCATCACCTATGTGGACGCCGACTGGACCGGCATCGACAAGATGCGCGCCTGGGCCGCCAAGGCCAACACCCCGGCTTCGGCCGCTGCCTGAGGAGGATGCGTCATGGGATGGAATCGCAAAGTCCTGCGCGTGGACCTCACCGCGGGAACCTGTACTGAAGAACCGCTGAACATGCAGTGGGCCGACGAATACCTCGGCTCGCGCGGCCTGGCCACCAAATACCTGGTGGCCGAGACCGACCCCAAGGTCGATCCGCTGTCGCCCGACAACAAGATGATCATGGCCACGGGACCGCTCACCGGCACCATGGCCTCGACCGGCGGGCGCTACACCGTCGTCACCAAGGGGCCGCTGACCGGCGCGATCGCGTGCTCGAACTCGGGCGGCTTCTTCGGCGCCGAGATGAAGTTCGCCGGCTGGGACATGGTGATCTTCGAGGGCAAGTCGGACAAGCCGGTGTGGCTCTACATCGAGAACGACAAGGCCGAGCTGCGGGATGCCGCCGGTCTGTGGGGCAAGAGCTGCTGGGAGACCGAGGAGAAGATCAAGGAAGAGCTGCAGGACCCGCTGGTGCGGATCTCCTCGATCGGCGTCTCGGGCGAGAACGAGGTGCTCTACGCCTGCATCGTCAATGACCTGCACCGCGCCGCCGGGCGTTCGGGCGTGGGCGCGGTGATGGGCTCGAAGAACCTCAAGGCGGTGGCGATCCGCGGCACCAAGGGTGTGTCGGGCATCAAGGACTTCGGCGCCTTCCTGAAGGCCACCAGCGACGCCAAGAAGGTGCTCGCCGACAACGCGGTCACCGGTCAGGGCCTGCCCAAGTACGGCACCCAGGTGCTGATGAACGTGATCAACGAGATCGGCGCGCTGCCCACCCGCAACCACCGCGACGTGCAGTTCGAGGATGCCTCGAAGATCTCCGCCGAGGCCATGCACGAGAAGCGCGAGTCCGACGGCAAGACCCACCTGGTCACCAACGCCGCCTGCTTCGGGTGCACGATCGCGTGCGGGCGCATCTCCGAGATCGACAAGACCCACTTCACGGTCAAGAACAGCCCGCAATACTGGGGCGCCTCCGGCGGCCTGGAATACGAAGCCGCCTGGGCGCTCGGTGCGGCCAACGGCGTGGGCGACCTCGAGGCGCTGCAGTACGCCAACCTGATCTGCAACGAGCAGGGCATGGACCCGATCTCCTTCGGCGCCACCGTCGGCGCGGCGATGGAACTCTACGAGCTGGGCATCCTGACCGACGACATCATCGGCATGCCTGCGCCCTTCGGCTCGGCCGAGGCGCTGGCGAAGATGGTGGAGATGACCGCGCTCGGCGAGGGCTTCGGCAAGGAGCTCGCTCTGGGCAGCAAGCGCCTGTGCGAGAAGTACGGCCGTCCCGAGCTGTCGATGAGCGTCAAGGGCCAGGAATTCCCCGCCTACGACTCGCGTGGCATCCAGGGCATGGGCCTGGCCTACGCCACGTCCAACCGCGGCGCCTGCCACCTGCGCGGCTATACCGTGGCGTCCGAGGTGCTCGGCATTCCGGTCAAGACCGACCCGCTCACCACCGACGGCAAGCCCGAGCTGGTCAAGGCCTTCCAGGACGCCACCGCGGTGTTCGATTCGGCCGGCATCTGCGTGTTCACCAGCTTCGCGTGGACCCTGGCCGACGTGCAGCCGCAGGTGGCCGCGGCGTGCGAGGGCGACTGGAGCATGGAGAAGTTGAACGAGGTGGGCGAGCGCATCTGGAACATGGAGCGCATGTTCAACAACGCCGCCGGCTTCACCGCCAAGGACGACAACCTGCCGCCGCGCCTGACCGAGGAGCCGGCCAAAACCGGTCCGGCCAAGGGCCTGGTCAACGGCCTGGCGAAGATGCTGCCCGAGTACTACCAGGTGCGCGGGTGGACGCCGGGGGGCGAGCCGACCGCCGAGACGCGGGCGCGTCTGGGTCTGTGATGTTGTGAGCGCCGCGCGGGTGGCCGTTCGGGCGGCCCGCGCGGCGGGTTCGAATCGCGCCGGCGCGCGGGCTCCAGCACGCGGAGCCCGCGCGCCGTTCGCGGCCCTGCATGGCGGGTCGCGTCTGGCTTGAGGGTTCTCCCCATGAAACACCTGATTCTCGGCAACGGCCCCGCGGGCGTCGTTGCTGCCGAAACCTTGCGCAAGGCCGCGCCGGCCGACGACATCCTGATGGTCGGCTTTGAAGACGCGCCGCCGTATTCGCGCATGGCGATTCCCTACCTGCTCGAAGGCAACATCGACGAGTCCGGCACCTACCTGCGCAAGGGCACCGACCACTTCGAGCGCCTGCGCATCCGCCAGCTGCGCGGTCGTGCGGTCGCGCTCGACACCGACAAGCGCAAGGTGCTGTTCGACGACGGTCACTTCGAGCACTACGACCGCCTGCTGATCGCCACCGGCTCGCATCCGGTGCGCCCGCCGATCCCCGGCGTGGACCTGCCCGAAGTGCACACCTGCTGGACGCTGGCCGATGCGCGCGCGATCGCCGCGCTCGCCAGGCCCGGTGCGCGCGTGCTGCAGCTGGGCGCGGGCTTCATCGGCTGCATCATCATGGAGGCGCTCGCCAAACGCGGCGTGCAGCTCACCGTGGTGGAGATGGGCGACCGCATGGTGCCGCGCATGATGACGCCCAAGGCCGGCGGCATGATCAAGCGCTGGGTCGAGGACAAGGGCATCCGCGTGATTACCTCCGCGGGCGTGGAGCGCATCGAGCGCGGCAGCGAGGTGGGGCGCGATGCGCCGCTGGTGGCCGGCCTGTCGACCGGCGACCGGCTCGAATGCGATCTGCTCATCGTGGCCGCGGGCGTGGCGCCCAATGTCGGCTTTCTCGACGAGACGCCGGTGCATGTGGCCAAGGGCGTTCTGGTCAACGACCACATGGAGACCAGCGTGCCCGGCATCTTCGCCGCCGGCGACGTGGCCGAGGCGCCCGACCTCTTCACCGGCGCCCACCTGGTGTCGGCGATCCAGCCCAACGCCGCCGACCAGGCGCGCATCGCCGCCACCAACATGGCGCGCGAACGTGTGCACGAGTCGCGGCTCAACGGCGTGCTGGCGATCAACGTGCTCGACACGCTCGGGCTGATCTCGTCGTCCTTCGGCCAGTGGTGGGGCGAGAAGCCCGAGGCCGGCGGCAGCGGGGTGGAGATGGTCGACGAGGCGCGCTACCGCTACCTGAGCCTGCAGTTCAAGGACGACGTGCTGGTCGGCGCCACCTCGATCGGACTCACGCAGCATGTGGGTGCGTTGCGCGGGCTGATCCACGGCCAGGTGAAGCTGGGTGACTGGAAGGACCGCCTGCTCGCCAACCCGCTCGCCTTCGTCGACGCCTACGTCGCGCGCAGCCAGCAGCCGATGGCGCTGGCGCGCTGAGGGGGCGGCCTTGGAGACTCGTGTGACGATCCGCATCGCCTTCAAGCTCTTCGCCTCGCTGTCGGACTACCTGCCGAGCGGTCACCGCGGCAACCGGCTCGAGCTCGAGGTGGACGAGGGCATCACGGTGGCGGAGATGATCCGCCGCTACAACGTGCCCGAGCGCAGCGCCCATCTGGTGCTGGTCAACGGCCACTTCGTGCCGCCTTCGGAGCGGTCGCGCAAGCGCCTGGCCGAGGGTGACGAGCTCGCCATCTGGCCGCCGATCGCGGGCGGCTGAGCGGTGGCCTTCATCAACGGCCCGGTGCCCGCATCCTTCGAGCGCCGGGTCACCGCCACCGTGCGCGAGTTCGAGCGTGATCTGCGCCAGGCCTGGCCCGCGGTGGAGGGCAGTGCAGCGGCTTTGCGCTTTTGCCTGCAGGACGGCGCGCAGAGCCTGACCATCGACGTCGAGCCCGCCGGTGTGCGCCGGCTGGGGCTGTTCGAGCTGCCGCAACTGAACGTGCGCTACCGCTTCGGCTCCGGCGAGGAAGAGGCACGGCGTGCGCTCCTCGCGCGGCTGGACCGCGCGATGCAGAAGGGCGGCGGCTGAGGGGGCGGCCACTGAGAGGGGCGGCCACTGAGGGGGGCGGTCACTGAGGGGGGCGTTCATCGACGGGCGCCCATCGAAGGGCGCTCCGACACCCGCGTTTCGACCGGCGCGTTCCGGCGGACGGGGGGTTTCGGTTATGCTCCCTGCCGATGTCCGCCTTCGCCGCCACCTTCTCCGACGCGCTCGCGCTGCTCGCCGATTTCGACCACGCCGTGCTCGAAATCGTCGCTCTGTCCCTGCGGGTCAGCGGCGCCGCAGTGATGCTCGGCACGCTGCTCGGCCTGCCGCTGGGGGCGTGTATCGCGGTGGGGCGCTTCCCGGGCAAGAGCACGCTGTCGGTGCTGGTCAACGGGTTCATGGGCCTGCCCTCGGTGGTGGTGGGCGTGGTCGTGTATCTCCTCCTTTCGCGCTCGGGGCCTTTCGGCGCGCTCGGCATGCTGTATTCGCCGGCCGCCATGGTGGTGGCGCAGACCCTGCTGGTGGTGCCGCTGATGGCGGCGATCGCCCGTCAGGTGGTCGAGGACGTGTGGCAGCGCTACGCTGAGGAACTGCAGTTGATGCGCTTCTCCTGGTGGGACAGCGTCACCACGCTGCTCCATGACTGTCGCCACTCCTTGCTGGTGGCCGTGCTCGCCGGCCTGGGGCGCGCGATGAGCGAGGTCGGCGCGGTGATGATCGTGGGCGGCAACATCGACGGCGCCACGCGCGTGATGACCACCGCGATCGCGCTCGAGACGAGCAAGGGCGATCTGGCGCTGGCGATCGCGCTCGGCGTTGTCCTCATCGTCATCATCCTCGCGCTCAACGCGCTCGCCTTCGTGCTGCGCCACTGGGCGATGCGGCGCTACGGCTGAGGCGGGCAATGGCGATCTTTCCCCTGCGCATCCGCGACCTGCGCTACCAGCCCAACGGGCGCGAGGTGCTGGCCGGTATCGACCTCGATCTGGGCGACGAGGGCATCACGCTGATCCTCGGCCCCAACGGCGCGGGCAAGAGCGTGTTGTTGCGTGCCATCTGCGGCCTGGTGCAGCCGAGTTCGGGGCGCATGCTGTGGGGTGTGGAGCAGGGCGCTCGACCCGAGCGCGGGGTGATGATGGTGTTCCAGAAGCCGATGATGCTGCGCGCCTCCGTGCTGCACAACGTGGCGCTCGGGCTCAAGCCCTTCGGTCTGCCGCGGCGCGAGCGCGAGGCACGCGCCTGGGCCATGCTCGAGCGTGTGGGCCTGGCCGACCGCGCCGGCGACAGCGCGCCCCGGCTGTCCGGTGGCGAGCAGCAGCGCCTGGCGCTGGCGCGCGCCTGGCTGACCCGGCCGCGCCTGCTGCTGCTCGACGAACCCACCGCCAGCCTCGACCCGTCGGCCAGCGCCGAGGTCGAGCGCATCGTGCGCGAGATCCGCACCGACGGCACCCGGATCCTGATGGTCACGCACAACCTCGGGCAGGCGATGCGGCTCGGAGACGACATCGTGTTCATGTCGGCCGGGCGGGTGTGCGAGCACACGCCCACGCAGCGCTTCTTCGCGCGTCCGCAGTCCGAGGCGGCGCGTCTTTTCATCCAGGGCGAGTTGCCATGGCGGATGAGGCTGTGAGTCGCCATCGCCGCCGCATGCCGTTTTCGGCGCTGGTGCTGTTCGTGCTGGCCGGGCTGTGCCTGGTGCCGGCGCTGCTCTGTTTTGCCGGCGAGGGTGCCCGCCTGCATCCGGCCTTGTCCGACCCGATGGCGGGTCTCGCCTTCCTGGTGTCGGCGATCGCGCTCGCGGGCTCGGGGGCCTTCCCGCTCGTGCTGTCCCGGCTAGCCCGCCGCGACGGCGAGTAGCCGAAGTGTCGGAATCCTTTATCCGACCCGCCCCTCAGGCCTTCCAGTGCCCCGACTTGCCGCCGAGCTTTTCCATCAGCTGGATGCCGTCCATGCGCATGCCGCGGTCGACCGCCTTGCACATGTCGTAAATCGTCAGCAGGCCGACGTTGACCGCGGTCAGCGCCTCCATCTCGACCCCGGTGCGGCCGACGGTTTCGGCGGTCACGGTGCAGCGGATTGCGGACTCGGCTTCGTCGAGTTCGAACTCCACCGCCACGCGCGTGAGCGGGATCGGGTGGCAGAGCGGGATCAGCTCGCTGGTGCGCTTCGAGGCCTGGATGGCGGCGATGCGCGCGATACCGATGACGTCGCCCTTCTTCGCGCTGCCGGATTGCACCATCGCGAAGGTGGCGGGCAGCATGTGAATGCGGCCGGTGGCGACCGCGACGCGGCGGGTCTCGGCCTTGGCGCCGACGTCGACCATGTGGGCCTGGCCGTCGGCGTCGAAATGGGTGAGGGGGTTCGGGCTGGAAGAGGACATGGCGATATCGGGGGCGGGCGGGGGCACCGCTTCGTGGCAATGACGGGATGAGACCGGCGCCCGATGGGGCGGTGATGCACGCCGTGCGCGCCCGGCTACAGATCGATACACGCGTACGGGAACACTGCCGGAGCGGCGGGTATCATAGCACTCGATGATGCGCCGACCTCTTGCCCTGCTGCTCAGCCTCGCGCTGGCCATTCCTGCCCCGCTGACCGCCCAGTCCTATGATCTTCCCGATCTGGGCGATGTGGCGGCGAGCGAGCTCTCGCCTGCGGCCGAGCGTCGCATCGGCGAGCAGATCATCAGCCAGATCCGCTGGCGTGATGCGGCCTACCTCGATGACCCCGAGGTCGAGGAGTACGTCAATCGCCTCGGCCAGCGGCTGGCTGCAGCGAGCAACAATCCGACCCAGGATTTCGACTTCTTCGTCGTGCGTGACGCGACGCTCAACGCCTTCGCGCTGCCCGGCGGCTACATCGGCGTGCACACCGGGCTGTTGCTGGCGGCGCAGACCGAATCCGAGTTCGCCTCGGTGCTCGGGCACGAGATCGCCCACGTGACCCAGCGCCACATCGCGCAGATCGTCGGCAAGCAGAGCCAGTCGGCGATGCTGATGATGGCCTCGCTGCTGGTGGCGGTGCTGGCGGCGCGCAGCAATTCCGATGTGAGCCAGGCCGCGATCGCCGCCGGGCAGGCGGGGGCGATCCAGTCGCAGCTCGGCTACACGCGCATCTTCGAGCGCGAGGCCGACCGCGTGGGGCTCGAGACCCTGGAAAACGCCGGCATGGATGTGCGTGGCATGCCCAGCTTCTTCGAGCGCCTGCAGCGCAACACGCGGGTGTACGAGAACAACGCGCCGGCCTATCTGCGCACCCACCCGCTGACCACCGAGCGCATCGCCGACATGGAGAATCGGGTCACCAGAATGCCGTACCGGCAGGTGCTCGACTCGGCGGATTTTCGCTACGCGCAGGCCAAGCTGCGCGCCAACGCCGGACAGCCTGCCGACGCGGTGAAAGAGCTCGAGGCGGCGCGGGCCAAGGCGCCGCAGGACGAGGCGATCGCCTACGGGCTGGCGCGCGCGCAGCTGCGCGCAGGCCGGCTCGACGAAGCGGCGAGAGGACTCGATGCGGTGCGCAAGACAGCGACCCGTTCACCCTGGCTGGAAACGCTCGCGGCCGAGATCGGCCTTGCGCGCAAGGACGCGGCGGCGGCCGTGCGCACGCTCGAGGCTGCCGCCAGGCAGTTTCCGGCCAGCCGCAGCCTGGCCTACGCGCTCGCCGATGCGCGCATCCATGCGGGGCAGGCGGACGTGACGGCAAGGACGGTGCGCCGCCAGCTCGACGATCGCAGCGCCGACCCGCGCCTGTGGCAGCTGCTGTCGCGTGCGCACGCGGCCCTGGGCGAGCGCACCGCCCAGCACCGTGCGCAGGCCGAGGTTTATGTCCTGCGTGGCAGCCTTCCGGCGGCGATCGAGCAGCTGGAGATCGCGCGCAAGGCCGGTGACGGCGACTTCTACCTCCTGTCTGCGGTCGATGCGCGCCTGCGCGAGCTGCAGACGCGCATGCTCGAGGACAAGAAGTCGCGCTGAGGCCAAGGCGGGGTTTTGCGCGGCGGGGAGTTTGCGGCGCGTGCGCCGCTTCCCGGCTCGGACGCGCTACTTTAGAATCGGCCGCGCTGGTAAAAACCGGAACAAAGGACGGAGAAGGATGAATTTCGACAAGGAAGTGGATGCCCGTGGCCTGAACTGCCCGCTGCCCATCCTGCGCGCCAAGAAGATGCTCGCGGAGATGGTGTCGGGACAGGTCGTGCGCGTGGTGGCGACGGACCCGGGCTCGGTCAAGGACTTCCAGGCTTTTGCGCGCCAGACCGGCAACGAATTGCTGCAGCAGGGCGAGATGGCGGACAAGAGCTTCGAGTTTTTCCTCAAGCGCAAGTGAGGGTTTCGCGCTTTTTGCGCCGGACGTGAAAACGGGCTGCCACGAGAGATCGGGCAGCCCGTCTTTTATTGCCAAGGCAGGCGCGGCGCTCAGCCGCCGAGCTTGGCCAGCTGCGGTTTGAGCTTGGCCACCGTGGCCTTGAAGCCGGCCAGGCGGTCGCGTTCCTGCTGCACCACCGCAGCCGGCGCGCGGTCGACGAAGCTGGCGTTGCCGAGCTTGCCTTCGGCCTTGGCGATCTCGCCCTCGAGACGGGCGATTTCCTTGCCCAGGCGCTCACGCTCGGCGGCGACGTCGATCTCCACCTTGAGCATCAGGCGCGTCTCGCCCGCGACCGCGACCGGGGCGAGCTCGTCGGCGCCGATCTCGTCCACGACCTGCACGTCCGACAGCTTGGCCAGACCGGCGAGGTAGGGTACGTACACCGCCAGCGCGGCCTTGTCGCCGGCCGCCACCAGCGGCAGGCGCTGGGCGGGGGAGATGTTCATCTCGCCGCGCAGGTTGCGGCAGGCGTAGATCATGGCCTTGAGCTCGGCGACCTTGGCCTCGGAGGCCTCGTCGATGCGGCTCATGTCAGCCTGCGGGTAGCGCACGCGCATGATGCTGTCGCCGTCCTTGCGCCCGGCGAGCGGCGCCACGGTCTGCCACAGCTCCTCGGTGATGAAGGGGATCAGCGGGTGCGCCAGGCGCAGCACGGTCTCGAGCACGCGCAAGAGCGTGCGGCGAGTGGCGCGCTGCTGCGCCGGGGTGCCGGACTGGATCTGCACCTTGGCGAGCTCCAGGTACCAGTCGCAGTACTCGTCCCACACGAACTCATATACCGCGCGCGCGACCAGGTCGAAGCGGTAGGCCTCGAACTGCGCGGCGACTTCGGCCTCGGTGCGCTGCAGGCGCGACACGATCCAGCGGTCGGCGAAGGAGAAGTCGAGCACCTCGGTGGAGCAGGCGACGTTGTCACCGATGCCGCAGTCCTGGCCTTCGCAGTTCATCAGCACGAAGCGGGTGGCGTTCCACAGCTTGTTGCAGAAGTTGCGGTAGCCCTCGCAGCGCGCGAGGTCGAACTTGATGTCGCGGCCCGGGCTGGCGAGGCTGGCGAAGGTGAAGCGCAGCGCGTCGGTGCCGAAGGCGGGGATGCCCTCGGGGAATTCCTTGCGAGTCTTCTTCTCGATGCTCTGCGCCTGCTTGGGGTTCATCAGGCCGAAGGTGCGCTTGCCGACCAGCTCGTCGATGCCGATGCCGTCGATGAGGTCGATCGGGTCGAGCACGTTGCCCTTGGATTTGCTCATCTTCTGGCCCTCCGCGTCGCGGATCAGGCCGTGCACATAGACGTGCTTGAAGGGGATCTTGCCGGTGATGTGCTTGGTCATCATGACCATGCGCGCGACCCAGAAGAAGATGATGTCGAAGCCGGTGACGAGCACGGTCGACGGCAGGTAGAGGTCGAGCGCGTCGTTGCTCTTGTCCGGCCATTCGGCGGTCCAGTCCAGCGTCGAGAACGGCCACAGCGCGGACGAGTACCAGGTGTCGAGCACGTCGTCTTCCTGGCGCAGGTGGCCGGCGTCGTGGCGGGCGTGCAGCAGCGCCAGACGCTCGGCGATTGCCGGGTAGTCGGCGGTGGTCTGGCCCTCGCTCTGGCGCGACTGCACCTCGGCGGTCAGTGCGTCGATCTCGGCCTGCAGGTCGGCCTTCCAGGCGCGGATCGCCTCTTCCTCGCAGGTGGCGACGAAGATCTTGCCTTCCTCGTCGTACCAGGCCGGGATGCGGTGGCCCCACCACAACTGGCGCGAGATGCACCAGTCCTGAATGTTGTTGAGCCACTGGTTGTAGGTGTTGACCCAGTTCTCGGGGTAGAACCTGATCTCGCCCGAGGCGACGACGTCGAGCGCCTTCTGGGTGATGCTCTTGCCGTCCGCGCCGGGCTTGGACATGGCGACGAACCACTGGTCGGTCAGCATCGGCTCGATCACCACGCTGGTGCGGTCGCCGCGCGGCACCTGCATCTTGTGCGCCTTGATCTCGAGCATCAGCCCGAGCTGTTCGAGCTCGGCGACCACCGCATCACGCGCCGGCACGCGATCCAGGCCGGCGACGCTGGCGGGCATCGGCACGCCTTCGAGCGTGATGCCGTCGGTGGTGTAGCGCTCGGCCACCGCGGGCACGCTGCCTTCGAGCGTCAGCACCACGATCATGTCGAGCTTGTGACGCTGGCCGACGGCGTAGTCGTTGAAGTCGTGCGCCGGCGTGACCTTGACGCAACCAGTGCCGAACTCGCGGTCGACGTAGTCGTCGGCGATGATCGGGATGTGGCGGCCGGTGAGCGGCAGGGCGACGGTCTTGCCGATGAGGTGGGCGTAACGCTCGTCCTCCGGGTGCACCATCACCGCGACGTCGCCGAGCAGGGTCTCGGGGCGGGTGGTGGCCACCGTCAGACCTTTCAGTTCACCGATCGGACCGTCGGAGAACGGATACAGGATGTGGAAGAGCTTGCCGTCCTCTTCCTCGGACACCACCTCGAGGTCGGACACCGCGGTGCCGAGCTTCGGGTCCCAGTTCACCAGGCGTTTGCCGCGGTAGATCAGGCCTTCGTTGTACAGGCGCACGAAGGTCTCGGTGACGGTCTTGGACAGGCCTTCGTCCATGGTGAAGCGCTCGCGCTTCCAGTCCGGGCTGGTGCCGAGCCGCCGCATCTGGCGGGTGATGGTGCCGCCCGAGTACTCCTTCCACTCCCAAACCTTTTCCAGGAAACGCTCGCGGCCGAGGTCGTGGCGGCTGATGCCCTGGGCGTCGAGCTGGCGTTCGACGACGATCTGGGTGGCGATGCCGGCGTGGTCGGTGCCCGGCTGCCACAGCGTGTTGTCGCCGCGCATGCGGTGGTAGCGCGTGAGCGCGTCCATGAGCGTCTGGTTGAAGCCGTGCCCCATGTGCAGCGTGCCGGTGACGTTGGGCGGCGGCAGCAGGATGCAGAAGGCGGCGGGGTTCGACGTGTCGAGCCCGGCGTCGAAGTAGCCGCGGGATTCCCATTCCGGGTACCAGCGACGTTCGATGTCGGCGGGCTCGAAGCTCTTGGCCAGTTCCATGGTGTTGTACGCGCTTGAAGGCAAAGCGCGGATTATAGCGGATGCGCCCGTGCGGCCCGCGCCCGCGTCTGCCGGAAAGTCGGCGCCGCCGGGTCAGCCGAGCTGCCAGTCCCGCATCGGCCAGGCCGGATGGCCGAGCTGCGTCTGCAGGAATTCGATCCAGGCCAGGACCTTGGTCGGCACCAGGCGCGGCGAGGGATACACGGCGTGCATCGGCTGTGGCAGCAGGCTGTGTTCGGGCAGCAGCGGCACCAGCGCCTCGCGCTCGAGCGCGGGCTGGGCGAGGTAGGTGGGCAGGATGGCGACGCCCATGCCGGCGAGCGCGGCGGAGAGGACCGAGTCGATGTCGTTGGTGCGCAGGGGGCCATGCACCGAGACCGAGACCAGCGCGCCGTCTTCCGCACGCTGGAATTGCCAGCGCTGGTCGCCCGGCACGCTGCTGTAGACGAGGCATTCGTGGGTGGCGAGCGCATCCGGGCTGGCGGGCATGCCCTGGCGCGCGAGATAGCTCGGGCTCGCCACCGTGACCCACGGATTGAGCCCGAGCTGGCGACTGCCGAGGGCGGAGTCGGCCAGTCGGCCCATGCGCACGGCGACGTCGATGCCGTGCTCGAGCAGGTTGAGGGTGTGATCGTCGAGCTGCAGGTCGAAGCGCACGCCGGGGTTGCGCGCCATGAAGGCGCGTGCCAGCGGCAGGATGACGTGGCGGCCCAGGCCGGCCGGGCAGGCGACGCGCAGGGGGCCGGAGATGTCCTCGCCCAGGTTCGTGACCAGGCGGTCGGCGGCTTCGAGCTCGCGCTCGATGATCTTGCAGCGCTCGTAGTACAGCGTCCCCGCCTCGGTCAGGCGCATGCCGCGGGTGTTGCGGTTGAGCAGGCGCACCCCGAGCCGCGCCTCGAGCGCGGCGATGTGCTTGGTGACGGTCGGCTGCGAGAGCTTCATGTCGCGCGCCGTGCGCGAGAAGCTGCCGCTTTCGACGAGGCGGGTGAAGAGCTGCAGGCTGGTCAGTCTGTCCATGGCATGGCCGAGCTTGTCTGGTGTGCGATTGATTCGATCAGAGAATAAGCGATATTCCTTATGAGCGGTTCTCGCGTTTTTCGATTGGGGGCAAGATGCGTCGGCGCCGGAGATCCGGAAGGCGCACCACACCTCAGGGTTTTCCTGTATCGGGCGATTTGGGCAGGCATGCGGGAACTGCGGGCTATCTGGCGCGTGATCGCTCAGGTTCGAGGCTTCAGTTCTGGAAAAATGCCGACTCTGCATTTGATTGCTGCGCTGCAGGAATAAATGAAGGCTGCATGACACTCACCATAAAAAGGGAAGGAGACACGATGACCAAGACATTCACGCGACGCGACATGCTCAAGTCCACCGCAGCCGGCGCGCTCGTGAGCGCACCCTTCATCGGCAACGCGCAGGCGCAGGCCGGCACCACCTGGAAGGTGCAGTCGGTGTGGGACGCGGGCACGACCGGCTACCGGCTGTTCGAGGAGTGGTGCAACGGTTTCAAGGAGAAGTCGGGCGGCGAGCTGACCATCCAGCCCTTCCCGGCGAAGGCGGTGGCGGCCGACAACAACTCGCTGTTCGACGCGGTGCGCAGCGGCGTGCTGCAGGGCATGAACCCGTTCACGCTTTACTGGGCGGGCAAGATTCCGTCGACGGTCTTCCTGTCCTCCTACCCGATGGGCCCCGACCAGCCTGCGCAGTGGGACACGCTGTACTACGGGCTGGGCATGCTCGAGATGGCGCGCGAGATCTACGCCAAGCAGGGCCTGTATTTCGTCGGCCCCATCCATCACGACGCCAACATCATCCACTCCAAGGTGCCGATCCGCTCGGTCGATGACCTCAAGGGCAAGAAGATCCGCCTGCCCGGCGGCATGGTGGCCGAGGTGTTCCAGACCTTCGGCTGCTCCACCGTGGCCTTGCCCGGCTCGGACATCTTCCCCGCGCTGGAGAAGGGCACGATCGACGCCGCCGACTACGTGGGTCCGGCGGTGAACTACGACCTCGGCTTCCATCAGGTGACCAAGTACATCCTGTTCGGGCCGCCGGGCACGATGAGTGTTTACCAGCCGGTGGACCTGATGGACCTCACCGTGAACATGGGTGCGTGGCGTCGCCTGAACCCGAAGATGCAGCAACTGGTCGAGGACCAGGTGCGCAACTACTCGGTGAAGCATTTCGTCGAGATCCAGAAGGCGAACATGGCGGCGATGACCAAGTTCCGCGAGGCGGGCTGCGAGGTGTCGCGCATGGGGCCGGACGACATTGCCAAGTTCCGCAAGGCGGCGATTCCGATCTGGTTCAACTGGGCGAAGAAGGATCCGGACGCTGCGCGCGTGTTCAAACTGCAGCTCGAGTTCATGAAGAACGACCTGATGGGCTATGTGACCGAAGAGGATCTCAAGGGCCACTCGGTCTGATCTTGAGCGGTACCGGGTCGGCCCGCGGGGGCCGGCCCGCTTCATTTGCGGAGCGGGAGAAGATGTACGAGCTCAAGGGTTTCGGTTTCGTCATGCCTCATTGGGCCTACTGGGGCTGGCTGGCGGTGATGCCGCTGTTGCTGATTGCCGCCGCGCGCGCGAAAGGCGTGTTGCCGGTGGTCAAGCACGAGGAGGGCGCCAGCGCCTTCGAGCGCGCGGTCGACTGGCTGAGCGACCGCACCGGCATGTTCGTGGCGCTGTGGAGCGTGAATGCGGTGCTGGCCTACACCTACGAGGTGGTGATGCGCTACCTCTTCAACCAGCCCACCATCTGGGTGCACGAGAGCAGCTACCTGCTGTTCGGCATGCAGTACGTGATCGCCGGCGCCTACGGCCTGCTGCATGGCTCGCACGTGCGCGTGGATGTGATCTACACCAAGCTTTCGAAGCGTGCGCGCAGCGCGGTCGACGTGATCACCTCGGTGTTCTTCTTCGCCTTCGTGCTGGTGATGATTTCGACCGGTTGGCGCTTCTTCGCCGACAGCTACAACATGGGCGAGCGCTCGCTGGAGACCTGGCAGGTGCAGTACTGGCCGGTGAAGGCCACCTTGCTGCTGGGGGCGGTGCTGATCCTGCTTGCCGGCATTTCGCAGCTCATCAAGGACATTCGCCGCTTCGAGCGTGCCTGCCTGGAGCACCGCTGACATGCAAAGTACGGTTGCAGAAAACGCGCGGGGGAGCAGCCCCGCTTACCGCTATGCCGTGTATGGCGTCGCCTTGCTGCTCGCCTTCGTGATGGCGGTCGAGGCGGTGAACATCGCCTTCTACGACCCCTGGGGCGAGGACTACTTCCTGTTCCGCCTGCAGGGCGTGCTGGGGGCGGTGGAGATGGGGCCGCTGACCTGGATCATGTTCGGCTCGCTGTTCGTGCTGCTGATGGCCGGCCTGCCGCTGGCCTTCGTGGCTGGCGGCCTGGGGGTGGTGTTCCTGTATCTGGTGGGTGACTCGGCCATGCTCAACATGGTGCCGAGCCGCATCTTCCCGATGATGACCAACCCCGACCTGGCCGCGATCCCGCTCTTCATCTTCATGGCCACCATGCTCGAGCGCGCCGGCCTGATCGAGGAGATGTTCGACGCGGTGTACCAGTGGATGGGCGGCCTGCGCGGCGGCCTGGCGGTGGCCACCATCGTCGCCTCGACCATCCTCGCCGCCATGGTCGGCGTGGTCGGCGCGGCGATCGTCACCATGGGCATCATCGCCCTGCCGGCGATGCTCAAGCGCCACTACGACGAGCAGATCGCGATGGGCTCGATCATGGCCGGCGGCGCGCTGGGCGTGCTGATCCCGCCGTCCATCCTCGCCATCCTGTACGCGGTGGTGGCGCAGCAGTCGGTGGGCGAACTCTACGCCGGCAGCGTGATGCCGGGCCTGATGCTGTCGGGCCTGTACATCGCCTACGTGCTGCTGCGGTCGTACCTGAACCCCGCGGTGGGGCCAGCGGTGCCGGTGGCCGAGCGCATCGACCTCGCGGCCAAGCTCAAGCTGCTGCGCGGGCTGATCGCACCGATCGCGCTGGTGGTCATCGTGCTCGGGCTGCTGTTCACCGGCATCGCCACGCCGGTCGAGGCCGCCGGCCTGGGCTCCTTCGGCGCGATGATCGTGGCCGTGCTGCATCGGCGGCTCACGCTGGAGGGCCTGTTCGGTGCCAGCCTGTCGACCGTCAAGGCCACGGCGATGGTGCTGTGGATCATCTTCGGCGCGTCGATCTTCGTCGGCCTGTACATCCTCAAGGGTGGCCAGACCTTCATCACCGAGACGCTGCTCGGCACCGGCCTGTCGCCCTACGGCATCCTGATGGTGATGATGGTGCTGCTGGTGATCCTGGGCATGTTCCTCGACTGGGTCGGGATACTGCTGCTCGCGGTGCCGATCTTCGTGCCCATCATCAAGCAGCTCACCTTCGACGGCCTGTTCGGCCTGCCCGGGCCGAGTTCGGATCAGGTACTGGTGTGGTTTGGCGTGCTGTACCTGGTGAACATGCAGATGAGCTTCCTCAGCCCGCCCTTCGGCTACGCGCTGTTCTACATCCGCGGGGTGGCGCCGGCATCGATCAGCATGGCGACGATCTTCAAGTCTTCGCTGGTGTTCCTGGCCATCCAGGTGCTCGCGCTGGCGCTGGTGGTGGTGTTCCCGGCGATCGCGACCTGGCTGCCTGGGCTGATGTACGGCAAGTGAGGCGGCGTTATCAGCCGGCGGAGGGCCCTGCGGGGCCCTTTTCGCTTTCATTGTCGGCGCCGTCGAGCAGGGCGCCGATGCGGGCCGACAGTTCGGGCAGCAGCGTGGCGCGCAGGTGCGCCTGGAACTCGGCCTGCAGGCGCTCGGCGAGCTGATCGAGTTCGCGCTCGACGATCTGCGGCAGTTCGCTTGCCACCCAGGCGCTGACCTCGCGCGCAATCTGCGTGTCGAGCGCCACGAGCTGCTGCGCGAGCGCTTCGCGTTCATGGCCATGGGGGGCTGCGCCCCGTGTGGATGGGGAGAGAGACGGTGCGACGCCGGTGAGACTGCCGAACGCTTGCGGCGAGAGCATGGCGGCGCTCGAGACTGCAGCCGCAGGTGAGGGCGATGGGCTGGCGTCGAAGTCCAGTGGGCGCGCATCGATCGCTGGCTGCCACGCTTCATCGAACTCGAAGTCATCCACGACGTCGGTCAGGATCGGCAACTCGTCGTCCTCGCCCCCGGGGGCGCGGCCTGATTCAGCGGCCTGAGGCTGTCCGTCACGCTGCTCGGTCGGGGAGTGTCGCGGTGGGCTGTCCAGGCTGCCGCGATGCCGCTGCAGCAAGGCGTCCGCCTGGTTCAGCAACTCGTCGGCGCGCTCGAGCTCGTCGTCGCGGGAATATGGCGGCCAGTCGCTCATAGCGCCTCCCTGCGCTCGGCATCGAAGGCCTTGAGCTCGCAGCCCGCCTGGCGGTAATGCATCCAGCGCTGGCGGGCAGCGTGGCGCTCGGCTGCGTCGTAGCCGACGATCTCCACCACCATCCGGAAGCGCGTGTGCTCGGGCGGCAGCGCATCGGCGAGGTTGAGCAGCACGTCGCCGTGTGGCCAGGCGATGTCGGTCTCGGCGCTGGCCAGCGTGACCGGTGTTTCGGCCGCCAGCGCATGGTCTGCGGCAACGTGCGGGATGAAGCTCAGGGGCTCGGCGGTCCACAGCAGCTTGTCGAGCTGGCGCTGCTGCTCGGGGGTCGTGCAGCGCACGGCGACCTTGCGCCCGCGGCCATGGGCATTCGCGACCAGCTCGCAGGCCAGTGCGAGCCGGTCGGGCGTGTTGTGATAGAAATGCACGCGCGCTGCCATGGTGGGCTCGATCTCGCCTGCTCGCGACTCAGCGCTTGCTGCGTGCGCGATCGATCAGGAAGGACGACAGCAGCGGCACTGGCCGCCCGGTCGCACCCTTGGCGTCGCCCGACACCCAGGCGGTACCGGCGATGTCCAGATGCGCCCACTTGTAGTCCTTGGTGAAGCGCGACAGGAAGCAGGCCGCGGTGATGGTGCCGGCGTAGCGCCCGCCGATGTTGCCCATGTCGGCGAAGTTGCTCTTGAGCAGCTCCTGGTACTCGTCCCACAGCGGCAGCTGCCAGGCGCGGTCGCCCGACTCGGTGCCGCGCGCGAGGATCTCGGCGGCGAGCTCGTCGTCGTTGGCGAGCAGGCCGCTGGGGATCTTGCCGAGCGCGACCACGCAGGCGCCGGTGAGGGTCGCGATGTCGATCACGCACTCGGGCTTGAAGCGCTCGGCGTAGGTCAGCGCGTCGCACAGGATGAGCCGGCCCTCGGCGTCGGTGTTGAGCACCTCGATGGTCTGGCCCGACATCGAGGTGACGACGTCGCCGGGCTTGGTGGCGCCGCCGCCGGGCATGTTCTCGGTGGTGGGGATGAGGCCGACGACGTTGATCGGCAGGCCCATCTGCGCGACCGCCTTGAAGGTGCCGAGCACGCTCGCCGCGCCGCACATGTCGTACTTCATCTCGTCCATCTCGGCCGCCGGCTTGAGCGAGATGCCGCCGGTGTCGAAGGTGATGCCCTTGCCGACGAGCACGACCGGCTTGGCCTTGGCCTTGCCGCCCTTGTAGTGCATGACGATGAACTTGGGTGGCTGGTGCGAGCCACGCGCCACCGACAGGAAGGAGCCCATGCCGAGCTTTTCCATGTCCTCGCGCTCCAGCACCTCGACGTCGAACTTGTACTGCTTGCCGAGGGCCTCGGCAGTCTCGGCCAGGTGGGTGGGTGTGCAGATGTTGCCGGGCAGGTTGCCGAGGTCTTTTGCCAGCGCCATGCCGGTGGCGATGGCGTGGCCTTGCAGCACGGCGGCATCGAGTTCGGCGCCGAGCTCGGTGCTGACGAGCAGGGTGAGCTTTTTCGCGCCGCGCTGTTTCTTGCCCTTCTTGTCCTTGTCGGATTTGAGCGCGTCGAAGCGATAGGCGCCGTCGGCGAGGATGCGGGCGGCCTGCTGCAGGCGCCACGGCAGGTCACGCTTGTCGAGCGCGACATCGGTGAGCGTGATCACGGCGTCCCTGGACGGGGAGGCGGCGAGGGCCTTGGCCGCGGCGCCGAGCGCATCGCGGAAGGCCTTGTCGCCGAATTCGTCCTCCTTGCCGAGACTCACCACCAGCACGCGTTCGGCGTGCGTGCCCGGGAGCTCGTGGAGCAGCAGGGTGGCCCCCGCCTTGTCTTCGAGGTCACCGCGCTCGAGCAGGCTCGAGAGCCGGCCTTGCGTGGCATCGTTGACGGCCCCGCCGAGCGCCGGCAGCTTGCCATCCGCAAACGCGCCGAGCACCAGGAGGCCGGTCTTGAGCTTCGCCGGGTTGCCGGTCTTTATGGTAAATTCCATCCGCTTTTTCCTTGTAAAGACGCCGGTTTTGAATTGCGACCGATTATGGACCGTTCGCAACCGGGGCGTCAAAAAGGCTCTCTCGAACGGCATCCGCGGTGTCCGTACCGCGCGCTGCCCTGATCCGGCTCCGCATCTTGCTCCGCTTTCCGCCCCAACCCGGCCCCCTCGCCCGATGATCTTCCGGCGCGCCCTGCAACGGGAATTCGCGCAGACGGCAGCTGCAGTCTTCGTTGCGCTGTTCGCGATCCTGATCTCCACCGTGCTCATCCGCCTGCTGGGTCAGGCGGCGGGTGGGCGCGTGCCGGCCGACGCGGTCGCCGCGCTGATCGGCTTCGGTGCGCTCGCGCAGATGCCGACGGTGCTCACGCTCACGCTGTTCATCGCGATCCTGGTGTCGCTGTCGCGCAGTTACCGCGACTCGGAGATGGTGGTGTGGTTCGCCTCGGGCGTGCCGCTGACCGCATGGATCAGGCCGGTGCTGAGCTTTGCGTTGCCGCTGGTGCTGGTGATCGGCGCCGGGGCGCTGTACCTGTCGCCGTGGGCGCAGCAAAAGAGCGGCGAGTACCGCGAGCGCCTCGACAGCCGTGACGACACCCAGCGCGTCGCCCCCGGCGTATTCCGTGAATCTTCCGGCGCGCAGCGCGTGTTCTTCGTCGAGGTGGGCGCCGGGGAGGACGGGCGGGTGCGCAACGTGTTCGTCAGCGAGCAGACGCGCACCGGCGGCTTGGTGGTGATCGTCTCCTCCGAGGGCTATCTGCGCAGCGACGACGAAGGGCGGCGCTATGTGGTGCTCGAGAACGGTCGTCGCTACGACGGCACGCCCGGCACCCCCGAGTACCGCGTCATGGAGTTCGAGCGCTACGAGGTGCTGGTGGCGCAGAAGCAGCTTGTCAGTCAGTTCTCGCGCACGCGTGCGCAGCCCACCATGCAGCTGCTGGCGCAGCAGGACAAGCGCAGCCTGGGCGAGCTCGTGGGGCGCTTCGGCGTGCCGCTGGTGGCGTTGCTGCTTGCGCTGATGGCCATCCCGCTCTCCTTCGTCAATCCGCGCGCGGGGCGCGCCAACAACCTGCTCATCGCGCTGCTGGTGTATCTGCTCTACAGCAACGCGATTTCGGTGTTTCAGTCCTGGGTGGCGCAGGGGCGGATGGGCTTCGCCCTCGGTCTGATCCTGCCGCACGTGGTCGTGCTCGGTGCGCTCGGGGTGCTGTTCTACAAGCGGCTCGCCGTGTCCCCGTTCTGGCGGAGGCGCACATGAGCGCCGTGCTGCTGCGCTATCTGGCGCGCGAGATCTTCGGTGCGACGCTGCTGGTGCTGGTCGCCTTCCTGGGTTTGTTCGCCTTCTTCGATCTCATCAACGAGCTCGAGGACATCGGCAAGGGGGGCTACACCCTCTACCAGGCCGTGGTCTATGTCGGCCTGACGCTGCCTTCGCGGGTGTACGAGCTGATGCCGGTCGCGGTGCTGATCGGCAGCCTGTACGCGCTCGCGACGCTGGCACGGCACTCCGAGATCACCGTGATGCGCGCCTCGGGCATGTCGAACGCCGGCTTGATGCGCATCCTGGGCATGATCGGTGCCGTGTTCGTCGTGCTGGTGTTCCTGATCGGCGAGTATGTCGCGCCGCCGGCCGAGTCGGCCGCAGAAGAATGGAAGCTCACCGCCACCAAGGCCACGGTGTCGCAGCAGCTGCGCTCGGGTCTGTGGGTGAAGGACGGTCGCCAGGTCATCAACGTGCGCACCCTGATGCCCGACCGCACGCTGCGCAACGCGCGCATCTACACCTTCGATGAGGCTTACGCGCTGGTGTCGATCGCCGAGGCCAGGCGCGGTGTGTTCGACGGGGCTGGCGAGTGGCAGCTGCTCGAGGTCTCGCGCACGCTTTTTCACGCCGACCGCACCGAGGTCGAGCGCCTGCCCGAGATTCGCTGGAAGTCCGAGCTCACGCCCGAGGTGCTCGGGGTGCTGATGGTCGCGCCTGAGCACATGCAGCTGGGCAAGCTGTGGACCTACATCAAGCACCTGCGCGAGAACAACCAGAACGCCGATCGCTTCGAGATCGCGCTCTGGAAGAAGATCGTCTATCCCTTCGCGGCGCTGGTGATGATGGCGCTGGCCATGCCTTTCGGCTTCATCCACGACCGTATGGGCGGCGCCAGCGCGCGCATCTTCATGGGGGTGATGCTCGGGGTGGGCTTCCACCTGCTCAACGGCCTGTTCTCCAACCTCGGCATGATCAACGCCTGGCCGCCGCTCATGGCCGCGCTCACGCCCAGCCTGATCTTCCTCGCTGCGGCGGCCTGGCTGATGCATTACGTCGAGCGGCGCTGAGCGGCTACGCCCCATTCGAGGGCCGAGTGCGTGGCGCCGTGATGGCGGCGCGCGCCGCCAAGGGCGAGGGAGTGCTCGTCTCGTTCATGTGTCGCCCGGCGCATGCTGCACGAAAGCCGTAGACGAAAAAACGGGCCCGAAGGCCCGTTTGCGAAAAGCGCTCACGCAGTGCGCGATCAGCCTTCCTGCTGTTGCTGCTGGGCAGCGCGCTTGGCAGCGGCGGCCTTGTAGTCCAGCTTTTCCTTGATGCGTGCCGACTTGCCCGAACGCTGGCGCAGGTAGTACAGCTTGGCGCGACGCACGTCACCACGACGCTTGACCTCGATGCCGGCGAGCAGCGGCGAGTAGGTCTGGAACGTACGCTCGACACCTTCGCCCGAGGAGATCTTGCGGACGATGAAGGAGGAGTTGAGGCCACGGTTACGCTTGGCGATGCACACGCCTTCGTAAGCCTGCAGACGCTCGCGCGTGCCTTCCTTGACCTTCACCTGAACGATCACGGTGTCACCGGGACCGAATTGGGGAATGGTCTTGCCGGCGGCGACGCGGGCGATCTCTTCCTGTTCGAGTTGTTGAAGCAGGTTCATTGCAAAAACTCCATCGATGTTATCGGCCTTCCGCCTTTTGCGTCGGCCTGGCCGCAGAGCAGGTCGCAACCTGGTGCGTGCCATTTATATATGGGCTTTCAGACCTTGAGGACTTCGGCCCCGGCTTGCTCCTGCCTGAATTCCTCAAGCAGTTTCAATTCGGTCTTGTTCAGCTTGCGCGCCTCGAACAGGTCAGGGCGGCGCAGCCAGGTGCGGCCCAGCGCTTGCTTGAGCCGCCAGCGGCGGATCGCCGCGTGGTTGCCCGAGAGCAGGACTTCGGGCACCCGTTCGTTCTCGTACAGCTCTGGCCGCGTGTAGTGCGGACAGTCCAGCAGGCCGTCGGCGAAGGAGTCCTCCTGCGCCGAGTCGGCGGTATTCAGTGCTCCGGGCAGCTGACGCACGATCGCATCGAGCAGCACCATCGCAGGCAGCTCGCCGCCCGACAGCACGAAGTCGCCGAGCGAGAGTTCCTCGTCCACCTCGCGGTCGATGAGGCGCTGATCCACGCCTTCGTAGCGGCCGCACAAGAGCACCAGACCCGGTTCGGCCGCCAGCTCCATCACGACCGACTGATCCAGCCTGCGCCCCTGCGGCGACAGGTAGATCACCCGACCACTGCGCCCGAGCGTCTGCTCCTGCGCCGCTCGCGCCGCGGCGATGGCCTGCGCGAGCGGTTCGATCAACATCACCATGCCCGGCCCGCCACCGTAGGGGCGGTCGTCCACGGTGCGGTGCGGATCGGCGGTGAAGTCGCGCGGGTTGTGGAAGCCCAGCGCGTACAGTCCGCGGTCGATCGCACGCCGCGTGATGCCGCTGCCCGTGAGGGCGGCGAACATTTCGGGAAAGAGCGTGATCACGTCGTAGCGACGCAAGCCACCCTTCAAGCCCGTGTTTTCCATGTCCGGTGCGTCTTTCTCCGAAGTCTGCGGGTTCACCGGCCGTCCACAGTTCCGTGTTACCAGTCTTTCTGCCAGCTGACCCGGATCTGGCGGGCGCCGAGGTCGACGTCGAGCACATAGGCGGCAACGAACGGAATCAGGCGTTCCACGCCGTCCTTGCCTTCGCCTTCCTGCACCTGCAGCACATCGTGCGCACCGGTGGAGATGAGCCCCGTCACCGTGCCCAGAGCCTCGCCGGCTTCGTTCTCGACCGCCAGCCCGACGAGATCACCCCAGTAGTACTCTCCCTCCGCGGGCTGGGGCAAGGCCTCGCGCGGCGCCGCGATGTAAAAACCGCTGACCGCCTCTGCCGCGTTGCGGTCGGGGATCTCGGCCAGCGTGGCGACGAGCCCCTTGCCGTGCGCACGGCAGGTCTTGAGTGTGTATTGCTTCCACTGCGCCTCAGGCGCAGCGTCGTCGCTGCACAGCCACCAGTGGCGCATTTCGCGCCACGAGACCGGGTCATCGCCGAAAGGGTGGATCTTGATCCAGCCCTGAACGCCGAAAGGGGCGACAATGCGCCCCAGTACGATCATGCGCTGTTCCGCCGCTGATCGACGTCGATCAGGCAGCGGCCTTGGCGGCCTGCTTGACCAGGCGGGCAACGGTCGGCGACATCTGCGCGCCGTTCTGCTCCCAGTAGGCCAGGCGCTCGGTGTTGATCACCAGGCTTTTTTCGGCGCCGGAGGCGATCGGGTTGTAGTAACCGACGCGCTCGATGAAGCGACCGTCGCGGCGGTTGCGCGAGTCGGCAACAACCATGTTGAAGAACGGGCGCTTTTTGGCGCCACCACGGGCAAGGCGAATGACGACCATCTGGTATTCCTGATCGGTGAATGCGGAAAACCGCGGATTATAGGCGCTTGCGTGGCGGACAGCAAGAATTGCACGCATATTTCGCGGCGTGCGATGAGGCGTGACGGATGGCTGCGCGCGCGCGGCCGAAGTGGCTAGAATGCGGGGCGCCCGCCCGACCATGACCATGCCCTCATCTTCGCCCACCTCCGCCGCCGAACAGGCCCTGATCCGCTGGCTCGACGCCACGAGCGCCGCCGCGGGCGCCGACGCGCTCGCCGAACTGCGCCGCCGTCTTGCCGATGAGGGGCTGGCCGGTACGGATGGGCCCGAGCTTCGCGTGCGCGTCGGCGCCGCCGCTGCCGCGCAGGTCGCACGCATGTGCGAGCGGTTCTGCGCGGAGGCCGACGGGCTGGGGCTGCCCTTGAGCGTTGCGCTGTTCGAGCGTCAGGATGGGCTCGCCAGGCTGGTCGTGGATGTCGCCGATGCGCTCGCGGACGGCGTCGAGCGCGCGTCCGGGGCGCAGGACGACAAAGGCGACAAGAGCGCGCTTGCGCTCCGGGGCCTCGCCTTGCTGGCCGGCGCCTTCAAGGTGTGCGGCCTGGCCGCGACCGAGCCTCCGCGTGGGTTCTGGCGCGTCGCGCACCGCCTGGTGCGGAGCGCAGGGCTGGGCAAGGATGCGCCGACGACGCAGGCTTATCTGCGCCTGTTGACCGTGGCTGTGTCGCAGCCGGAGGGTTTGAGCGGCTCGGAGCTGGTGTGGTTGTTCGATTTTCTCGATGAGCGCCTGCTCGCGGCGGCGGGTTTTGCGCCCGGCGGCCCGGCCGTCACGGATGCCCCCTGGTGGATCGATCTCGGTAGCGACGCGGGGCCCAACGCGGTGGCTCGGCGCGCGCTACCGGCTGAGCATGTGCGCAGCGCCGACGTGTGGTCGTTCAATCCGCGCCAGATGGCGCAGCGGCTTGGCGAGTGCGTGGATTGGGTGACGGCGAATCTCACCGCGGCCGAGCTCGCCGGCACGCAGTGTGACGTGGCGCCGCTCGCGTCGGAGGAGGCCGGTTTTCCGTCTGGATTGGCGCCGCTCGAGATCCTCGCCTTGCTCAAGCGCCTGCGCGCGTTGTGGATGAACGTGCCGGTGCGCGAGCAGCCGCGGCGCGCGCAACGCTATGTCGTCGAAGTGTGTACAGGCTTGAATGCCGTGTGGCAGCTCGGCCGCGGCGGCGGCGACCGCCGCACGCTGCCGCTGCAGGAGTGGGCGGTGCTCAATGAAAGTCCCGGCGGGCTCGCGATCATGCGGGTCACGGGGGTCGAGGGCGAGGTCGAGGCGGGCTCGATGCTCGTCTTGCGGCGCAGCGCCGATCAGCCCTGGTCGGTGTGCGTGGTGCGCTGGGTCCGCAGCGAACATCCCGGGCAGATCGAGCTCGGGCTGCAGATCATCGGGATCGGCTTTCAGTCGGTGGAGGTGGGCTTTCGTGGCCGTGGTGTGCAGAGCCTGACCCCTGCGCTCGCGCTGCCGGTGATGGAGCCCGTGCGCCGGCATCCGGCAATGCTGGCGCCTGCGGGTACCTACGCGTCGCGCCGCTTCGTGTTCGTGCGCGATGGTGCGTCCGTGTACGTCGCGCAGGCACGCGCGCTCGGCCTGGACATGCAGACCGCGCGCGTCGAGCTGTTCCAGTACGAGCACGATCCGTATCCGATCTGAGGCGCGGGGCTGCGGTGCGGGGGGAGGGTATAATCCGCGCCCCGGTCCGGAGTCCAGTCCATGAACGAAATCCTCGTCCTTTATTACAGCCACCGCGGCTCGGTGCGCGCGCTCGCGGAGCATGTCGCCACCGGCATCCATCAAGTGCCGGGCGCGTCGGCCCGGGTGCGCACGGTGCCGCGCGTGTCCACCGTGTGCGAGGCCGTCGAGGACGACATTCCGGCTGAAGGCCCGCCCTACGTCGAGATCGCGGACCTCGAGGACTGCATCGGGCTGGCGCTGGGCAGCCCGACCCGCTTCGGCAACATGGCCGCGCCGCTGAAGTATTTTCTCGACGGACTCTCCGGTGCCTGGGTCAATCGCGCGCTCGAGGGCAAGCCGGCCTGCGTGTTCACCTCTTCGGCGAGCATGCACGGCGGCCAGGAGAGCACGCTGCTGAGCATGATGTTGCCGCTGTTTCATCACGGCATGCTGGTGATGGGCATCCCGTTCAGCGAAGAGGCGCTGAGCACGACGCGCACGGGCGGCACGCCCTACGGGGCCAGTCACGTGTCGGGCGCCGACGGCCAGCCCGAGCCGAGTGCAGACGAGATCCGCCTCGCCCAGGCGCAGGGCAGACGTCTGGCCGAGACGGCCTTGCGCCTGGCGGGTGTGCGATGAGCGCGCAGGCTCTGTCGCGCCTGTCGAGCGTGCTGCTGCTGGCGCTGATCGTGCTTTGCGTGGCCTGGGAAGGCTGGCTCGCGCCGCTGCGTCCGGGCGGCTCGTGGATGATGCTCAAGGCGCTGCCGCTGCTGGCGGCGGTGTTCGGCGTGCTGCGCGGGCGGCGTTACACCTCGCAGTGGCTGTCGATGCTGTCGCTGCTGTATCTGGTCGAAGGGGTGCTGCGCGCGGGCGACCCCGGGCTGATCGGCGTGTTCGCCATGATCGAGATCGCGCTCGCGGTGGGCTTGTTCACCAGCACCATGCTGCATGCGCGCGCGAGCGCCCCGTCGCGGCAGAAGTCGTCGATCGAACCCTGAGTTTCAGACCTCTTGGTTCCGGGCCTGTCTGTAGGCCGGGCGCCATCGAGGGCGCCCGGTCGTCTTGAAGCTCAGACCTGCGGGTTGAGGCGATCGGCGCCCGCGTGCAGCTTGTTGAGCGCGTTGAGATAGGCCTTGGCCGAGGCGACGATGATGTCGGTGTCGGCGCCCTGGCCGTCCATCACGCGACCATCGTGCGACAGGCGCACGGTGACCTCGCCCTGGGCGTCGGTGCCGGTGGTGATCGCATTCACCGAATACAGCAGCAGCTCGCTGCCGCTGGTCACGACCGATTCGATGGCCTTGAATGCGGCATCCACCGGGCCGGAGCCGCCGGCGCGTGCGTGCGACTCCTTGCCGGCCACGGTGAGCGTGATCTCGGCCACCGGCGTCTCCCCGGTCTCGGAGTGGAAGCGCGTGGATACGAGCCGGTACTGCTCGGGGGCCGGGGTCACGGCCTCGTCGCGCATCAGCGCGGTGAGGTCTTCGTCGAAGATCTCCGACTTGCGGTCGGCGAGCTCCTTGAAGCGCGCGAAGGCCTGGTTGAGGTGCTCCTCGCTCTCGATCTCGATGCCGAGTTCCTGCAGGCGCGCGCGGAAGGCGTTGCGCCCGGAAAGCTTGCCCAGCACCAGCTTGTTGGCGCCCCAGCCCACGTCCTCGGCGCGCATGATCTCGTAGGTCTCGCGGTGCTTGAGCACGCCGTCCTGGTGGATGCCGGACTCGTGCGCGAAGGCGTTGGCGCCGACGATGGCCTTGTTGGGCTGCACCGGGTAGCCGGTGATCTGCGACACCAGCTTGGAGGCGGGCACGATCTGGGTGGCGTCGATGCCGGTCTCGACCGGGAAGATGTCGGCGCGCGTACGTACCGCCATGACGATCTCTTCGAGCGAGGCGTTGCCGGCGCGCTCGCCGAGGCCGTTGATGGTGCACTCGACCTGGCGTGCGCCCGCGCGCACTGCGGCGAGCGAATTGGCGACGGCCAGGCCAAGGTCGTTGTGGCAGTGCACCGACCACACCACCTTGTCGGAGTTGGGCACGCGCTCGATCAGCGTGCGCACGGTGGCGGCGAACTGCTCGGGCACGTTGTAGCCGACGGTGTCGGGCACGTTGATGGTCTTGGCGCCGGCCTTGATCACGGCCTCGAAGATGCGCACCAGGAAGTCGATCTCGGAGCGGCCGGCGTCCTCGGCGGAGAACTCGACGTCGTCGGTGTATTCGCGCGCCCAGCCGATCGCCTTGACGGCCTGCTCGACGACCTGGTCGGGCGTCATGCGCAGCTTCTTCTCCATGTGGATCGGGCTGGTGGCGATGAAGGTGTGGATGCGGCCGCGCGCGGCGGGGGCGATGGCGTCGCCCGAGCGCCGGATATCCTGCTCGTTGGCGCGCGCCAGCGAGCACACGGTGGATTCCTTGATGGCCTCGGCGACTGCACGCACGGCCTCGAAGTCGCCGTTGGAGGCGGCGGCGAAGCCGGCCTCGATCACGTCCACCCGCATGCGCTCGAGCTGGCGCGCGATGCGCAGTTTTTCGTCGCGCGTCATCGAGGCGCCGGGGCTCTGCTCGCCGTCGCGCAGGGTGGTGTCGAAAATGATCAGCTTGTCTTTCATGGCTTGCTCCCGGGGTCGGATGAGGTGCCCTCGAGGGGCGCGTCAGGGTTGTCGTCGTCGGCCTGGTCGTCGTCCGTCGCGGACGCGCCCTGCCGGTGCAGCCTGCGTTTGCGCCAGCGCGACACGGCGACCACGTAGCCGGAGATCGCGTAGGCGAGGAAGAGGCCGAACAGGATGCCCGGCGGGTAGCTGGAGATGAGCGCGAAGGCCAGCACCAGCGCGAGCAGCACGATGAAGGGCACGCTCTTGCGCAGGTTGATGCTCTTGCCGCTCCAGAACAGCACGTTGCTCACCATCGACAGGCCGGCGAAGATCGTCAGCACGGCGCCGTACCAGCGCAGTTCGTTGCCCTCGAAGCCGTTGTCCAGGCCTACCCAGACCATGCCGGCGACGAGTGCAGCGGCAGCCGGGCTCGGCAGGCCCTGGAAGTAGCGCTTGTCGACCACCTCGATGTTGGTGTTGAAGCGCGCCAGGCGCAGGGCGGCGCCGGCGCAGTAGATGAAGGCCGCCACCCAGCCGAGCTTACCGAGGTCCTGCAGCGCCCATTCGTACATGACCAGCGCGGGCGCGGCGCCGAAGGACACCATGTCGGACAGCGAGTCGTACTCGGCGCCGAAGTCGCTCTGCGTGTTTGTCAGGCGCGCGATGCGGCCGTCCAGGCCGTCGAGCACCATGGCGACGAAGATCGCCACCGCTGCGTACTCGAAGCGGTCGTTCATGGCCTGCACGATCGCATAGAACCCCGCGAACAGCGCCGCGGTGGTGAACAGATTGGGCAGAATGTAGATGCCGCGGCGAGGCTTGTCTGCCGCGGACTGCGAGGCTTGATCGTTGTAGGTCACCTTGTGCATCGCCTCCGTTGTTTCCGAGCGCCCATTCTAGCGCAGCGCGCATGCAAGAATCCCGTGGCGCTGGCCTTCGGGGTGGGGGCACGGGCGGCGTCTGACGCACGACGCGGCCCGCACCCGCCGCACATGCATGAAAAAAGCCGGCGCCGCATGTGCGGGGCCGGCTTTGATGACCGAGCGCTGGAGCGATCAGTTCTTCGACTTGTCGACCAGGGCCTTGGCCTTGATCCACGGCATCATCTCGCGCAGCTGGCCGCCGACCTTCTCGATCGGGTGATCGGCGTTCAGGCGGCGACGCGCGGTCATGCTCGGGTAGTTGGTCTTGCCTTCGAGGATGAACATCTTGGCGTACTCGCCGGTCTGGATGCGCTTGAGCGCGTTGCGCATGGCGGCGCGCGACTGCTCGTTGATGACCTCGGGACCGGTTACGTACTCGCCGTACTCGGCGTTGTTCGAGATCGAGTAGTTCATGGTCGCGATGCCGCCTTCGTACATCAGGTCGACGATCAGCTTGAGCTCGTGCAGGCACTCGAAGTAGGCCATCTCGGGCGCGTAGCCGGCTTCGGTCAAGGTCTCGAAGCCCATCTTCACCAGCTCGACGGCGCCGCCGCACAGCACGGCCTGCTCGCCGAAGAGGTCGGTCTCGGTCTCTTCGCGGAAGTTGGTCTCGATCACGCCGCCCTTGGTGCCGCCGTTGGCAGCAGCGTAGGAGAGGGCGATGTCACGCGCCTTGCCGGACTTGTCCTGGTAGACCGCGATCAGCGAGGGCACGCCGCCCCCGCGCAGGTACTCGGAGCGCACGGTGTGGCCGGGGCCTTTCGGGGCGACCATGATCACGTCGAGGTCTTCACGCGGCACGACCTGGTTGTAGTGCACGTTGAAGCCGTGGGCGAAGGCGAGCACGCCGCCTTTCTTGATGTTCGGCTCGACTTCGTCCTTGTACACCTGCGGGATGTTCTCGTCCGGCAGCAGGATCATGACGACGTCGGCGCCCTTGACGGCCTTGGCGATCTCCTCGACCTTGAGGCCGGCGGCCTTGGCCTTTTCCCAGGAGGCGCCGTCCTTGCGCAGGGCGACGGTGACCTTGACGCCCGAATCGGACAGGTTCTGGGCGTGGGCATGGCCCTGCGAGCCATAGCCGACGATGGTGACCTTCTTGCCCTTGATGAGGGAGAGGTCGGCGTCCTTGTCGTAGTAAACCTTCATGTCTTTCCTTTGTTTGGCGGGTCGGTACGTGAAAACGGAAGCGATGTGTGTGGCTCAGACCTTGAGTACGCGGTCGCCGCGGCCAACGCCGCACACGCCCGAGCGCACGGTCTCGAGGATCAGAGCGGGGTCGATGGCGCCGATGAAGGCGTCGAGCTTGCCCTGGTTGCCGGTGAGCTCGACGACGTAGGAGGTGTCGGTGACGTCGATGATGCGGGCGCGGAAGATGTCGGCGGTGCGCTTGACCTCCTCGCGGTCCTTGCCGGTGGCGCGCACCTTGACCAGCATGAGCTCGCGCTCGATGTGCGCGGCCTCGGAGATGTCGACGACCTTGACCACCTCGACGAGCTTGTTCAGCTGCTTGGTGATCTGCTCGATGATCTCGTCCGAGCCGGTGGTGACGATGGTCATCCGCGACATCGAGAAGTCTTCGGTCGGCGCGACGGTGAGCGATTCGATGTTGTAGCCGCGGGCCGAGAACAGCCCGGACACGCGCGACAGCGCGCCGGATTCGTTTTCGATCAGGAGGGAAATGACGTGACGCATGGTGGTGTGTTCCGCAATCGTTGAGTGGCGATCAGAGGTCTTCGGCGGACAGGATCATCTCGGTGAGACCCTTGCCGCCCTGCACCATCGGATAGACGTTCTCGGTCTGGTCGACCTGGAAGTCGAGGAACACGAGTTCGTCCTTATGGGTGGTGAAGGCCTCGCGCAGCGCCCCCTCGACGTCGGCGGGCTTGTCGATGCGAATGCCGACGTGGCCGTAGGACTCGGCCAGCTTGGCGAAGTCGGGCAGCGAATCCATGTAGGACTCGGAGTAGCGGCCGCCGTGGAACAGCTCCTGCCACTGGCGCACCATGCCCAGGTAGCGGTTGTTGAGGTTGCAGATCTTGATCGGCAGGCGGAACTGCTTGCAGGTCGACAGTTCCTGGATGTTCATCTGGATCGAGGCCTCGCCGGTCACGCAGGCGACCTGCATGTCGGGGTTGGCGAGCTTGGCGCCCATGGCGTAGGGCATGCCCACGCCCATGGTGCCCAGGCCGCCCGAGTTGAGCCAGCGGCGCGGCTTGTCGAAGCCGTAGTACTGTGCCGCCCACATCTGGTGCTGGCCCACGTCGGAGGTGATGATGGCGTCGCCGCCGGTCACTTCCCACAGCTTCTGCACCACGAACTGGGGCTTGATGATCTCGTCCGAGTTCTTGTAGACCATGCACTTGCGGCTGCGCCATTCCTCGACCTGCTTCCACCACTCGGCGAGCGCCTCGCGGTTGGGGCGGGCTTCGCCGGATTCGATCTGGCGGATCATCTCGTCGAGCACTTCGCGCACGTCGCCGACGATCGGGACGTCGACGCGCACGCGCTTGGAGATCGAGGAGGGGTCGATGTCGACGTGAATGATCTTGCGCGGCTCTTCGGCGAAGTGGTCCGGGCTGCCGATCACGCGGTCGTCGAAGCGGGCGCCGACGGCGAGCAGCACGTCGGAGTAATGCATCGCCATGTTCGCTTCGAAGGTGCCGTGCATGCCGGGCATGCCGAGGTACTGGCGGTCGCTGAAGGGGTAGCCGCCCAAGCCCATCAGGGTGTTGGTGATCGGGTAGCCCAGCAGGCGGGTGAGCTTGGTGAGCTGCTCGGCCGCGTTCGACAGCACCACACCGCCGCCGGTGTAGATCATCGGCCGCCTGGCCTCGAGCAGCAGCTGCACGGCCTTCTTGATCTGGCCCGAGTGGCCGCGGGTGACCGGGTTGTACGAGCGCATCGAGATCTCTTTCGGATACTCGAATTCGCAGCGCTGCATCGACACGTCCTTCGGGATGTCGACCAGCACCGGGCCGGGGCGGCCGGTGGAGGCGAGATAGAAGGCCTTCTTCATCGTCAGCGCGATGTCGCGCGCGTCCTTGACGAGAAAGTTGTGCTTTACGCAGGGGCGGGTGATGCCGACCGTGTCGACCTCCTGGAAGGCGTCCTGGCCGATCGCGCCGGTGGGCACCTGGCCGGAGATGATCACCATCGGGATCGAGTCGCAGTAGGCGGTGGCGATGCCGGTGACGGCGTTGGTGGCCCCCGGGCCGGAGGTCACGAGCGCGACGCCGACCTTCTGCGTGCTGCGCGCGAAGCCATCGGCAGCATGCACCGCAGCCTGCTCGTGGCGCACCAGCACGTGGCGCACCTGCTCCTGCTGGAACAGGGCGTCATAGATGAAGAGTACCGAGCCACCCGGATAACCGAAGACGTATTCGACCTTTTCTTCCTGAAGGCACCTGATTAGAATTTCGGCTCCGGACAGCACCATCGCGAACTCTCTCGTATCTAGGGGTTTGAATAAACGCAGAACGTTACCGGCCGCTGATGGTTTGGTCAAGGCTGCGGGGCTGGCTGCCACGCGCCGTGCAGCGCGCATGCTGGCGCCGGAGTTCTGCATCTGCCCCGGCCGGTGGCGCCGCGGGCTCGTCACCATTTCGTAGCCATTTCGTCACCATTTCGTCGTCGCAGCGGCGGCCCATCCGGAAGATTCCATGACACGTAGCAGGCGCGCGACCCCCAAGGGTACTGGCATCGGGGCGAAAGCGCCCCCAGCAGAGGCGGGTGCGGCGCAGGGCGGGCTGTCGGCGGCCGGGCGCACCGTCGCCGAACTCGCCGGTCTGCGCCGACGACTGGCCGCGATGCTCTACGAGTCCATGCTGTTGCTCGGCGTGCTCGCGTTGAGTTTTCTCGTGCCTTATCTCATCCTTGGCGCGGTGGCGGAATACACGCCGCCCGGCTGGCTGTTGTGGGCTCACGTCTTCGTCGTGCTCGGCGTCTATTTCGTCTGGTACTGGCGGCGGGGCGGGCAGACGCTGGCGATGCAGACCTGGCGCCTGAAGATCGTGGCCGGCGACGGTCAGCTCGCAAGTCTGGGCCGCTGCTGGCTGCGCTACGCGCTGGCGTGGCCGTCGGTGCTGCTCGCCGGCTTCGGGCTGCTGTGGGCGCTGGTCGACCGGGATCGCCAGTTTCTTCACGACCGCCTTGCGGGCACCTGCATCGTGCTCTTGCCGGCGCCGCCCAAGCAGTGAAATGATCGGCCGCGCCGGGGCGCAGCGCCTCGTCGGGCCGTCACAAGGAGCGTGAGCATGACGCCGATCCGCAACATCCTGGCCGCCACCGACCTCTCGCCGCTCGCTCGTCATGCGGTGATGCGCGCTGCGCTCGTGGCCAGCGGGCTGGGTGCGCGCCTGTCGCTTCAGCACGTGGTGAGCTTCGGCGCCTTCGATGCCCTGCGTCAACTGGTCGACGCCGACGCGGCGGGCATGCAGCAGACACTGCTCGACGAGATGCGCGGCGAGGTGATGAGGCTCGCAGGCGAGCTCGAGGCGCGCCACGGGGTGCAGTCCGAGCTGCACATGGTGGTGGGCAATGTGCTGGCCGAAATCAACAGCCATGCCGATGCGATCGATGCCGATCTGATCGTCATGGGCGCGCGCGGGGCGGGTTTCTTGCGCGAGCTGCTGGTCGGTTCGACCACCGAGCGCGTGCTGGGAAAAACGACGCGTCCGCTGCTTGTGGTCAAGCAGATGGCGCACGAACCCTACCGGCGGGTGCTGGTGCCGGTGGACTTCTCGCCGCGCGCGCTCGAGGCGCTGCGGCTGGCGCAGCGCGTGGCGCCGCAGGCGGAATACGTGCTGCTGCATGCCTTCGAGGTGCCCTTCGAGGGCAAGCTGCGCTACGCCGGGGTCGAGGAGAGTGCGCTGGCCAGCCTGCGCGTCAATGCACGCCGCGAGGCCACGGCGCGCATGAACGAACTCGTCGCCGCGGCGGGGGCGGACGAGAACCGCGTGCGCCGCATCGTGGTCCATGGCGAAGCGAGCACCCAGGTGCTCGAGCACGAACAGGCGCAGGACTGCGACCTGATCGTGATCGGCAAGCGCGGCCAGGGCCTGATCGGCGAGATGCTGCTCGGCAGCGTCACCAAGCACATCCTCGCCCAGTCCGCTGGCGACGTGCTGGTGGCCGATCGCGCCGGCGCCTGAGGCAGCGTACACTCGCGCCCTTGTTGCGCCGATCCGGTACAGATGGAGAAAAAATGAGAACTGAACACGCCCCGACAATCCAGCGCGCCGACTACCAGTCGCTACCGTGGACGGTAGACGCCGTCGACCTGCACTTTCGCCTCGACGCCGACGCCACGCTCGTCACCAACCGCATGCGTTGCGTGCGCCACCGGGACGCGGGCGAGGGGCCGATCCGGCTGTGGAGCGAGGCGCTCGAGCGCGTGTCGCTGACGGTGGATGGCGAGGCGCCGGCCGCGTTGCGCGAGATGGACGGCGGCGTGCTCGAGATCGACGCGAGCGGCGACGCGGTGGTGGTCGAGGTCGTCACGCGGGTGAATCCGCGCGCCAACACCACGCTGTCGGGCCTGTACCTGTCGAACGGTGGCTTCTTCACCCAGTGCGAGGCCGAGGGCTTCCGCCGCATCACCTGCTTCCCCGACCGCCCGGACGTGATGGCGCGCTTCACCGTCACGCTCGAAGCCGACCGTGCGGCCTGCCCGGTGCTGCTCTCCAACGGCAACCTCATCGACCAGGGCGTACTGCCGGAAGGTCGCCACTACGCGAAGTGGGAAGACCCGTTTCCCAAGCCTTCGTATCTGTTCGCGCTGGTCGCGGCGAAGCTGGTGGCCCTCGAACGCAAGGTCCAGACCATGTCCGGCCGTGAGGTGCTGCTGCAGGTGTGGGTGGAAGAGGGCAACCTCGACCGCGTCGAGCACGCGATGGATTCGCTGGTGCACTCGATGCGCTGGGACGAGGAGACCTTCGGCCTCGAGCTCGACCTCGACCGCTTCATGATCGTCGCCGTGGCCGACTTCAACATGGGCGCGATGGAGAACAAGGGGCTGAACATCTTCAACACCAAGTTCATCCTCGCCAAGCCCGACACCGCGACCGACCTCGACTACGAGAACGTCGAGAGCGTGGTCGCGCACGAGTACTTCCACAACTGGACCGGCAACCGCGTCACCTGCCGCGACTGGTTCCAGCTCACCTTGAAGGAAGGCCTCACCGTCTTCCGTGACCAGCAGTTTTCCGCCGACATGCTGGCGCGTGCGGCCGGCCCCGAGGGCGCGGCCTCGGCACGTGCGGTCAAGCGCATCGACGACGTGCGTGTGCTGCGCGCCGCGCAGTTCCCCGAGGACGCCGGGCCGATGGCGCACCCGATCCGTCCGGACAGCTACCAGGAGATCAACAACTTCTACACTGCCACGGTGTACGAGAAGGGCGCCGAGGTCATCCGCATGCTGCACACCCTGCTCGGGCAGGAGGGCTTCCGCAACGGCATGGACCTCTATTTCAGCTACTTCGACGGCCAGGCAGTGACCTGCGACGACTTCGTCGAGGTGATGTCCGAGGCCAACAACGGCTTCGACCTCGACCAGTTCATGCGCTGGTACGAGCAGGCCGGCACGCCGCGGGTGAAGGCAAGCGGGGTGTGGAACGCCGCCGACGGCAGCTACACGCTGACGCTGGCGCAATCGACCCCGGCCACGCCCGGTCAGCATGCCAAGCTGCCGCTGGTGATTCCGGTCGCGGTGGGCCTGATCGGCGCGGACGGGCGCGACCTGGCGCTGCAGCTCGAAGGCGAGACGCAACCCGGCGCCACCACGCGCGTGCTCAAGCTGACCGAGGACGAGCACACCTTCCGCTTCGTCGGCCTTGCCGCCGAGCCGGTGCCCTCGCTGCTGCGCGGTTTTTCTGCGCCGGTGATTCTGGAGCTCGACGAGGACGATGCGCGCCTGGCCTTCCGCATGGCGCATGACGCCGACCCCTTCAACCGCTGGGATGCCGCGCAGCGCTACGCCGAGCGTGTCGCGCTGGGCCTCGCTGCGGATGCCGGCGCCGAGGTCCCGCAAGCCTTCGTCAGCGCCTTCCGCATCCTGCTCAACGACGCCGCGCTCGATCCTGCCTTCCGCGCCCAGGCGCTCGCGCTGCCGGGCGAGGCCTACCTGCTCGAGCGCATGTCGCCGGCCGACCCCGGCGCGCTGCGCGGCGCGCTGATCCGGCTGATGCGCGCGCTCGGTGGCGCGCTCGCGGCCGACTGGCTGCGCGTGTTCGACGCGATGCAGGTTCCCGGCGACTACCGCTACCACCCGGGTGACGCCGGCCGTCGCGCGCTCGCCAACCTGGCGCTGCGTTACCTCGCCGCGGCGGGCGACACCGATGGCCTGCAGCGTGCCGAGGCGCGCTTCGCCAGCGCCACCAACATGACCGAGCGCTTCGGCGCGCTCGCCGCGCTGGTGCAGAGCGCGAGCCCGGCGCGTACTGCCGCGCTGCAGGCCTTCCACGACCGCCATCGCGACGACGCGCTGGTGCTCGACAAGTGGTTCGCGCTGCAGGCGGGCGCGTGGTCCTGGGGCGAGGACGGCGAGCCGGCGCTGGCGCGCGTGCGCGTGCTGCTGAGCGACCCCGCGTTCAGCCTGTCGAACCCGAACAAGGTGTATGCCCTGCTCGGAACCTTCTTCCGTGCCAACCCGGGTGAGTTTCATGCAGCCGATGGCAGTGGCCATGAATTCTGGGCCGATCAGGTCATCGCGCTGGACGCCAGAAACCCCCAGGTCGCGGCGCGCATGGCGCGTGCGCTCGAGAGCTGGCGCCGTTTCGTGCCGGCGCTGCAGGCCAGCATCCGGGCGCAGCTCGAGCGTGTGCTGGGCACCGAGGGGCTGTCGCCCGATGTCGCCGAGGTCGTCGGCAAGGCGCTGGTGGAGTGAGGCCTGCGGGGCGTGACGCGGCCGGGGTGGCCGATGCCGTGAGCTAGCGGCGCGGGCGGCCGCGATGGCGGCCCGCCATCGCCCCGCAGGCCTCCCGTCACCGCCCGTGCACACACAAACGCCGGGGCCGACGCGTGTCGGCTCCGGCGTTTGTGTGTCTGCTGGCGCGGTACGCGCCAACCTTCATTCGGCGGCGAGGTCGCCGGCGATGTAGCTCTCGAGCTGCTTGATGGTCTTTTCCTGCTGGCTGACGATGGACTTGACCATGTCGCCGATGGTGACGATGCCGATCACCTTGTTCTTTTCGACCACCGGAATATGGCGGAAGCGCTTTGCCGTCATCGTGGCCATGACCTGATCGGCGGTCTGCAGGGTGTCCACCGTGTAGGGGTTCGGCGTCATCAGGTCGCCGACTCGCACGTCACGCGAGACGAGGCCCTTCAGCACGACTTTGCGCGCGTAGTCGCGCTCGGTGAAGATGCCGACCAGCGCGTCGTTTTCGGTAACGAGCACACAGCCGATGTCGTGCTGTGCCATCAGCGACAGCGCATCGAACACCGAGTCGGTCGGGCGGACGGCGTGGAAGGCTGCACCTTTGAGGTCAAGAATCTGTTTTACCGTCGTGTTCATGTTCGTTACTCCCCCTTCGTTGTTGGCAGGCCTGCCTCGGCAGGCGAGGCGGCCCGGTTCTTCAAGTGTTTCGGTTTTAACCACAACCGCCAGCCGGTGCAAGGGCGGGCGAACCCTTACTGCATCGGGGCTCAGATTTCGAGGTTGTCGATGAGCCGGGTGCGCCCCAGCTTTGCCGCCGCGAGCACCACCAGCGGATCGTCGAGTTGCACCGGCGGCTGCAGGTCGATGCGACGGCGCACGGTGATGTAGTCCGGCTGCCAGCCGGCCGCTTCCAGCTCGGCCATGGCCTCGGTCTCGAGCTTGAGCAGGTCGTGATCGCCGGCGCGCACCGCGTCGCGGATGCGGTTGAGCAGGCGGTAGAGCAGGGGCGCGCGCGTGCGTTCGTCCGCGCTCAGGTAGCCGTTGCGCGAGGACAGCGCCAGGCCGTCATCGGCGCGGATCGTTTCGCCCGGCAGCACCTCTACCGGCATGGCCATCTCGCGCACCATGTTCGACAGCACCATCAGCTGCTGGTAGTCCTTCTTGCCGAACAGCGCGATGTCGGGCTGGACGATGTTGAGCAGCTTCATCACCACGGTGGCGACGCCGCGGAAGTGGCCTGCGCGGAACTCGCCCTCGAGGATGGACACCTGGGCCGGTGCCGGGTCGACGTGGTAGCGCTGCGGCTGTGGGTACATCACGGTCTCATCGGGCGCGAACAGATGCGCCACGCCCGCCGCCTGCAGCTTCTCGCAGTCGGCCGCGAAGGTGCGCGGGTAGCGGTCGAAGTCCTCGCCGGCGCCGAACTGCAGGCGGTTGACGAAGATGCTGGCGATCACGCAGTCGGCATGCGCGCCGGCCTGGCGCATGAGCGCGATGTGGCCGTCGTGGAGATTGCCCATGGTGGGCACGAAGGCGACCTTGCCGGCTCGGGCGCGGGCGGCGCGCAGGCTGTCGATGGTGTCGTGGATCTGCATGGCTTGGGTCATCCGTGAATGCGCGGTGGCGGGCGCTGTGCTCAGTAGCAGTGCTCGGCCGCAGGAAAGCTGCCGTCCTTGACCGCGCTGGCGTAGCGCGCCACGGCCTCTTCGATGCTCGCCGCGCCGTCCATGAAATTGCGCACGAAGCGCGCGGTCTTGCCGGCATACACGCCGAGCAGGTCGTGCAGCACCAGCACCTGGCCATCGCAGTCCGGGCCGGCGCCGATGCCGATCGTGGCCATGCGCTTCAGGCTGGCGGTGATCTCGGCGGCGAGGGCGGCCGGCACCATTTCCATCACCATGAGCGCGGCACCGGCTTGCTCGAGCGCGAGCGCGTCGGCCTTGAGGCGGGCGGCGCCTTCGTCGCTGCGACCCTGCACCCGATAGCCGCCGAGCTGATGCACCGCCTGAGGCGTGAGTCCGATGTGAGCACACACCGGCACCCCGCGCTCGACCAGGAAGCGCACGGTCTCGGCCATGAACTCGCCGCCCTCGAGCTTGAGCATCTGCGCGCCCGCCGCCATCAGGCGCGCGGCGTTGCGCATCGCCTGTTCCGGGCTCTCGTGGTAGGTGCCGAAAGGCATGTCGGTGACGATGAGCGGGCGCGCGTTGGCGCGCGCGACGCACTCGGTGTGATAAGCCATGTGCTCGAGCGTGACCGGCAGCGTGGATTTCTGGCCCTGCAGCACGTTGCCGAGCGAGTCGCCGATGAGGATGGCATCGACGCCGGCGCGGCCGAGGAGCGCAGCGAAGCTGGCGTCATAGGCGGTGAGCATGGCGATCTTGCGGCCTTCGGCGCGCATCTTGCCGAGCTCGAAGAGGGTGACGGGCTTCTGGTCCTGAAGGTAGCTCATTCATGACTCCTGTTGGGAGGCCGCAGTTTTCACGAAACCCTCGCGCGGCACAAGTGCGCCGGGCGCGCGCAGGACGTGCTCTGCCGACCGCGGGCAGGCCGGCGCGCCGCTGCGCTCCCGGTGTTCAGTCTGCATATCCGAAGAATTCACGGTAGCCGCGCATCTCGCGCAGGCGCGTGAGCAGGAGCTCGAAATCCTCGTCGCGGTCGACCGGGTTGAGCTTGTCGGTATCGACGATGAACAGCGGCGCGGCCTCGTACTGATAGAAGTAGCGCGTGTAACGTTCGGCGACCTGGTGCAGGTAGGTCTCGGTGATGCGGCGCTCGGCCTCGAGGCCGCGCCTGTTGATGCGAGCGAGCAAGGTGTCGGGCGGGGCCTGGAGGTAGATGACGAGGTCGGGCTGCGGGGCGCTCGTGGGCTGCAGGCTGTCGTGCACGCGGCGGTAGAGCGCGAGCTCGTCCTCGGCCAGGTTCTGTTCGGCGAACAGGCGGTCCTTGTCGAAGAGGAAATCCGCCACCACGCGCCGTTCGCCCTCGATGGTGCCCAGGCCAGTGAGCTGGTCGATGCGCTGGAACAGGAACGACAGCTGGGTCGCCATACCCCAGCGCTCGGGTTGCTGGTAAAAGCGGCCGAGAAAGGGATTCAGCTCGGCCTGCTCGAACAGGGTTTCGGCTTGAAGGCGCTCGGCCAGACGCTTCGCGAGCGAAGTCTTGCCGGCGCCGATCGGGCCTTCGACGACGATGTAATGTGCCTTGTCCAGCATGCGGGGGGCGCCTCGCGTCCGCTTCAACTGCGAAAAATGAAATAGACCGCACCGAGCATACACAAGGCGGCCCACAGATAGTCAAGCTTGATCGGCTGCTTCATGTACAGCAACTGGAGCCAGGCGGGCATGGCGAGCGCGGTGCGTGAGGGGGCGATGGCGGGTCGACGCTGTGCGCCGTGGCTCAGGCGTGGGAGCCACCGTCTGCGGTCGGGGTGATCCGGTTGATCGCTTGATCCGCGACCGTCGGCAGCAGCGCGGCCACCGTGCCGACGCCCGGGATCAGCGTATCGGGCGCGATCTCGGCCAGCGGCTGCAGGGTGAAGGCGCGCAGGTGCATGCGCGGGTGCGGCACCTGCAGGCCGGGCTCGTCGATGATGCTGTCGCCGTGCAGCAGCAGGTCGAGGTCCATGGTGCGCGGCGCCATGTGAAAGTCGCGCGTGCGTCCGCCCTCGTGCTCGATGGCGAGCAGGGCGTCGAGCAGCGCGCGCGCGGGCAGCGTGGTGTCGAGCGCGATGACTGCGTTGATGTAGTCGGGCTGTGCGCCGACACCGACCGGTGCCGTGCGGTAGAGCGCGGACTTCGCCAAGACGCGGGTGCCGGGCAGGGCGTCGAGGCGCTCGAGCGCGAGCGCGAAGGCGGCGAGCGGGTCGCCGAGGTTGGCGCCGAAGGCAACGAAGGCGCGCGCGGTGTCGGACGCTGAGGTGGGTGCTGAAGTGGGCACTGAGGTGGGCACTGAGGTGGGCACTGACGTGGGCACTGAGGTGGGCACTGAAGGGGACAATGGGCGCGGGCTCAGGCGTTGTCAGCTGCGGGCGCAGCGTCGGCGAAGTCTGTCGATGCGTTCGCCGACGCCCCTGCCGGTTTGCGGCGCTTGCGGCGGCGCTTCTTGGCGGCCGGGGCCGCGTCGGCCGGTGCCTGGCGCAGCAGCGCCTCGCGCTCGTCGTGACCGGCGTGGGCGAAGTCGTCCCACCAGTCGACCAGCTCCATCGGGATCTCGCCGGCTTGCGCGCGCAGGCGCAGGAAGTCCCAGCCGGCGCGGTAGCGCGGCTGCTCGATGACACGGTAGGGCGCCTTGCCGGCGCGCTTGTCGAAGCGCGGCTGCATGGCCCAGATGTCCTTGATGTCGCCGGCGATGCGGCGCGTGATGGCGAGCTTGCCGGCCTGGGCGTCGAGCACCTCGTCCATGGCCTCGAAGAGCGCGGGCTGGCTGTGGTCACCGGCGGCCTTCTTCTTGTCCCAGGTCTTCAGCACCTCGTGCCACAGCAGCGTGGAGAACAGGAAGCCGGGCGACACGGACTTGTCCTCGCGCACGCGCTCGTCGGTGTTCTCCAGCGCCAGGGTGACGAAGCGCTCGCCCATCGGCTGCTCGAGGATCACGTCCAGCAGCGGCAGCAGGCCGTGGTGCAGGCCCTCGCCGCGCAGCTGCTGCAGGCACTTCATGGAGTGGCCGGAGAACAGCAGCTTGAGCATCTCGTCGAACAGCCGCGCCGCAGGGACGTTCTCGAGCAGCGGGCCCATCTCGCGGATCGGCTGGCGCGCGGCGGGGTCGATGGTCAGCCCGAGCTTGGCCGCCAGGCGCACCGCGCGCAGCATGCGCACCGGGTCCTCGCGGTAGCGCGTGCGCGGGTCGCCGATCATGCGCAGGGTCTTCTGCTGGATGTCGGCGACGCCGTGGTGGTAGTCGACGATGGTCTCGCTGCCGGGGTCGTAGTACAGGGCGTTGACGGTGAAGTCGCGTCGAGTGGCGTCTTCCTGCTGGTTGCCGAAGACGTTGTCGCGCAGCACGCGGCCGTGCTCGTCGGTCTCGGTGCTCTCGGCGTCCTGGCTGGCGCGGAAGGTGGAGACCTCGATGGTCTCCGGCCCGCTCATCACGTGCACGATCTTGAAGCGGCGGCCGATGATGCGCGAGCGCCGGAAGGCGGCGCGCACCTCTTCGGGCGTGGCGCTGGTGGCGACGTCGTAGTCCTTGGGCGGCTGGCCGATCAGCAGGTCGCGCACCGCACCGCCGACGACAAAGGCCTTGAAGCCCTTCTCCTGCAGCACGGCGCACACCTTGCGCGCGGCCGGCGACAGCTGCTCGCGGCGGATGCCGTGGCGTTCGACGGGGATGAAGGCGGGTTCGTGGCGGGCAGCGGTCGCCGGGCGCTTGAAGACCTTGCGCAGCAGCTTGCGGATCATCGGGGGAGGAAGGGTTTCTGCATGAGGCGTCAATGATAACCGAAGCATCCGCCCGGACGACGGGCTGCAAGGGCTTTGAGGTGGATGGTCGCGATCGCCGGGGCTCACGACCGGCGCGCGTTTGCCGCGCGGGCTGGGCGCTGGCCCGTGTGTTGCTCAGCGCAGCGAGATCACCGGCCAGCCCTCGGACTGCGCGTGCGCGCGCAGGGTGTCGTCGGGGTCGACCGCGACCGGGTTGGTGACCCGACCCATCAGCGGCAAGTCGTTGTGCGAGTCGCTGTAGAACCAGCTGCGCTCGAAGCTGCCCAGGTGCAAGCCGAGCGATTCGAGCCAGTTTTCGACGCGCTCGATCTTGCCGGCCTTGAATGCGGGCAGGCCGCGCGGCTTGCCGGTGAACGCGCCGTTTTCCTGCGCCGGGATGGTGGCGACCAGGTGCGGGATGCCGAGCTCGCGCACGATGGGCCCGGTGACGAAGGCGTTCGTGGCGGTGACCACGGCGACGAGGGCGCCGTCGTCGAGGTGCTCGCGTACGAGCGCACGCGCCGCAGGCGTCATCATGGGGCGGATCGCCTGCTCCATGAACTCGAGATGCCAGGCGTCGAGCTGGGCGCGCGGGTGGCGGGCGAGGGGGGCGAGCTGGAAGTCGAGGAACTCGAAGATGTCGAGCGTGCCGGCCTTGTACTGCTCGTAGAACTCGACGTTCTTCGCCTCCTGCACCTCGCGGTCGAGCACTCCCTTGCCGATGAGGAATTGCGCCCAGGCGAAGTCGGAGTCGCCGGCGAGCAGGGTGTTGTCGAGATCGAAGAGGGCGAGATTCATTGGGGCTCCGTGGTTCAGATTTCCAGGCCCTGCTGCATCATCTCGCGCAGCAGGGGCAGAGTGATGGGGCGCTTGCGCTCGAGCGAGGCGGCGTCGAGGGCGTCGAGCACCGCGCGCAAGCTGGAGAGTTCGCGGCGACCGTGGCGCAGCAGGAAGTCGACCACCTCGTCGGCCAGGCGCAGTCCGCGTCGTTCGGCCAGGGTGGCGAGGATGGCGGCACGCGAGGCGTCGTCGAGCGGCTGCACCTCGTAGATCAGGCTCTGGCCGATGCGGGTGCGCAGGTCTTCGCGCAGGCGTAGCGCGAGCGGCGCCGCCGGGCCGGACAGTAGCAGCGACTGGCCGTTGCTGCGCGCGCGGTTGAAGGCGTTGAAGAGCGCGATCTGGGCGTCCTCCGAGAGCTGGTCGACGTCGTCCAGTGCCAGCAGGGCGTCGGTGGTCTCGGGCAGGCTCGCATCGACCTCGACGGCGGCGAGCAGATGCGCTGGGCGGCCCGCGGCCCGCGCCATCGCCACCGCTGAGCGCAGCAGATGGCTGCGGCCGCTGCCGGCGCTGCCCCACAGATAGAGGTGACGCGCAGGCAGTTGCACGGCGGTAGCCGGCGCGGCGAGCAGGGAGATCGCCGCCACCAGCTCGGCGTTGGCGCCAGCGACGAAGTTTTCCAGCGTGGGCGGGGCGTCGGGGCGGATGTCGAGGACGAGCTGCTTCATCGTGCGCCGGGGGGCTGTTGTGCCGATGCCTGTTCGTCCCCGAGGTAGACCGGGCTGTTGAGCCACGCTCCCTGCACCTCGCGCAGGCCCACCAGCAGCGCGGCGCTCACGGGGAGTGCGACGAGCACGCCGACGAACCCGAACAGCTGACCGAAGGCCATGAGCGCGAAGATGACCGCGAGCGGATGCAGGCCGATGCGCTCGCCGACCAGATACGGGGTGAGGGCGAAGCTTTCGACCAGCTGCCCCAGGCCATACACCGCGGCCACGCCCACGAGCGGCGGCCAGCCCTCGGCCTGCAGCAGCGCGGCGACGATGGCCAGGATGAGCCCGCCGCCGAAGCCGACATAGGGAATGAACACGAGCAGGCCGGTGAGCACGCCCACCGGCAGCGCGAACTTGAGCCCGGCCAGCCACAGGCCGACGGTGTAGAACACGGCGAGCAGCATCATCACCGAGAGCTGTCCGCGCAGGAATTCGGACATTACCGAGTCGATGTCGTTGATGATGCGCATCGTCCGCGGCATCCAGGGCCGGGGCACGATGCGCTGCAGTGCGTCGAGGATGTGCGGCCACTCCTGGAGCAGGTAGAACATCACCAGCGGAATCAGGAACAGGTTGGCCACGAAACCCAGCAGCGCCATGCCCCCGGCCTTGAGGTGACCGAGCACGATGGGCACGATGTCCTGTGCACTGCTCCAGTTTTCGGTGATCAGCTGGCGGAACTGGGCGGCGTCGAGCTGCAGTTCGACCCCCAGGCGCGCCTGGAGCAGCGGTGCGACCTGGGCGTTGTACATCTCGACCAGGTCGGGCAGGCGTCGCACCAGCAGCATGCCTTCGCGGTAAACCATCGGCAGCAGGATCAGCGCAAGTGCGACGATGAGCAGGCCGAGGGCGATGATCACCAGCAGCACCGCGAACGCGCGCGGGACGCGGCGCGCGACCATCCAGTTCACCGCAGGGTCGCAGATGTAGGCGAACACCGCGGCGATCACGAAGGGCGTGAGGATGGGGGCGAGCAGCCAGAACAGACCCGCGATCGCCAGACCGGCGGTGGTCCAGGCGAGGGTTTGCAGGCGATCGGCGCGGGGTGTGTTCATTTCGAGTAAAATCGCGAGCTTGCCGCGGGCCAAGCTTGCCCGCGAAACACGTAAATGTAGCCACTTGGCGTTGCGGCCTCAAGCGCGGTCAGCCGCCGGGCGGCGCTTTCCTGCATCCAGCGAGCCCAAAGGAACGATCTTGAGCGACCATCATCCCGCCCCCCTTGAACCCCAGACCCCGCTGTCCTACCGCGATGCGGGTGTGGACATCGATGCCGGCGACGCGCTGGTCGATCGCATCAAGCCGCTGGCCAAACGCACCATGCGCCCCGAGGTGCTGGGCGGCATCGGCGGCTTCGGTGCGCTGTTCGAGCTGTCGAAGAAGTACAAGGAGCCGGTGCTCGTGTCCGGTACCGACGGCGTCGGCACCAAGCTCAAGCTCGCCTTCCAGCTGAACAAGCACGACACCGTCGGCCAGGATCTGGTGGCGATGAGCGTCAACGACATCCTGGTTCAGGGTGCCGAGTCGCTGTTCTTCCTCGACTATTTCGCCTGCGGCAAGCTCGACGTCGACACCGCCGCGGATGTGGTCAAGGGCATCGCGCGCGGCTGCGAGCTCGCCGGCTGCGCGCTTATCGGCGGCGAAACCGCCGAGATGCCGGGCATGTATCCGGATGGTGAATACGACCTCGCCGGCTTCGCCGTCGGCGCGGTGGAAAAGTCCGACATCATCGACGGCAGCAAGATCGTGCCGGGCGACGTGGTGCTCGGCCTGGCCTCGAGCGGCGCCCACTCCAATGGCTATTCGCTGATTCGCAAGATCATCGAGCGTGCGGGTGTCGATATGGATTCGCCCTTCCATGGTCGTCCGTTCCGCGATGTGGTCATGGAGCCCACCCGCATCTACGTCAAGCCGCTGCTGGCGCTGATGCAGGCCATGCCGGGCAGGGTCAAGGGCATGGCCCACATCACCGGCGGCGGCATCACGGAGAATGTGCCGCGCATTCTGCGTGACGCGCTCACTGCCCGTATCGACGCCGACGCCTGGCTGCTGCCGCCGCTGTTCCAGTGGCTGCAGATGGCCGGACGGGTCGCGGAAGAAGAGATGTACCGCGTGTTCAACTGCGGCATCGGCATGGTGGTGATCGTGTCCGAGGAGGATGCCGAGGCCGCGCTGCAGAAGCTGCAGGCCGAAGGCGAGACGGTGTATCGCATCGGCCGTATCGACACGCGTCGCGAAGGCGAGGCGCAGACCATCGTCGGCTGATTGTATCTCTGCAAAGCCGGGCGTCCGTTGCGCCCGGCTGGCGCTCGATCAGGCTCCCGTGGGCGCTTGCGCGAGCGGGGCGACGACGACGCGGTTGCGCCCGGCCTGCTTGGCTTGGTACATGGCTGCGTCGGCGCGTTTTAGCGCACTATCGAGGCCTTCGCCGTCACCGAGCGGCGTGACGCCGGCGCTGAAGGTGATCACCACTTTCTGCTGGTCGGCCATGAAGAACTCACGGGTCAATTCGCGTTGTAGCCGCACGAGCGCTTGGTGGGCGTCGCTGTCGCCGGTTTCGGGGAGCAGGATCACGAACTCCTCGCCGCCGTAGCGCGCAAGGACGTCCTGCGGGCGCAGGTGCGCGCGCACGACCCGGGCAAGATGGACGAGTGCGTCGTCGCCGGCCTTGTGCCCGAGCGTGTCGTTGAGCTTCTTGAAGTGGTCGATGTCGAGCAAGGCGACGGCAAGCCGCGATCCGCGGCGTGCAGCCCGGGCAGCCTCTTTCTGGAACATCTCTTCCAGGCCACGCCGGTTGAGCGCACCGGTGAGCTGGTCGTGACGCATCAGCCTGCTCGTTTCCTCGAGTTCGGCCTGCAGCGCGACGATGCGCTGCTCGGCGTCGGTCGCCTGGGTGCGCGCCGTCATCAACTCGTCGCGCGAGCGGCGGGCCTCGTCCTGAATGCTGCGTGTCTCCAGCATGACCTCTTCGAGCAGCGGCTTGATCTCGGTGATGTCGCGCGCCTGGGCGATGCGTTGCGCACAGTTGCCGATGCGGTCGTGGTAGGTCCCGGTGGTCTCGGCGAACTGGGCGAGCTGATCGACGAAACCGGCGAGCATCTCGCGCAGGTCGCGCTGGGTCTCGACCAGCGAGTGCTTGAGCTGGCCCTGTTTCGAGATCAGCTCCCTGAGCCTGCGACCGGCGTCGTCGAGCTGGCGCGGCTGCGGCTTGGCCTCGACGAGCTCGCGCAGCATCTCGATCTGGCCGCTGAGCCAGTTGTCGTCGAGCACGAGTTCGTCGATGTTGCGCAACAGCAGACGCAGCAATTCCAGCAGGCCCGAGTGCACCTCGGCGTCGTCGAGCGCGGCGGCCTCGACTTCGCGCGTGAAGACTTGCAGCGCGTCGCCGAACGCCTTCAGTTCCGGCGTGCTCGCGCGTGTTTCGAGCTCGACGGCGAGGCGGCTTGCCGTCTGCTGCAGCTCGGGATGTTCATATAGCAGTGCGGGCACGGCCTGCCCCAGGCTCAGCTGCAGCAGATCGTGCAGGATCGCGCCGCTTTCGGACGTGGTCGGAGCGGTGCGGGCGTGGGCGATGGCGTCAGCGAGGGCGGCGGATTCGCGCACACCGCCTGCCGGCGCCGCAGCCTCGGTGGCGACACGTCGCGGGCTCGCTTCCTGCGGGCTCGCCGCCTTTGCGGCGGTTGCGCCGTCGCCTTCCGTCTCGGTGTCCTGGGTATCGGTGTCGACCTGCGCCTGGCTCCAGCCTTTCAGCAGCCCCTGCAGCCTGCTGTACAGCGTTGCCGGGTCGGCCACGCCGAGGACGCGATCGAGCGACTCGCGCTTGCGTGCTGTCGTCCAGCCCGCATGACGCGTTTCCCACTGGCGCAGCAGGTTGGAGATGAGTTCATTCCAGGTCGGCTGCTCGGCGAGCTTGAGCCCGTTGAGATAGCGTTCGAGCGCCGCCTCCACCGCCGCCGTGCGGCCATCGCCAAGCGCCTGGTCGAGCTGGCGCGCGTTGCGCTGGCGTTCGGCATTGTCCCTGGGTAGCTTCTTGGCGAGCTTGCGCACGAATGCCTCGGGGAGCGCGTCTTCATTGGGGCGCGTGCCCGCGATCTCGTGATAAAGCCTCTGGTAGTTGTCCGGCGTGGGCGGCACGCGGCGCATGGCAAGCTGGCGCAGCGCCTCGCGCGCGATTTCTGATGGGTTGCTGAGCGTGGTCATGAGGTGGTGCGCCGCAGTAAGGTCGAGGACAGGACAGGGGACGACGGGCTTGCCCGGCAAATTATAGGAGCCAGTCCGCAGGGTCGGCGTGGCGGTTTTCACAGCGCGGGAAACGAACGCTTTTTGTCGGTTGATCTGCCTCAAGTTAGACATTAATCAAAAGCTGATATGAAGGGCCTACGTAGAATCACGCGGTAGTTGGTGATCAGAGTTCTCTGGAGGAGAGGCAAATGAGTACGCGAAGATCCGGTTGGCGGCATTGGATAGGTGCCGTGATGATCATGGCCGCGAGCACCCTGACCATGGCCGCGACCACCAAGGGAGAGATTCCGGTTGCAGCGGCGGCTGGCAAGGCGCAGAGCACGGCCGACCACAGCAAGTTCAAGGAACTGGAGGGGCCGTTCAAGTCCGGCCCCGAGGTCACCAAGGCCTGCCTGTCCTGCCACACGGAGGCCTCTCATCAGGTCATGAAGAGCATTCACTGGACCTGGGAGGCCACCAGCCCCACGACCGGCCAGAAGCTTGGCAAGCACCACGTGGCCAACAACTTCTGCGGCTCCATCGTCTCCAACGAGCCGCGTTGCACCAGTTGCCATGCGGGTTACGGCTGGGACGACAAGAACTTCGACTTCAGCAAGCAGGAAAACGTCGACTGCCTCGCCTGCCACGACACCACGACCGCCTACAAGAAGGTGCCAACCGATGCGGGCCATCCGCTGTACGAACCGCGTGAGATGCCCAAGGGCAGCGGCAAGATCGTGCAGCCGCCCGATCTCGCCAAGATCGCGCAGAACGTCGGCAAGGCGGGGCGTCATAACTGTGGTGCCTGTCACTACAACGGCGGTGGTGGCGACGCCGTCAAGCACGGCGACCTCGATACGTCCCTGAACGACCCGCATCGCGATCTCGACGTTCACATGTCGAAGGACGGTGCGAACATGGTCTGCGCCGACTGCCATACCTTCAACGGCCATCAGCCCAGCGGTAGCCGCTATGCCGCGATGTCCAAGGACACCAAGGGCCTGGACATGAAGCACGTGGACCACAATCGCGCCACCTGCGAGTCGTGCCATGACGTCACGCCCCATGAGGACGAGCGGCTTAACAACCACGCCAATCGCGTTGCGTGCCAGACGTGTCACATTCCCGAATTCGCCCGTGGCGGCATCGCCACCAAGACGCTCTGGGACTGGTCGACCGCGGGCAAGCGCGACGAGAACGGCAACGGCCTGTTCATCAAGGACGATCATGGCCACCTGAGCTACTCGGCCGACAAGGGCAACTTCGAGTACGGCGAGAACGTGCGCCCGACCTACAAGTGGTACAACGGCGTCGTGCATCAGATCGCCATGACCGACAAGATCGACGACACGAAGATCCTCGAACTGAACCGCGTAGAGGGTTCCGCCGGCGATCCGAATGCCCGCATCTGGCCGTTCAAGGTCATGGTCGGCAAGCAGCCTTACGACCCGGTGAACAAGACGCTGGTCGTCAACCACGTTTTCGGTAAGGACGACGCTGCTTTCTGGGGCAACTGGGACTATGAAAAGTCGATCAAGTTCGGCATGGACTATGCAGGGCTGCCCTACAGTGGTCAGTTCGACTTCATCGAGACGCGGATGAACTGGTTCATCACGCACATGGTCGCGCCGAAGGAAAAGGCGGTGCGCTGCCAGGAATGCCACACCCGCGCCGAAGACGGCCGGTTGGCTGAAATCACCGACATCTACCTTCCGGGCCGTGACCGCAGCGGCTGGGTGGACCTCCTTGGCGGCCTCGCGATCATCGGCGCGATCGGCGCGGGCTCCATCCATGGCATCGCCCGATTCCTCACCCGTCGCAAGGGGCAATGAAAATGAGTGAGAACCGTATCTACATCTACAAGCGGTACGAGCGTTTCTGGCACTGGTCACAAGCCCTGTTGATCATCGTGCTGATGATCACCGGCTTTGAAATCCATGGCAGCTACAGCCTCATGGGCTTCAAGGATGCCGTCGACCTGCACACGCTCGCCGCATGGACAATGCTCGTGATCTGGGCGTTCACCATCTTCTGGCAATTCACGACCGGTGAGTGGCGGCAGTACCTGCCCTCGATGCGCAATGTCGGCGCGATGATCCTCTACTACACGGTGGGGATCTTCAAGGACATGCCGCATCCGTTCCGCAAGACTGCAGTGCAAAAGCACAACCCGCTACAGCGCCTGGCCTATCTCGCCTTGCTGGCCTTCATCTCGCCGCTGATCTGGGTGTCTGGCCTGCTCTATCTGTTCTACGGCAACTGGGCGCAACTCGGGCTCGACAAGTACTTCACACTCGAGACCGTTGCGCTGGTGCACACCGCCGGTGCGTTCATGATGGCCGCCTTCTTCTTCATCCACGTGTATCTGACAACCACCGGGCACACCATCTTCGCCCACATCAAGGCGATGATCACGGGCTGGGAAGAAGTCCATGATGAAGGAGGGCATGCCAAGGACGCCAAAGTGGCGGCACGTAAAGCCTGAGTCATCCAGCCTGCACGGCTCGAGAAGACGCCCCGCGCCTGGTTCAGCGCGGGGCGTCTTCGTCCGGGAGTTCGTAGCGGTCAGCGATGTAAGCTGGCCCCTTCATGACGAAGACGATGAAGGCATAAAGCGCAACCACACCCACGACCGTCAAGTGCAAAGCCACCGCTGCGATGACCCAGATGTCTACCATTTGCAGTGCGCGTAGCGTATCCGCGCTGGTATCCCCCCACCAGGCTAGGCGTGCAAACAGCGATATCGACACGCAGCCGGCCGTGCCTGCCAAGGCGATCATGGGCAGACGCCTCAGGACCTTGCGCTCCAGGCCCGCCGGTTCGGTCCGGGAGCCGGGGAGACGACGCCAACGTTTGCTCATGATCGGATCCCTGCGCGGTAAGTCTGCTCGGTAACGTCACGCAAGCACAGGCAAAGGCAGGCTTGCGGGTTAGAATGCAGATCCCTCTCTCGCCGAGACCGTCAGAATCAGATCGATCGGACGGCAGAGGTCTCTGCATTGCTCAGAGTTTTATACCGAATCCAAAGTTCTTGCAAAGATGACTACAGAACAGACTGCGACCGACGCCCAACTGCCGGACGCAAGTGGTGCAGCAGCACCGGTGCAAGCCAAGCCCAGGCTTGATCCGCGTGCCATGCTCAAGCGGCTGCAGGCCGAATCCCCGACGTTTCGTGATTACAAGCCTTTGGCGTTGAAGATCGACGGCGCGATTCTCGAGCGTTTTCCGGATTTCGACCGCAAAAATCTGCGCACGGCGCTACGCTTGCACACGGCCTCCACCAAATATCTCAAGGGAGTCGAACGCGGAACGCATCGTCATGATCTCGATGGTGCCCCGGTAGGCGAGCTCTCCGATGAACACCGCCAGCATGCAGCGGCTACGCTCAAGGATCGTTTTGCCGAAGTCGCGCGCCAGCAGCGCGAAAAGCGTGCGGCCGAAGAGGCCGAGCGTCGACACGCGCAGAAGCTGCAGCAACTTGTGCACAAGTTCGGTCGTTAAGCTCGATGTGGGCGACGCAAGTCCCGCTTGAGTGCATCCGCCCGCGTCATCCAGGTGCATGCACCGCCAGCGACGGCCACGGCCAGCGCGCCGCCAGTATGGCCAGTGGCAAGCATCAAGCCTGCGAGCAGTCCAAGCGGCATCAGGGTACGGGTGAGAGCTGTTTCCATGAAAGTTTGCTCACGTGTTTTTATATACAGTGCCAAGGACTGTATATAAAAACAGTTTTTTGCGCAAGACATTGTGTGAATGCCTTGCGCTATAATCCAGACGCTTCGCCGGCATAGCTCAGTTGGTAGAGCAGCTGATTTGTAATCAGAAGGTCGTGGGTTCGATTCCTATTGCCGGCACCATAGATTCAAGCGCTTACGCCAATCCTTCGGGGTTGGCGTTTTTGCTTCCTGGGCTCGGGGAACGACTGGGGAACGAATCCAGAAAAAGCGGGGAACGATCCGGCCGCGTTTTGGCTAGTCGAGTGGGGGTGTCGGTGCTGCTGATTGGTGGTCTAGTGGCGGACATTCATCCGAGATCGGCGAGATTTGCATTGCTCTCGTCAAAGCAGATAGACTGCCGCGAGGAATCCGGCCGAACCGGACCAGCGAGGGCCGCGGCGGGCCGGCGCTGGCGAAGCATAGTCAGACCCCGAGCACGTAGCACCGCCGCCGTGCAGAGGGCGCAGGATCAGAGGGCGCGCGATCGGTACGCTGCCGGTGGAACCCCTGAATCCTGTACTGTCGCGACAACCCACACGACGGTGGTGGTAGCAGCGGACTTGCAACGAGTCCGCCTGTTGGTCGCGTAATCCCGCCCCGGCGGACTCTCTGCACTGTTCGGAGAGTCCCGACATGTCCCAGAAGCAAAACGCCCGCACGGCCAACCAGGTCGAGCACGAACTCGCCTTTCGCGGCTACTCGACCGCCGATGTTGCCAAGTGCACCGGCGTCAAGCCTGCATCCATTCGCACCGCACTCTGGCGGAACGGCCATTTCTACGGGGTCAAGCCGATTCGCCTGGGTGGTGGATCCAACGAGAACGCCGCGGTTCCGGGCGGCCGCCTCGTTTGGCCTGCCGACGAGATCGACGCGCTGCTGCAGCGGGGTGCCGCATGACCACCGCAAATGAAAACGCCCGGACGGTTGGGGGACCGATCCGGGCGCTAAGCTCAAATGTGAGCCAAATTCACGCCGAAACTCTACCACACACCGCAACGTGGAGTGTGTCGTCCGATGGCCTGATCTTCCCCCGGCCCTGGACTTGCGCCGGCCAACTTCTCGGCCAGCTCCTCGTTGAGGCGGAGGTGACGCATCGGCGCTTCGACGGGTTGGCGCGCTCGATGCGCGCGTCCGTCTACATCAAGCGCTTGAGGGATGCCGGGTGGTCGATCGAGACCGAACTCGTCGCGGGTGCGAATCGGTTTGAACGGGTTCGCTACGCCGTTTATCGGCTCGCCGACATCACCATCGGCACGGCCGAGGAAGAGTTCGTGATTGCTTGCGGGCTTGCCGCCGAGGGGGTGCTGCCATGAACGCCCCGCAGAATTACGCATCCCTTGGCCCGAAGCTGCTCGCGCAGGGCTTCGAGCCGATTCCTGTTTTCGGGAAGGGTCGGAAACCGGACGGATCCAGCGGGATGGTGCCCGGCTGGCAGGACGCCGTGCTGCACCGCGACCAGATCGCCTACTGGGCAGCGAACGGGCAGGGGCACCTCAACGTCGGCCTGCGTACCGGCACCCTCGCCGCGGTGGATCTGGACCTCTACGACCCGGCGGTCGCCGCCCGGGTGTATGAGGCATTCGTTGCGCGCTTCGGCGAGGCGCCGTGCCGCATCGGCCGCGCGCCCAAGCGCCTGCTGGTGTATGCCGCCGCGGAGCCGCGCACGAAGATCAACTCGGCAGTGTGGCTGCGGCCGAACCCGGAGGAGGGCGAGAAGGAGAACAAGGTCGAGGTGCTGGGCATCGGCCAGCAGTTCGTCGCCTACGGCATCCACCCGGACACCCACAAGCCCTACCAGTGGCTGAACGGCAGCCTGGAGGATCAAGAGCTGTGGATGCTGCCCACGATCGACCTGGACGCGGTGGCCGCCTGGGTGCGCGAGGAGCTGCCCACGCTAATCCCTGCAGACTGGACCGTGAAGGGCTCGGCCACCGCCGGTGCCGCCTGGGACGACGACCCCTTCGAGGCGGTGAAGAACCGCCACGACGATGTCGACCTCGAGGCGCTGCGCTGGATGCTGGACCAGCTGCCGCAGGACTACTGCGACGATCGCGACTCGTGGCGCAACGTGATCTTCGCCGCGCACCACCAGTTCCATGGCACCGAAGAGGCGCTCGAGGCGCTCGAGATCGTCGACGTGTGGTCATCGAAGTCGGTGAAGTACGTGACCGGCGTCGTGCCGGCGATCTGGGAAGAAGCGCACGAACAGCGCGCCGGGGGCCTGATCACGGTCGGGTCGCTGAAGGACTGGGTCGGGCTGGACAACTGGGCCGCGTATCGGGCGCAGCGCAAGGCAGCAGCCAGCGCAGCAGTGGTGCAGGAGCGCGATTGGTTCGCCCGCATCGCCTCGGCCGACCAGGTCGAGATCGAGGGGCCTATCTCCGCAGAGATCCGGGCCGCCGATGTGTCGAGCACGCAGCGGGAGCAGCTTGCACAAGCGATCAGCAGGCGCTTTGCGAACCTCGGCCGGCCGACGGGGATTGCGGCTGCGCGGCGCCTCGTGGCCGCCCCCCGTGCTGTGTTGGCGCGTCCGGGTGACGTGGATCTGAAGGAGTTCATTCCGTATGGGCTCCCTGTGCCGGCGTTGAGTCCGGCTGCGTTTCCGCATTGCACGATGACGGAGAACACTATCAGCCTGAAGAACACGATGGAAAACACGCAGCGGCTGCTCGAGGCCTACGGCATCACAGTGTTCTACGACGTGATCCGGAAAAAGGCCTCGCTCCGGCTTCCGGGCCTCGAGGTGTGCCCCGACCAGGCCGACAACGCCGCGCTGTCCTGGGTGACATCCCTCGCCGCGCTCAACGACCTGAACGGAGAGAAGGCCGCAGAGTATGCGGTAACCACGGCGTTCCAGCGCCCGCGTAACACGGTCGCCGACTGGATCAAGTCGAAGCCCTGGGACGGCAAGGACCGAGTCGCGCAGCTGTGCAATACGCTGACCGTGCGTCCGGGCTTCCCGCAGTCGCTGCGGGATCTGGTTGTGCGTCGCTGGTTGATCAGCGCTGTGGCTGCAGCAATGAAGACCGCCGGCTTCTACTCGAAGGGTGTGTTGGTGCTTCAGGGTCCGCAGTCCATCGGGAAAACGCCTTGGGTGGCCAACCTCCTGCCGGACGCTTTCGCCGACTACGTCCACCTCGGCATGCACCTGGACCCGAGCAATCGCGACAGCGTGAAGACGGCCGTCAGCCACTGGATCGTCGAGCTCGGCGAGGTCGATTCCACGATGAACCGCGCCGACGTGGCGATGCTGAAGGCCTTCATCAGCCAGCGCACCGACAAGGTCCGGTTGCCGTACGCACGGGTCGATTCCGAATTCCCGCGACGCACCGTGTTCTTCGCGTCGGTGAACCCCGAGGAGTTCCTGCGCGACGACACAGGTAACGTGCGCTGGTGGACGGTGCCGGTCACCGCGGTCGACTACGAGCATGGTCTCGACCTGCAGCAGCTGTGGGCACAGGTCGCGGCTGCGTACGAGGAGGGTGAGCGCTGGTGGTTGGTCCGTGAGGAGGAGGCGCAGCTCGAGGCCTGCAATGCCGGCCACGTCGTGCGGAGCGCGATCCATGACATGCTCGCCTCGGTACTGGACATGACCGCGCCGAAAACTGAATGGAAGAGGTTGTCGGCGAGCGGCGTGCTGAAGCTGTTGGGGGTGAAGACGCCGACCAACCCGCAATCCAAAGATGCCGCCGCGGCGCTGAAGATGCTGGTAGGCGACAAGTGCGGCTACACCAACGGCTCTCCGTGCTGGTGGGTGCCGCCGCTCAAGTTCGAGAATCGCGGCAGCGACCTCCTCGAGGGGTGAGGCCGGACAGTCCGCAGGCCATGAGCCTGCGCCTGGGAACGGGTGTCCGGTTTTTTCTTCGACGGGGTAGGCGGCTGCCCCCTTCTGCTCTACTGCTCTACTCTCTCCTCTACTCCTCTCAATCCCTTTATCTATAAGGGTTTGAAGAAGAAAGTAGAGGAGAGTAGAGGAGAAATAGAGAAAGAGGAGGAAGGAGGGAAAAGGAAGGTAGAGGGGGATTGGGCGGTCAGGATTTTCCCCGACTGACCTTTTCTCAAAAACTGCACTACTGCTCTACTCAAACCGCTGGAACCCGCATGGTTGCTTGGTTTGAGGCCGGTAGAGCAGTCGAAGAACTGCTCTACTTGGCTGTTCTGCTCTACTCTCCGACCGTCCGGCTGCCCCCCCATCGAAAGCACACCGCACCTCGCTGAAACTCCTTTTCACCGAATGTCGCGCCACCCGCGACCATGCTCGAGCGCACCCTGTGCAAACCATGGTGAGCGCTCGCTTCATCGACCAGCGCCGCGCCCCGAAAGCCGACGGGCAATGGGGGCACCTTGAATCCGAAGGGAATCGAGTTGATCAGGACAAGACAGCCATCCTCGATCTTCGACCGGCCGTCCCAGTCATCGACGATGCGACTATAGCCGGAGTGCGCGGCGAGCGCCTGCGCGTTGCGGGTCTTGCCGCAGCCTTGCGGGCCATGGATGACGACGATGCTAGACATGCGATTGATCCTCGGGGGTTGTGCCGCGTCACGCGGCCTCATGGTGTTCGTTCGCGATCGACCGGCGACCGGTGCCCCGCAGGTAGGCGCAGTCCATGTCGGGGCGCAAGTCTTCGCTGCGAACCGTTCCCGCTTCACCGATTGCACAGGAGTCACGCGGCGTCCTCCGATGACCCCGGTGTGTAGTGGCCCGCGCAGGACCGCTCGTCCTTTCCACCTGCGAGCCCGCGACCGCGGAAGTAGTCGTAGAGCTTCTGGATGGTGGGCACGGAGGGATTAGCGATTACGTCTTGGGCGATCTTGGTGACGGTCGACAACGGAACCTCCGAGCCGCGCGCCACCTCACGTTGAGGTATCGCACGCGAGCGCAGCCAAGCCATCACGTAGCCGTAGAGAGAAGGCAAGGTGTTCATGGGGATCGATGCTAGACCCAGATATGGGTATTCTCAATACCCGCACATGGATTGAAAGTTTGCGGACAATCCATTTATGGACACTGCACAAGTCATCGCAGCGAACCTCACCGCCTGGATGGCGGCGACCCCGGCGCTGGATACGCTCAAGAAGATCGCAGTGAAGTCGGGTGTGGGGTTTGGGACGGTACAACGGGCAAAGAACGGCGATGGAAACATCACCGTGGAAAAACTCACGGCCATCGCGGCGGCATTCGGTCGCCAGCCCGCCGAGCTACTGGTGGCCCCGGGCCCGGCGAGCGCGGGAGAGGTGCTCGAACTTCGCCCCAAGACCCAACGCGAGGAGCGCATCGAGCAGATCAATGCCTTGCTCACTCAGACCGACGACTTCGGCGTCGTGGCCGTGCTCGAGAAAGCAAAGGATGCCGCCCGCGACTACCCGGCGCGGCGTCAGGAAAGTGCGCTGTAATTGACTTTGACACTAGGCGCCGGCAGATATTATTCCCGGAAAGTCAAAAAAACATAGACCATTGCCATAATTCAGAGTGGGCGATTTGCCCAATGGCACGTCAAGACCAGGAACGCAAATGGCCAAGAAGGCAGCCCCGGCGGGCCAGCAATCAATCTTTGCTAAGGACGAAAAGCCGATCGACATGATCGAGCTCGACAAACTCGAGCTCGATCCCGAGAACCCACGCTTTGGCAATGCGGATGGAACCAAGACGAGCCAGATTGAAATCCTCGACAGCATCGTCGGCGACTACGGCATCGAGGACGTGATCAGCTCGCTGGCGGTCAACGGCTACTTTCCGGCCGAACCGGTAATTGCCATCAAGCAGAAGAAATCCAGCAAGTACCGCGTCGTAGAGGGCAACCGCCGCCTGGCCGCATGCCTCGTCCTTGCCGGCGAGCCGCGTGCAAAGAATCAGGCCAAGCGGACGCAGAGCTACCAGGAACTGCAGGAGAGCCACCAACAACCGCCGATCACCCAGATTCCAGTCATCTGGTTCAATGAAGGTGAGTCGCCCAAAGAGCTGATCTCCTATCTGGGCGTGCGGCACCTGGCCGCATCGATGCCGTGGGATTCCTATGCGAAAGCCGCATGGATCGCGCGGGTCGTACGCGACGGAGATCTCTCCCTCGACGACATTTCGCGGATGACAGGCGACCAGCACAAGACGATCGCCCGGCTTCTGCATGGCTACAACGTGGTCGATCAGTTGATCAAATGCGGACTGTTCAACCCCGAGGCCAGCTACAGAAAGGGACGGGGCAGCAATGCCGATTTTGCCTTCTCGTGGGTCTACACCCTCTTGGGCTATCCGGCAGTGCGCAAGCGGCTTGGAATCTCGGACATTCCCCGCCCCGACCCTATTCCGGAAAGTCACCTCGAAGACGCCAGAGTTGTGTTTCTGCGCCTGCTCGGCAACCGTGACGTGCCAGATGGCCACCCCGCAATCGACGACTCCCGGCAGATCGGAGACTACGCGGCCGCAATTGCGGACGATACCCGCTTCAAGCTGGTTCGCAAGGGTTACACGGTCGACGAAATCGAGGCCGAACTGCAGCCGGCAAACGAGCGCATTTCGGAAGGCTTCGATGAAGCTGAAAAGAACCTTGGGGATCTGGTAAAGCTGGTTGCGGAGTCTCCGCCAAGCTCTGCGCAAGCGGCGGAATTGCTGTCGCAAGTGCTGAAGATCCGGAACATGGCAAGCGCCCTGCAAGCCGCGGTCATGAAAGCGTTGGACGATGGCGAGGAGGCGATGCCGAATGGCTAGGCGCAAACGCGCGCCACGGCGCACCGACCCGACCGAAAATGCAGATCAGGCCGAGCTTGCTGCGCTGCGGATGGGTGAGGCCCCTATAAGCGCCGGCATCATCGATGAGAAGCTCTCTGGCGCCGATGATGACTATCCACGCGGCAACAATGCATTGGAGCGCGACAAGGCCCTTGAGGAGGCAGAGGCCGAAGCTGCGACGGAGATCGAACGCCGTGCCCGGCTCTTGGGCGACGCTTACCCCTTTCGCCACGTGGGAAGCCGTTTGATTCACGTCCCCGCAGATCCTCAACTGTACGAACTTCTTCTGCTAGTGAGTCTGGCGGAGGACTACTCGACCGGTCGAAAGCGGCTTCTCCCCCGCACGTTCGAGGCGCTGTCGTGCCTGATCGCCGAAGCCTACCTGGGCGACGACGCGGCTTCCTACCGCATTGGCTGGCCCCGCCCACGGGGCAGTGCAACCACGCTTAAAGGCGCGATCGAAGAATTGCGCAAGGCCACTGGCGATCAGTGCGGCGAATGGAAATGGGGCCCAAAGGAAGGCAACCCGGAAGACCCATCCCCTCAACGGGCAAAGGAACAGGGCCTCGACATCGTCGCTTGGAAGAAGAGCGTCGATGGCCGCGCCGGGCAGCTTTACCTGTTGGGGCAGTGCGCCTGCGGTAAGAACTGGCACACGGACGCGAAGCTGCAGGACCTCAACATTAAGATTCTGAATGAATGGGTGAGCGAAATCGCCAACGTTGATCCTGTCCGCGCGATCTTCACCCCGCGCCATGCGCTGGATGAAAAGCTCCCTTTCATTTCGCGGCATGGAGGCATCGTTTTCGACCGGGTCCGCCTGACGCTGCTTGCCAAACGGGAAAAGGCCGCGACCGTGCTGCTCGCTGAAAACGCACGCATGCAGCACGTCATGCAGTTGTGCATGGCCTGACCAACACGGCCACTCGTGCAATGCAGCCGGCCAGGTCCGCTGTGATCTGGTGTTCCCAGAATCGGACAACCTGCCAGCCCATCGCCTCGAGCGCGGCATTCACCTCGGCATCCCTGCGCAGGTTCCTCGAGAGTTTCGGCGTCCAATACGCTTCATGGCTCTTAGGCTTGCGGCCGTGCTCTGGGCACCCGTGCCAGAAGCAGCCATGGACAAAGATCGCGACCTTGACCGCCGCAAATATCAAATCGGGCTTGCCTGGTAGCTTCTGCTTTAGCTTCAGCCGATAGCGAAGCCCCGCAGCCCAAAGCGCCCGCCACAGCGCCATTTCCGGCGCAGTGTCACGCTGTTTGATGCGGGACATCACACGGTCGCGGGCTGCGGAGGAAAAGCGGTCCGCCATGACCCCACGCCGCTCCGCGCGCGCTCAGTCAGTCCCAGACATCCGGCAACGCCTTTGCCACCGCCTCGAAAAGCGGGGGCGGCACCGCATTGCCGATGACCTTGTACCGATAGCGCAACAGGTTGCCTTCCTGCCCGGATGCATGGGTGCACGCCTCTGGAAAGACAAAATCGCCGCCGTGCTTGAGGTATTTCCCGGTGAAGCCCTGCAGCCGCGCAGCCTCGCGGTAGGAAAAGCGGCGGGCGGGCTTGTCCTCCTCGAACTCCCACTTGTCGGTGTGGATGCGCTTGAGCGAGGGGCTCACCGGATGCAAGGGCATGTGGCGCATGTGGCTGACGATCGTCTTGCTGATCTCGTCCGCGCCGCGCCGGCGGTTGCGTGAAAGGTAATACCAGTGGAAGGGGTCGTCGCAGTATTCCCCTTCCGGCCATTCGGGCAAGCCTTCGAGCGCCTTCCCGATCGTCAGGTAGGGCTGGTCCGCGCTCGGCCCATGGGTGGGCGCCGGGAAGCCATAGCGCACGCCCAGATCCCGCCGAATGCCGACGATGACCAGCCGTTTGCGCTCTTGTGGCACGCCGTATTCGTGGGCTTTGAGCTCTTGCCACACCACGTCATAGCCGTGCTCGCCGGCCGAACTGAACTGCACGATCTGGTCGTCGAGCAGATGCTTGTACGTGCTGCGGCGCAAGCCCGAGACGTTCTCGGCAATAAAGGCTTTGGGCTGGATGGCCCGCAAAGCGCGGGCGAATTCCAGATACAGTGTATTGATGCGGCGGTCGGCCTCGCGGGCGCCACCCTGGCTAAAGCCCTGGCACGGATAGCATCCCACTAGAAGCTCGGCGCTCGGGAATGCGCTGTCCTCGATCTTGGCCACATCGCCGAGCACGTAGTCGGTCTTGGGCAGGTTGGCCAGATAGGCGTCGCGCGCGTAGGCGATTATGTCATTCGCCATGACGACATCGAACCCGGCCGCGATCACGCCCGCGTCCGATCCGCCGCACCCCGAGAACAAAGACACTGCTTTAGGCATAACGCTCCTTTTCCGGCGCGAATTCTACCCAAACAACAGTGCCGATGGGCTGATGGTCTGGCGTCAAGAGTACCCGTTTACGGGTTTGAATTGTACCCTTATGCGGATATGTTGTCTCCGACGCACCGCCCACCCCGGGCGGCAGAGCGAAGGAGGAAGCTATGCACCGTACCCTGCTCGTCAAGCACACCAAAAACCGCTACGGCCAGCCGCCGGCCCGCGTGCACAACTTACTGGGCGATGGCGCCGAACTCAGCACCGCGCCCCGCAGCACCCCATGTGCCCCCAGTAATCCACCAGCAAACCCCTTGACGATCCCGTGACGTCCGAGCGCATCGGCGACACGCTGCAGCGGCTGGTAATTCAGATTACCTGTACCGGCGACCAGTCCACACAGCGGACCACCTCTTCACAGAACATTACCCCAGTCTGGGCAACCCGATCGCCGACGCGTTGCCCCTCCTGTGGATTACGTGACGGTCTCCAGTTACGCTAATCGCATATCCACATCTGCGTGTCCCGTCGATGATCGATCAGAGTCAGCGCCACGAGATGCGCGCCATGATCTCCCGGATCTCCGGCTAGGGGGCGGCGGGGCGGATGCCGTTGCACAAGGCGGCCGAGGTGTTCGATCAACAGCGGGTGCCCTTCGAGGTCGCGTGCAGGGTGCTGAAACCCTATGCGAGCGCGCGCTCAACCTCGATCACGTAGGCGCTTTTCCGCACCACGCCCAGCGCCCGAGAGCCGACAACGCAGGCCTGCACCCAAGTCTTCCGACCGTCCGGCAGGCGACGCACATGACCGCGGCGCAGGTGTTCGCGCGGTCCGTTCCGATCTCCGACTGGCGCACCGATCGCGTGCGCCACGTCGCCCACCCTCACGACCAGAACGCGCGTTTCGTAGAGCGCAAGTTTCCCCTGTCGGCGGCGGCGCGCATTCACCGCCGGATCCACGCGCTCGACGACCTCTGCCGCAACGTTGTTGCATGAGAGCGCTTCGACCAGCTCGAGGACGCTGCGCCCGGCAGCCATGACCGCCTCGTGCATCGGCGTGCGGTCCAGTCGGCCGCCGACGCTGTCGAAGCACACCCACGCGACCGAGCCGTCGTCGTGGCGCTGCTCCGGCTGGGCGGTGCACGGGAAAAAGCCCCACCCCTGACCGCCGCCCGTGTCCACCGCGACTCGCACCACGATGGTGTTCTGTCCTGCCTCGTGCAATTCCTGGGCGACAACGAGTGTCCGCCGCGCGCCGTCAGCGAAGGAAAGCGTGATGACCGGGTAGGGCAGGCGGATCGCGTGCAGGTCGGTGTCGAGCCCGCGCAGGCCATCATCGAAGAGTCGGCCGCCCGCTGGCAGCGTGAAGTGTTGCGCCTGGGGAATCGCGCGCACGATCGCTTGGGCAAACGCAGCACCCGGGTTGCCAGCGGCGGCGAGTTCATCGGCGGCGATGCCGAGCGCGCGCTCTACCTGGGCAGCAAAGCAGGGTGTGTGCATGAGGTCAGCTCCTCGAGGTGATGAACCGCGCCGCCGCGCGCACGGCCGCCTGCAGCGCGAGAAACTTCGCGGGCGGCAGCGTTCTGTTGCCATTACGATAGTGCGGCAGCGAGGGCGCCGAGATCCCGAGCAGGGCGACAACGCCATCGACGCCCAAGAAGCGGCACGCCAGGACCACAGAAAAAGCGGAAGCGGCCGGATCAACATCCGATCTGGAGCCGTAGCGCGACAAGCCCGCGGGCGTGGGCAGCCGGCCGACGACCTCGCCGTCTTCCTCGATGAAGATCACGTCGGGGTGCCGGCAGCGGTGCAGGCGCTGCATGCGCGCCTGAAAGTCCGGCAGGCAATCAACGCACGGGGCGAAGTGCTCACCCGCCTCTGCACGCCAGGCGGCCAGGTGCCACGCCGACGGGAAGCACGCCCAGCTCGCCGGCTGATCGAGGAGCGCGCGGTCGATGGTCTCGGCGCTCCTCGGGATTTGCGGAACGGAGTGGCGCGCGGGTGCGGGTGCCGACGTGTCGACGGTGGTGAAGAGCAGCATCGGCGCCTCGATCACGGCAGCGTCACATCATCGACCGCGCGAACGACTCTGCCTCCTCGCGCTCGGGCCAGTCCTCGACCTCGACCTCGACCTTTTCCTCGCATAAGGTGGCGGCGAGCGCGCTGGCCACGCGGTTTCGCACGTTGGCCTGCACACGGTCGAACCGCTCCTGGGCGGCCGTGTGCGATATGGCGGCCGACTCTGCAGCCCCGTGCAGGTTGTTCAAGGTGTGCGCGCGTCGCACGCCGGCAAGCGCATCGGTGCGCGCCTCGATCTCCCACAGGATCCGCTGCAGCTCAGCGCGCGCATCCACGGCGGCGGTGAACTTGGTGTCCGTCGCCTCGATCGCCTGCATCGCCAGGGCGGGCAGGCGGGCCTTCAGCTCCGCGTGTTCCGACCGAAGGCGCTCGATGCTGCGCTCGAGTTGCGCAGCGATCTTGTTCGACTTGGCGCAGGCAGCCGTCGCGCGCTCGTAGCGGGCGGCGACCTCGTCGAAGGCTGAGCGCGCGTTCGCGTAGGTCGGGTGCCCTTCGATCAGGCGCTCGGGCAAGGCCTCGATCAGCTTGGACTTGAGGCCGAAGTAGTCGGTGGTCATGGTGTCGTTCTCCGGGAGTAGGGGGTCAGTCGATGTTGGCGAAGCGGCTGAACTCGCGGAGCTCGTCGCGGCGGCGGTTCAGGAAGTAGCCCTGTGCGGTCTGGAGCTGGGCACGTCGCCGAGCCATCGCCGACTGGCGCAAGGTTTTCATCGTGATAGCGAAGGGCGGGTTGCGCTGGTTGAACTTGCGGATCTGGTCGAACGCCTCGGCGACACCTGTGCGGTCGCCGGCCTGCTGCGACTCCCACCACATGTTCGTGAGTTCCTCGCGCCGCGCCTGGAGCCGTGCTTCGCGCCCCTTCACCGCGCTGCGACCCTCGTACATCTCGGCGACGCGTGCCGGATTGAAGCCCAGCGCCGTGCCCGCGATGTCCGCCTCGGTGAGCGTGATGCCAAGGTCGGCACCCTTCCAGCTGCGCACGCCCTCCGCTTCATACCGGATCGCCTTGAGCGGCGACGCCAGGAACTTGGGCAGCATCGCCTCAACGCCCCGGGCGAACTTGCCCTCTTCGAAGGCCTTCGCAGCGGTGCCCATCTGCCCGGCGTAACCGGCGACGGGGCCGAGCAGGCTGATCAGCCATGCCTCAACGAGGTCACGCCCCTCGGCTTCCTTCTGCGGCGGGCGAATCCAGAGGTCACCGAGTCCGACGCGCGACGCCAGATCCACGTTCAGCAGCATGCGGATCGGCCCCTTTGCGATGGCTTCCCCGCCCTCCTTGCCGAAGGTGTCGGCGAGCATGTTGCGGTACTCGGTTTCCCAATCCCACGGATCGTCCCCGTCGCCCATGCCCATGCTGAGTAGCGCCAGCAGGGGCGTAACGCCGAAGATCCCGAGCGGCAAGCCCATCGTGCCGGCCGCCGCGAAGTGCATCGTGGCGACACCCAGCAGCATGCGGCGGGCCTCGCGGCGCACATCGGCCGATTCGCCCTTGAGGGCCTGATAGGCGTTGCGCCACATCAGGTAGGTCACGTTCTGCGAATATTGTTTGAACATCGTGATGACCCGCGTGACATTTCCTGCCATGAACCGGGCGCGGTTGCTGGCGGAATAATCGAAGTGCGTGCGGATAAGCGCTTGCCGCGCCGATTCGATGGCGGTGTCGTGGGTCTGTCCGGCGTCGCGCGCGAGGCGATACGCGGCCAGGGCCGACACTTGCCGGTTGAAGACTTCCGGCGTGTGGAAGGTCCAGCCGACGATTTTCATTGCGCGGTTGATCGCGAATGCCCGCTTGCTGACCGTCGAGTCGGTGTTCGCCGTGCCGGCTAGGTCGCTTGCCTGGGTCAGGTTGATCAAGCCGGTTTCCTCGAGGTGGCGCAGGGCGGCGCGCTCGTCGTCGATGAGGTTCGGGTTATCGGCGAGTACAAAGCCCGACCACTTCTCCCATCGGCCGCCGAAGTAATCCTTGCTCGCCTTCAGCAGGGCGCCGGCAGCCTTGTCGAATCCGAACTTCGAGCCCAGCCAGGGGTAGGTCACAAGCGGGGTTTGGCTCAGGTTCGTGATGCCCGATGCAATGCTGCCGCCGAGCGACATCACGAAGCCGACCTGCCCGAGCGCTGCGGTGACCGGGTGCGTCGTCGGATTCATCATGAGGTCCAGTCGGCGCGTGAGTTCGTTGACGACCTGCTGCTGCTCGGTGGTGTCGACGTCGCCGCGCTGGGCCTGGATGTCCTCGCGCATCTCGTCAATCAGCAGCGCGAGCTCGTCGGCGTGCTTGATCCGCGCCAGGTGGTGGGCTGCGTGCATTTGCGACGAGGCGAAGGCGCGCATCGCATCGTTGGAAAAGCCCGGCGTGCCCTTGCGGTGCGCGAAGTGCTTGCGATAGCTCGCGTCCGGCAAGGCGGAAATGGCCAGCTGATTCAACTGGTCCATGAGTGCCGATTTTTGCTCGCCGTCCATGTCGAGCGCATCGACTTTCTCGAGTACGTCGCCGATGAAGGAGCCGGCCGCGCCGTCCTTGGTCGCGCTGTACTGCTGCTTCGCGGTCAGCTTCACCTGGAAGCCCTGGGCGCGCAGTCCGCGGGCGCGCTTCTCACGCTGCAGTGAGCTCTCGAACGCCTCGACTACACGCTCCCCGTCACGGTCGGCGATCAGGATGAAGTCGCCGAAGCGGGCCAGGCTGAAGTAAGGCCCTTCGCTAAGGTAGCGGTCGAACTTGAGCCGGATCTCGTCGGCGATGGCCCGCCCGGTGCTGCCTGTGCGTTCGGCGCGGCTGGCGAGGCTATCGCGGACCGCGATCAGGGTGTCACGGTACTGGTCGCGAACGTCGCGATACACCGCTTGAGCGGGCATCGACAGCGCATCGAAGTCGGCCGCGATCTGCTGTTCCTCGGGCGTGGTCGCGTTCATCTCGGCCGGGTCGAACTGCGCCAGGGTGGCCGCGTGCATCACGTCGGCGAGGCGGTCGGCCTCCTTGCTGGGCAATTTCCGCCAGCGCTCGACCAGTGCGTCGGCCTGTTCCATCATGCGATTCCGAACGAGGTCCATCGCTTGCACGGTGCGGTCGAACTGCTCAACTGCCGGCATGCTGGCGCCATAAATGTCGGCGAGCTGGTCACGCGTCAGCGCACCCATCGCCCAGCCCCTGTTCTGCTTGAGCTGGTGCGCGATCCACTCGCCGACGGTGGCGCGCTCGGGCGTGAAGTCCTCGATCGCCTCGGTCTGCTGCGGCTCGGCGGCGCGGCTGCGGCGCGTGCCGGGCTCCGCGGCGTCGTAGCCAGCGGCGGGCTCGTACAGCAGGCGGGCGCTGCGGCCGGCGTTGCGCCCGATCTGGTCCATCGGGAACCAATTCGGGTCGCCGTTCCACTTGCGCACGGCGGCCAACATCGATGTGCCGGTCTCGCTCACCACGTCCTGGAAGATGCCTTGGCGCACAAACCAGCGGTCGAGTTTCGCGCCCTTGGGCACCACGAGGAACCGCGACTCGCCGCCGGTTGCACGGGAGATTCGGCGGACCATGGCCATGATCTTCGCGCGGCCCAGCTTCGACTTGGTGTCGAGCAAGGGCGCGACAGGAACGTCGAGCAGGGCCTGCACCTTGCCCTCGCTGGTCACGATCATCGCGGCATGCCCGCCCGGAATCTGCAGGGCCTTGCCCAGTTTCGCGATGTTCGCCGGGTCGCCGATCGGCAGGCCGAGGAGGCGGTGTTCGAGCTCGGGGGAAGAGTTGAAGTCGACCGAAGCCAGGCGCGGGGCAAAGGTTACCGTCGCGCCGTATTCGGCCAGGTCGCGCACGCTCATGCTCTCGGAGCTCTCAGACGGCACACCGAGGCCGGTGAGTACGGCATATTCCGAGCTGTCGATGATGATCTCGCCCTTCCAGTTCGGAACTTCACGACGCAGTCGGGCCGCGAAGTGCATGTCGCCGTCCGATGGCCTTGCGGTGCCGTTCGGGTGATTATGTAGTGTGAATACGGCGTCCGCGCCGTATTTCTCCGATTGGGTCTTGAGCCACTGATCGATGCCGCGCGGCATGAGCACCGAGGAGGGCAGGCGCGAGCTGTAAGCGTGCTCACCAACAATCTTCCCGTCCTTCACGAAAATGGCTCGCCAGGTCTCGAAGCGGGGATCTCTGAAGATCTGCCCCAACACCGCCAGGTCGCTCGCGTCGCGCACCTCTTGGCCGATCAGTTGCGCGCCGCCGGTGGTGGCGAGGTCAGCGGCCAGGCGCGAGCCCAGCACCGCCGCGCCGATCCGCTGGCCGCGAAGACTGAGAATGCGCCGCTGCACGTCGGCGAGGGCGGCGCGGCCGGTGTCGAGCTGGGCCTCGGTCGTGTTCGGGCGGGTCTCGATGGTGTTGTACGGGTCGGCGGTGTCCTCGCGCACGATCGACGGATCGGCCGGATCGAAGGTGCCAGCGTTGCCGGTGGCGCTCTTGATCTGCTCGGGCCTGAACACCGCGAAGGTGGTCACGCCCTGTTCCTGCATCTTGATCCCATCGAAGCCGGCTTCCTGCAGTACCTCGATCAGCCCCGGGTTATCGAGGATGTCGGATAGCCGGTTGTACCGGGCCATGTAGGTTTCGGTCAGGGTTGCGATCGGATCCTGTGCCGACGGGCTCACGCCGGCATACCCACTTTCGAGGTTGCGGCGGGCGATTTCTGCGACCGCGTCGTAATTCGCGGGCAGGCCGGCGGCCTTCAGCACGTACGAGTAGGGGCTGTTGTCCTGGGGCGATGCGTCGCCCAAGTCGAGCGGGTTCTGCACCGACAGGAACACCGGATAGACCGCCGAGCCTTTGCGGTTGCCCTCGGCCATGCGCTGGCGGCCGCCGGCGACGAACATGTTCGCGAGCGTGGGGTCGGTGGCGAACCAGATTGCCCCGCCACCGCGGCCGGCTTTGAACGCGGTGATGTCTTTGTTCGTGCCGTGGTACATCACCAGCGGCTGGCCGTTGTCGTCGATGGCTTGGCTGTTGCCGAACCAGCGGCGGAAGGCAGCTGTGTCGGTCTGCGCGCGACTGGGCTCGTCGGCCTCCTTCACGCGACGAATCGGCGGGCTGTAATCGAGGAAGTCGCCAGTGGTGACCGCGCCGAAGTTGCCGGCGGTCGTGCCATCCGCGGACACGATGTCGGTGAAGATGTTGTCCAGCACCAGCCGCTTCATCGGCTCCGGGCTGACGCCGTCGGGCAGTACAAGGAAGCGCCAGCCACCGGCCCCGGACTCGCGCGCAAACGCCCGCACGACTGCACGCAGCTTGCCAAGGGCGGCGCGGCTGGTGTCCTGGAGCAACGCCATCGGCACATCCATCACGAGCTGCACTTTCTGGTCGCGGCGTAGGAAGATCAGGGCCGCGTGCCCGTTCTTCACCTGCAGCGCTTTGGCGGCCTGCACGACGTCCCGCTCACCGTTGATCGTGCTGCCGAGCATGTGATGATCGAGCTCGGGTTTGCTGCCGAAGTCGGTGCCGTTGAGCTGCGGCGCCTGAACGACCTGCACCGCGCCCTGTCCGCCGATGGTCGCGAACTCGTTGTGATCGATCACGACGTGACCGCGGAAGCCGCTTACGCTGCTGGCGATCCACTTCGTTAGATTGACGTCGGCCGGTGACGGGGTGGCGCGGCCGGACGGGTGGTTGTGAAGCACCCAGAAGCCGGTCGCGCCGAAGCGCCCCATGTCGCGGCGGATGTGGGCGTCGAAGTCGTTCGGCAGATTGACAGCAGCGGGCAGGCGGCTCGAATACGCGCCCTCACCGACGACAACGCCCTGCTGGTCGGTATAGAAGACCCGAAAAGTTTCGAAGCGGGGATCTCTGAAAACCTGCGCCAAGACGGCGAGGTCTTCGGCGCTGGTTACTCGCTGGCCGACGAGGTCGACGCCACCGTTGGCGGCGAATCCGTCGTAGAGGCGGGAGCCGAGTACCTCGATTGCGGCTCGATCTTGGTGATTCCCTCGGCGCTGTAGATGAGCCGTGACCCGTCGGGCCAGCTCACGCACCGCACTGCGGCCAGTCTCACGCTGGGCTTCGGTTGTGCCAGGTCGGGTTTCGACATTGTCGTAAATCTCCTCAGGCTTGACGGTCACCGTCCATCGGCCGACGGGTGCCTTCTTCAGCTTCTGCGCGAAGACCTCGAGGTTCTCGGGCGTGTTGAGCACCTTGTACCGCGCGGTGCCGGCCTTCAGCTCTACGAACCCAATCTCGTTGCGCAGGCGCTCGAGTTCGCGATCTTGGTTGTCCGCCCACTCGGTGAGGCGCTCGGACTCGGTGCGCTTCGTGGCCTTCAGGGCGGCGCGGCGGCGGGCGTCGGCGATGCGGGCCTTCAGGTCATTGTAGTCGTTGACCAGATCGGCGGGCGCGGTGCGCTGCTTCAGTTGCTCGACCTGCGCGAGGAGCACGTCACGGCCCTTGGCGGTCTGGCCGGGAACGATGGCGCGGGTGGTGGTGGTGGTGGTGGGCTTGTCCTGCTGCGGCGTTGTCGTCCTCGATGCGGAGCTGATCACGCCCAGCGTGCGCGCCGCCTGCGCCAGCGCGTCACCGGTCACGAATGCGTCGCCCGGACTCTGCTGCTTCGCGAGGTCGATCACCGCCTGGGCCGCGTTCGCCGACACGCCTGCACGCTCGAGTTCAGCGCGGATCCGACCTTCGAAGCGTCGGCCGCCGTCCACCGTCCAGCGTTCGCGGCGGATCGTGCTCTGGGCGTTGCCCACGGCAGAGGTGAAGGTGTTGCTGTCGATCTGGGGCAGGGCCGGTGCAGCGCGCTGGGCCTCGGTGTTGAGACCCTGCGCGCCTTCCGGGACTGCGGGTGCTGCTGGTGCTGCTTGCGGCGTCGCGCCGGTCACCTGGGCGAGTTCGGGGCCAGCGTCCGGCGTCCCGATCGGGGTGGCCGTGCTGCTGGTCGTGCTCGCCGAGGGGGCGGGCGTTGCCGTTGCCGTCGGTGCGGCCGACGGGCCTGGAACGCGGCGGGCCGCACCGCGCCGCGTTCCGGGTTGGAAGCCTGCCCACTGCTGGAGCTGGGCGGGCGAAAGTTGATCGACGGGCGCCACGCCGAAGCCATCACCGGTAGGGGCGGGCACGACGGCATGCTCGACACCGCCGGCCATCGACATCATGCCGGCGAGGTTGCGCGCGTTCTTCAGCGGGATAGGTACCTGGGTCTGGAAGAGGCCGGCAGTGTCGAGCCCCTCAGTCTGGGCAGTCGGTGCGGCGAGCGGCGAGTCGGCCGGCACCACAGCAAAGCGCCCGGCCACGGTCGGATGCGGAATCACGAGGTGCTGCACGCCGGTTCGCTTGGCGACCACTTCAGCGCGGCGTGCTGCGGCGGTCTCGTCCTTCATCGGCACGAGGCGTGGGGCCTGCTGCTGATCCTGCTGGCCGTTCGGTGCCGCGGGGCTGGTCGTGGCGGTCGGCGCGGTGCCGGGGGAGGTCTCGATGGTGTTCTGGTTCGCGTCCGGCACGAACCCGGCCGGGACTGCATCGGGCACGAATCCGGACAAGTCCGTCGCCGGTGCCTGCTGCTCGTAATCGAGCCAGGGCGACGCCATCGGTTGCGCTTCTTGCTGTGCGGGCGCGGTGCCGAGTGCCGCGTCGATCTGCTGCGCCCAGTCGGTCGGCACTTGGTTATTCAAATCACCGCCCAGTTGCCCCGCTGCTGCAGCCTGTTGCATCGTGCCGGCGCGGGGGCCTTCAGTCGGTGGCAGCTTGCCCTGCGCCTGCTGGTTCAAGGCGACGATGGCGGCGCGGCTGTTCGGACCAGCGGCCGGGTTGAGGCGGGCGGCGGCCATCGATGCGGCGTTGCGCGATGCGCCCCAAGCGACCTCTGCGCCCGACTGGCCGAGGCTGAGCACGCTCTCGAGCACGGCGTCGATCGCGTCGGCCTTCCCCGTTGCAGCGAGCTCGCCGAGGTATTCGCCGAGGCCTTCACCGATCGTCTCGAGGCCGAGCGCTGCGCCAGCGCGGGCAGCCTTGCGGCCGAACGTGGCGGTGGTGTCGATGGCTGCCTCTTGTGCCTGTCGCACCGCCTTCACCATCTCAGGCGATCGGCGGGCGGCCATCACGGCCACCTCGTTGCCGACATCGACGCCGGCATCGGTCAGGGCGCGCGTGGTGGCGCGCTCGACGGCGCGAGAGGTCGCACCCATGATCCATTTCGACAGGCCCAGCGTCGCGGCATCGATGCCGGTGATCGTGGCAGCCTTCGTTCCGCCTTCGACGAATGCGGTCTCGCGCTCGGCGGCGGTGAACTGGCCGTCGGTCGCCTTTTCCATAGCCTTGTGCCCGACCTCGAGCGCGGTGTTACCCAAGAACAGGCCAGCCAGGCCGCCGACCACACCGAGCGCGGGTGCTGCGCCCGGCAGCGGAATAGCTGCGCCTGCGGTGGCGCCCAGCTTCGCACCTGCCCAAGCTGGGGCGAGGGCGGCCACGGCGTTCGGCGCCTGCTCGAGCACCGCGTAACCGGCGCCCTTCGGCTGGGCGAGCACCGCGCCGCCGACCACACCCAGCGCATCCAGCAAACCCGGGTCGTCGGTGCCCAGTGCGGCGCGGCGGTTTTCGATCGCACCTTCAAAGGCGCGCAGGTTCTCGTTCTTCGGTGCGGCGGCCTGGGCGTTCGCGCGCTCGACCACGCTTGCTCGATCGTCGAGTGCTACGTCGGCGGCTGCACCGACTGCGCGGCCGGTGTTGCGGAAGCCTTGCGCCAACGTGCTGATGATGCCCATCTCGCGCGGCTGATCGGGTACGAACTGTCCCCAATCGGTCTGCGGGGCGGCAGGCTGATCGGGCACGAACTTCGACCAGTCGGTAACCGGTGGCGCCGCTTGGGTAGCGGGCTGCTGGGCCTGGGCCTGGGGCTGGAAGCGCTGCCACGGGCCGGCGGCCGGTTGCGGTTGCGCGGGGGCAGGTGCGCCAGGTAGCGGGCGAAGGTTGTTGAACTCATCCACCGTGCCACGGGGCATCTTGTCGTCAGTGCCAAGAGCCATTGTTCTTTTCCTTCAGAGTGCGGGCCGCGATGGCAGCGTATTCGGTGGACGACGGCAGGGCGCGGCGCGCTGCGCTGGTCCGGTTGGCGGGGTCTTCAATGAACCAGTCGATCAACTCGAGGGCGGCGCGGTCTTTGCCTCGCGCCTGCAGGCGGATCTCGGTGAAGGCGTCGTCGAACCGCTGCAGCCACTCATCGAAGCAGCCGCGCGGCCGATCCTCGAGCCACTCACGCAAGGCCCAGAGCGGAATCGGGCGGATGCCGTCGGAGCACTCGATGTCCCACACGCGAACAGGCCAGCCCATCGCCTGGAGCTCCGAGGCGGCGTGCATGTCGTCGATCACACCGTGCTCGCCCATGGCCAGCATTGCGAAGGCGAGGGCGGTCTCGGCGAACACATCGGGGTAGATCGCTTCTTCGATGTGAGGTAGGCTCACATCCGCAACGTCACATTGCTTTGCATTTGCGCTCACCTTGGCGGCCAGGCCTCGGTGAGCGTTTCCTTTTTGTGGGGTCACATCAGGCCTCGCTCGGTGGAATGGATTCGAGTGCTGCCTCGACCTCGGCCATGCGCCAGCGCGTGTTGCGCCCCAGCTTGATCGGGCGGGGCAGCAGACCGCGCGCGACCAGTCGATGCCACTGCCGCTCCGACACGTCGAGCAGCGCGGCACCCGTCTTCGCGCTGATCACCGCGGCGGGCAGGTCGGCACCGTTGAATATTTCCTGGAACTCGGGTTCGTGCATCGCGTTATGGCTCTGGGGTCTAAGGCAGGGCCGATGATGCAGGGGGCGGGCGCGTTTTGTCTCGTCGCGCTTGTTCAGGCCCTTGACAGGTCACGACAGGGCAGGGCGCAACGGGTCCGCGGTTCGCCTATGCGCGATGACGCTACCGTGATACCTTTTCCATACGTCATAGACTTGGAGGCTGTATGGCTCGGGAACCCAACGACTACGCGCTGCGGGGCATTCACGCCGATCGCATCGTGAAACGGCAGATCGACGAGTTGATCGGCCTCGCAAAGGGGGCGCTACTGGACGGGAAGGTCGAGCAGCATGAGGCCGACGGCATCCTCGCGTGGCTGCACGGGAACATGGAGTGCCTCGATACCTGGCCTGCCAGCGTGCTTTACGACCGGCTGCGCGCCATGCTGGCCGACGGGGTGCTCGACCCGGACGAAGCCGGGGAACTGCTCGGCCTGCTGATGCAGATTGCTGCCCCTGCTGGCGTGGGGGCTGCGCCGGCTCCCAGCACCTTGCCGCTGACCGCGCCGGCGCCCGAGATTCTCTATCCGGGTCGCAGCTTCTGCTTCACCGGCGTGTTTGAGTTCGGTTCGCGGGCGGACTGCCACGAGGCTGTGCTCGCGCGCGGTGGCGAGCCGGCCAAGGGCGTCACCAAGAAGCTCAACTATCTGGTGATCGGTTCCGTGGGCTCAGATTTCTGGCGTCATTCGAGCTTCGGCACCAAGATCGCGAAGGCGGCGCAGTATTGCGAGGAAGGCGCGGGGATCGCAATTGTGTCCGAGGCGTATTGGGTGACGCGCTTGGCGTGAGGTAGTTTGAGCCTGGGGACTAGGCTGCGCGCAACTGCCGCACGTTCGATGGTGTCTTCTCGCCGCGGACCACCCCCATCAATCGGTTCTCCCACGCCACCAGCGCGGCGCGCTTCTCCTCGATGTACTCATGCCGGTCGTAGTGGGCCGCTTGCACGCCGCTGATGCCATGGGAGAGCAACTGCGCGCGGGTGTCCTTGCTGATGCCCAGCCCGGCGAGCATGGTCTCGACGGTCCGGCGGATGTCGCGCAGGTTGAACGACTCGCAGCCCATCGCCTCGCAGATCTCGGCGGCGCGCTTGCCCGGGGTTTCGTCCGCCATCCTCGTGTCCTTCCACGATGCGAACAGCCATTGCTCGCCGCCGAGTGCTTGCGTGCGGCGGGCCAGCGACGTGACCAGCTCGACCGCGCGAGGCGCGAGGGGGAGAACGTGTTCGCGGGCGGTGCGGCGCTTGCCCTTGCCATCCCACAGCCGCAGCGTGCCGGCCTCCTCGTCGAAGTCGGAGACCTTGGCACGCAGCAACTGGGCGATGCGCTGCCCGCCTGCCAGCAGCGCCAGCAGCAGAGCCACGTCGGCCAGGTCGGGGCCGGCTGAATCCGCCTGTCCGACGCGCAGGATGTGGCCGAGGTAGGTGCGGAGCTCGGCGGGGCTCAGGGTGCGGTCACCACGCTGCACCGCGATTGCCGGGATCGCGTCGACGGGGTTGTGCTCGATGGCGAACGGGATCAGGTCTGCAGGAAGGGCGGAATCGAAGGGGGCGCGCTTGGCCGCGTTGAACGCTGCCGACAAGTAGCTACGCAGGATCCCGGCGGCGCGCTCCTTGCCTGCCTCGCGCACCTTGCGCACCAGGGCGGCCAGCTGGTGGGCGGTCACGTCCTTCGCCGGCGTGCTCGCGGTCTCGGCGTCGACGTGGCACTTGAACGCGGAACGTGTCGATGCTGCGCTCTTCGCCTTGCCTGCCCGCTCGAGTGCGGCCGTGTAGGCGTCGCAGAGCGCGCGAAGGGTGTAACGCTGGGCGCGCTCGATCTCGGCGCGTGCGGCCGCTGCTGCAGCCTGGGCGGCCTCCTTCGCGGCCTCCTCTGCTTCGCGCTGCTCGCGGATCACGTCCCGCGGATCCTTGCCATCGTCGATCTGCCGCTGGTAGAGCCGCGCCTGCTCGCGCGCTGCCTCGATTGTCCATGTGTCGGTACTGCCGATGGTGACCTTGATCTCCTTGCCGTCGAGCGTGCCCTTGAAGATGAACGTCTTCGAGCCCGACGGACGCGCCCGCACCGCGAGGCGCGGCATGTCCTCGTCCCAGAGAAAACTTTCCTTCTCAGGCTTGAAGGCAGCGATGCGGGGCAGGGTGAGGCGCTGGCGGGGCATGTCTGGAACCTCTGGGGAACGATCGGGGAACGACTGGGGAACGAATCGAGCTGATGCGGATCGTCGGATGTCTATGCTTCTGAGTCTCGAGAATATGCCTGAAAGCCAGTGTTTGCAAGGGTTTTGGCTATTTCTGTCGTTGGATGTCTATGCTTCCCAAAGAGGTCGAGAATGTGATTTGTAATCAGAAGGTCGTGGGTTCGATTCCTATTGCCGGCACCAGTAAAAACAAGGGGTTGCAGTGATGCGACCCCTTGTTGATTTTCTGCGGGGCTTGCGCTGGGCCTGTACCGCAGGCGCGAGTCGAAGTGCGTGGTCGTTGTCGCAGAGTCCGTCACGGGCCATGCGCCAGGTGCTCGACGAGGAAAGTTGCGGGATGTGGCCACGGTGTGCCGGCCGCGCCAACCATGAGTTGAGTTGTGTTGATCTGCGCAAAAAGTTCTTGCCTTATCGCCAGGTCTTGTTTATAGTTTCGTTTCTCCGACGCGGGGTGGAGCAGTCTGGCAGCTCGTCGGGCTCATAACCCGAAGGTCGCAGGTTCAAATCCTGCCCCCGCAACCAAAAAAGTCATTAAAGCCAATCACTCGACGGTGATTGGCTTTTTTGCGCCCAGGGTGTTGATGTGGCTGGTTGGCGTATAGAGCGTTTGCGCCTGAGTTCCACTGATTTTTATCGATCTCTTGCGTCGATAGGGGTGTGGCTCGACAAGCGTTGCTGACGGGTAAAGTGTGCGGGCCGTCGAGATCTTTGTGTATTTTCCTGTTGACCGTTTTGCCGCGATCTCTAT
>DITC01000046.1:2978-7630 GCA_002422685.1 Thauera sp. UBA6194 | reverse complement strand
AGTACTTCCACACGCGCGGATCCTTGAGCACGCGCAGCTGGTCGCGGAAGGTCACCGAGGAATGCACCCGGTGCGAGGGGTCGTCGTAGGTGAAGAACCAGAACGCGATCGCCGTCACCGCCATCGCGATCGCGTACATCTGCGGCACCGCCGCCCAGCCGAACATCACCACCAGCGTGGGCGCCACCAGCTTGGTGAGCGCCGCGCCGGAGTTGCCCGCGCCGAACACGCCCATCGCAAAACCCTGGTTCTGGCGCTCGAACCAGCGTGCGCAGTACGCGATGCCCACCGAGAACGAGCCCCCGGCCAGACCCACGAACAGGCCCGCCACCAGGAACTGCCAGTATTCGGTGGCGTGACCGATCATGTAGATCGGCAGCACCGTGCACAGCATCAGGATGAAGAAGACGATCCGGCCACCGTACTTGTCGGTCATCATCCCCAGCGGCAGACGCACCAGCGAACCGGTCAGCACCGGCGTCGCCGCCAGCAGACCGAACTGGGTCTCGTTGAGCGAGAGCACTTCCTTGATCGGAATGCCGATCACCGCAAACAGCATCCACGCCGCGAAACACATCGTGAACGCCGTCGTGCTCATGATGAGCACGGACATCTGCTGGTATTTGCGTGTTGCCATGACGAGCGCCTCTTTTTCTGGACCGTACCTTGCAGCCGGATAAAGTATAAGCACGAAGCGATAAGGTTTTTCTTGATCCTGCTCAGTTAGCGAAACCGTTTCACGAAGCCCCGAGCGCCGAGCTTGCACCCCGCGCTTTCCGATGCAACTTACATGCCACAAGGCTCCAGCCACGGGCGAAACCTGCGCAAAGTCATGCGCACGCCCCTCCTCGGGCGGGGCGTGCGGCCCGCCACGGCCTGGCACGGAACTTGATGTGAATCGGACATCCCCCGACCGGGCCTCCCCCACACATTCAACGAGTTCGCCATGAAAATCGCCGTCAGCAGCCAGAACTTCCGCACCGTGACCTCGCACGCCGGCAAGGCACGCCGCTTCATCGTCTTCGACGTCTCCGACCCCGCCCAGGTGACAGAGCTCGAACGGCTGGACCTGCCCCGGGAGATGTCCATGGCCGAGTACCGTGGGCTGGATCACCCCCTGTTCGCCATGGACGTCGTCATCACCGCAGGCGCCGGGGGCGGCTTCGTGCAGCGCTTCGCCACCCGCGGCATCGAGGTCGTCATCACCGGCGAGACCGACCCGGGGCAGGCCGTACGCGACTACCTGTCCGGCATGGTCAAGCCGCCCGTGGTCGATCCGTCGCAGGAGCATGGACACACACACCGGCACGGCCACGGTCACGCATAGCGCAGCGCCCGACCGCCACATCGACGCACCTCACTGCCAAGGTGGCAGCCATGACAGCCCGAATCGGCAGCCGCACCTGCTGCGACACCCTGCATGCGGCGTATTCGAGCAGAATGAAGGCGGTGCATCGGCCTGGCACGATTCCTGTATGCAGGGTGTCGTGACGCCCACGCCGAATCGTCCATCCAAACTTTCACGGAGCAATCCATGCAAAACAAGCTTCTCGCCGACAAGTACCCGATCCACGTGCTCGAGCTGGGCAAGGACGAGACCGAACATGCGCACCTCGACGAGCTGCTCAAGGCCATCGAAGCCAAGGCCGAGGCCGACCCGACGGTGCGCCTGATCGCCGTGTTCGACCACCTGAGCCACACCCAGCTCATCGGTGGCGAAATACGCCCCGACATCCTGGCGGCGAAGAACCTCATCTTCTGCTTCGGCGTCAAACTGCCCGATCCCGTCATGATGGCCGTGCGCCCGCGCTCGATCGGCTTCGCCGAACTGCCCGACCGCTACGTGATCAGCTTCCTGGAGGCTCCGATGCCGGAAGCCAACCGCAAGATGACCGAGTGGGTGATGAGCCTGCGCAAAGCGGCCTGAACGAGCACGGCCGGCGCGAGCCGGCCATACGCGCCATGTACTTCCACCCCCTGCACAGCCCCGACTCGAATCTGATCGGATACCTGCTCGCCGATCTGGACGAACAGGAAGCGATCGTCATCGATCCGCCTCCGCGCCAGACCGAGCTCGTGCTCGCCCTGCTCACCGAGCGCAACCTGCGCCTGTGTCACGTACTGCGTACGCACGTGCATCAGGTCGACGCGGCCGACTGCAGCCCGCTGTGCGATCGCACCAGCGCACAGCTGGTGGTGGGCGAGTCCGCGGCGCTGCCTGCCGGTTGTGGGCGCGCGGTGCATCGGGCGGCGCACGGCAGCCGATTGGTGTTCGGCAACGAGGTCGTTCGCGTGCTCAGCACCCCGGGCCACACGCCCGGCTGCCTGAGCTATCTGTGGCGCGACCGCCTGTTCTGTGGCGACGCTTTCGACGTGGGCAGTTGCGGCGTCGGCGACAGCGAAGCGGATCCGGGTGCGATGTTCGACACGCTCACGCGCCGCCTCTTCACCCTGCCCGAGCAGACCCTGGTCTTTCCCGCCCATCCGATCCGCGGCCGACAGGTCGCGACCCTGGGCGAGTTGCGCACCCGCTACGCGTCGCGCCTGCAATACAGTCGCGACGCCTTCATCACCGACATGAGCCATCGCCGCGAGCGCAGGCCGGGCAGCCGAACCGGTGCACCCACGCTGCCGCGCTGACGAGCGTCGCCAAGCAAGGCGCGACAGCGCTCGCGCGCGCGCCTGGCCTGACGACACGAACCCCGAAAGTCTTTCGTTTTTCACCAAGGAGTGACCATGAAGAAAACCCTCGCAGTCCTCACCCTCGCCCTCGCCTCTTCCGCAGCATTCGCCGCCGACCGCCAGGCGGTGAGCGTGGTGCTCAATTCGGCCAGCCCAATGACGCAGGGCATGGCCATGGTGCTCGCGAACCAGATGCAGGAACAGGGCGCGCAGGTTGACATCCTGCTGTGCGACCACGCGGGCGATCTGGCGCTCAAGAACGCGGGCGGCGATGCGCTCAAGCCCATCGACGTCACGCCGGCGCAGCTGCTCGACGCCGCGATGAAGAAGGGCGCGACCGCCTCGGTGTGCGCGCTCTACCTGCCGAACTCGGGCAACACGCCCGACGCGCTCAAGGACGGCATCACCCCGGCCAAGCCGGCGGACATGGGGGCCTCGCTGCTGCAGGCCGACCGCAAAGTCATCGGCTTCTGATCGCAGCGATCAGCCCAAGAAAAAGCCGCCACGGCCGTGAGGCTGTGGCGGCTTTCTTGCGTCTGCTGACCGGCGGCGGCGCGGCACTCAGGGGTGGAGCGGCGTCCAGCCCGGATGATCGTATTCGCGCCCGTAGTAGTTGAGCGTCTCGACCACGCGCAGCAGCCCGAGCCGCTTTGCCTGCGCGCGCGGCGCCGTGCGCATCAGGTCGGCGCCGTCGGAGATGTCACCCAGCATCCACTGCAGATGGCGCCCCTCCCGGCTGTGAAAGTCGCGCCCCGCAACCACTGCCGCCACCCGGCGGTCGATCTCGTCGGCGAGCGCCACGTGCTCATCGTCGCTCAGCTTCTCGACGCCGCCATCGGCCACCTGCGCCGCGAGCAGCTCGCGCAGCGCCGTCATCGCGTCTCGAAGGGCCTGATCAGCGGGTCGTGGCGACTTTTCGGCCTCGCTCTTGAGGCGCGGCGCGCCATCGGCGAGCGCCGACACCGGGAAGGACACCGTACAAGCTGCAAGGACGGCGGCGAGAACAAGGGATTTACGCATGAATGACTCCACAGGACCGGATGAACCCGACGAATGCTACCTGCCCGCGAGCAAACAGGGTTTGAAGTGAATCAAGCGCGCGCCGACTGCACGCATACGCTCAGGCGCTGCCCCGGGGCGTCGGCATACAGGGTCAACGCCTCACCGACCGGATCGGCCACATGCAGCACGTCGGCCCAGGCGGCGTCGCCCGGCAGCAGCTCGGCGAGACGGTTGGGCCAGCGCAGGATCCAGGCCTCGTCCAGGCTGTTGCCGGCCAGCTTCGGAAAGAGCGCGAAATACAGCACGTCGGCCTCGATCAGCTCGTTGAGAAAATGCGTACCCAAGGACACGTCCGGCACCAGGTGCTCGTGCATCGCCACGATCTCGCACAGCGCCGCGACATGGTTGATTTCGGAGAACCGCACCGGGACGCCGAGGAAGGCGTCGCTCGAGCCCCAGCGCCCCGGGCCCATCACGAGCAGGCAGTGCTCGCCGGCGAGCGCGTTGAGCCGGCCGAGCACGCGCGCCACGTCGATACGTTGCGAGGCGCTGAGCGCGGCATAGGCGCCGGGCCGGACGTAGATCAGCCGATCGGGACGGATGACGCGGCTCGGCCCGATCACCGCCCCCCTGGCCTCGACGACGCGCGCGAGCGCGGCCGGTGGCGCCTCACCGGGCGCGCCCTCCACGCTGCGCACCTGCATCGGCCGACATTGCAGGAGATTGATCCGATAGTCGCCCGTCGCGGTGAAGTTGAGCGCGAACTCGATCTCGACCGGATGCGCATATGCCGCGTGCAGCGCTGCGAGCACGGCACGCACGTCGGCAACGAAGTCGGTGTCGGCGATCAGGCCGTCGAAGGTCAGGAAGGCCGGGCGATCGTCCGCCTCTCGCGTGGTGAACAGCGCATGCGGAAAATCCGCCTGCCCGCGCACGAGCTCGGCAAAGGGCCCGGTCACCACCTTGTT
>DITC01000046.1:2405-2908 GCA_002422685.1 Thauera sp. UBA6194 | reverse complement strand
TTCGGGTTCCACGGATACGGATTCACCGACAGGCCGACACCCGCCGCGTGGGGGTGGAAGTAGCGCCCGCCCGCGGTGCCCGACACGCGCATGATCAAGAGCGCCATCTGCTCGTGCTCGTCGAGCAGACCACGGCGCTGGCGGTAGCGCAGCGCCTCGTCGGACAGCGTGCTCGCATACACCTGGCGCACCGCATCGAGCAGGTCGGCGAGGCGCTTTTCACGCGGGCCCTGGTTCACACAGAACACGCTCTCGTACTGGCCGGCGAAGGCATTGCCGTAGCGGTCCTCGAGCCGGGAGCTCGAGCGCACGATGAACGGCCACTCGCCGAAATAGTCGAGCATGGCCTCGAACTGGCGCACGGTCGCCGCCGGGAAGCTGCCGCGCAGGATGCGCGCGCGGGCGCCCTCCTCGCCGTCGAGCCCGGTCAGAAAGCCGTCCGCTTCGCGCTGGCGGCGGCGGATCCACCACAAGCCGTTGAGCACGAAGAAGCTGTCGAAGAC
>DITC01000046.1:1194-2350 GCA_002422685.1 Thauera sp. UBA6194 | reverse complement strand
CCCGGCTCCTCGGGAAACAGCAGGTGCGCGAGCCGGCTGAAGCACGCCCGCTCGGCGGCGGCATCGCCCGCGTCGCGGCTGCGGCGCTCGAGATACGCACGCGCCGCGTCGAACAGGCGCTGCCAGTGGCTCACGATCTGGCCGTCCTCCAGGCCCGGCCACTGCGAGTCGACGAGAATCTCCGCCACCGTGCCGCTGTCGGCCACCGGCCTGAAGCGATCGCCCGCCTCCCAGGCGTGGATCAGGTTCATGACCCCGGCCGAGCGGTGCTGCACCTTGATCGGCCGGATGTACAGACGGCCGCGGCAGCGGAACACGTCGAGCAGGTATTGCGTGGTGTCGGTGATCAGGTCCATGCCNNCAGGTCAGGCGGAAGAAGTTGCCCAGCATGCGGTCCGACTGCCAGATGTCGGCGAGCTCGGAGAGGCAGTCGAAGATGTAGAGCGTCTCCGGCCCCGCGGCTTCGATCACCGAATGGACCTGATCGACGAAGGCATCGAAGCCGTCGCGCGGGCGGGGGTGATGGATCTCGGCGCCGTCGTCCGGGCCGAGCAGTTCGGCGTGCGAGGCGAAGCGGAAGTAGATCAGCCGGCGCTGCTGGGCGCGCGCGGCCGCCGCATAAGGCACGACCAGGGCGCGATAGTCTTCCAGCGCCTGGATCTGCCAGACGATGTTGTCGCCCGGCGCAACGCCGCTCAGCACGGCATCGAGGCCGGGCAAGCCGGTGGTGGGCGCGAAGCGCCGGGAGTTGAGCTCGGGCGTGTTCATGGCGCAACCCTAGCGCGGCACGCAGGTCTTGAACAGCGCGGCGTCGGGCTGCGGCAGCGAAGTTCTGCAGCAGAGTGCGCAGCGGAAGGCTTGGCACCTTGGGCGGGAACTTTATCCGATCACCCCGCCCTTAACACGCGTCGCACCCTGCTTCTGCCCCCCTGCCCGCTTTTCATTTCTCCAGCACGCCGCCACCTTCAATGAACCACACCAAGCGCTCGACTCGCCTCGCCACCATCGTGCTGAGCACACTCGTTCTTGGCGCCTGCTCCGGCGAGGTCGCCGACACGCACCCGGACCAGCCCGTCACCAAACGTCAGCAGGCCTTCAAGAACATGCTGCGCGATTTCGAACCCATGGGCACCATGTTGCGGAACGAACGCTACGA
>DITC01000046.1:0-1038 GCA_002422685.1 Thauera sp. UBA6194 | reverse complement strand
CTGTCACGCCGTGCCAGTTCGGCACTGAGCCGCGGTGCGAGTTCGGACAGGCGCATGTTCCAGTGCGGCGCCAGCTTGAGCGCAGGCGGCACCTCGCTGCCCAGGCGCTGGAGCAGAATGCGCGGCGACAGGCGCTCGACGAAATCGGCGAGCAGCTCGATGTAGGCCGCCTCGTCGAACAGGGGCACGGACGCCGGGTCGCGCTGCCAGTCGCGCGCCATCGCGGTGCCGCGCACGAGCTGCAGTTGATGCAGCTTGAGCGCCTTGACCGGTAGCGCGGACAGGCGCTCCGCCGCCTCGAGCATGCCCGCGCGCGTCTCCCCCGGCAGGCCGAGGATGAGGTGCGCCGTTACCTCCAGCCCATGCGCCGCCGCGCGCTGCAGCGCATCCACGCTGCAGGCGAAGTCGTGGCCGCGATTCACCCGCCGCAGCACCGCGTCGTCACAGGATTCGATCCCGACCTCGAGCTCGACGATGCGCTCGCGCGCGAGCTCGGCGAGGTAGGCCAGCACCTCCTCCGGCAGACAATCGGGCCGGGTGCCGATGGCCAGGCCTTCGATGCGCGGATGCGCGAGCGCGGCCTCGTAGCTTTCACGCAGGCGCGCGAAGTCGCCGTAGGTGTTGGTATAGCTCTGGAAGTAGGCGATGAAACGCCCGGTGCCGGGATAGCGCCGATCGAGAAAGCGCAGCCCGGTGTCGATCTGCGCCGCGATGCCCTCGCGCCGGTCGAGGTAGCCGGGCGTGAAGCCGGCGTTGTTGCAGAAGGTGCAGCCGCCGGTCCCGAGCGAGCCGTCGCGATTCGGGCAGGTAAAGCCGGCCGCCACCGACACCTTCTGCACGCGCCCGCCGTAGCGGCGCTTCACGTAATCGTTCCAGGCGTTGTAGCGACGCTCGCCGAAGGGCGAGCCGGCCGCTGGGGCCGCGACTGCGGGCGAGCCCGGTCGTGGCGCGTCGTGCGCGTGAATGAAGTTCGGGTTCATGGTGTGCTTGTGCTGCGGCGGTGCGCCGCGATCGGCGGCTGGGGCGGCTGGGGCGGCT